>WRPG01000079.1 GCA_009773355.1 Limisphaerales bacterium
CCCAGCAAAAACCCACGCTCCTCTTCACCGATCGACCACGTTGAAACTGTCCTGCTTTGCTAACTACAAAAATGTCCTGCTTTGAAAACTACGCGACACAAGCAGTTCGCCGTATTGCCAGACAGGACACGCTGGCCCACGCTTCCCTCATGAACACCCCGCCTGGCTTCCTGCGGACGCTGCTGATGACGGTCATTTTTGCGAGCAGCGGCCAGCCGGCGGAGCCGATCCCTCAACCAGCTCCCAACAATCCATTTTCGCGATCGCACCTGCCTGCCAGTTTGACGCGAACTCTCCACGCCAACGAATTCGTAGCCAGCACTTGGATGGGCAGAAACGGGATCGGCTATCGCATGGTGGTGAACCTGGACGGAGCGCGTTGGGATCAAGTCTATCGTTCTTTGGGCGTCAGGGGCGGTGGTGGCAGTGTCCTAAACACCAATGAAATGACTGAGCTTGCCGGCTTGTTGCAGCGACTGCCACCGGATGCCACGCCGCCAAATGAAGAACGCAGATTGACCGTCACTTGGCGGGTGGGGACCAACACCCTGACGCGTGTTTACGACCGAGCCAGCCCGCCGCGCGAGGTGGTTGACCTTTATCTGCTTTGCCATTCCGGCTTCCACTTCATCGTGGATACACTCGCTGTGAAGCATGAAGTCAACGCACCCGGCGAAGTCTGGTCGCTGGCGGCCAGCCCGGATCCGGATTGCCTGCTGCTCGCCACCAAGCGCCTCATCGCGTGGAATTGGCGCACTCGCGAGGAGAAGGCGCGCGTGACCGAAGCCGGGCCGGCGGCGTATCTCAACCCGCGTCACCCGATGCAACTGAGCTTCGACGGGACGGGCAAACGCATCGGCTGCGCGTTCACCTTCCAGCTCTCGGTGCATGATGTGGCCACCGGAGCCGAGCAGTGGAGCTATCGCCAGCCGGATCGCAAAGTCGGAATCTCTTACTCAGGCGGCTTGCGGCCCGGGCCTTCAGCCTTGTCACCCGATGGCCGTTTCTTCGTTGTTGCATGGGGAAAGGAATTGCGTCTCTACACCGAAGCCGGGCCGGGCACGCTGCCCATCGGCACCCATGACACTCAAGTGCGTCAAGTGGCCTGGTCTCCGGATGGGCGGCTTATCGCTTCCGTCGGCGACCACAACCAAAGCGAGATACGGCTCTGGCGACCCGACGGAACCCCGGTGGCCAGTCTGCCGCTGAAATACCGTTGCAATCCGAGCATCGCCTTCTCGCCGGACAGCCTCCACCTGGCGGCCGTGGACGACCGCGCCTGGCAGGTCCGAATCTACGATACGCTCACGCGTGAGCTTGAGGTCGTCGTGCCAGCCTGGGCGAACGAACACATGATGATGAACAGCCTCTCCAGTGTGGCGTGGTCTCCGGACGGAGCATTCATCGCTGCCGTGGGCCGGCCTGGCCCGCTGATTATCTGTGATGTTCGGAAGCGCCAGCCGGTGGCCGTGGCGCAGGACCGCCTCGCGTCACCGGTGGTCTTCAGCCGCGACAGCACGCTTGCCATCGCCGTCTGCGCGGACGGGAAAATCCGCTTCTGGGATTTGGCCGCTTTGCGCAGGCCGGCGCGTTGAGCATTCCGCAACCGTTGCCTGCCGAGGCTAAGTGCTGGCAACCCTGCGGACCTTTGCTAGCCTCCGGCCCGTGAAAGCCGCGCCCAAACGCAAGCCCGCCGCCCGCCGTTCTCCCTCCCTCATCTCCCGCGCGATGGCACAACTGCCCAGGAAGACCGCGCCCGTGTCCGCCCGCGTCGTGCCCCACGCGCCCAAGCCCGTGCCCGCGAAGGACCGCCGGCTCAACTTCGGCTCCAAGTGGGACTACGCGCCCGCGCCCGAGGACTTCAAATACATCCCCGTCGCCCCGCGCCACGAGCTGTTCATCGGCGGCCAGTTCGTCGCGCCGCACTCGGGCAAATACTTTCCCTCCATCAACCCCGCCACCGAGGAGCAGCTCACCGAGATTGCCGCCGCCGACGAGGTGGACGTGGACAAAGCCGTGCGCGCCGCCCGTGGTGCCTACGAAAACGTCTGGTCCAAGCTCTCCGGCAGCGAGCGCGGCAAATACCTCTACCGCATCGCCCGCATCATCCAGGAGAAGGCCCGCGAACTCGCCGTGCTCGAAACCATGGACGGCGGCAAGCCCATCAAGGAATCCCGCGACTTCGACCTGCCGATGGTCGCCGCGCACTTCTTTTACTACGCGGGCTGGGCGGACAAGTTGAAGTATGCCTTCCCCGGCAAGACCCCGCGCCCGCTCGGCGTCGCCGGGCAGATCATCCCGTGGAACTTCCCGCTGCTCATGGCCGCGTGGAAGATCGCCCCCGCGCTCGCGTGCGGCAACACCGTCGTCCTCAAGCCCGCCGAGACCACCAGCCTCACCGCGTTGCGCCTCGCGGAAATCTTCGCCGAGGCCGGCCTGCCCGACGGCGTCGTGAACATCGTCACCGGCGCGGGCGCGACCGGCAGCGCGCTCGTGAACCACCCCGACGTGGACAAAATCGCCTTCACCGGCAGCACCGAGGTGGGCAAGGCCATCGCGAAGGCCATCGCGCAACGGAGCGCGGACGCCCACGTCCGCAGCAATTTCCCCGGCCACGCGGACGTAGGCGTCCGCGCTCCTCGCCTCACCCTCGAACTCGGTGGCAAGGCCGCGAACATCGTCTTCGAGGACGCGCCCATTGACCAGGCCATCGAAGGCATCATCAACGCCATCTACTTCAACCAGGGCCACGTCTGCTGCGCCGGCTCGCGGCTCTTCGTGCAGGAAGGCATCTACAAGACCGTCATCAAGAAACTCCGCGACCGCCTCGCCACCCTCCGCGTCGGCAACCCGCTCGACAAGAACACCGACATCGGCGCCATCAACTCCCGCGCGCAGCTCGACAAAATCCGCGAGCTGGTCCAGTGCGGCGTGGACGAGGGCGCGGACCTGCACCAGTCCAGTTGCGCGCTGCCGGCGAAGGGTTATTGGTTCCCGCCCTGCTTCCTCACCGGCGTGACCATGAGCCATCGCGTGGCGCAGGAGGAAATCTTCGGCCCCGTGCTGAGCGTGATGACCTTCCGCACGCCGGAGGAGGCCTTCGAGCGCGCGAACAACACCCCCTACGGCCTGAGCGCCGGCGTGTGGACCGACAAGGGCAGCAAGATTTTCAAGCTCGTGAACCAGCTCCGCGCCGGCGTCGTGTGGGCGAACACCTACAACAAGTTCGACCCCGCCAGCCCCTTCGGCGGCTACAAGGAAAGCGGCTTCGGCCGCGAGGGCGGGATGCAGGGGCTGGCGGCGTATTGCCGGCTGGATTGAGTTCTGCCCGGGTCCAGCCTCTTACTTCATGTTGCTCCGCGCATGCCTCCTCGCCTTGCTCGCGTGTGCGCATGCCAGCGCCGCAGGCATCAGCAAAGTCACCGTCACCGCCACGGAGTTGGTGCTCCATGTTGATGCCCCCGCTTCTGGCTTGAGACTCGTCGAGATCGCACCTTACGAGACGAACGCCAGTGCCGGGAAGGTTGTCGTTCGACAGATGATCTCCGCAGCTCCCGTCCGCCTCCCGCGCTTCGATGGCGCGCGCGACCGCCTTTACTCCGGCTTCGTCGCGGCGCGCGTGGCGGGCGAGGCGCGCGAGGCGGTGGGCGCAATTCGTTTCGCCGAGGGCTTGGACATCCTTTCGCGCAACTGCGAGCCGCACCCGGCACCCGCGAGCAAGAAGGGCCTGCAAGTCCAGATGGTGGACGACGCGCTCACGCTGGGCATCCGGCACTGCACGCTGAACTTCCCGCTGGGCAGCCTGATTCAGCTCGAGCCGCAGCCCGACTCGCTCAAATGGGAGATGGACGGCCGAACTTATTACTTCAGCCGCCGTTACCTCGACTCCCAGCCCGTCAAGCGCCTGTCCGACGCGGGCGTGGTGGTGAACCTCATCCTGCTGCACTACCTCGGCCGCGCGGAGGTGGACGCGTTCATGAGGCACCCGCGGTGCGACCCGGCCCCGCCGAACCGCCTCACCGCCTTCAACACCGTCACGCCCGACGGCCTGCGCCACTATCAGGCCGCGATTGAGTTTCTTGCCGACCGTTACTCCGGCACGAACGCCACGAACGGCCGCGTCTGGGGCTACATCGTCGGCAACGAGGTCAACGCGCACTGGGAATGGTATAACCTCGGCCCGGCCACGCGTGCCGAGGTCGTGGCCGACTACCTCCGCACCGTCCGCGTGACGCACACCGCCGTCCGCAAGGCTTCCGCGCACGCCCGCGTCTATCTCTCGCTCACGCACTACTGGGACCGCGTGATGCGCAGCGGCCCGCTCCGCTCGTGCGAGGGCAGGGGACTCATTGACGACTTCAACCGGCTGGCGCAGGCGGGCGGGGACTTCGACTGGCATCTCGCGCACCATCCGTATCCTGAAAACCTCTTTGAGCCGCGCACCTGGCTGGACCAGCAGCCCACACCCCGCGAGGACACACCGAAGATCACGTTCAAAAACCTCGAGGTGCTGGACGCCTACTTCCGCCGCCCGGACCTGCTGTATCAGGGCCGGCCGCGCCGCATCATTCTCTCAGAGCAGGGCTTTCACTGTCCCGACAAGCCGGACGGCGAACTCTGGCAGGCGGCGGCGTATTGCTTCGCTTGGAAAAAGGTCCAGTCACTCACGGGCATTGATGCCCTCATCCTCCACCGCCATGTGGATCACCGGCACGAAGGCGGCCTGAACCTCGGTCTTTGGATGCGAAAGCCGGACTCCATCGCCACACCGGACAAGCCCCGCAAGATCTACGAGGCTTTCAAAGCCGCCGGCACACCGGAGGAAACTGCGACGTTCCGTTTTGCGCTGCCGGTGATCGGCCTGACGGAGTGGCCGTGACCTGACGGATGGGCACGCCAACGCATGCGGCCTTCGCTCAACTCTTGAGCCGCTCCGGCGTGGTCTGGAAGGCGCGGGCGCGGAAGAGGAAGTCCACGATGTTGCCCTCGTGCGGCTGGAGCCAGTCGAGCTTGATGGTCGGGATCGGCCCGATGTTCAGGCGGTCAATGTGCGTGGCCTCGATGAGCTGCTGGCTCCACGCCTTGTCATTCGTGATGGCGCTGCACACGAGCGTCTGGCCGATCTTGGCGAGCATGTCCGCCTGCGGGCATTGCACGACGGTGACGTAGGGGAACATGTATTCCGTGTTGGCGATCTTCCGCTCCGGCGAGTCGCAGTGGATGACCCACGGGCGCAAATAGGCGCAGCGTTCCTTCTCGACGAGGCGCGGGCCGAACTTCGCGGTCATGTCCGTCACGCCGTCCTCCTTCATCTTGTCGAGGATGGTGGCGTGGACGGCCTGCGCCTGGCCGGGCACGGTGAAGGGCGCGAGCGCGGCCTTCGGGTCTTCCGGCGGCAGCACGGGGATGGGGCCGATCTTTTCCGCGAGGGCGGCGGCGATTTCCTTCGTGTGGCGCGAGGCCCAGACGCCGGAGCAGTTGATGCAGCCGCGCCCGCTGTTCAAGTAAACGCTGTCGGCCATGAGGTCAATATACTTGGGCCAGTCATCCACGCAGTCGTCGCCGAGAATGATTTTGCTGAAGCCGGGGCCATGGACCTGCACGCAGGGGTTGCCGTGGTAGCGCTTCACCGTTTCCGTGCTGCCGAAAATCTTCACGCGCGGCACGCGGGCGACGACCTCCGCGCCCATGTCCGCGCCGCCGGGGTAAATGCTGAGGCACTCCTTGGGCACGCCGGCCGCGAAGAACGCGGCGGCCATGCGGTAGGGCGTCCACGGCTCCTGCGGGCCGGGCTTGAGGATCAGGCCGACCTGCATGGGAATCACCGGCAGCCAGAGCGTGTGGACGCCGGGGGAGTTCGACGGCAGCACGAGGCCGAGCACGGGCGATTGCGCCTGATAACTCACCACCACGCCCCGGCCCTCTTCGCCATAGCCGCGCGTGAGGATGTCCAGCGGCAGCCCGCGCGTGAGGCAGTCGAGAATCTTGTCCATGTTCGACAGCACGAAGTGGTTTTTCGACATGTTGAACTTGCACATGTGCTCCGGCAGGCCGGTGGACGCAGACTGCTGGCGCGCGAAGTCATCCGGCGACTGCGTGCCGTCGCCCATCGGCAGCGTGGCGTCGCGGTAGAGGTCCGCCGCCTTCTTCATCATCTCGACGAGCTGGCGGATGGGGATTTCGCGGAGCACCTCGCGGGCGCGCGCCGCCTTGCGGATGTCCTTGGCAAGCAGGCCGGGGTTGGCCTGGCTCACCTGGGCGAGCGTCTCGCCGGTGACGAAGTGGATGACTTTGTCGTGGTCGAGGCTTTCGTAGGGCTGACCCCAGCGCAGAACAGGTATTTTGACCATAGCAATGTCTCCAGCAAAAGATGGAACGGAAACGGGCTTTGAGTGACGCTGCCATTGGCTACCCACCGCCCCTGGCTTTCAAGCAAAAACTCGTGCGCTCCGGAGCGCGACCTTCAGGCCGCTTCAGCGTCCGAGCGGACATTGGGAAAACGTCTGGCTGTGGACTCGGTCCGCTGAAGCGGCGTGAACGCCGCGCGCCCCCTGCCTCCCTTGACTTTGCCCCGGCGCTTCCGAAAACTCCGCCCCCTATGGCCGAGCCGAAAGAGAATGTGCTGATGGAGAAGATCACGTCGCTGTGCAAGCGGCGCGGGTTCATTTTTCAATCCTCGGAAATCTACGGCGGCATCCAGGGCTTTTGGGACTACGGCCCGCTCGGCGCGGAGCTGAAGCGCAACGTGAAGGAGCTGTGGTGGTCCACCATGACGCGGATGCGCGACGACGTGGTCGGCCTCGAAGCCACCATCATCATGCACCCGGCCATCTGGCGCGCGTCCGGCCATGTGGACACGTTCAGTGATCCGATGTGCGACTGCTTGCTGACGAAGAAGCGGTTCAGGGCGGACCAAGTGGAGCCGCAAACGGGCGTCGCCTATCACTTCAAGGGCGGGGCAAATCTGGAGCTTCTTGTAAGACTGGTTGAGAAGGTCAATACAAACCCTGCTCCGAATCAAATCGAAGACATCCGAGCGAATCGGAACCGCATTAGCATCAAACTTTCTCAGTGGCGCGCTTCGGAGGATCCAAATATGCGCAATGTGGCAGCAGCTCTGGATGTTGAACTGAGCAAAGACAAATCCGTTTTGAGCGTGGAACCATTTTCGGTGCTGTTGCAGCCGGGCAAGCCGCCAGAAAGCGCCCGAAAAGTTGCTGCCCAGTTCTACGCGCTTCGTGGAATCCAGAATACAGAGCTACAGGAAGAACAGACCGAAAAGATTGAACTCGGCCACCCACTCGCCCAACGCTTCAACCCCGAGAACGGTTCTCTCCTGACCCCGCCGGTCCCCTTCAACCTGATGTTCAAGACCTACGTCGGCCCCACGGCCACGGAGGCGGATGTGGCTTACCTGCGTCCCGAGACCGCGCAGGCCATCTTCGCGCAGTTCAAGAACGTCCACGAGACGTCGCGGCAGAAGGTGCCCTTCGGCGTCGCGCAGATGGGCAAGGCGTTCCGCAACGAGGTCACGCCGCGCAACTACACCTTCCGCTCGCGCGAGTTCGAGCAGATGGAACTGGAGTTCTTTATCAAGCCGGACGAGGCCGTCGAGGCCATCGCTGGGAAGGTGGCGAGCGCCGCCGAGGCGTTTGGTGTCTCGCCTTCAGGCGGCCCGGCGGAACCGGCTAAAGCCGGGACACCGAACGATCCCCAGCCAAACTGGGGCTGGGAAGTCTGGCACAAATACTGGGTCGAGGAGCGCATCAAGTTCTACGAGGGCATCGGCCTGCCGCGCACCACGCTAGAGGAGTATTGGCAGAAGCCCGAGGAGCTGGCGCACTACGCCCGCGCCTGCGTGGACATCCTCTTCAAGTTCCCTTTCGGCACGCAGGAGCTGGAAGGCATCGCCGCCCGCAGCGACTACGACCTCTCGCAGCACGAGCGCTGCTCGGGCAAGGCCATGGGCATCTTCGACGAGGAGTTGCGCACCGCCTTCGGCAAGCTGCCGCCCGAGAAGCAGACCGAGCTGAAGGACCGCTATTATGCGGCCCGGCTCAAGTATCTCACCAAGATGGGCGTGCCCGCCGCCGAGGCCGGTGCCGCCGCGCAGGAAGACGCCGACGGCCTCGCCAAGGGCCAATACATCCCGCACGTCATTGAGCCGTCCGCCGGCGTGGACCGCCTCATCCTCGCGCTGCTCGCCAATGCCTTCACCGAAGTCACCGAGACCGACGCGAAGGGCAAGAGCGAGACGCGCGTGGTGCTGAAGTTTCATCCGCGCGTGGCCCCGATCAAGGTGGCCGTGCTGCCGCTGCTCAAGAACAAGCCCGAGCTGGCCGCCAAGGCGCGGGCCATCTTCGAGTCGTTGCGCGGGCACATGATGGCCTTCCACGACGAGGCCGGGTCCATCGGCCGCCGCTACGCGCGGCAGGACGAGGCGGGCACGCCGTTCTGCGTGACGGTGGATTTCGAGACGTTCGAGGGCATCAAGGACGGCCCGCAGGCCGGCGTGAAGGACACCGTCACCATCCGCCACCGCGACGATGGGAAGCAGGAGCGCATCGCTACGGGCGAACTGCTCCCGTGGCTGCTGGCGCGGGTGAAATGAGCTGGCAGGGACGACCTGCCGGTCGTCCGGGGCTACGTAGTCAGTTCCTGGCCGCGACGGGACAGGGATCGTTTCAAAGGCCGCGCGGCAGCGCGGCCCTACCGCTTGCGCGCTTGCGCGGCGGGCGGACTTGCCTTCAACTCTCCCCAACCAAGCCACGCCATGTTGAACATCCACCACCTCGAACTGTTCTATTACGTCGCCAAACACCAGGGCGTCAGCGCCGCCGCGCGCAACATGCCCTACGGCATCCAGCAGCCGGCCATCAGCGGGCAGATTCTCGCGCTGGAGGATTACCTCGGCGGGCCGCTCTTCCAGCGCCGGCCCTTCTCCCTCACGCACGCGGGCGAGGAGTTGTTCGCCTACATCAAGCCGTTCTTCGACGGGCTGGAAGGCATTGAGGAGAAGGTGCGTGGTGGCGCGACCCAGGTCGTCCGCCTCGCCGCGTCTTCCATCGTCCTGCGCGATCATCTGCCCGAGATGCTGCAAACGCTGCGGCCCAAGTTCCCGAAGCTGAAAGTGCTCTTGCGGGAGGGCGTGCAGCCGCAAATCGAGAAGTGGCTGGCCGACCAGGAGGTGGACCTCGCCGTGACCGTGCTCGACGGCACGCCGCCGCTGGGCGTGCAGTCGGAGCCGCTGCTGCAACTGTCCATCGTGCTGCTGGTGCCGAAGGCGCTCAAGATCACCAGCCTCGACGACCTGCTCAAGCGCGACCGCATTGACCAGACGCTCATCAGCCCGCCAGCCAGCGAGACCATCACGAAGAACTTCTCGGACTGCCTCGCGCGGCGCGGCGTGGTCTGGCCGCCCGGCGTGGAGGTCAACTCGCTGGAACTCGTGGAGACCTACGCCGCCAACGGCTTCGGCATCGGACTTTCCGTCGCGGTGCCCGGCAAACCGCTGGACAAGCGCCTGCGCGTGCTGCCGGTGGATGGCCTCAAGCCCATCACCGTCGCCGTGCTGCGGCATCCGAATCTGCCTCCGGTGGCGCTGTCGCTCATCGAGGAGATGCGCAAGCGGGCGAAGGCGTTGGTGGTGTGAAGCCAGCGTAGTCGCTGGCTTCAGCCTGCGCTTCGGTCTGGTGGGGATGTTCGCAACCTGAAGGTTGCGACCACGGGGAGTTGGCAAGCCCTCGCCTAACCCGCGCCGCCGCCCTTGATGGCCTTCGGGTCGCCCTTGAGCAGGGCCACGCCGTAGTCGCGGTTCATCCGAGCGATGAAGTCGAGGGAGATTTCCTTCGGGCAGACCGCCTCGCAGGAACCCGTCACAGTGCAGGCTCCAAAACCTTCCGCGTCCATCTGGTCCACCATCGCCTTCGCGCGCTTGTAACGCTCCGGCTGGCCCTGCGGCACGAGGCCGAGGTGCGAGATTTTGGCCGAGACGAAGAGCATCGCGCTGGCGTTCTTGCACGCGGCCACGCACGCGCCGCAGCCGATGCACTGCGCGGCATCCATCGCCAGGTCCGCGTCGGGCTTCGGCACGGGAATGGAGTTCGCGTCCGGCGCGGCGCCGGTGCGGACGGTGATGAAGCCGCCCGCCTGCTGGATGCGGTCAAACGACTTGCGGTCGCAGACCAAGTCCTTGATGAGCGGGAACGCCTTCGCGCGGAACGGCTCGACGACAATCTCGTCACCGTTCTTGAAGCTCCTCATGTAGGTCTGGCAGGTCGCGATGCCCTTGTGCGGGCCGTGCGGCTTGCCATCAATGACCAGCGAGCAGGTGCCGCAGATGCCCTCGCGGCAGTCGTGGTCGAAGGCAATCGGCTCCTCGCCGCGATTGGCGAGCTGCTCATTGACCACGTCGAGCATTTCGAGGAACGACATGTTTTCGTTCAACTCGGGTGACTCGTAGGTTTTGAACGAGCCGGGAGTGTTGCGGTTCTTCTGCCGCCAGACTTTGAGCGTAACTTTCATCGCGTCTTAAATCGTTGGAGGGTTTGCGGCTTACTTGTAGCTCCGCGTGCTCATCTTCACTTCCTCATACACGAGCGGTTCCTTGTTCAGGATCGGAGCCTTGTCCGGCGCGCCCGCGTATTCCCAGCCGGCCACGAAGGCGAACTGGTCGTCGCGGCGCTTCACGTCGCCCGGATTCACGAGGCCCTGCTTCGTCTCCGGGTCGTCGGGCGTGTATTGATACTCCTCGCGGAAATGGCCGCCGCAGCTCTCTTCGCGCATCAGCGCGTCGCGGCACATGAGTTCGCCGAGTTCGATGAAGTCGGCGATGCGCCCGGCGCGTTCGAGCGACTGGTTCCAGTCGTTCGACTCGCCCAGCACGTTCACTTCATTCCAGTAGGCCTCGCGCAGGTTGCCGATGGCCTTGATGCCCTTCTCCAAGCTTGCCGCATTGCGCGCCATGCCGCAGTGCTCCCACATCAGCTTGCCCAGCTCCTTGTGGAAGCTGTCCGGCGTGCGCTTCCCCTTATTGCCGAGCAACCGCTTCGTCATCGTTTGCACGTTCTCCTCGGCCTCCTTGAACGACCCGTTGTCCGTCGTCGGGCGCTTGCCGGGATTCTGGCCGGCGAGGTAGCCGGAAATCGTCGCCGGCAGCACGAAGTAGCCGTCGCTCAAGCCCTGCATCAGCGCGCTCGCACCGAGGCGGTTCGCGCCGTGGTCGGAGAAGTTCGCCTCGCCCAGCACGAACAGGCCGGGGACGTTGCTCATCAGGTTGTAGTCCACCCACAGGCCGCCCATCGTGTAATGCACGGCGGGGTAAATCCGCATCGGCGTCTGATACGCGTTCTCGTTCGTGATTTCCTGATACATCGCGAACAAGTTGCCGTAGCGCTCGCGCACCTTGCCTTCGCCTAAGCGCTGAATGGCGGCGGAGAAGTCCAGGTAAACGCCCAGCCCGGTCTCGCCGACGCCGCGGCCCTCGTCGCAGACCGTCTTCGCAGCGCGGCTGGCGATGTCACGCGGCGCGAGATTGCCGAACGCGGAATACATCCGCTCCAAGTAGTAATCGCGGTCGCCCTCGGCGATGTCCGCCGGCTTCTTGCCGCAATCCTCTTTGCGCTTCGGCACCCACACGCGCCCGTCATTGCGGAGCGATTCGGACATCAGCGTGAGCTTCGACTGGTAGTCGCCGCTGACCGGGATGCACGTCGGGTGAATCTGCGTGTAGCACGGGTTGGCCATGCAGGCGCCGCGCTTGTAGGCGCGCCAGATGGCGGTGGCGTTGGAGCCGCGCGCGTAGGTCGAGAGATTGTAGGTGTTGCCGTAGCCACCGGTCGCGAGCACCACCGCATCGCCGTTGTGGCGCGTGATTTCGCCGGTCTGGAGGTTGCGGACGACGATGCCCTTCGCGTGGCCGTCCACGACCACGAGGTCGAGCATCTCGGCGTGCGTGTAGGACTTCAGGCCACCATTGGCGATGTTGCGGTTGAGTGCCGAGTAAGCGCCGAGGAGCAACTGCTGCCCCGTCTGCCCGCGCGCGTAGAAAGTGCGGGAAACCTGCGCCCCACCGAAGGACCGGTTGTCGAGCAGGCCGCCGTATTCGCGGGCGAAGGGCACGCCCTGCGCGGCGCACTGGTCAATGATGTTGACCGACACCTCGGCCAAGCGATGCACGTTCGCCTCGCGGGCGCGGAAGTCGCCGCCCTTGATCGTGTCATAGAAGAGGCGATGCACAGAGTCGCCGTCGTTCTGGTAATTCTTCGCCGCGTTGATGCCGCCCTGCGCCGCGACCGAGTGCGCGCGCCGGGGTGAATCGTGGAAGACGAAGTTGTGAACGTCGTAGCCCAGCTCCGCGAGCGTGGCGGAGGCGCTGGCGCCGGCCAGCCCCGCGCCCACGACGATGATTTTGTATTTTCGCTTGTTCGCCGGGTTGATGAGCTTGGTGTAGAACTTGTGGTGCTCCCACTTCTCCGCGAGCGGACCGGACGGGATGTTGGAATTCAGCGTGGCCATGTTACTTGGCCTCCTTTCCCTGCGCCGCGACGAGCGCGGGCGGAGCGGTCTGCGCCTTGGGCTTGAAGCGTATCATTTCTGCATAGTCGTGGCCGACCAGTCGCAGGTAAATCGCCAACGGGATGATGCAGTAACCGATGAGCAGCGCGACGCTTGCAGCCCTGGCGAGGAACTGGATGCGCGGCCACCAGACGTGGTCACGGAAGCCGAGCGACTGGAACATCGCCGCCAAGCCGTGATTGAGGTGCATGAACAAGAGCGCTTGGGCGACGAGGTAGAACAAGACCACCCACCCGACTTCAAACCCAAGCACCATCATCCCGTAAACGTCGGGCACCTGTTCGTGATGGAGCGTCGCCTTCAAGTTGGAGAAATCGCCGACCCCGTTGACGCCGGGCAGCAGCACCGTGAAGTGCGCGAGGTGATAGACGACGAACGAGACGATCACGATGCCCGTGGGCAGCATGTATTGCGATGCCGTGCTCGCGCCGTAAGCGCCCTTGGTCGCGTAGGCTTGCGGCCGTGCGGTGGCGTTGAGCTGCGCCAGCGTCACCGCCGACGCGATGTGCAGCGCCACGCACGCCAGCAGACCGAGCCGCGCGCCCCAGACCATCGCGGGCTTGCTCTTGAGGAAGTGCGCGTAGCCGTTGATCAGCTCGGGCGGGCCGAAGATTTGCAGGTTGCCGAGGAGATGGCCGATGAGGAAGACGAACAAGGCCGCCCCCGTCAGCGCCATGAGGTATTTCTTCCCCAACGAGGAGTTCCAGATTCGGTCAAAGATGTTCATTGCAGGGACGGCTGACGCACAGCCGCTTTTCCGACGAGAGCGGATTAAAGGGCCGTGCGGCAGAACCGTCAACGCACTGGCAAAAGTATAAGCGGCTCTTCCCCCTTGCATGAGCGACGGCGGGTTCTGGCAAGGCGAAACCGGCTTACTCCAGCCCATACCGCTCAATCCAGGCCTGCGGAATCGTGCCGAAGCTCAGGAGCCAGTCGTTGAACTGCTGCAAGCTCCAGCCCCGTCCCACCACGAGGCGCTCGCGCAATCGCTCGTTTTCCAGCCGCCCGAGCCAGTAGCTCATCGGCACCGTGGGCGACGCGGAATACCAGTTGATCTCCGCCTCGCTGCGGGCCTTCGTGAAGCCGAGGTGCTTCCGCAGGTGCGCCGCCGCCTGCTCGTAGCTGTAACGGCCCGTCTGGAGCCGGAGGTCCACCAGGATGCGGTTCACGCGCCAGAGCGCGTCGTGAAGCTGCTGGATGCGCAGCCACGGCGTGCGGTCAATGCGCAGATCCACCATCATCTGCTCGCACCAGAGCGTCCAGCCCTCGTAGAAGACGGCGTGCGCGAAGAGCCGCCGCCACTTGCGCGGGTGGCGGTTGGCCGTGACGAACTGAAGATGATGGCCGGGATACGCCTCGTGCGCGGCGGTGAGGCTCAGGCCGAAGTGCTGCTGCCGCTCGGCGAGCTTCTCCGCCTCGGTCGTCTTCGTGAGGCTCAGGTCGTTGACCCAGAAAATTCCTCGCTGGCGTTTCTCAAACGCGCCCGGCGACGAGTAGGCCGCCGTCGGATACAGGTGCCGCATGAACTCCGGCACGAGCCGGACTTGCAGCTCGTCACCCTTCGGAAAGGTCACGGCCTTCGCCGCACGAAAGCCATCCGCCACCCTCTTGGTCTCCACGCGATAGACGGCGGGCAGGTCCGCGCCGGGGTTCCACGCCGCCCGCGCCTCGGCAATGATTTCCTCGACCGAGCGCCCCTTGCCGAACTGCTTGCACGCCGCGTCCAGCAACCCGCCGACACGCCGCGCCTCGCTGAGCGCGAGCGATTCGATTTCAGCCAGCGTGTAGTCCAAGCCGACCTGCTCGCGCACCCGCCGCTGCATCGCCTCAGTGCCGATGGCGAAGGAGCCTTCCGGTGCGAGCGGACGCTTCATCACCGCATCGTGGTAGCCCTTCGCTGCCTTGCGCGCTGCGGCAGTCGTTGGCTTGCCCAGAAACTTGTCCACCGCATCAAAGAGCGCACCTGCCCCACCGTAAGTTTGCTGCATCACCTTCCGCCACACGCGCTCGGGCCGCGTCACGACGACGGCGTCTTCGGCGAGGAAGCGTGGCGTGTCCCGCAGCACGCCCAGGATGTTCTTCCGTGCCCGGGCCGGCTCGTCATCGCTGCGCATCAACTCGTGCTGGAGCAGGTTCAGCACGGCATCGAGCGCGCCCGGCTCCAGCTCATGCTTGCCGCGCGCGAAGTCCTCGCACTCCCGGTTCAGCATCGCCCGTAGCGCGAGGCGGTCGAGGTGCTGCTCGTTGGTCAGCTCGCGCGGGTTGAGCGCGTCCAGCGCCGCAAGCGTCTGGCGGCGGCGCTTTTCCTGCCGTTGCAGTTGCGCGAGCGTGGCGCGGCCCAGCCGGCCTTCGCCCGCGCGCAGGCCGGCGTAGTTGGCCCACACGGGATTCTCGGCAAGCGTGGTTTCAAAGTAACGGTCGAGGACGCCCTCGAAGCGGCGTTGTGTTGCGTTCATGGCGCGCGTTGGTAGCAGGCCGGAGCGCCGGTGTCCAACCGGCGCGCGGTGGGGCGAGGCTCCTGCCGAGCCGGAGGCGGCTTCGTGGGCGGATGTGTTTGGAATGAGGTTGCTCACGCCGGCTCGGCGGGAGCCTCGCCCCACCGGTCAGGCATAGGCGGCGCGGAAGTGCGTGCAAAAGAGAACGCTTTGGTCTACCTGTCCGCCCCGCGCGTGAACCCGCCGCTCCATCGCCTGCTCCGAGAATGCCCCGTCGTCGTGACGGGCATGGGGGCTTTCTGCGGAGCCGGAACCAGCGCGGGCGAACTCTGGCAAGCCGTGCTGCGCGGCGAGTCACCGGCCGACTGGCTGCCGGAGGAGCTGTCACCTGCCGGGCTGAAAGTCGTCGGCATCCGCGCGACGACTCCGCCGTTGACCCGCCTCACGCGCAAGCTGGACCGCAGCGCGCAACTCGCGCACGCGGCGGCCACGGAGGCGTGGCACGCGGCGCAACTGAACACGCACCCCGTCGCCCCAGAGCGCGTCGGCGTCTTCGTCGGCACGTCGCGCGGCGCGGTGGGTAAGCTGGTTGAGGCCTGTGCCGGCGGTTTGCAACCGCCGTCTGCGGCATGCGACAGCTCGGATCCCATTCGGCCTGCTCACCCCCAACGCGACGGTTGCAAACCGCCGGCACGGCCGTCCGACGCGGCGCACTGCTCGTTGGCGAATGTCAGCGGGATGCTCTCGCTGGCCTTCCCGGCACATGGACCGGCGTTGACCGTCTCGGCCACATGCGCTTCCGGCGCGGCGGCGATCGCGCTCGCGGCACAGCAAATTCTCCTCGGCACGGTGGACGTGGCGATGGCGGGCGGAGCGGAAGCCCCGTTAAACCCGCTGGTCATCGCGCAGCTTCACGCCGCCGGCATCCTCGGCCACGATGAGAATCCCCGGCTCACCTGCAAGCCCTTCGACGCGGCGCGCAACGGCATCGTGCTGGGCGAGGGCGCGAGTTTCCTCATCTTGGAATCGCAGGCCTCCGCGCGGCGGCGCGGTGCGCGGATGCTGGCCCGCCTCTCCGGTTGGGCGCTGGCGGCGGAAGGTGGCGAACGCGTGGGCATGGATCGGACGGGCGCGAGCTTGAGCCGTGTCATCACCGAGTCGCTCGCGATGGCCGGTGTCGCACCGGCTGAACTCGGCTGCGTCAACGCCCACGGGACCGGCACGTTGCTCAACGACCTCGCGGAGGCGAACGCGCTCCGCCTCGCACTCGGCCAGGCGGCGGCGCGAGTGCCGTGCGCTTCGACGAAGGCCGTGACCGGACACTGCCTTGGCGCGTCCGCCGCGTTGGAAGCGGTGATTTGCCTCCAAGCGATTCAGACGGGCCATCTGCCGGGCACGACGAATTGCAGCACCCTTGACCCGGCCGTGAGGTTGAATGTGCTGCGCGCCAGCCGGGATTTCCCCGCCGTCCAATCCGCGCTGTCAGTTTCAGCCGGCTTTTGGGGGAATCAGGCGGCCCTGGTTTTTCAGCCCGCCTGAGCCGTCGGCGCGCCGCCGTTTTCCTTCATCTTCAGCGGCGTGCCGCAGTTCAGGCAATAGTTTGACTGCGGCGGGCAGTTCAGCTCGCAGTCGGGGCAGAGGATGTGCGCGCTCTTGTGGCGGCGGTGGATGATGAGGTTGCGGATGTAAGGAATCCAGGTGAAGGCGTAGGCGAAGATGAAGACGGAGTCCTTCTGGTAGAAGAGCGCGTAGGCCAGCAGCAGCAGCGAGCCGGTGAGACTGAGCCACCAGAAGGCCGAGGGCACGACGACCTGCTTGCGCTTCTCGGTGGCATACCACTGGACGACGAAGCGGGAGAAGAACACGGCGTTGCCGAGCCAGCCGACGACCTTCCAGATGTGCCACTCGATGCCGAGAAATTTCCCGCCGGGGAAAAGCAGTGTGTCCATGCCGCAGGATGAACGGAGGCGGCGGGGTTGAGAAGGCGAAAGCGGGCGGCTGGAGAGTGGCTGGTGGTCAGAAAACTACCCCACCAGTTCCCGCATCGGCTCGCAGCCCGGCTCAACCACATACTGGGGCCGGCCGGTGAGATCGGTCACGGTGGTGTCCGTCGTGATGCCGAGATTCTGGTAGAGCGTCGCAAACACATCGCCGAAGCGCACGGGGCGCTCGATGCATTCGCCGCCGAGCCGGTCCGTCGCACCGATGACCTGGCCCGTCCGCATCCCGCCGCACGCGAGCAGCGCGCACGACACGCGCGGCCAGTGGTCGCGGCCCGCGTCCTTGTTGATCGTCGGCGTGCGGCCGAACTCGCCCCAGACCACCACGCTCACGTCTTTGTCGAGGCTCCGGTCGTGCAAGTCTTGCACCAGCGCGGTCACGGCCTGATCGAGCATCGGGAAGTCCTGCTTCGCGATCTTGTGGTTCTGCCCGTGGTAATCCCAGAAGCCGAACGAGACCGTCACCGCCCGCGCGCCCGCCTCGACGAGCCGGCGCGCGATGAGGAACTGCTCGTTGAGCCGCGGCGAGGCGTCGCCCCGGAGCGCGGGATCGCCCTTGCCGTAGGCCGCGATGGTGCGCGGGTCTTCCTTCGTGTAATCCAGCGCGGCAGCCAGCTTGCTCGACGTGAGCACGCCGAAGGCCTGCTGCTGGAACGCATCCAACCCGTCCATCAAGCCGCTGCCGTCCACGTCGCGGCGGAAGTGGTCGAAGCCCGCGAGCAAGTTCTTCCGATCAGCGAGGCGGTCAACGGAAAGGTCATTCAACACCAAGTCAGCCTTCCCCTCGCCCTCCGTCTGGAACGAGCGATGCGACACGCCGAGGAAGCCCGGCGTCGCCATGTTGTAAGGCCGGTGCTTCGTCTTGTTCTCCAGCCCGACGAACGGCGGGATCGCGGAGTCGGCGGGGCCTTGCAGCTTGGAGATCAGCGAGCCGAACATCGGCCAGCCGCCGGGCGGCTGGTTGCGCGTGCCGCGTCCGGTGAAGCACTGGAAGTTGTCGTGCCCGCCCTCCGCGCCGACGATGGAGCGGATGGGCACGAGCTTGTCCATCATCGCGGCCATGCGCGGCAGATGCTCGGAGATGCGGATGCCGGGGACGCTCGTGGCAATCTCGCGGAACGGCCCGCGAATCTCGCTGGGCGCGTCGTTCTTGAGGTCATACATGTCCTGATGCGGCGGACCGCCCGGCAGGTAAATCATGATGACCGCCTTGTGCGACTTGCGAATGCCCGCGCGCGCCTCGGCCTCCAGCAACTGCGGCAGCGCCAGTCCGCCCAAGCCCAGCCCGCCGATCTTCAGAAAGCCGCGCCGCGACACGCCGTCACAGAAACGTGCGGCGGAGTTGGAGCGAATGGTCAGCATGTTAGATCACTTCTTTGAGCGGCTCCCAGCCGTCCACGAGGTATTGGGGGCGGCCGGTGAGGTCGGGGATCGTGACTTGGTTGGCTTCGAGGCCGACGCGGTTGTAGAGGGTGGCGAAGATTTCGCCGAAGTGGACAGGACGGTCGTTGGCCTCGCCGCCCATGCGGTCGGTGCCGCCGATGACCTGGCCAGTGCGCATCCCGCCGCCGGCAAGGACGGCGCAGGAGACTTGCGGCCAGTGGTCGCGGCCCGCCTGGTTGTTGATCTTGGGCGTGCGGCCAAATTCGCCCCAGAGCACGACCGTCACGTCCTGGTCCAGACCGCGCTGGTGCAGGTCTTCGATGAGCGCGCTGAAGCCCTGATCGAGCAATGGGCAGTCTTGTCGGAGCGCGTCGTAGATGCGGCCATGATGGTCCCAGCGGCTGAAGGCGAGCGTGACGCAGCGCGCGCCGGCCTCGACAAGGCGACGGGCCATGAGCATGTGCTCCATGAGCTTGGGGCCGCCGTCGTCGCGGTTCTTCGGGTCGCCCTTGCCGTAGCGGGCGCGGACCTTGGGGTCTTCCTTTTCGAGGTCGAGGGCTTCGAGGACTTTGCTGGAGGTGAGCATCCCGAAGGCTTGCTGCGTGAAGCTGTCGAGGCCGTCCATCAGGCCGCTGCCGTCCACGTCGCGCCGGAACTGGTCGAAGCTCGTGAGCAGGCGCTTGCGGTCGTCGAGACGGTCGAGCGTGAGGCCGTCGAGAACCATGTCGTCTTTGCCCGTGCCGGAGGGCTTGAAGGGCGCGTGGCCGACGCCGAGGAAGCCGGGTTTGCCCGCGTCGGCCCAGCGCATCTCGCCCATTTTGGGCGCGAGGCCGAAGAACGGCGGGACGGATTTGTCCACGGGGCCTTGGAGCTTGGAGAGGACGGAGCCGAGCGAGGGCCAGCCGCCGGGCGGTTGGGTCGCGCCGCGCGCGAGACGGCCGGTCTGGCACTGGAAGGCATTGTGGTCGTCAATCGCGCCCACGACGGAGCGGATGAGGACGAGCTTGTCCATGATGGCGGCGGTCCGCGGGAGCAGCTCGGAGATTTGGATGCCGGGGACGTTGGTGGCGATGGGCCGCAGCTCGCCGCGAATCTCGCGCGGCGCGTCCAGCTTCAGGTCGAACATGTCCTGATGCGGCGGCCCGCCGGGCAGGAAGATGTTGATGACGGCCTTGTGCGACTTGCGGATGCCCGCCTGCGCCTCGACGCGCAGCAGGTCCGGCAGTGCCATGCCGCCGAAGCCCAGCGCGCCGATGCGCAGGAAGTCCCGCCGCGACTGCCCGTCGCAGAAGGTGCGCGTGGGTTTTCCGAGCAGGGTCAACATGGCGGCAAAATAACTCAGTCTGCGACGAAGGCCAGCGGAGATTCTTTCAGGGGAATCTCCAAGCCGCCCCGAGCGCACACGGGCGCGGGGCGCGGGCGTCCTCGCCCGCAGCGGCGACGAGTGGACCGAAGGGTTCGAATCTCGGTTGCCTGTTCCTGCTGTTGAGCCTGCTGCGGCCTGGAAGGCCGGGGAATATTTGCGCTTCCCCCTTTTAACGGGAGTGCGGAAACTCGCCAGCATGAAGCTGCCCGTTGTTGTGCCCGACCGCCTGCGTTTCCTTGCCGTCCTCGCCGCCACGTTGTCGCTGCTGCTGCCGTTCGCTCCTGGTGCCGAGAAGGCCGCCGACCCGGCACGCTTCGAGAAGGCCATCGCGGCCTACGAGGCGGAGGACAAGACCAACGCGCCGCCGAAGGATGGCACGCTCTTCTACGGCGCGTCGAACATCCGGCTGTGGAAGTCGCTGCCGCAGCGCTTCGGGAAGCAGAAGCCCGTCAACCGCGGGTTCGGCGGCTCGCAGTTGAGCGACTGCTTCCACTTCGCCGACCGCGTGGTCATCCCCTACGCGCCGAAGACGATTTACCTGAACGCCGGCGGCAACGACCTGCACGCGGGCAAGTCGCCGCAGCGGGTGGTGAAGGACTTTCAGGCGTTCGTCACGAAAGTCCGCGCCGCGCTGCCGAAGACGCAGATCAATTACCTCTCGATCCCCACGTCGCCGGCGCGCTGGAACGAGGTGGAGCAGGTAAAGAAGGCGAACCAGCTCATCGCCGACCACGCGAAGGCCGATGGCAAGCTGGGCTTCATCAACTTCTTCCCGCACCTGCTCGGCGACGACGGCCAGCCGCGCGCCGAATTGTTCGTCGCGGACAAGCTGCACTTCAGCGAGGCGGGCTATGACGTGGTCACCTCGTGCATCAAGTGGCAGGGGGCGATGGACGCCTTTGCCAGGGCCGACGCGACAAACCCGCCGCCCAAGGGTGGCGTCGTCTTCGTCGGCAGCTCCAGCATCGTGCGGTGGAAGTCGCTCGCGCAGGATTTCCCGGAGCACAAGGTGGTGAACCGGGGCTTTGGCGGCTCGGAGCTGTTCGACTCGGTGAACTATTTCGACCGTGCGGTGCTGCCGCACCGGCCGCGGCTCATCGTGCTTTACGCCGGCGGCAACGACATCAACGCGGGCAAGCCGCCCGCGCGCGTGGAGGCGGACTTCAGGAAGTTCATCGCGCTGGTGAAGCAGAAGCTGCCGGGGACGCGCGTGGCGTGCATTTCCATCGCGGGCAATCCGGCGCGTTGGAAGCAGGTCGAGCAGGTGCGCGAGGCGAACCGCCGCATCGAGGCGGTCACGAAGACCGACCCGCAGCTCGCGTTCATCAACGTCTTCGACGCCATGCTCGGCCCCGATGGCCTGCCCAAGCCGGACATCTTCGTGGCGGACAAGCTGCACATGAACGAAAAGGGCTACGCGATCTGGAAGGAAGTGGTCGGGCCGTTCCTGAAGTAGCGGCTGATTTTGCCACGAAAGGGCGCAGAGAGCGCAAAGAGGACAATTCTTGTGCGGTCCTTTGTGTTCTTTGCGCCCTCTTGTGGCTAATCCGTCTTCGGCTTTTCGCGTGGCCCGTTGAGCAGCCGGCCAATCCAGGTGTAACGCACGCACCAGTGATAGCTGGCGAGCAGCAGCGCCATCGTCACCACCATGATGCCGGTGAACTTCACCCACGGGTGCTGCGGCCATTTCGCCACGAGGACTTGCAGCCAAAGAACCAGCGGCAGATGCACGAGGTAGCACCAGTAGGAGGCATCCGCGAGGTAGCGCACCCACGGCTGGTGCTGTCCGGCGAAGCGCAGGAACCAGCCCGTCACCGCGAAGGTCATCAGCCACGCGTAGAGCGCGGCGCAGGACAGGCTCGCGACCTTGAGCGTGAGGTAGTCGGCTTGGGCGGGCCTGGGCTGCGTGGCGAAGATGACGCCGTGAATGAACATGGCCAGCAGCGCGAACGCGAAGCCGCTCTTGAGGTGGCGCGCGAGTTCGCCCAGTTGGTGCCGCCGCCGGTGCAGCCACCAGCCGACGCCGAAGAACAACCCGTAGTAGGCGACGGCGCGCAGCTTGGGAATGAACGACACGCCGGCCTGCTCGACCTCGCCCCACATCGGCCCGTGCCACAGGCACAGCACGGTGGGCGGCACCAGCACCAAGGCCTTCAGCGGCGAGCGCATGAGCCAGTCGAACGCGCGGTCACCCGCACTGAACCGACTTGCGGGCAGCCGCCGCGCCAGCCAGACGACGACCAGCGCGAGCGCATAGAAGACCAGCAGGTATTCCAGGAACCACAGGTGCCCGGTGGGGATGGAGTCCAGCCTTTGCTCGGGCTTGAAGAGCGTCTGGCCTTGTGCCTTCAACTGCCGCAATCCCCAGGCCCACAGCACGCCGACCAGCGGCATGAGCGTGACCAGGCCGATGAGGAACGGCACCCCGATGCGCTTGAACCGCTGCTTCGCAAAACCGGCGTCGCCAAGCCGTTCGTGCAAAAGCCGACCGAAGAAGCCCGCGAGAAAAAAGAACAACTGCATCCGAAACCCGTGAATCAGCCCCACCATCAGGTCAAAGCTCCAATGCAGGCTCACGTCCCGCGCCGCCCAGCCGAAGTTGAGCGTCATGAACGAAATCCCCGCGTGCAGCACGATGCCCAGCAGCATCGCGATGGCGCGGAGATTATCCAGGGCGTGCAGGCGCTCTTCGCGGTGCGGCGGCGGCGGGGTGCTGACAGTCGCGGCAGGGCTATCTGACATGGGCAAGCCGCGTGAGCGGAGGTGGCGTGGCCTCGGGCGTGGCCGCTTCGTCCGCCACCGCCGGGCGGGCGAACTCATCGCGACAACGGCGGGGAGTCATCTCGGCGGCGAAAATAGGGAGGGGGCCGGAGTTTGGCAAGGGGCGGGCTTGTCGGCGCGGCTCGTCCCCGGCAGGTTGTCCGCGTCTGACCTGCGCATGAGCGATGACCTCCAAATCCGCGTCCACGGCGACGCCGCGCTGCCGACGCTCATCTACCTGCCCGGCCTGCACGGCGACTGGCTGCTGGTGACGCGCTTCCGGCTGGCGGTGGCCGGGCGCGTGCGCTTCGTGGAGTTCACGTATCCGAACACGGTGACGTGGTCGCTCGCGGATTACGCGGCGGCCGTGGAGGGGAAGTTGCGCGAGCAGGGCATCGCACACGGGTGGGTGCTGGCGGAGTCGTTCGGATCGCAGGTGGCGTGGCCGCTGTTGCAGTCCCAGACCTTCCGGGCCGAGGGGCTGATTCTGGCCGGTGGCTTCGCAAAGCATCCGTGGCTGGCGGCGGTGCGGGCGACGGAGTGGCTGCTGCGGCGGCTGCCGCTCGCGTGGCTCACGGCCATCGTGAGCGGCTACGCGGTCGTGGCCCGGTGGCGGTTCAAGCAGAACCCCGAGGTGCTGGCCGCGCTGCGCGAGTTCAAGGCGCGCTGGGGCGAGCCGCTCCGCCACGCCGCCGCGCAT
>WRPG01000080.1:0-22997 GCA_009773355.1 Limisphaerales bacterium
CGCGGGGCCAAGGGCAAACAACTCAACGCTGCCCTCAAGCCCGACTACCTCCTCCGCCTGCTCAAAGCGACCTGAACTATTTTGATGCGTCAGCCCTGGGCTGGGGAGAGCCTCTTCACGTCGGCTGCTACCAGATCACTTGGGCAGCGGCACCTGTGACTTGTGCATCAGGTAGGCGATCAGGTCGCGCTGCTGCTCGGGCGTGAGCGCTTCGAGCAATCCCTCGGGCATGAGCGAGAGCGCCGATTCCTTGAGGCTCGTCACGTCGCTGCGTTGGACGGTGATGGTCTCAGTCATCGTCTTGAGCGTGAGCGTGCGCTCGGTGCGCGCGGCGACGAGGGCGTTGAGCGTGCGGCCATCCTTCAGGTCCGCCACCGTCATGCGGAAGTCCGCGCTCACCACGGCGCTCGGGTCGGCGATGTTGTCGAGCAGGTAATCCAAATTGTCGCGGCCCGAGCCGGTCAGGTCGGGGCCGACCTCGCCGCCTTGGCCGTAGAGACGATGGCAACTCGCGCAGGCGAGCGTGAAGAGCGCCCGGCCCGCGCTCTTGTCGGCCTTCGCGAGCACCTCGGACGTGAGCTGGGTTTTCAACTTCGCAATGAGCGCCTTCTTGTCCGCCGCCGCCTCGCGCAACTCGCCCCAGGCCTTGGCCAACTGCGCGTTGAGTGCTGCGTCGTTGAAGCTGCGAATCTGGCGCGCGTGAAAGGCGGACACGTCCACACGCGGCAACCTGCCGGCGGCCACCTCGGCCAGCAGCGCCTTGGCGAAGACGGGGCGTGAGACCAGCGTGTCCATCACGGCGGGGCGCTCGCTGGGGTGGAAGCTGCGGTAGCTCTTCGCGAGCTTCTCGCCGATGGCCGGGTCATCGAACTGCGCGAGGCCGCGCACGGCCACGGTGTTCAGGAAGCGCACGCCGAGCAACTGCTCGCAGACCGCGCGCAGGTCCGGCGGGCGGCTCTCGATGAGCGTTTGCAGCGCGGCCTTGCGTGCGTTCATGTCGCCGTCCTTGGCGAGCGCGACGCGCTTCACCTCGTCGAGCGCGCGACCATCGCCGAAGACGACGCTGAGGTCGCGCACGCGGTCGCGCAGGGCAGTGTTGGTAGTGTGTTCAATCCGTTTGGAGAAGATGTCCCATGTGGTTGGCTTTTTCGCCTTCCGCCAGCCCGCTAGTCCTTCACCTAAACCTGTGAGGATGTCGGTTTGGAACAGTTCCGAATTTCCAGCGGATACCGCTAACAACAAATTCACGGGAGAAGGGTTCTTCTCGATATCTTCGGCAAGACGGCGAGCAATAAGACGGCGCGTGAGTGGTAATCGGCATTGTTCTGTGAGAAAGAGCAGCGCATCCGGGTGCCTGTCGGCGACGGGGATAAGACCATACCAGATGAGCGCCGGTAAGTTATGGTCGGTGGCGTCCTCTTGGTGGCTTAGAAGGCAGGAGGCAAGATTGGCACGCTCGTATTGAGAAACCGGAAGGCGTTGGAGCGCGGAGGCGAGCGTGAGGCGAACGAGGGCGGAGGAGTCGGACGTCGCAGTCTGATTGAGCAATTTGAGGACACTGCCGCCTGGCTCTGAACCTGCGCCGGATCGGAGATCAGCGCTCTTGGGGCGCTCGCTCATGACGGTGTCGAGGGGCCAGGTGTCTGTGAGCAGACGCACGGCCCAGGCACGGAGGTGTTCGTCTGGATGGTTGAGCTGGACGAGGAGAAGGGCCTCATCCGCCGCCCCGAGGGCATGCAGCGACCAGAGCACACGAAGCTGATGAACAACCTCCTTGCTGTTCGCGAACAGCTTGCGCAGTTCAGTCGTGGCGCTGGCCAGTTCGTCCTTCACTTTCGCACGCTCGATCAATTGCAGCCGTGCTTGGCGGGCAAACCACTCATTCGCGTTGGTGTGCAGCCGGACGAGTTCGGGGACGGAGAGTTTTGTCAGGTCGGTGTTCGCGGGGCGCTTCGGCTCGCCGTGGGTGATCTTGTATATCCGCCCGCTGGTGCGGTGGACGCCGGTGCTGTCGTGGCATTCGCCGGTGTCGCTCCAGTCGGCCACATACACGCCGCCGTCCGGGCCGTAGGTGAGTTCCATCCCACGAAACCATTTGTCCGTGGCGATGAGGAAGTCCGGGCCGTGCTTGCCAACGTAGCCGGAACCCTTGCGTTCGAGGATTTCCTGGTTCACGCGGCGGCCGTGCATGTTCAGCGTGAAGAGCCGGCCGCGATACTCGACGGGCCAGTTGTCGCCCTGGTAAATCATCATGCCGATGTGCGCGTGACCGCCGCCCAGCGCGTCCGCCGCGCCGTCGCGGGACTTCGTCCAGTCGCTCGCGGTGTCGAAGTGCCAGTGGTCCGCGTGCTGGTCAATCAGCGCGTAGGTGCGCGGGTTCGGGTCAATCGTGTGCGGGCGGACGTAGTGCGCGCCGGTGATGCCGTGCCAGAGGTGGCCGTTGACCGTGTTGATGAAAAACAACTCGCCGTGCGCGTCCCAGTCGTGACCCCACGGGTTCGTGCAGCCGGAACTTAGCGCCTCGAAGACCTTCCGCGTCGGGTGATAGCGCCAGATGGTGCCACGCAGGGGAATGCGCGCGTCCTTCGGCGTGCTGGGCGCGCCAATCTCGCCGGGAGCCGACGCGCCGCAGCGACCGTAGAGCCAGCCGTCCGGGCCGAAGCGCAGGCCGTTCGCGTAGTTGTGGTAGTTCTCTGCGGGCGGTGTGAAGCCATCCAGCACGACCTCGGCGGGGCCCGTCGGCGTGTCGCCACCGTTTGCAGTCGGGATGAAGAGCAACTGCGGCGGGCACATCAGCCACACGCCGCCGCGCCCGACCTCGACGCTCGTGAGCATCTGCACGTCGTCGGTGAAGACCTTGCGCGAGTCGAAGCGCCCGTCGCCGTCCTTGTCCTCGAAGATGAGCACGCGGTCGCGCAGGCGCAGCTCGAACTTCCGCGTGCGCTCGGCGTAAGTGTAATTCTCCGCCACCCAGAGCCGCCCGCGCGCGTCCCACGCGAGCGCGATGGGATTCTGCACGTCCGGCTCGGCGGCGAAGACGGTGGCCTTGAAGCCCGGCGGCAGCTTCATCTGCGCGGCGACTTGGGCGGCAGGCAGCGCGGCGAAGTTGGTGTCTGGCTCGGAGTTGAAGGGCTGCGGGAAATCCGCGCCGCGAGTCGTGAGTGCGACGAGCAGTGTGGCAGCGGTCGAGAACGAAAGTTTCATTGCGGAGGCGAATCTGACTTGGCGCAAGCCGCTCCTGCAACTCGGCATTTGCGAACCGACTGGAACCACACTGGTCGGAGGGCGACGCGCTGCTTGCAACGTAGGACAGTGCGTCCCGCCTGTCCTTCCATCTGAATTGCCCCGCTTGGGCGGAATGCACTGATACAGAGGTCAGGCTGGAAGCGCTGACCTACTTTGCCCCGCGCCGGCGACGGCACGTCGTCGTCGTCGTCGCGAACCTACCGGTAGTCGTTGCCGTTCAGGCTAGCGACGACGCTCTTTAGCCACGCGGTCAGTTCGCTCTGCATCTTCGCGCTGCGTTGCGGCTCGGCGGCTAGCAAGTCCTTCGACTCGGTGCGGTCGGTGGCGAGGTTGTAGAGTTCCCACTTCACCGGACCGGTCTTGGGTTCGATGCGGTGGAGCTTCCAATCGTTGTCCAGCCAGGCGGCGTGTTTGCCAAAGATGGTGTCGGGATAGTCCTTGCGGAGCTGCGCGGCGGGAATCGGCTCGACCTCGCTGGCGGGGCGGACCTTGCCAGCGGTTTGCTCGGCGGCAAGTTCCTCCAGCAGATTCCCGCTTTTGACCGGCAGACCGCCGATGGCGAAGTCCCAGAAGCCCATCGCGCGCGGGCGCGAAGTCATCTTGCCGTCGAGCAACGGCACGAGGCTGATGCCATCGAGGACGGGCTGCTTCGCAACCTTCGCCCCGGCGAGTTCGAGCAGCGTCGGGTAAATGTCCACCGTGCCGCATGGGACTGTGATGACGCGCGGCTGCTTGAGGCGGGTGGGCCATTCCATCAAGCCGGGCACGCGCAGGCCGCCCTCGTAGATTGAACCCTTCTTCGCGCGCAGGCCGCCGGTCGAGCCTTCGGCAATCGCCCCGTTGTCGCTGTTATACCAGAGCAGCGTGTTATCGGCGACGCCCTGCTCGCGCAGGCCCGCGCGGAGTTGGCCCATCGCGCGGTCCATCGCGGTGATTTCCGCGAGGAAGTGCTGCTGCTTCTTGGGCTGGTCCGCGTAGAGCGCCAGGTCGCGCTCGGTTCCGACGTGTGGCGCGTGCGGCGAGCCGAACCAGATGACCGCGAGGAACGGCTTGTCGCTCTGCTTCGCCTTGCGGATGAACTCCAGCGCGCGCTTCACGATGACCTCGGAGCCTTCGCCCGTGGTCTTCACCGCCTTGCCGTTGTCGCACATCCAGGCGTCCACCTCGAAGAAGTTCGGGCTGGAAAACCAGTCGTCGAAGCCGCTGTTGCCGGGCGAGACGAGACTGTCCGGTCGCAGCGAGCCAAGGTGCCACTTGCCGAAGTGGCCGGTGGTGTAACCGGCTGTCTTGAGCGCCTCCGCCACGGTGATTTCCTGCGGGCGCAGGTTGTAGCCCCACGAGAACGCGCCCATGCGATTCGGCGTGCGACCGGTCATCACACTCGCGCGCGTGGGCGAGCAGACTGGTGCGCCGGCATAGAAGCGGTCGAAGCGCCAGCCAGTGCGCGCCATCTCGTCAAAGACCGGCGTCTTCACGACGGGGTGGCCGTTGTAAGCCATGTCGCCCCAGCCCTGGTCGTCGGCCATGCAGAGGACGAAGTTGGGCTTGGCGGCGGCGAGGCTTTGGCCGCAAGAGAGCGCAAAGAGCGCAAAGAGCAAACAACGCAGATGGTTCATTTCGCTTTGGCTTTCTTGGGTTGGGCTTTCTTCGCGGCTGGGTCGGCGGTGAGGAAGCGCTTCCAGTTCACGGGCACGTCATTGGCCTGCTTCGCGCCGGGCGTGGAACGGCCTTCGCTGACCAGCTTCTCCATCGCAGCGGTGAGTTCGGCGACGAGTTCGGGCTTCTCGGCAGCGAGGTTCTTGGTTTCGCCGAGGTCGGTGGCGAGGTTGTAAAGCTGCGTGCGCGGTCCGTCGGCACCCGCCTTGGCCGCGAAGCCGCCGCCGCCGGAACCGAAGATGAGTTTCCAATCGCCCTGCCGCAGCGACGGCAGACCGCTCGATGCGTGGCTGATGGCGTGGCGGCGGATAGGCTTCTCCTCGCCGCGCAGCAGCGGCAACAAACTAAAACTGTCCTCCCCCGCCGTGGCCGGGAGCTTCGTGCCGAGCACGTCGGCGAAGGTCGCCATGAAGTCCGCCTGCATCACGAGTTGGTCGCAGCGCGAGCCGGGCTTCACCACGCCGGGCCAGCGCACCATGAACGGCACGCGATGCCCGCCCTCCCACGCGTCCGCCTTGTAGCCGCGCAACGGGCCGCTGGGGAAATGACCCTTAACCTCCATGTCCTTCGCGCCGATGTAGGGCGCGCAGCCGTTGTCGCTGGTGAAGATGACAAGCGTCTTGTCCGCCGCGCCGCTCTGGTCCAGCGCGGCCAGCACGCGGCCGACGGCGGCGTCCGTCTCCATCACGAGGTCGGCGTAGGTGCCGAGGCCGCTCCTGCCCTGCCACTCCTTGTTCACCGCGAGCGGCGTGTGCGGCGTGGTGAGCGGCATGTAGAGGAAGAACGGTTCGGCCTGCTTTGCGCTGCGCTCGATGAACGCACACGCGCGGTCGGTGAGCGCGGGCAGAATGCCTTCGAGCTGCCAGCCCGCGAGCGCGGGACCGCCGAGACTGGCGAGGTGGTTCCTGAACTGCGCGGCGTGCAGGAACTCGCTGGGGATGCCGGCGGTCTGGTCGTTCTCGATAAACGCGTAGGGCGGCCAGTTCGGGACATCGGTGCCGAAGTAGGTGTCGAACCCACGCGTGGTCGGGCCGCCGCCGATGGGCTTGGCATAAACTTCCTTCCACGCCGCGCGGTGGGCATCAGTGACGGCGGGCGAGTCCGCGCGGCCGGGGGCGAAGAGCGGGCGCTGCTCCGGCGTGATGGCCCAGTCCCAGCCGAGATGCCATTTGCCAATGGCGGCGGTGCGGTAGCCGTGCTGCTTGAGCAAGCCTGCGAGCGTCAGCCGGTCGGGGGCGATGAGCGGTCGCTCCAGATAGCCGACAATGCCGGCCTGCAACCGCGTCCGCCAGTGGTAGCGCCCGGTGAGCAGTGTGTAGCGCGTGGGCGAGCAGACGCCGCTGCTGGTGTGTGCGTCGGTGAAGCGCATCCCCTGCGAGGCGAACCGGTCAAGGTTCGGCGTCGGGATTTTGCCGCGCTGCGGGTTGTAGCATTGCACGTCACCATAGCCGAGGTCGTCGGCGAGGATGAGCAGGATGTTCGGTTTGGCGGGCGCGGCGGAGACTGATATTTGGCCGCAAGAGAACGCAAAGAGCGCAGAGAGGAGAAGACGAGCTTGCTTCATGGCGGGAGTGAGTTACGGGCCAAAACCGAGTTTCAATGCCGTTCGGTGAAAACCTGCGGGCTTCGATGATGCCTTCTCCCTTCGCGGAGCGAGGGGAGAAGGTGGCCGCAGGCCGGATGAGGGGTGCGGCCACCAACGCCCACGCAGCAAACCCCTCACACCGGCCCTCTCCCCTTGCTCCGCAAAGGGCGAGGGAGCGGGCAGCGGCTGCAACTCCGTTGGTTTGGGATTCATTGAGAATCGGTGTTATTTGACAGACTTCTTCGCGACGGGCTTGGTTTCAACCTTGCATTCCGGGTCGCGCGGGACGGCGGGGCCGGTCTGCTCGACGGGCTGCGTGAAGAGGTAGCGCCACACGTCCTCGTGGATGAACTTGCCCGCCGCGTCCTTCACCGCCGCGCCGCCGGGCACGACCGAGCTGTGCGCGCGATTCGCGTCGCCCTTCACGTTCGCGTCGGTGATGAGGCGGCGGCTGAAGCCGTAAGGCGCGGCGGTCTTGTCCACGTTCACGATGGGGCCGAACTGGTGCAGGCCGAGCAACTCCCAAGAGCGACAGTAGTGGTCGCCGGACCAGCCGCCGTCGAGCACATGGCTGAAACCGAAGAAGCGGTTCGCGGGCGTGGCGGACGGCAGCGCCTGCCACGTCTCGGCCTGGTCGCGCGGGCCGCAGAACATCACCACGCGGTCCACGCGCTGGTGCTTGGCGAAGCGCGCCGCCGTGGTCGAGCCGTGCGAGCTGCCGGAGATGATGACGCGGTCCCAGCGCAGGCCGGCCTTGTCGTCCGTGAGGAACCAATCCCAGCGGCCCGCCGGGTTTTCCTTCGCGAGCCATTTCACGAACTGGAACGCGCGCTCCATCATGCCGTCGGGCTTGGGGATGTTCACCAGCGGGCTGAAGTCCTCTCCGGTCGCGGCTTCGAGCCGGATTTTGCCGAGCAGCAGGCCGTCGTCGCCGGGCGACTGGCCGCCGAACTTGCCGAACCAGCCGTTCGCGTAATGCACGCGGAGCGAGTGCAGTCCGTAGCTGTTCACGCGCTCGGCGAGCGGCGCGCTGTGGCCCATGAGCCAGATGACGAGCCTGCCCTGCGGCTTCACGCGCGTGTCCACCGACGCGTGCTGCGTGTCCGCCGGCTTGCCGGCCTTCTCGAAGACAAACTCGATTTCGGGATGCGGCTTCGCGCGCGGGTCAACCTGGCTGGCGCGGGCGGTCAGCTCGTAACGCTTCGGTGAAGGGTCGTTGAAGGCCAGCGGGGCGTCGGCGGAGAAGATCTGGCCGCAAGAGAACGCAAGGAGCGCAAAGCAAAGGGCAAGGCAGCGGGCAGAGTTCATGGGCGGGAGCTTAACCACGGGTGCGTGTGGTGGACACGAATTTGTGACCCATACGGTGCCCAAAGAATCCCAGCGTTGGTCTGGCACTGATCGAACCTGAACCCGGCCCGATCACGAACCGCCAGAAACCTTCGTTCCAGCCTGCGGCTTGGGCGCTCCAGCCTGCCCTGCCACTATGCGGGTCTGAGTTGCCCCGCGGAAGGCCACCGACGGGCGGGCCTACTTCTTCTTGAAGAACGGGTTCAGCAGGTCGAGGGGGTTGACCTTCTTGGCGGGCGGCACCGCGTTGGTGTTTGTGCCGGCGGGGGCATTCGTGGCCGGCTTCGAGCCGCCGAAGATGTTCCCGAGCGCGCCGCCGAGGTTGCCCTTGCCCAACTCACCCAGCGCGCCGCCGACGGACTTGCCGATCTCGCCGGTCTTGCCGCCGATGGCTCCGGCCACCCCGCCCGCAAGCAAGCCGGTCAGCACCAGCTTGTTCTCCTTGACCTGCGGCGTGCCAAGCGTGCCGGTCACAGTCACGAAGTTGGGCAGTTTCGAGTGCGTGCCGGTTTGTGACGCGCCGGGCAGATAGAGCCGCTTGGTCAACTCGCGCGGCAGCCACAGCTCCACCTCCTGGTTCAAGGGCGAGTCGTTGAGAATCGCCGCGATGGGGATCATTCCCGGCGAACGAGCGACCAAGGCATCACTATGCACGGTGAGCTCGCGGATTTGCAGGCTGCCACCGGCCACGTTCACGTCGGCATGCACGTAGTTGAGCGGTCGGTTCAGCAGCTCCGGCATCCGCAGGAAGAAGGCGATGGGCTTGAGGATGAGCTTGGTCCAGTTGTTCAACTCGATCTCAATCGCAGCGTTTGTGTAGGTCAGGCCGGCGTGCCCGGCCAGGTTCTGCCGCAGGCTTGCGCCGGTCACGCCAGCGCCCTTGATGGCTACATCGGCGATCAACTCGCCTTGCACCTTGGTCGCGCCCGGTTTGAATGTGGTCGCGATTGGCTGCACAGGAATCCGGTCCGCCTTGAGCGCCACGTCATACTGATAGCCCTTCACACCGAGGTTGGCGTCCACGCTGGCGCTGAGGCCCGCGCCGTTCATCACGAGGGAAAGCGGCTTCACGGTCACGCGGCTGTTGTCCACCTTCGCGGCCACGACGAAGTTCGAGATCGCAATGTCGCGCAGGAAGAACTTCCCGATGTTCACGTCCAGCGAGGTCTGCCGCAGCGGGAGCTTCATCGCCTCCGGCTCGACGTTCGACGCGGCCTGCGGCGCGGGCGCGGGCTTCGCGGCCTCGGCCTTCTTCTGCGCGCTGTCGAAGAGGTCGTAGAACGGCGTCACGTCCAGCGACTCGGCGGCGATCCTGAGGTTGGCCTGATACGCATTCGTGTTCGAGAGGTCGGCGCGGCCCGTGACCACGAGCTGGTTCTTGCCGCGCGGCGTGGGCGAGAGCGAGAGCATGAGCTGCCGCACGTCCACGATGTCCTTCGTCTTGCCGCCGTCGAGCGTGACCTGGAGGAACAGCGGCGTTTCGGGCAGCGCGCCATTCGGGTCGCGCACGAGCAGCTTGTCCACGGTGAAGTCCCCTTTCACCGCCGCGTCACCGGACGGCTCGAAGCGCCCGCTGGCGTTCGCGTTGATGGAGACGGTCTGGAGCTGCTTGTCGCCGAGCGCGCCGGCGAGGAATGGCTTGAGCGCGTTCTGGTTCAGGTCGGCGAGCTTGAGGGTGAACTGGCCGCCCTTCTTCGAGTCGAAGTTGCCGGTCACGTCGAAGTTGCCGCCGCTGGCCGCGCCCTGCGCGATGTTGCCGGTGAGCTTGCGCACGGCGATGAGCATCTGGTTCGTGGCCGGCTGGGAGAAGGAACCGTCCACTGCCACGCGCAGATCCATCGGCACGGTGGGTAGGGTGTTCTTCGGGTCAACCAAGAGAAACCGCGTGAGCGCAATGTCACCCTTCGCCGAGCTTTCGCCCTTCTGCGCGAACTTGGTGTCCAACGCTGCATTGAACGAAGCCGAAGCGAGCCGCACGCCCGGGCCAATGTTGGTCAGTGCGTTTGCTAGAACTGGGCCGAGAAGGCTCTCGTTAAAGTCGGTGAGTTTCACCGTCGCGGCTCCAGCCACCGCTTTTGAATCGAAGCTGCCGACGATGTCAAAGCTGCCGCCGGGCTTGCCGTTCGCGTTCACGCTGCCTGCGAGCTGCTTGAGGGTGACGAGGAACTGGTTGGTCGCGGGCTTGCGAATGATCGCGTCCGTCACGATACGCAGGTCGAGCGGCACATTCGGCACTTTGCCCGCAGGGTCGGCGATGTGCAGCCGCGCAACCTGAATGTCCGCCTTGACCGGCGACTCGGCGGCGGGGTTGTAGTTCGCCTCCAGAGTGAGGCTGAGGTTGCCCGAGAGCAGCCTGATGTCGCCCAGCGAGGGCGCGAGCACGGGACGCAGCAGGTGCTCGTTCAGGTTCGCCACCTTCACCGAGGCGGTGCCGGCGGACTTCTTCAAGTCGTAGTTCGCCGCTACTTCAACCGTGCCCGCCGGCTGGCCCGCGTGTGACAGCACGACGGCGAGCTTGCGGACTATGGCCTGCGCGCCATTTACGAAGTCCGCATCCACGTCCACCGCGGTCGTGAGCCGGTCGAAGGCATACTGCTCGTAGCCGCCGGAGAAGTCCGTGAGGTTCAACTTGCCGGTCGCAGTCTGCGTGGTGTTCGTCTGCCGGTTGGCGACGGCCACCTGCTGCGCGACGCGGCCAGCGAAGCTGACCTGCCCGCCCGCGACTTTCACGCCCGGCATGGACACGAGCGCGGTGGCGCGCGTGAGCGAGGCAGCGAGCGAGACGCCAAGGTTGGCGTTCATCGTGCCCATGTCCACCGTGCCGGCGGCGGCGACGTTCGCGAGCGGCTGGCCGGCCTGCGTGGTCTTCGCGTCGAGGAGTTCGAGCTTCACCTGCTTGAAGTCGTCCACCTTGGCCTTCAGCGACACGCTCGCTCCGAGCTGGCTGAACTTGTTTGTGCCGGCGAAGGCCGTGAGGCCCGCGACGTTTGCCGTCAGGTTCACGCCGAGCTGCTTGCCCATGTTCTGCGCGGCGACCTGCAATGCCACGTCCACGCGCCCGTCGGGCGCGACCTTGCCGAGGAAGGGCCGCCAGTCGGCGAGGTTCAGGCCGGTGACGTTGAGCGTGAGGTCGGAGTCGCCGACCGCGCTCGCGGCGTTCGTGCTCCACGAGACGGCGAGGGGCTTCGAGAGCGCGGCGGAGAGCAGCGGCTGCTGCTGGCGCGTGCCGGAGAGGTTGAAGGCGCCGACGGTCGCGGCCTGCGCGGTCAGATCCACGGCGACCGAATACGCGAGCTTCAAGTCCAGCGGCGGCGTGGTCTGGCCTTGCTGGGTGACGCTGAAGTCGCTCGCGGCAAACTGCCCGGCGGCGGCAATGGCCTTGCCAGCCTTCGCGACCGTGACTTCGCTGCCGAGGCTGATGCGCGTGTTCTCGAAGTTCATGCCGAGCTTTGCGCCAACGATGTTCAGCACGTTCTTGTCGAGACCGGCGACGTCGAGCCGCAGCTTGCCCTCCTGCTTCATCGCGTCGAACGGCCCGCTGACCGAGACGGTCGCAAGCTGCTGCTGGCCGCGCGCGACTTTGAGCGCGAACTGCTTGATGTCGGTCATGGTCAGATCGAGGTCGAGCGTGGTGGCGAGGCCGTTGGCATCCGCGAAGCCACCGCGCGCCTGCGTGGTGTCGAGGCGGAGGTTGCCCTTGAAGCCCTGCGGCAGGAGGTCGGGCTTGAGGGTGAAGTCGAACGAGGAGGCGAACTTCGCCGCAAGCGCATCCACGGTGTTTGTGGCCCCGGCGGTCTGCTCGAATTTGAGATCGGTTCCGATGGTGAGCTTGCCGGTCTGACCGTTCTGAATGTTGGACACGACGACGCTGACGCCGGCGAGTTCGGCGAGCAGCTTCGCGCCGGACTTCTCGGACTTGGCGAAACGGATGGTGGAGTCCTTCACGCTGATGGACTTGATGTTCAGCTTCGGCGACGCGGAGGGAGAAGTGGCGGCAGGCTTTGCCGGCTTGGGTTCCTTCGACTCGGTGGCCTTGACGATGGGCGTGAAATTGAACGTGCCGTCGGGGTTCTGGACGACGTTGATGACCGCCCCGCTCACGGCGGCCTCCTCGACGGTGATGTTGCCACGGATGATGTCCAAGAGGCTGTAGCGGGCGTGGATTTCCTTCGCCGTGAAGATGGGTTCGCTGCCGGGCATCTGAAGTTTCACGCCGCGCAACACCACGCTGGAGAACGGACTGATGCTCGTGTCCTCGACGGTCAGGTCCGCACCGATGGCCTTCGCGACGCGCGGGAGCACGACGCCCTTCTGAAACATCGCGCTGGTCACGACGAAGTAGGCGACGACCAGCAGCGCCAGCAGCGCGACGGCGGCGAGGCCCAGCTTTTTGAGCAGGCCAGACTTCTTCGGCACGACGGATGCGGACGGCGGAGCGGAGTTGTCTTCAGTCATAAATCGGGAGCGGGTGGATTTGCCGCACGGGAAGCATACGACGAGTTCGCGCTGGCGGAAGTTCAAAGATGGCAGGCACGGGTCATTGCGTTACTCTCCGTCCGTGCGCGTCTCCATAGTCCTGCCCGCCTTCAATGAGGAGAAGCTCATCGGCGCGACCTTGCAGACGGTGAACACGGCGCGGATCGCCTTCGAGGCAATCGGCTGGGAAAGCGAGGTAGTGGTCTGCGACAACAACTCGACCGACCGCACCGGGGAGATCGCGCGCGCGGCGGGGGCAAAAGTCGTCTTCGAGCCGGTGAACCAAATCGCCCGCGCCCGCAACGCCGGCGCGGCGGCGGCCACCGGCGACTGGCTCATCTTCGTGGACGCGGACTCGCAGGTGAACCGCGACCTCTTCGCCGAGGTGGCGGAAGTCATCCGGGGCGGCGCGCACCTCGCGGGCGGCTGCATCATCCGGCTCGACCACGCGCCGTGGTGGACGGCGGTCTTTTTGCATCTCTGGACCCTGACGAGCCGCGTTTGCCGGTGGGCCGCCGGCTCGTTTGTCTTCGCCGAATCGGAGGCGTTCCGCGCCGTCGGCGGTTTCAACCAGGCGCTCTACGCCACGGAGGAAATTGACCTGAGCCAGCGGCTCAACCGGCTCGCCCGGCGGCGCCAGCTCCAGCCCATGCGCATCCTGACGCGCCACCCGCTGCTCACGTCCGGACGCAAGGCGCGGCTCTACACGCCGTGGGAACACCTGCGCTTCATGCTGCGGACCGCCCTCAGCCTGGGCCGCTCGCTCAACCGCCGCGACGCGTGTCCCATCTGGTATGACGGGCGGCGGTGAACGACTTTTGGACCGGCCGCAGGCGATGCGCGCTCCCTTCGCCGGCCCCCGTTTTCTCCCCGCCCGGCCCACGCCACCCAAATTTCACTTGCGCTGGCGGGGCCAACTTCGTAGTAATCCGCGCGATTAGCTGCATGGCTACCGCCAGTTCTGACATCTCGCATGGATAACCCTCACCAGGAGAGGGCGCTTTGAGCCGCCCCTTTTCCCCCCGCACCCCCCCCGCGCCGGCCTATCGAATCAACGGGAAGATTCGCGCCCGCGAAGTCCGTGTCATTGGACCTTCCGGGCAGCAGCTCGGGGTCATCAGCCTGGCCGAGGCCCTCACACTCGCCCGGCAGCACGCCGTGGACCTGGTCGAGATCGCGCCCAACGCCGTCCCGCCCGTCTGCCGCCTCGTGGACTTCGGCAAGTTCCGCTACGAGCAGTCCAAGAAGGACAAGGACTCCAAGAAACACCAGCACGCCAACAAGGTGAAGGAAGTCCAGCTCAGCCCCAACATTGACCCGCATGACTTCGGCGTGAAGCTCGCGCACGCGATTGATTTCATGTGCGAGGACATGAAGGTCAAGGTGCTGCTCCGCTTCCGGGGCCGCGAGATGGCGCACAAGGAGATCGGCCAGCAGGTCGTCGAGCGCTTCCTCAAGGAGGCCGCGCCGTGGGGCCACCCCGATTTCACCCCGAAGCTGATGGGCAAGACCATCAACGTGATGATCAGCCCGCACCCGCGGAACAAACGTGCGAAGCACCCCACCAAGAACGATCAGGGTGAGATCGCCGGGGCCGAGCATCACGAGCCGATCGCCAAGCCGGTCATCAGTGACGTGGCACCGGCGTCCGCCGCCCCCGCCGCACCGTCCGAACAGCGGCCTGCACCGGCCAAGCCCGCCAAGCCACCCGCCGATGGCTTTGCGAACAATCCGTTCGTCGCGCTCGACATCAACGGGCAGCAGCCGCAGACCTGAGCGCGACGGCGCGGTCAAGGTGCCGCCGACTCCAGCCGGAAGTTCTCCCATGTCATCTTGCGGTAGGCGTGCCCCGCCATCGTCAGCCGCACGCAGACCAACTCCGACTGCGACAACCAGCCCGCGCCGAAGCCGAACCGGGCGGCCAACCGGCTCAAGTTCACGCTCCGCTCGGCAAACTGGATCGCGCGTGTTGGCGACATGGGCGCGGCCACTCGATGGCTTTGTTGCCACATTTGGTTCACCTCCACGGCGGGCACGATGAACCCCGTTTTGGTGACCGGGTTGCGGACCACCAGCAAGTCAGGCTCGGGCCGGAGTTCAAACGAATGCCAACTGCTATCCGCACGATTACGCCCCGAGGCGAACAGCTCCCACTCGCTGGCATTCACGCTGCCATATTGCGTTCGGTCCACGAAGCGGAGGCTCAAGCGTCGTTCCCCAAAGCGCACCTCCGGTTCCTTCGCCAACGGCAGCACCGCCGCCACCTCCGCTTGCACCACCGACACTGTCACATCGGCCACGGCGGTGACGGGCTGCCCCATCAACTCTTCCGCCGCTTCATTCTCCAAAGCGGGAATCTCCCACGGAGGATACGCCACCGTGTGCAACCGGTAGCCAGCGAACGGCTCCAGCCGCTCCGGCAACCTTGTCTGCTCCCTTCCTGCGGCCAGCCGCAATCCCCACGGAAAGTCGATGTGCAATCCGCCCATGAGTGGCTCCCGATTCGTGCGTCTGCGATTCGCGCCGCGTAGATTGCGCAGCTCGGCAAACGCCAAAGTGCCTCGCGGATTCCCTTCCACCGCGAGTTCCACCCGCACCGAAGTGTGAGTGGCGGGAACGTCCCAAAATGTAATTCCTTCCACGACGCCCCAAGTTCGGTTGGTGCCAAAGTGCGTCGCTGAAAGCAGCCGGACTTCGAGCCGTTCTGCCTGCCCATTCATCGGCAGATTCCGCAGCCGCTCGTCGTAAGACCGATATCGGCGCTCGTCGGCCGGGCGCAGCCACGCCTTGAACTGGGCCGCATGCAAACCCACGAACCCCGCCAGCAAGGCCACGAGCAGCGTTCCCTCCACCGCGAGGCGGACAGCCCGCCAGCGGGGCATCTGATAGCGGCACCCCACTACCAGCCAGCCGCCCACACCCAGCGACACGGCACCGATCCACCCCACCCAATCCGGGGCAAAGAGAGCCTTTGACCCCGGGCGGGTGGCGAACTCCCAAAGCTGCCCGAGCCAGCCTTGCGCGGCCAATACCGGCAGCGGCGAATCCTCCTCCCGTGCGTTGAGCCAAGTCCGATAGGTCAACTGTTCGCATGCCAGCATCCAGAGATAACCCAGTCCCAACACCCCCAACACCACGAGCTGATACCGGCGCGGCTCCCGCCCGCCGAGCACCATCAACGCCGCAAGCCCACCACTCCACGCCAGCCGTTCCCCGAACATTCCCGGCAGGAACTCCACCACGCTGCTGGTTGGGAGCCACCGGAGCCAGAAGAGGAATTCGGCGAACATGGGGAAACCAACCAAGAAAAGCCCGGCGAACAACACCTTCGCTTGCAGCATCGCCCGCGGGGTCACGGGACGGGTGCGCCAATACAGCCGCGGGTCATCCGGCCCATGGGGCACGAACAGCAGCGCGAATAGCGCCGCCGCCAAAGCCGCGTGGCTGATGTTCAGCACCAGCACTTGGCGCGTCTTTGATTCTCCCCAGCCGCTGATAAACCACGATACGTCCATGCTCGCCGCCGCAAGCTCCGACTGGCCCGGCCACAGCGCCCAAACCCAAAACGCCGCCCACGCGGCGAGCCACCAGCGCAGCCGGCGCATGTCGTGGCGGAAGAGATGCAGGGTCGGGTTCATGCGAAAGCAAGGAGGCCACCACCGTAGCTCGACATTCCAATGTCGAGAATTGGGGCATCGCGTCGGACGGACGACTCGACATTGGAATGTCGAGCTACGCGCCTTTGGAGTGCGGCGGCAGAGCGCAGCGGCGACGCCGCTTTCGGCCGCGCCGTGGTGGACGCAGCACCGCCCACTCCCGCCCGCCAGCAGGCCGGTCCTTCCTCATCCCTGCGGGGCACAAGAGTCGGCTGGCTCCGCTGAGAACGCCCCGCGTCCTCCCCCGCGCCGGGTGCCGTCGAAAGCGCTGTCGCCGCTGCGCTTTGCCAGCGCACTCCACCGGGGCGCGTCGAACTTCGTTGGGGCGGCTGGCTCACGGCTTCGTGGTCGGAGGCGGCACCGGCGGCAAGGGCACGTCGGGCACATGAATGACGTGGTGCCGCGTGGCGACGGGCCGGTAGGCGAGCAGCACCATTTCCGCACCAGCCAACCACTCGCGCTCCGAGATGCCGGAGCCGGATAGGAGTTTGTCCAACTTCGGGAAGATGCTTCGGTGTCGGTGAGTCCGCACACGGAACATGTCGGCGAATGCGAGCACACCGTCCGGCGCGCGTTTGTATCCCAATTCGGTTTGCGTGGGGAGAATCACTTCCCGCCGTTCGGGATGCCACAGCAGCGCGTGGCGCGGAGCGAGCGCTGCCGCGCTGCGGTCTTGCCACACGGGCAGGTCAAGGTGCGGCGTGAGCACAATCACATTGCGCTCGGGCGCGGTGGGTTCCTCGGCGTTGCCTGAATCCGATTCCGGCTGCACCGCAGCCCAGCCGCGAAAGGGCTCGCGCCGCACGACCACGACGGAGGATTCCTCGACCAGAAAGCGGAGGGAGAGGCTCAATTCGCCGAATCGGGTGAGCGGAATGCTGTCGTGCCAGCTTCCGGTTCCGGTGACTTCCGGCGCGCCCTCGGTCGGTGGATTCAGCACGCGGAAAGGAACGCGAAGCAACGCTCCCAGTGGGCCGTTTGTCCGCGTCAGCAAGTGCCGTTCGTGGGCATCAAACTGACTGAAGCGCAGCTCGTCGGGAAAAGCGCTGCTCCATAAAGTTCGCCAGCGCTGCGAGTCGGCCATCCGCCCCCGCATTGTGGGCCATCCGCGTGACGGCAAGTGCAAATCTGTGCTTCCGGGGCGCGCGGGGAACGTCGGCACGTCCAGCTTTAGGTTGAGAGCCGACCGCCACTTGGCGTTCCACTCCGGCCGCCAGTTCAGTTCCGCAGCCGTGTTGGTGCGTGTGGATGCGACCGGTGCTCTGGATGGATGCGTGACTTCCTGTAGCAGCAGAACGAGAGGTGCCAAAACCAACGCCACCATCATCCCTGCCATGATGCCGCGCACCACAGGACGGCTCCCGCGCAGATACGCAACGGCCACCGCAAGCCCCGCCACCACGACCGGCGGGGAGAACCAGATTAAGCCAAACAACAAACTCCACTCCGGCTCATTGAAGTCGGGCGGTTGATGCCAGTAGCGGCCATTCAAGCCCGCCAGTTCCGCCCAGTCCCACTCCTCCAACCCGCGCACAAGCCCATGCGAGCAGCCTATCAATAGGAACGGCATCGCAGCGCTCAACGGCGCGAGGCACAGCACCTCCCAAGTCCGCCGCCGAGCCATGACGGCCAGCAGCACCATCCAACTCAGCACATATATTTGCGCGAACAGGGCGAGCAAAAGACCCCGTGCCGATTCGTCCGCCGACACGCCCTGACCAGTGAACGCGATGAACTCCAACGCGCCCGGCAGAAGCACGGCGAACACCGCGAGGAAAAGCAACTTGGCCGTCGCCATTTGCCAGCGGTCTATCGGTCGGGTTCGCCAGGATGGTTCCGCGCCGCAAGGCCGGTCCGCGAGGATGACCTCGAAGGTCAGCACCACCAGCCCCAGCCAGTGCAGCACGGTCCAAACGGGAAGTTTCGGTGCGGTGGAAAACCAATAATCCCAGTCCGCCATCGTCTTCTGCGATTCGGAGAGGCACGACCAGAGTTGCACCGCCAGCAGCGCGAGCCACAGCGCCAGCGTCCAGCGCATCTGGCGCACGTCCTTCAGGAAAATGTGCAGCACGGTCCTCATGCAGCGGCGGGGGATGGGGAATGGGAAATTGGGGATAGGGGATGGCGTCTGGGGTCTGGGGCGGCGGGCGCGGGGCAGTAGCTCGACATTCCGATGTCGAGAACTCGGGCACCGCAGCGGGTGGACGACTCGACATTGGAATGTCGAGCTACGCGCTGCGGCACGACTTCTTTGCGCCGCTTGTGTCCTTTTGTGGCCATCACGTTCCCTCCTTCGCGGCGAAGGTCCGCGCGTGGGCCAGGTAGATTTCCCGCAGCGAGAGCGGCGTGGCGATGAGGTCCGCCGGCGGGCCGAGGCGCTCGCGGAGTTGGGCTTCAAGCGCGGCGGGCGTGTAGTCGGTGGCGATGAATTGCAGGTGCGCGCCGGTGCTCTCCACGTGCAGCCAGCCGGGCGGCGGCTCCGCGATGGGCGGCACGGCACGCGGGAGGTTCACCACGACCTTGCGGAAGCGGGCTTGCAGCGACTCCGCCGTCTCGTTCACGCGCAGTTTGCCCTCGTCCAAAATCGCCACGCGGTCGGCGAGGCGCTCGACCTCGTCAATGTCGTGCGAGCTGATGAAGAGGGTCCAGCCGCCCTCGCCCGCCAGCTCCAGCAGGCCGCGGATGAACTCGTCGCGCACGAGCGGGTCCAGGCCGCTGAATGGCTCGTCCAGCACCACGAGGCGCGGGCGATAGGCAAGCGAGGAGAGCAGCGCGGCCTTCATCTTCATGCCGCGCGAGAGATGGCGCAGCTTGCGGTCAAGCGGGAGGTTGAACTGCTTCAGCAACCGCGCCTCGAAAGCAGCATCCCATGTCGGGTAGAGCGGGCGGCAGAAGGCGAGGAACTCGGCCACGGTCATGCCCTCGGGCAGCTCCTGATTTTCCGAGACGTAGCCAATCTGCGCGAACTCGCGCGGGCTGAGGCGCGTGGCGGGCACGCCCAGCACGAGCGCCTCGCCGGCGTCGGCGCGCAGGAGGTTCATGAGGAGCTGGATGGTGGTGGTCTTGCCCGCGCCGTTGGGGCCGAGGAAGGCGCAGATGCTGCCCTCGGGCACGGTGAGGTCGAGGGCGTCCACGGCGGTCTTGCGGCCATAGCGCTTGGTGAGGGCGTGGGTTTCGAGGGCGTTCATGGTCATTTTCCTTCGAGGCGTTTCCACTGCTTCACGACGGCCTCCTGCACATCGTCCAGTTCGAGGCCATACTTGCGCGCCTCGACCACGAGGGCCTCGACCTCGTCCGAGAGAAACTGGCGCCGCTGCTCGCGCGACGCCGCCGGGGCCTCGGCCACCAGCGTCCCGATGCCGGGGCGAACTTCGAGCAGGCCCTCGGCAGTGAGCGCGGCGACAATCTTGTGCGCAGTGTTCGGATTGATGCGCAGCTCCTGGCTGAGGGCGCGGACGGAGGGAAAAGCGTCGCCGGGCCGGAGCTGCCCCGCCACCACCGCGCGCTTCACGGCATAGACCACCTGCTCGGAGACGGGCTGGCCAGATTGCAACGTGATGGCGAAGGGGAGCATTTAAGTGTTCTAGTCATACTAGAACACTTAGGACGCGTCAAGCGGCGAAATGGCGGGGATGCTCACGTCTCCTTCGCAACCAGCCTTTTCTCCCCGGAGGCGAGGACAGTTCGGGGACAGGAGTGTCCCCGTTACGAGATGGCCCCGCGCTGGCGGAGCATGGCTTCCATCGCTTTGTCCATGAGGAGGTCGGCGAGGGGCTGGGTGGCGGCGTCGAGAGCGGCGTGGGCGGATTTCAGGCGGTTGAGGTCGCCGGTCTTCGTCACGGGCTGCTCGGTGTCGAGGGCGGCGGTGAGTTCCTGAATCGCGGCTTCGACTTGGGCACGGTAGGCGGGTTCCAACTCGGCGGCGCACTCCGCAAGGCCGGCTTGCGCGGCGGTGAGGACTTCCTGGGCTTTTAGTTTCGCCTCAATCCAGCGCCGTGCGGCGAGATCCTCGAAGGCGTGCTCGACAGATTCTTCCACCATGCGTTGAACCTCCGCGTCGGCCACGTCCACAGCGGACTTCATCTCCACGACTTGCTGCGCGCCCGTTTTGATGTCGCGGGCGAGGACGTGGAGGATGCCGTTGGCATCAATCTCGAACTGCACGCCGACGCGCGGCACGCCACGCGGGGCGCGCTCGAAGGCGACGGGGAATTTGCCCAGGCTCCAGTTGTCAGCCGCGCGTTCGCGTTCGCCTTGCAGGACGTGAATGAGCATCTCGCGTTGGTGGTCCACGGCGGTGGTGAAGACCTCGCCGGCCTTGATGGGAATCGTGCTGTTGCGCGGGATGATGACGTTCATCAAGCCGCCGAAGGTCTCAAGGCCGAGTGAGAGCGGCGTCACGTCCAGCAGCAGCATGTTCTTGAAGCCGCCGCTGAGAATCTCCGCCTGAATCGCCGCGCCGAGCGCAACCGCCTCGTCCGGGTTCTGCGACGTGTTCAGCGATGGCCCGCTCCGCTCGTGGAAACTGTCGCCGAGGCGGAGGCCGCCGCGTTCCTCCTCGAATTCGGCACAGCCGAACCACTCGCTGACTAGCCGCCGCACGAGCGGCATCCGCGTCTGGCCGCCGACGAGGATGACCTGGTCGAGCTGCCCGGCCTCGAGCTTCGCGTCGGCGAGCGAGCGGAGGCAGTGCTGGCGCGTGCGCTCGACAATGTCGCGGGTGAGGCGTTCCAGTTCGTCGCGCGTGAGCCGGTGGCTGAAGCTGAAGTCCGGCGTGAGGAACGGCAGAGCGATTTCAACGTCGGTCTCGGTGGAGAGGCGGATTTTGGCGGCCTCGGCGGCCTCGCGGACACGAGCCAGTGTTGCGTGTTGCGTGTTGCGTGTTGCGGAGTTCGTTGCGGCCTCGGCCGGCACGGAACACGCAACACGCAGCACGTCGCAAAGGTCAGGTCCGCCCGCCGCCTTGATGCGCTCAATGAGGAAGTCCACGAGGCGCTTGTCGAGATCGTCGCCGCCGAGGCGGGTGTTGCCGTTGGTGGCGAGGACTTGGAAGACGCCATGGTTCAGTTCGAGAATCGAGAGATCGAAGGTGCCGCCGCCGAGGTCATACACGGCGATCTTGGAATGCTCCTTGAGCCGGTCCAATCCGTAGGCGAGCGCGGCGGCGGTGGGTTCGTTGACGATGCGCTCGACGGTGAGGCCGGCCAGCTCGCCCGCGCGCTTGGTGGCGTTGCGCTGGGCGTCGTTGAAGTAGGCGGGGACGGTGATGACGGCGCGGGTGACGGGTTCACCGAAGTCGGCCTCGGCGGTGAGCTTCAGCTTCTTCAGGACTTCGGCGGAGATTTCCTCGGGTGTGAAGTCGCGGCCGTGAATGGGAATCGTCACCGGCCCCGCGCCTTCGCCGCGCACCGGATAAGTCACGAGCATCTCCTCGCGCGCGATGTCCGCGCCGCGCCGGCCCATGAAGCGCTTCACGGAATAGGCCGTGGTGGTGGGATGCAGCACGCGGACGCGGTTCGCGGCGTGGCCGACGACCGGCGCGGCTCCGGCGGCGGGAAAATGCACGACGCTCGGGCAAAGCCGCTGGCCGTCGGCGTCGGCGATGACGTAGGGGATGCCGGAGTCCACCGTCGCTACGAGCGAGTTGGTGGTGCCGAGGTCAATGCCGACGATTTTGCTCATGAAGCGGTTGGCAAGCGAATGGGGACAAACGAATGCAAGCGGGGCGGGCGGCCTACTTTTTGGCGTGGGCGGCGTTTTCCTCGCTCAGGTTGGCCTCCTGTCGCGTGAGCGCGAGGAAGGAGTGCTCCAGCACGCCGTCGGAGCCGCTTTGCCGGCGCAGTTCCTCGCTGGTGCCGACGGCGACGAACCTGCCCTGGTGGATGATGCCGATGCGGTCGGCCATCTCCTCGGCGACGCTGAGCTGGTGCGTGGAGAGGAAGACGGTCATGCCGGTGCGCGAGCGCTCCTTCAGAATGTCCTTCACCACGCGCGCGTGATGCGGGTCCAGGCCGACCATCGGCTCGTCAATGACGAAGACCTCGGGGTCGTGCAGCAGGGCGGAAGCGATGGCGACGCGCTGGCGCGTGCCGTGCGAGAGGCCCTCGATGGGCTTGCGCAGGTAGTCCTCCAGGTTGAAGCGCGGGATCAGCACGCGGGACGCGGCCTCGATGCGGTCGTCCGCCATCTGGAAAAGCTGGCCGATGAAGCGGAAGAACTCCCAGGGCGTGAGCTTCTCGTAGAGGAAGGGAAAGTCCGGCACGTAGGCGAGGCGGCGGCGGACCTCCAGCGGCTCGGTTTGCACGTCGAAGCCCGCCACGCGCACCGCGCCGGCGGTGGGCTTGATGAGGCCCGTGATCATCTTGATGGTCGTGGTCTTGCCGGCGGCGTTCGGCCCGAGCACGGCGAAGAACTCGCCGCGGTTCACGGTGAGCGTCACGTCGTTGACGGCGGTCAGCTCGCCGAAGCGCTTGGTGAGGTTGAGCAGTTCGATCACAGCAGCAGCATCCGGGTGTTTTGCAGCACGTAGCCATCGGGCAGCTCCACGCGGAGGATTTCCCCGACGCGGCTGACATAGACGACGGCCTGGTGTTTCTCCAGCAGGCGTGTCTGAAGCCGGTAACAACGCAGCTTCGCGCTGCCAACCTTGAGCCAGTCCTGGCGTGAATCCCACTGGAGGCCAAGAGAAAGCTTTTGCAGCGCGGGAAGCGCGGCGAGTTCCAGCGACGCGCCGCCCTCGCCCAAGCCGCCGAGCAGACCCCCTGTCAGCAGGCCCAGCGGAACCGGCCCGGCGACCGCCTGCAACAGCGCCTTCGGGTCGCGGAGCTGCGCGAAGGTGAAGGTGCGCGACGTGGACTCGTCCCCGTCCCGGAAACTGACCGTGACCGTCTCGTTCGTGGCGGAGGCGGCCAGGTCAAGACTCAGCGGCCGTTGGAGGAGCTGCACGCCAAACATCTGCCACTGGTGGTTCGTGCTGAAGGTGGTGTTCATCGTGAAGCGGACGCGCCGGCGGGCCTCGCCGAGGTCCAGCC
>WRPG01000080.1:23008-24298 GCA_009773355.1 Limisphaerales bacterium
AGCCGGCCGTCCAGGATGTCAATCGTGTAGCCGCCGACCTTGCGGACCATGCCCTCCTGCAGGCCGTCGTCTGCCGGCGCGGTGTTCGTCGTGGCGGTTTCGCCCGCGTTCGCCGCCCAGCGCAGGTGGCCGATCTTTTTCTTCTGGTGGAAGATTTCGAGATCGGAATCGTCGGGCGCGCGGAGGATTTTCTCCCACACCACCGCCAGCGGCACGGGCGTGCCCTCGCCCTGGGGGCGAAACTCGGAGCGCCAGAGCAGCACGTTCATCGTGACGAAGAACGCGGTGATGGCGAGGAAGGCGAGGCGTCTCATGCCAGCAGCTTTTCAGGGCGCGGGAATGTTGACCGTCTGCCCGATCTTCATGCGCTTCGGGTCGAGATTCGGGTTCGCGGCCAGCAACGCCTCCAGCCTCACCCCGTATTGCCGGGCGATGGTGGCGGGAATGTCGCCCGGTTTGACGGAGTGCGTGCGCGCCGCCGACGCGGGGGCCTTCGTGTTTTTGGGGGCCGCCACCGGCGCGGTGAAGGTGACGGGCGTGGTGGCCGGGCGCGCCGGACTGGCGGTCATCGCCGCGGGTTTCGTGGCAACCGCCTGGGCGGCCACGAGGGCCACCGGCGCGGAAGTGACCGCGCCGCCGCGCGCGGCCGCCTGCGTGCTGAGGACTTCCACCTGCCGGCGGAGCTGGTGGTTCTCCAGGCCGAGCCGCTCGGCCTCGGCCTTGAGCTTGTCCATTTCCTTCTGCACGGACGGCGCGTTGGGCGCGATGAGGAAGAGCTTGGCCAGCTCCATTTTGCAGTTGTTGACGCGCTGGCGGACGATCTCGGCCTTGTCCGAGGCGGGGCGCAGCTTGAGGAAGCGCTCGAAGTGGTAGATGGCCGTCGCCGGATCATTCAGGTGCTGCTCGAAGAGCAGGCCCAGCTCGAAGTGCGCGGAGGCGGAGCGCGCGTTGGCTTCGAGCGCGCGCTCGAACGCCTCGGCGGCCCCCTTGTAGTCGCGCTGCCGGACGGACTCATGGCCGCGCAAAAAGTGCGGCTCGCGCTGCTCGTCCTGCGCGCCGTCCCGCGTGGGAATGCAGCCCGCCGCGCAGAGCAGCGGCAGGAGCAGGCCGGGGATGAGGCGTCGGCACGCCGGAAAAATCATGGCGCGCAGCGTAACGAAATGTGTCCGGGGCGCAATCACCCGTTGTCCGGGTGTCGTGAGGATTTCAAAGGCGGACAAAAGTGTGCGAGCAAAGGCGGACAGATTTACTGGGCGCGGATTTGGAGGAGGAGCGCGGGGCGTTCGCCGG
>WRPG01000129.1 GCA_009773355.1 Limisphaerales bacterium
CGCAGCCGCGCTCCGGCGGGACCAACACGGGCGAACCTTATCCGCCGGCCGCCGTCCCCTCCGCCGTCGGCGACAACCCCGGCGCCGGCGCCGTGGCCGTGGCCACGAACCGGCTCGATCGTCGCGACGCCTTCCGCCGCCCGCCGGGCGGCTCATTTGGCCGCCCGCCCTGGCTGTCCGAGGCGGAGTTCAAGCGGCTCACCGAGACGCGCACCACGCACGGCTTCCTCATCGCCCTGTCCACTGACCCGCTGCTGCGCGCGAAGGAGGCGGATTTCGTGACGCGCGCTCTCATCGTCGGTTTCGCCGGGGTGGCGGCGCTGGGCGTCGCGCTCGCGCTCCGCAACCTCAGCAAGTCCGCCGATCTCCAGTTCCGCCTGCTACGCGCCAGCGAGATGAACTCCCACCTGCGCGAGATGAACCTCGCCGCCGCCGGCCTCGCCCACGAGACGAAGAACCCGCTCAACATCATCCGCGGCCTGGCACAGATGATCTCCAAGCAGGACGACGCCCCCGCCCCCGTCCGCGAGAAGTCGCGCGGCATCGTGGACGAGGCGGACCGCGTGACCGCGCAGTTGAACGAGTTCATCAACTATTCCCGGCCGCGCGAGGTGCGCCGCTCCCCGGTCCCCCTCGGCAACGCCCTCAACGAGGTCGTCCGCGCGCTGGGCTACGATCTGGAGGAGAAGGCCATCCAGCTCACCGTCCAGCCCGACCTCCCGCGCATCGAGGCGGACGAGCAGCTCCTGCGGCAGGCGCTCTTCAACCTGCTCCTCAACGCCACGCAGGCGCTGGACCAGGGCGGCGAAATCCGCATCACCGCCACGCGCAACCCGGACAACACCCTGACACTGGAGATCCGCGACAACGGCCCGGGCGTCGCGCCCGAGAACCGGAAGGAAATCTTCAAGCCCTACTTCACCACGCACCAAAAGGGCACCGGCCTCGGCCTGGCCATCGTCCAGCAGATCGTCCTGGCCCACGGCTGGGAAATCGAGTGCCTGGCGAACGAGCCGCGCGGCGCGCTCTTCCGCGTCAGCCACCTCAAGACGCTGGCGTGAGGCGAGATTTTGGAGCGCAGCCCTCCGGGCCGCAGCAGCGTATTGCAGCGATGGTGTTCGATGTTCGGTTGCGCATTTGGCAAGGTGACCGCTGCGGACGTGGGCGTCCGCGCTCCGCTCGCAAGCTGGACGAATCCGCCACTTTCCCAAACACTCCGCCCGACGAACCGCATGACCGCCAAGCCCAGCGACCCCGCCGCCCCGCGCATCCTCGTGGTGGATGATGACCCGGGCCAGCGCAGCCTGTTGCAGACCTTCCTGGAGCGCAACGGCCACCGTCCGCTCGTGGCCGATTCCGGCGAGGCCGCGCTCAAGCTGCTCGCCTCCACGCCGGTCAGCATGATGATTTCCGACGTGCGGATGCCGGGCATGACGGGTCTGGAAACGCTGCGCCGCGCCCGCCAGCTTCACGCCAAGCTCCCGGTGCTGCTGGTCACCGCCTACGCCGACATCCGCGAGGCGGTCGGCGCGATGCGCGATGGCGCGGTGAACTACCTTTCCAAGCCGATTGACCTCGACGAACTGCTCCGCACCGTCGAGCACATCACCGGCCAGCACGCGGAGGCCGCCACCTCTGACGAGCCGCCGTTGCCGCCGAACGTCATCGCCGCCAGCCCGCTGATGCGCGCCGTGTTCCACGACGCCGCGCTCATCGCGCCCTCCGAGAGCCGCGTGCTCATCACCGGTGAAAGCGGCGTGGGCAAGGAGGTTTTGGCCGACGCGATCCACGGCTGGAGCCCGCGCGCCAAGGGGCCGCTGGTGAAGGTGAACTGCGCGGCGATTCCCGAGACGCTGCTGGAGAGCGAGCTGTTCGGGCATGAGAAAGGCGCCTTCACCGGCGCGCACCAGGCGCGCACGGGCCGCTTCGAGGAGGCGGATGGCGGCACCATCTTCCTCGACGAGATCAGCGAGATGTCGCCGCAGTTGCAGGCCAAGCTGCTCCGCGTGACGCAGGAGGGGCGCTTCCGGCGCGTTGGCTCGGGCCGGGAGTTGCAGACGGACGCGCGCATCCTCGCCGCGACGAACCGCAACCTGGAGACGCTCATCAAGGAAGGCCGCTTCCGCGAGGACCTGTTCTACCGGCTGGCGGTCGTCGAGCTGGGCGTGCCGCCGCTGCGCGAGCGCCGCGAGGACATCCTGCCGCTGGCGGCGCATTTCATCGCGCAGTTCGGCGGCG
>WRPG01000130.1 GCA_009773355.1 Limisphaerales bacterium
CCGGCGAACGCCCCGCGCTCCTCCTCCAAATCCGCGCCCAGTAAATCTGTCCGCCTTTGCTCGCACACTTTTGTCCGCCTTTGAAATCCTCACGACAGCGGCCAACTGCGCCGTTGCCACGCCGCCGGCCCCCCGCTAGAGTCCGCCGCCATGAAAACCGTTCTGAAGGCCATCGCCCAATTTTCGCTCCTGCTTGCGCTCGCCTCGGGCGCGCTGTTCCTCGCCGGCTGTGAGACGCCCTCCGGCGGCGGCGCGGCGGGCACCAGCAACGTCGAGTCCCTGAAGGCGGCGGCCAATGGCGGCGACGCCGATGCCGCCTACAAGCTGGGCGAGATTTACCTCCACGGCCGCGGCGTGCCGAAGAACTACGTCGAGGCGGAGGCCTGGCACAAGAAGGCCGCCGAGCTTTACCAGAAGAAGTGAAGGAGCGCGGACGCCCACGTCCGCAGTTGGTCAGTCACGGCGAAGCTGAAGCGGACCTCGGCGTCCGCGCTCCGGGGCCGGCCGCTTACTTGAACTCCAGCCCGATGTTTGCCTTGTCCAGCGTCGTGCCCTCGCTCCGAGACAGCGTGGAGAGCGCCTTGTTGTAGTCGGCCAGCGCGCGGATTTCGGCGGAACGGGCGGCGGTCAGATCGCGCTGGAGCTGGAGGACAAAGAAGCTCGTGCTCTTGCCGTTCTCCAGCTTCTTCTGCTCGGCGTCGAGCGCGGCCTCGGCGTAGAGACGGGCCTGCCGGGTGGCCTCGATCTTGTCGTAGGCCGTCTGCGCCTGCTTCACCGCGTTGTCAATTTCCACGATGATGCCCTGCTCCAGCTTCTTGAATTCGAGCAGCAGCACCTCTTTCGTGAGCTTGCCGGCCTTGTAGTTGTTCTTCGCCGTCGTGTTGCTCAAGGGGAAACTCAGCACGATGCCGTAGGAGTAGGACTGGTTGTCGCCCCGTTGAATGCCGTTGAGTCCGGTGGGCAGGGTCTGCCCGAGGCTGTTGTGGCCGTAGGTGAGCGTGAGGTCGAGCGAGGGGAAGAGCTGGTTGTGGTTGTAGCGGAGCACGATGTTTTGCTTCTCGATCAGCTCCTTCTTCTGCTGGAGATCGGGCCGCAGCGCCATGCTGTGCCGCCAACTGTCCTGCACGTTGAGCGTCTGCGCCACGGCGAGCAGCTTGTCCGCCGGCTCCAGCGCGGTGACCGCCCAGGAGTTGAAGTCGTCACCCACGAGGTTCTTGAGGTTGTTGACCTGAATCTCCAGGTCGCGCTTGGCGGAAAGCAAATCCGACCGCCGCGCGGCCACCTGCGACTCCGACTGCTTCTCGTCCAGCGGCGCGAGCGCCCCGACCTCGACGCGGCGCTTGTTGTCGGCGAGGAGCTTCTCGGCGAGTTCCAGCGACGCCTCCTGCACCCGCACATTGTCGCGCGCATAGACGAGTTCATAATACGCCTGCTGCACGCTGTTGACCGTGGTCATCACCTGGTCGCGCAGGGCCAGCTCGTCAATCTTGAGCTGGCGCCGGTTGAGGAGGATGGTCTGACGCGTGGAGTCAATCCATGCGTTCTTCAAGAGGGGTTGAGTGAGCGTGATGTCCGCGACACTTGAGTAATTGAAGCTGGTGAAGGAGGAGCCGCTTTGACGGGTCAGATCGGTGTTCAAGGTGACGTTGCCACCGCTGCCCAGCTGCTGGGTCAGGCTGGAGCCGTATAGTTCCGTGTAGTTCTCACTGGGAACTCCAAACAAGCGGCTGGCCGGGTTCCCCGAGGGCGGCGAAGCGCGAAACGACTGGGAGGCGTTCAGGTTGAACGTCAGGTCGTAGTAGCCGCGCGACGCGTCCAGGTTGTAGAGGTCAATGCTCGGCTGGAGGCGGCGGATCTGGATGTCGAGGTTCTTGTCGAGCGCCAGCGCAATGCACTCCGCCAGCGTGATGACGCGCGCCGCGGGCGCGTTGGTCTGCGCGCCGGCCGACACCGCGAACGCCAGCGCGGCCAGGCCGGAAAGAAGTCGGGTTCGCATGTGGGCGGGAGATTGCTGAATCACCTGCGCTTCGTCAAACAAGGCTTCGCCGGCCCAAGGATGCGGAGCGCCGGCTTGCAGCCGGCCTTGCGTGTGAAAGTGCCACCGAAGCGGCTTTTCACCGGATCACCAATGCGCAGTCGCACACTGGCTCAAAGCACCGCGCGCCAAGCCGGCTGCAAGCCGGCGCTCCTCACGCCGCCGCCCGTCGCAGCCGGTCCGCGATGCCCCGCCCGCCACTCCGGCGTGTCCGGCGGCGCCTCCGCCACGATGCACGCCGCGCCCTCCTCATCGCAGTGGTGCAGCTCCGCGTAGAGCGCCCGCGCGTAGGCCTCCGCGTCGTGCGGGATCACCGACACCGAGCCGAAGCCGCCGCCCAGCGGGATGTGCGAGTGCGCGAGCACCCAGGCGCTGGCCGGGGCCACTCCCAGTCCGGCGAGCCGGGCCTTCAACTCCGCCTCGTCCCGCCACGCCAGCACGACAAGCCGGGCCTTGGGCGAATAGTGCTTCGGCAACTGCCCCGGACTGCGCAGCGCGCTCTCACCGTGTTCCAATCGGCCATCGCCAATCGGCAATCGGCCATCGCCAAGCGCGGCCGCCAGCGACTCCGCGTGGATCATCCCCGGCCGCAGCACGCGCGGCGGATTGACGGTCAAGTCCACCACGGTGCTTTCGATGCCCACGTTCGAGTCGCCGCCGTCCACGATGAGCCGCAGCCGGTCGCCGAGCTGCTTGCGGACGTGCTCGACGTTCGTCGGGGAAAGCTGGTTGGAAAGGTTTGCGCTCGGCGCGGCCAGCGGGAAGCCGCACGCGCGGATGACCTCGCGCATGAGCGGATGCTGCGGCCAGCGCACGCCCACGGTGTCGCC
>WRPG01000131.1 GCA_009773355.1 Limisphaerales bacterium
GGGGGAGCCCGGCATGAGGCCCGCCCTGGCCGGTCATTTTTCGCGCGCCGAGCCCAATGGCAAGCGGAGTTTCGGCCGATGGCGGACTACCCATCGCGTATTCACGAAGGGAAGCGTTGGGAGAGGATGGCGGAGAGGGCGCGGCGGTCGTGATTCTCGGCCATGGCGGCGGTGAAGTCGGTGGTGGTGTGATACGGGCGGGTGCGCCAATGGATGAACAGGCTGTTGGCCCAGCGATTGAACATGGCGTGGATGCGCACCGCTTTGCGCCGGCGCAAGCGGCAGCGGTCGTCGTGGCGCGAAGCATCGAGCCGCGCGTGCAGCCCGGTCTCGATGGTCCAATGGTCGATGTTGGCTTGCAGCCACTGGGACGGCGACAGTTCGGCCTTCGGCCGGCTGGTGATCAGCTCCACCGTTTCCGCGGTTTTGTCCTCGCGCTGGCGGTGCAACCGCGCGGCTTGGGCGGCCAGCGGGAAGCCGGCTTGTTCCCCGTCGAGTTGGCGGGCGACGAGGGTGCGTGTGACCAAGCGGCCTTTTTCCAGGTCGCTCCAGCGCACCGCCGCGGGATCTTTCAGCGGGGCAAAAAAGGGGAGGCCGGATCGGGGACACCCGCCTGCACCGCCGCCTGCACGGTGGGTTGGTTGCCTTTGACCGTCATCACGTAGTCGCCGCCGTGCTCGAGGACAATTTGGCGGGCGGTCTCGCTCTGCGTATGCAGGGCGTCGATACTGACGAGCCGGCCGTCGAGTTCCAGCCGCTCGCACAAGGCGCGCACGGCGGGAATCTCGTTGGATTTGTCGGCCACCACCTCGCAGCCCAGGTAGTGCAGGCCGGGAGCGGTGACGGCGGTGACCACGTTGAGCCCGCCGCTGTGTTTGGGCACTTTGCCGTCGAGCACCACGATCTCCTCCGGCGCTGGCGCGCCTCGCACCTGGCTCTGGTGCCGCAAGAGCGTCGCCTCGATTTCCTCTTCCGCGACGTGCGCGAACATCCGGCTGAACGTCGGCTGGCTGGGCGCGGGATATTCATCGCGGGCGTTGCGGCGCACGCCCAGGGCGGCGCGCTGGCGCGAAGAGAGCCGGCGCGCAAACGCGGCCAAATCTTTTTGCCCGCGCGGAGCGCCCGCGAGGTAGGCGCAGGCGGTGATGCCCAATAGCGCGTAAAGCGGATATTGGCCCATGCGTCGGCGATACTCAGGCACGGCGCGGAAGTGATCGGACAGCGACTCGAGTTCGGCCGCTTTCAGGGTGCTGCGCACCGGCACTTTCGCTTCGACGGCGGCCAGCGCGGGTTTGAGATGCTCAGCCTGGAGGCTGCGGCGGGCGTTCCTGACCAGCTCGCGGGCGAAGAGCCGTTTGGGCCGCTCGTGGGTTTCGTAGTAGTCGCGCGCTTTGCGGCCGTGCCCTTTGGTCAGGCCCAACTCGGTCCAGCTCGACCCGCGATAGACGCCGCCATGGAAGCGCTCGGGATCGACGAAGGTTTCCACCACGAGCACCGGATGGCCATAGCGCGCCTGCCAGTCCTCGCTCAGTCGCGCCAGTATCCGGCTCAGCACGACGGAGCCGAGGTTGGGCACGGTGCGCTCCGGCAGGAGCAGGCAACGCACGTTGTTCACGACCAGAGCGAGGCGGCGGCGACGCTGCTCGTCGCTCCAACCGATCCACTGGTCGCGCGGGCGCAGGTGTTTCGCGGCGGCCGCAAAAATCAGCACCGCCACCCACTCGCCCTGTGCGTCGCTCACCGCGTAGTGCACTTGCTCGCCCACGGCCTGCACGCCGCCCAGGTAATGATCAGCGGCCAGGAGCTGTTGCGCGCGCTCGCGCTGCTCGGGCGTATCGAGCACCTGCACTTGCACGGTGCGCAGCAGAATCGCGGGATCGTCGGGCAGTGGTTTCGCCGGTGTTGCGGGTTGCATCGGCACCCAGCCAACAAAAGTTTTCCGGAAATGTCCCGCAAAATCGCTCAGCCTGCCGCGCAACAATCATTTAGCTGCAACTACGAATGTGCGGTGCTGACTTTATAGATGACCCGGAGCACCGACGTTTGACGCGTCCGGCAATCCCGTGGTCCAGGCCGTGCTATTGCAAAGCCCGCGCCAGCGCGCGGGCGAGTTCGCTCGGGTCGATGGGCTTTTGGGGGAAACCGGCGATGCCTGCCTCGCTCATTCTCCCGGGCGTAGTCTCACCGGCAAAACCGCTGGCCACGAATACGGGCAGATCGGGCCGGC
>WRPG01000081.1 GCA_009773355.1 Limisphaerales bacterium
GGCTTTCGCCTGCGCGGCGGTCTGCTCCTGGGCCTTGCGGTCGGCCTCGATGCGCGCGCGCTGGGCGGCGTCGGCGTCGGCCTTGGCCTTGCGTTCCTTCTCGGCCTTGGCGGCGGCCTCGGCCTTGGCGCGGGCGGCGGCCTCGGCCTGGGCTTCCTTGTCGGCGGCGGCGCTGGCCTTGGCTTTGGAATCAGCCGCGCGGGTCAAAATGGGCGCGAAGCACAGGCTGCCGGCAAGCAGGATGGCGAGCACGGTTAGTTTGAAAAGCTGCATAGGGCGTTGGTTTTAGCGAAGGGAGGGGGGTGAATCAACTTGAATTGCGGGTGTCGGCCAGGGGGAACAGACGCCGCCAGGACTCCGCCCACGGGTAGCGCAGCACCGAGCCGGCGATGATGCCGCGCACTTCGCCGCGGGAGGTCTTCACCGTGAGGCGCGGGTCGAGGATGTTGGCGGCGCGGAGTTTCTCGACGGTCTTGATGCCGATGAGCACCGGCCACGCGCACGCGAGGCGCACGCGGACGAAGCGGCGCGGCAACGAGTTGGTGTATTCCCAGCCGGCGGCGAGGTGGGCGGCGGCCTTGTCGAGATACGAGTGGTAGAGCGCGCGGAATTCCGGCTCGTTCGCCACGTCGAGCAGATCGGCAGGATGCAGGCCGATGGCGCGGAGCCGTTCTTCAGGCAGATAACAGCGGCCCTGGCGCAAGTCGCGCGGGAGGTCGCGGAGGATGTTGACGAGCTGGAGGCCCTTGCCGAAACGCACGCCGTCGTGCAGCAGCTTCGCGTCGTCCAGCGGCGCGACCGGGAACAAATGCGCGCGGGTGATGCGGGTCCAAAATTCGCCGACGCAGCCGGCGACGCGGTAAGTGTAATCCTCCAGCTCCGCCTCCGTGCGCAGCGCGGCGATGCCCTTTTGCGACGCACCGTGAAAGCGCTGCAAGTCCAGCTCCTGCCCGCTGACAATGGTGGAGAGCACCTCGCGGATGCGCTGCTGGTCGGAGTAGGTGAAACGGTTGAACACGCCCAGCGCCTCCTCGACGCGCTCGAGCAACATGCGCTCGCCGGGCGAACTCTGCCGCTCGGCGAATGCGCCGAAGTTCACCGGGATGAGCCGCGTGCCGGCGATGCGCTCGCGGAGCGTCTGGAGGGCCTGGAGGCGGTCGGCCAGCGGGACCAGCTCCGTGTCCGCGATGGTGTCGGTGGCGCGGGCGAGCAGGTAGGCCAGGCCGATCTGCGGGCGGACCGGGCGGGGCAGCACGCGCAGCGTGAGGTAAAAGGAACGCGAAACGTCGCGCAGCAGCGCCGTGAGCAGCGGCGATTGCGGATGTGGAATGGCAGCGGCTTCGTAGCCTGACTCGCTCATGCGGCGAACTCGGTTGGTTGCACAACTCAGCCGCGGCTTCCGCTGCCCACGGAAACGGCGACGGGCGGAGGATGGAAAGAAACCCGCCAAGTTCAAAGTTCAAAGTTCACCGCCGCGCCGGGAGAAGGATTGACTTCGCGGAAAACGCGTTGTCGAATCCGCGCGCTCCATTGCACGGTCGTGCGCGCAGCGCGGCCTCCTGGGGCGGCTTTTCGCAACACTCAACGCACATCACATTATGGCCAAGAAACAACTCCGCATCGGACTCATCGGCTACAGCTTCATGGGCCGCGCCCACAGCAACGCCTTCCACCAGGTCAACCACTTCTTCCCCTCCAGCTACGAAATCGTCCCGCAGGCCGTCTGCGGCCGTGACGCGGCGAAGGTGCAGGAGTTCGCCGACAAGTGGGGCTACCAGTCCATCGAGACCGACTGGCGCAAGCTCCTCGAACGCGAAGACATTGACGTCGTTGACATCGCCACGCCCAACAACATGCACGCCGAGCAGGCCATCGCCGCCGCCAAGGCCGGCAAGATGATCCTCTGCGAGAAACCGCTCGGCCTGAACTCGAAGGAGGCCGAGCAGATGCTCAAGGCCATCCAGAAGGCCAAAGTGCCCAACATGGTCTGGTATAACTACCGCCGCTGCCCGGCCGTCGTGCTCGCGAAGCAGCTCATTGACGCCGGCAAGCTCGGTCGCGTGTATCACTACCGCGCGAACTTCCTCCAGGACTGGACCATCAACGCCGACCTGCCGCAGGGCGGCACCGGCCTCTGGCGCCTCGACGCCAAGGTCGCCGGCTCCGGCGTGACGGGCGACCTGCTCGCGCACTGCATTGACACCGCCATGTGGCTCAACGGCGGCATCAAGGACGTGAGCGCGATGACCGAGACGTTCGTGAAGGAGCGCAAGCACAACCTCACCGGCAAGGTCGAGAAGGTCGGCATTGACGACGCGTGCCTGTTCCACTGCCACTTCAACAACGGCTCGCTCGGCCTCTTCGAGTCCACCCGTTACGCGCGCGGCCACAAGGCGCTCTACACCTTCGAGATCAACGGCGCGAACATGAGCCTCAAGTGGGATTTGCACGACCTGCACCGCCTCCAGATTTTCGACTACACCGACGAAGGTCCCGAGCGCGGCTGGAAGAGCGTCCATGTGAGCGACGGCGATCATCCCTACTGCGGCAACTGGTGGGTGCCCGGCCTCCAGCTCGGCTACGAGCACAGCTTCATCCACGCGATGGTCGAGTTCGTCCGGGGATTGGAAAGCGGCAAGGGCTGCAAGCCGGACTTCAAGGACGGCCTCGCCACCGACTACGTGGTGGACGCCGTGCTCGCCTCGGCCAAGGCGAAGAAGTGGATCAAGGTCAAGCAGGCCAAGTAGGCATTTCCAAAACGCAACGGGCGGCGAAGTCACCTTCGCCGCCCGTTTTTGCTTTTCAGATTGGGACTACGCGCCCGCGAGCATCGTGGAGAGCGCGGAGGAATGGGTTTGCTCCCACTCGTGGAAAGCGACGACGAGCTTCTCTCTCGCCTCGCGGAAGTCGTGGGAGAGCTGGGCGACCTTCTCGCGGGAGGCCTCGATCTTCTTCTCCATCGCGCGGCGGTATTCGATCTCGAGCTTTTCCCAGCGCTCGAACGCCTCGTGGAGGCGGGCCTGCACGGCCTCCACCTGCGCCCGCACCGGAGCAAGCTGCGCGGCGGGCAGGGCGGCCATCTTCATCGCGAGCTGCCGCTGCTGCTCGGTGATCTCGGCGTGGCGGATGCGCTCGTCGGGCACGCGGCGGAGCTGCGAGGCCAGACCGACTTTCGAGAGCAGCCAGATGGACCACTTGGTGGGGTCGAACTGCCAGGCCTTCACGCCATTGCGGTAGTCGTGCTGGAAGGCGTGGTGAAAGTTGTGGTAGCCCTCGCCGAAGGTGAAGAAGGCCATGAGCCAGTGGTCGCGCGCGGTGCAGCGGTCGGAGTAGGGCTGCTTGCCTAGCGTGTGGCAGAGGGAGTTGATGAAGAACGTCGAGTGATGCACGAACACGGTGCGCGCCACGCCGGCGATGAGAAACGCACCGAGGGCCGCATCCGCACCGCCCCAGAACCAGCCGAGGACGGCCGGCAGAACGAAGCCCGCGAGCAGCCCGATCACCACGTAATACTTGTGCTGCCAGCGCACCAGCGGGTCGCGCTCAAGGTCCGGCACGCTGGCGTAGGTCGGCGGCTCGCCCAGCTTGAACATGATCCAGCCCATGTGCGCGTGGAAGAAGCCCTTGGAGATGTCGTAGGGATCCTCCTCATGGTCGGTGTGCTTGTGATGCCGCCGGTGGTCATCGCACCAGGTCAGCGCGGAGTTCTCGAACGCCGCCGCGCCAAAGATGAGCGTGAGCAGCCGCACCGGCCACGCCGCTTGGAACGCATGATGGGAGAACAGCCGGTGGTAGCCCAGGGTGATGCTCAGGCCCGTCAGGATGAAGAACAGGACGAACAAGCCCGCTTGGAACCACGAGAGCCCGTGCTGCCAGAGGTAGGCAGGCACCGCCGTCAAAGTTAGCGCCACCGTGCCGAGGAGGAACGTCGTGTTATACCAGTTGATCTGCTGCCAGTTGATACGAGCCATAATTTCTCTTTCGTCAGGCAGTCTGACGAACCCGAACACCGAACCCAAGCAAAAATAACCGGGCAACTTCCCCCCATTGTAATGACAAGAAACGGTTGAGCCACCACTCCGCAGCGGCCCGCTTTTCAGAACTTTACCGTCAGTTGCGCCGCCAGAAGCTGCTCGCCTTGCTGAATTGGGCCGTTTTCGTGCGAAAGGCTGTATTGCACCTTGCCCTGCAAATGACGCGTGAAGCGCCAGCCCAGCGCGGTGTCCACCCGGAAGATGTTCCGGTCCCAATGCTGCGCGCCACCCGCCCCGTCGGGCACGGTGTCGAAGAGCTGCTGGTTCCAGCGGATGGCGGCAAAGAGGTTCGGGGTAAGCTTGTATTTGGCCTCCACGAAATAGGTGAACGTGTCCGCGTTGCCGACGCGCGGGACTTGGAAGCGCGCAACCATCGCCTCGCCCCAGACCTGCCAGCCGTGGTGCGACCACGAGAGGTCCGTGCCAATCGTGGTCTGCCGGTAGCTGCTGCGACCGTAGCCCGCCGGGAGCGTCGCCTCCGCCGCCGGGAGCAGGTAGGAGCCGTGGCTGGCGGAGACGCCATAGTTCCACGCGGCGTTTGGCGTGTGGGCGAGGCGTGCGGAAACCGTCGGGTTCTCCCAGCCATTGTCCTGCGCGTCCCACGCGGTCGGGCGCGAGGAGATGGATGCGTTCTTGAACTCGAAGGCGTAGTCGAACTTGCCCAACTGGCCGAAGACGCTCGCGCCGCTGGTGTAGGCCGGTCCCCAGACAACGGGCAGCCATGTGGCTTTCGTGTCCGCGACGCTGCGGCGGCCCAGGAACCCAGCCGGTGCGCCGGGCGCGGCCTGGTCGGTGATGACGGTGACGTTCTCGTAGGCGAGCGGAGCGGTGATGAACGGGTTCTGCCACGAGTCATGGCGCTGCACCCACTTGCCGAAGACGGTGGCGAACTTGCCGGCCTGCACGTTCAGCCGCCCGTCCGCCCACGGCGTCCAGCGCAAGAGGTATTCGTCGAAGCGCGCGTCGCCGTCGGGTTTGGAACCCGGGTCGAAGCCGCGGTCGGCGCGGAACTGCACCAGGCTGTAAAACTGCGAACCGAGGTGCGTGTCGAGAAAGAGCGAGAGGCGCGGGCTGAACAGGTCGTCCTTGCCGAAGAGCAGCCCGGGCGGGCGCTGGTCAATGAAGTAGCCCTCGACATCCACCAGCCCGCTGAGTTCGGAGCGAAAGAAACCTTTTGGCGACTGGTAACTAAGCGAGTCATCGAGCCGCCGGAGCAAATCTTCCTCCCCGAAAGCGAACTGTGCTGCCATGAGCAGTGAAACCAGCGCGGTTGTCGTCGTGCGTTTCAAGCGGGCTGGGCGGCGGGCTGTGGTTCGGTGCGCACTTCGATGAGCTTGAACGCGCGGATGCTGTCGCTGAAACCCTTGAGCTGGAGCGGGTCCATCTCCTCGACGGTGATGAGGTCGGCAAGCTGCTCGCGCGTGGTGGGACCGATGACGACTTCGCCGCGCCGCGCGACGCTGCACAGGCGCGAGGCGAGGTTCACGCGCTCGCCGAGCACGGTGTAGTTCGAGCGGTCGGCGGAACCCATGTTGCCGGCCAGCACCCGCCCGGTGGCGAGGCCGATGCCGACCTGCAGGTGATAGCGCGACGTTTCGTTGAGCTTGGCGCGCTCGGCCATCATCTGCTGCGCGCAGCGGACGGCGTTGAGGGTGTCGTTGCCGTAGCTCTTGGGCGCGCCGAAGATGGCCATGATGGCGTCGCCCATGAACTTGTCCACAACCCCATGGTGCTCGGTGACGACCTTGGTCAGCGCGGTCATGTGCTCGTTGAGCAGCGCGATGACCTCGGTGGGGTTCATGTTCTGCGTGAGCGCGGTGAAGCCGCGGATGTCGCAGAACATCACGGTGGCCTCGCGCAGCTCGCCGCCGAGCGCGATCTTGCCTTCGAGGAGCTGCTGGGCCACGTCCTTGTCGGCAATCGTGTGGAGGATGCTGTGATACTTCTCCTTGAGCGCGAGGCCGGCGGCCATCTCGTTGAAGGACTGCGCGAGCTGGCCGAGGTCGTCCTGGCTGCGCACGGGCACGTTCACCTGGAAGTTGCCCCGGCTGATCTGCTCGGTGCCGCCCACCAGCTCGCGGATGGGCACCGACAGGCCGTGCGCGAGGAGCAGGCTCACCACGAGCGCGACGACCAGGGCCGCCGCGCTGAAGGTGAGAATCTGCGCGCGCAATTTCCCCTGCGCCTTGAGCGCGTCTTCCCACGAGTAAAGGCCGACCTTGTAGGCCCTGGGCAGCATCGAGCCTTCGTTCAGCGCGGTGTAAAAGACGCGGTGCGGGATGTCGTGGAGGTTGACGATGAAATCGTCGCGTGGTTGGGGATGTTGGGCGATTTCCCCGGCGAGCTGCCGGACCAGCTCCGGGCGAACGTCCGCCGGGATGGTGCGCGTGTAGAGCTTGCCCTCGATCCAGGTGCCGCTCTCGATGTCGCTCACGTCGCTGATGACCTTCTCGGTGACGGCGGAGGCGATGTCGAAGAACTGGATGCCATAGACCGCCGCGCCGATGGTCTGCCCTTCATCGCGGACGGGCGTGACGATGACCTCGGTGAGCCGCTCGCCGCCGAGGTCCAGGTAGCCGACCTGCTGCGACTCCAGCTTGGAGACCAGCGGGCCGAAGCGTTTGAGGCCCTGTAGAAAGCGCTGCCGGTCAGGCGTGAGATAACGCGACGTCTCCGGGATTTCCAGCACCTTGCCCTCGGAGTCAATGAACCCCAGGTAGGGCGTCTTGGGCGGAATCGGCAGCCGCCCGCCGGACGGTTTCTTCACCGAGTCACCCGGCTTGACGCCGGGACGCGCGGGCGTCTTCGCCCGCAGGTCTTCCGCCGCCGCCTTCATCTTCTGTTTGATGGCCTCCGCGATGGGGCCGATCGGGGCCGGCGGCGGCGCGGGAGTGTTGGTGGCCTCGGACGCGCCCTCGTTGCTCGACAACTCCTCCTCCGTGCGCAGGATGATTTTCAACTCATCGCGCCCGACGCGGTAGAGCTGCTGGGCGTCGCCCTCGCGCATGGCGGCGACGATGCGGACGGACTTCGCGAGCCGCTCGCACTCCTGCTTGATGCTGCCGATGCGCAGCTCCTGCTCGCGCGGGACGTAGGTGATTTGCGCCTCGAGCTTGTCCTTGAAGAGCTTCTCGTAGGCGGCCTGCACGCGCATCTGCGTGAGGTAAAGCGTGACGCCCGACACGCCGCCCACGACGAGCATCATCGCGAAGAGGAGCTTGAAACGGAAGCTGAGGCGCGGCATGGCGGCTAAGGGCCGGGAAAGTTGACGCGGGCGGTCGCGCCGGGTTTCAAATCCACCGGCTGCTCGTAGGAAATTTTGTCGTCCAGCCACGCCCTGAGCTTGAACTGCCCGGCCGGCAGCCCGGTGAGGCGGAAGACGCCGTTGGTGTCCGTCTTCACGAAGTAGGGCGTGTCCAGCACGACGACGGTGCCGCGCATGTGCTCATGGATTTCGCAGTAGAGCTTCACCACGCCCGGCTGGTCGAACGTGACCGCCGGCGGCTTCTCGTCCTTCAGGAAACGCCCGAGGTCGAACCGCTTGGCCTTCGAGTAGGAGAAGACGTTGTGGTAGAAGTCGTCGCCGTTCGGAAACTCGACGCGTGTGCCCTTGCGCACCGCGATGAGGCCCGGGCCGAACTGCATCCCCTTCTGAATGACCTGCACGACGTTGGTGGCCGGCTTGTCATCGGCGGGCGGCGGCGCGCCTTCGAGGAAGACGACGGCGGTCGGCGGCTCTGGCGCGGCGAGCGCGCCGGCCTGGCCGGCGTAGCGTTTGGCGGCCTGGGCCTGCGCCGATTGCTTCGGCAGCGTGACGGTGCCCTCGGCGGACGCCGTGCCCTGCGCGGCAACGGTGAGCGTCCCGAGCAGCAGCGCGCAGGCGATGGCGATGGCGGGCATGTGCATGGTTGACGCTGGCTGGCTCCCCGTGGTGACGAGGCTGGTTGTTTGACGGCGGGAGGCTACCAGCCCGCCGCGCATTTTCAGTAACAAACTTCGTCCGGCCCGCCGCGCATGGCTCGACGCTGCCCGGCTGGCCGTGCTAACAACTCCCCGTGCCCGACACTGCTCCGCCAACTCCGCCCACCGCCGCGTGAAACGGAACTGGATTTACTTCCCGTTCGCCGGGCTGGTCGCCGTGGCGCTGCTGGTTTGGGTGGCGAAGCAGGCGTTCAAGTCGGGGGAGAGGCCGCCGGTGGAGAAACCGATTGAGCCGCCCGCGCCCAAAGTTGGTTCAGTCCCGTCTCCCTCAGCCGCTCCCGCCGTCGAGTTGCACCGCTTCCCCGGCGTGATCGGGCCGACGAATGTTTCGCACATCCCCCCGCCGCCGCCCACCGACTGGCGACGCTACAGTTCCGGCGGCACGAACCGGCTAGCCATCCTGCTCACCGAGCCGGACTCCGCCTGGCTCGGCCTCGCGCACGGCCTGCGCACCATCGGCGTGCCGTTCGTGCTGACCACGAACACCGCGCATGCGCTCACGCATCGTGTCGTGCTCGTGTATCCGCAGTTGTCCGGGGCCGTGCTGGCCGCGCCGGAACTCCGCGCGCTCGCCGCGCACCCGCGCACCGGCGGGACGCTCATCGCGGCCAACGTGCTCGGCGGCGGCCTGGAGGGAATCTTCGGCTTCGCGCAGGCGGTGCCCTCCAAGGCGCATTACGAAATCGGCTTCCCCACGCAGCACCCGCTCACGGCGGGTTTCACTCACCCGCGCGAGCGCGTCATCCGCGTGGCCGAGCCGAAGAACCCAGCCGCCATCGCCGGCACACACCACTACACGCAACCCGCCGTGCCGCCGCTGGCGATTTACGAGGACGGCTCCGCCGCAATTCTCCTGCGCCCGTGGGAGGCCGGCTACGCCTGCGCGCTGGGCTTCGACCCCGGCTACTTGCTGCTGCTCGGTCACAACAACCGCGAGGAAGGCATCGCCCGCGCCTACGTGAACCAGTTCGAGCCGTCGCTCGACGTGCTGCTGCGGCTGTTCAAGGAACTCTACCGTGCCGCCGCGCCCGCGCCGGTCACGCTCGGCACCGTGCCCTTTGGCCGGCAACTGCCCGTGCTCATCACGCACGACGTGGACTATAATCGCTCGCTGACGAACGCGCTGGCCTACGCCGAGTTCGAAGCGAGCGTCGGCGTGCGCGCGACCTACTTCACGCAGGTCAAGTATCTCCGCGACTTCAACGACACCGCGTTCTTCAACGACACCGCGCCGCCCATCCTGCAACGCCTCCGTGCGCTCGGCCACGAGCTGGCCAGCCACACCGTCTGCCACTCGAAGGTCTTCTCGCGCTTCCCGCTCGGCACCGGCACGGAGTGCTACCCGGACTACCAGCCGTTCGTCCGCACGCCCATCCTGACCATCGGCGGTTCGGTGCTTGGTGAGCTGCGCGCGAGCAAGTTCCTGCTGGAGAAGTTCGGCGGGCAGGAAATCGTCTCGTTCCGTCCCGGCCACTTGAGCAATCCCTACGCGCTCCCGCAGGCGCTGGTCGCCACCGGCTACCGCCACAGCTCCTCCGTCACCGCGAACGACTCGCTCACGCACCTGCCCTTCCAGCTCAACCACGACCGCGCGCGCGCCGCCGAGACGCCCGTCTTCGAGTTCCCCGTGACCATCGAGGACGAGGAGCAGCCGCCGCTCGGCCAGCGCGTGCAGGCCGCCCTCGACGTGGCGCGAGAGCTGGCCCGTTACGGCGGCTTGATGAACGTGCTCATCCACCCGGACATCACCGGCCACAAGCTCCAGTTCGAGCGCGACTTCGTCGCCGCGCTGAAACCCGTCGCGTGGTTCGGCACGGTGAACGACTTCGCCTCCTGGTGGGCCGCACGCAACGAAGTCGCCGTGGACGTGGAAGTCTCCGCGAACTTCGCCGTCGTCTCGCTCCTCGTGCCGCAGCCGCTCAACGGCCTGACGCTGCAAGTTCCGGCTGGCTGGCGTTTGCAGTCGTTCGAACCCGCCGGCCTGAAAGTCACACCAGCCGACGCCGGTCTGGTTCTCGACCAAGTCCCGCCACAGGCGCGTCTCGTCTTCCGGCGGTGAGACTTCACCTGCTGCCGTCGGTTTCGAGCGGCGGCTTGACGCTGCCCGGCCCGTCCTCTAAACCACACGCACATTTCGCACACCACATGAACACCTCTCCTGCCACCCGTCGTGATTTCGTCAAGACCTCCGCCGTCGCTGGCGGCGCGCTCGCGACGGCCGTCCACTTCCCCCACGTCGCCAACGCCGCCGCGGCGGGCGACAAGATCAAGATCGGCTGGGTGGGCTGCGGCGGGCGCGGCACGGGCGCGGCCAACCAAGCGCTCAACGCCGACTCGAACCTGGTCATGTGGTCCATGGGCGACGTGTTCCAGGACAAGATTGACTCCGGCCTCGCCTCGTTGAAGGAAGTGCAGTCCAAGAACCCCGAGAAGGTGAACGTCTCGAAGGAGCGCCAGTTCACCGGCATTGACGCCTTTCAGAAGGTGCTCAACAGCGGCGTGGACGTGGTGCTGCTCACCACCTCGCCGGGCTTCCGCCCGCAGCATATCCGGGCCGCCATCGAGGCGGGCAAGCACGTCTTCGCCGAGAAGCCGATGGCCGTGGACGGCCCCGGCGTGCGCTCGGTGATGGAGAGCATCAAGCTGGCGAAGCAGAAGAACCTCGCGCTCGTGGACGGCTTCGTCTGGCGCTGGACCACGGCGAACCGCGACGCGTTCGCGAAGATCCACGACGGCGCGGTGGGCGACATCCGCGCGATCTACACCAGCTACTACTCCGGCGCGGTGGACCGTTATCCGAAGTGGAACCGCACCAACACCAAGACCGACCTCGAGTGGCAGATCCGCCGCTGGTATTACTTCACCTGGCTCTCCGGCGACCACATCGTCGAGCAGGCGGTCCATTCGGTTGACAAGCTCCTGTGGGCGATGAAGGACGAGCCGCCCGAGAGCGTGATCTGCACCGGCGGCCGGCAGGTGCGCCCCGGCGGGGACGGCGGCGAATACGGCAACATCTACGACCACTTCGCCGCCGAATACAAGTGGGCCGGCGGCGTGAAGGGCTACCATTTCTGCCGCCAGTTCGACCGCTGCCACGGCGCGGTGACGGAGCAGGTCTTCGGCACCAAGGGCGTCTATGAGGGCGAGAGCGGCGGCAAGCGCCACGTCATCACCGGCGAGAACCGCTGGCGGTGGACCGGTGACAAGACCCAGAACGGCTACCAGACCGAGCACGACGAGATGTATGCCAGCATCCGCGCCGGCAAGCCGCTCAACACCGGCGACCGCTTCATCAAGACCACGCTCACCGCCATCATGGCGCGCATGGCCGCCTACACCGGCAAGGAAATCACCTGGGAGATGGCGCTGAACTCGAAGGAAGACCTCTTCCCGAAGAACATGACGTGGGACATGAAGCTCCCCGTCGCGCCCGTGGCCAAGCCGGGCCAGACGCAGTTCAGTTGAACGGATGCCGTCGGGGCGCGGGCTTCACCCCGCGGAAGCCCCGCTTGGAAGTCCGGCTGTTTCTGCGGCCCTGAAGGCCGCGCGCGGGGCTACTGCGGCAGTTGCAGATGCACCACGCCGCTGTGGTTCTGGCCGAGGAAGTAGCCCGAGGTCCAGCCGCGCTTTTGCAGCAGCGCGCCGCGGAAGGCGGTTTCCTGCCGCGTGGCCGGGTGGATGAACGAGCCTTCCACGAAGCCGGTCTCGGGCCGGAAATTCCAGGTGAAGCGCTGCAGGGCGTGGGGCAGCGGTGAGCTGGCCGCCGCGAACCGCGACTCGCCCAGGACGACCTTGTCCAGGTTGCCGCCGCTCAACATCCCGCCGATGTCCCGCCCGCCGCTGCTGGCCATGCCCGTCGGCGTGTAGAGGTTGCCGAAGAGATGGCGGCGCGTGGAGAAGCCGCCGGGATAATAGCGGTCCTGCGGCGAGAGCGGCTTGTGCCAGATGACCTCGCCGAACGCGTCGAGGTTCGGGTCTTTCGAGACCGTGATCCAGCCCAGCAGCATTCCGCGCCCGCCCGCCAGCGGGACGTGCAGCGGCCAGAGGCCGTTGCGGGCCATGATCGCCTCGTGCCGCACCGGCGTGCCATCGGGCAGCTCGCCGGCGAACCTCACGTTCCCCGCGCCGTCCACGACGATTTCTCCGAACGCGTCGCCCGCCGGGCTGTTCACCACGTTCGTCGGGCTGGGCATGACGAAGGTGTAGCGGCCCGCCAGCGGCGACGCGGCGGAGCGCCCGTCGAAGACCTGCCGGTAGGCGAACATCTCGATGCCCGTGCCGTCGTCGTTGAAGCGCCCGTTCAGCCGCTCGCCCGAAGCGGCGTCGAGCTGGAGCGAGAGCGTCACCGCCGTCTGGTTCGCGCGCGTCACGGTCGCCGTGGCCTGGCCGTTCAAGTCGAAACGCCCGACCAGCGGATGGCTGGCAACGCCCTGCCGCAGGAAGCCGGTGAAGGCGCCGTCCGCGCCGACCTCGAGCTGGAAGAAACCACACTTCGCGGGCACGAGCGAGTTGGTCGGATACACCAGCCCGTTGAACACGCCGCGCGCCAGGCTCGCCACGCGCGGCGCGAAGTTCGCCTCCACGACGAGATTCGTCTGCATGGTGAATTGCAGCAGCTGCGACGCGCCGCTCACGCCGCCGCTCCAGCCGGTGAAGACGTGGCCCGCCGCCGGGGTGGCGCGCAGTTCGTAAGCGCCGCCGACATCGAGCAGCCGCCCGCCCCAGTCCGGCTCGACGGTGCCCGCGCCATTCACGCGCACGGTCAACTGGCTCGGCACGGAGTAATACAGCGAGCGGAGCACGGGCTGCGACGCGTTCCCCGCCTGGTCCACGGCGCGCACGCGCACGTAGTTCGGGCCGGGCCGCGCGGCGCTTTGGAACAACCAGTTGTCCGTGCCCTGCGCGGGTTCCCACGGGCCGTCGTTGACCGAGACTTCCACGCGCGCCACGGCCAGGTTGTCGCGCGCCGCGCCTTGCAGCGCGAAGGCGGGCGAGTTCAACCGCGCGCCGTCCGCAGGCGAGGTGATCGCGACCTCGGGCAGCTCGCGTTCGAGGTTGTAGCCGAACTGGAAGTTGGCCGAGAGAATCGTGCCGGTGCGCATGATGAAGCGCAGCGTCGGCGTGTTGGTCTCGAGGCTGCCGGTCCAGCCGAGGAACACCGCGCCGCGCGCGGGCTGCGCCTCCAGCGTGTAAGCCTGCCCGACTTCCAGCTCCGCGCCGTTGAGGTCGGGAATCACGCGGCCCGCGCCGGTGGCATAGACGCGGAGCACGGCCTTGGTGCGGCCCTGGATGATTTCAATCGGCGCGGCGGCTCCGGGCAGGTCGGCGGAAAGGCCCTGCGTGCCGATCTTGCTCGGCCGCATCTCGCGCACCTCGCGCGGCGGCGAGGGCGGCTGCGGCATGCCGGGGACGTTGGTCTGCATCCCCATCGCGCGCGACAGGAACAGGTTGTTCTGGTTCGTGACGGGCGCGTATTGCACGCGCGGGAAATTGGTCGCGGTGAGCGAGCCGGGCGCGGCGGCGCGCGGATCGCGGACGACGATGTTCGCCGGCGGCCACGGTGCGAGGGGACGTTGCTGCTGCGCGGTCTGCGGCTGCGTTGGCTGGCCTTGCTGATCCTTCTTGGTGCGGATGAAGAAGCCGCCCACGCGCGACCAGAAGCCGGGTCGCTCCTCCTGGGTCGGTTGACCAGCGGCTACGGCGACGGGTTGCGCGGCCTGGGGAACGGCCATTTGCGGAACCGCCGCCTGCGGAACGACGGGCGGCACAAACTGGGGCGGCGTTTGGGCGGCGGCGGCGCGTTGCTTGATCATCTCAATCTGCTCCGCGAGCGGGTCCACCGTCGGCTGCGTCGGTGTGAAGAAGGACGCGGCCGGCGGGGCGGGCGCGGCGGGACGCGTGAGTTCCGAGGAGTCGGAAATGATCCTGAGCGGCACGCTGGGCGCGGTGGCAACCGGGGCTGTCACTGCGGGCGGCGGCAGGGCGACCACGGGCGTCGGGACCACCGGGATCGGCACCGGAGCCGTTGGCGGCGGCGCGACCGCGACCGACTGCGGCTCGGAAGCGGCTGGCGCGGTGACGGCTGGCGCGGCGGATGTTTCAACTTTGGCCTTCGGCTCGGACGAACCGCCGCCGAAGAGCCGCCGGAAGAAACCGCCCGAAACCGGTTCCCACTTCTGGCGTTCGGCTTCGATGCGACGACGCTCGGCGGCCTGCTCGCGGGCAGCCTCGCGAGCCTGGCGGTCCAGTTCCTCGCGCGCGGCCTTCTCGGAGTCGGCCATCACCTTGCGGGCGATCTCCTGCTCCTTCGCCCGCATGCGCTCGGCCTCGGCAGCCGCCTTCAATTCCACCTCGGCCTGCGCCCTGGCTGCGGCGAGCTTGCGCGCGGCCTCCGCCTGTTCCGCTTCCTGCTGAAGTTTGGCCTGGCGGGCGGCTTCCGTGTCGGCCTTGCGCTTCGCGGCCTCGGCCGCCTGGGCCTCGGCCAGCACCCGCTTCGACTCGGCGAGGTCAGCGGCCTGTTTCGCGGCGGCGCGCTGGTCGGCTTCCTTCTTGGCCAGGCGGGCCAGTTCGGCGGCAGCAGCAGCGCGGCGGGCTGCGTCAGCCTGCTCCAACTTGCGCGCATCCTCCGCCTCCTTGAGCGTGCGGCGGCTTTCTTCAAGCAGGCGCTTGCTCTTTTCGATTTCGGCTTGGGCGTTCGCCTTGGCCTGGGCGTCCGCCGCCTTGCGCTCGGCGTCCTGCTGCAACTTGGTCTGGCGCGCGAGCTCCATCGCGGCCTTGCGGTCAGCCTCGGCCTGCGCTTTCGCTTCGGCGGACAGACGCGCGGACTCGAGATCCTTCCCCTTGCGCCCGGCTTCCTGCTCGGCCTTGGCCAATCGTTCCGCGTCCTCGGCGGCCTTGCGCTGGGCGGCTTCACGCAGGCCGGCCGCGCTCCTGGCAGCACGGGCCAGCTCGGCGGCGGAAAGGGCGCGCCGGTAATCCGCCTGCTCTTGTGCCTTGCGGGCGAGTTCGGCGTCTTTCAGCAAGCGGGCGTTGTCGGCCAGCATTTTGCGGTTCGCCTCCGCCTCGGCCTTGGCGAATTGCTTCGCCTCGGCGGAAGTGTCCAGGGGCTTGGGGGCAACCGGTGGCGGGACTGCGGCGGCCTTGGCGCGGGCGGCGGAGTCCTTCTTCGCCGTCATCGCCAGCCCGCGCGCGGCCTGGGCGCGGGCAAATTCCTCGGCGGCGGCGGCTTTGCTCGTGACCGCGACGGGCTGCGGCTCTTCCACCGGGAAGGCCGGGCGGACGGCGGGCGGTTTGATCGGCACGAGCGCGAACTCGGATTCAGCAAACGCCGTCTGCCGCGCGTCGCCACGGAACTTGGCCCACGCCCCCGGAGCCAGGCTGCTGCCGGCCTTCACCGCATAGAAGCGCTTGCTCCACCCGCCGAAGTAGAGCACGCCGCCAGCGGTCAGCGCGGGCGAGGAGGAAATCGCCGAACCCGTGCCGAACTCCCACACTTTGGCTCCCTCCGGGCTGACCGCATAAAAGCTGTTGTCGTAGGAGCCGACGTAAACCGTGCCGTCGCTGCCGATGGCGGGCGTGGAGCGCACCCAGCCGCCGGTCGTGAAGGTCCAGCGCTTGAAGCCATCCGGCGCGAGCGCGTAGAGCTTGCGATCGTCGGAGCCGATGTAGATCACGCCGTCGGGCCCGACCGCCGCCGAACCGCGCACCGCCGCGCCCGTGGCGAACGTCCACCTCTTCGAGCCGGTGGGCTTCACCGCATAGACGTGGCCGTCGAACGCGCCGAAGTAAATGGTCCCGTCCGCCCCGAGCGCCGGCGAGGAGTTCGCCTTGTCACCGGCCTTGAACTGCCACTTCTGCTTCCCGGCCAGGTCCACCGCGTGGAGCGTGCCGTTCAACGAAATCGCATACACCGTCCCGTCCCGTCCGATCGCGGGCGAGGCCACCAAGGCATCGTCCGCCGTGAACTCCCAGCGCTTCGTGCCGTCGGGGTTCAGCGCATAAAGCGTGTTCCGCATCGAGCCGAAATGAATCGCGCCATCCAGGCCGATGGCGGGTGAGGAGACGATCTTGCCGTTCGAGCGGAAGCGCCATTTCTCCACGCCGTCCGCACCGACCGCGTAGAGATGGCCGTCCACCGAGCCGATGATCACCGTGCCGTCCGCCACGACGGCGGGCGAGGCCACGAGCGCCTCGCCGGTGGGGAACTCCCACTTCCCGTTGCCCTGCGGGTCGAAGGCGTAGAGCTTGCCGTTGTCCGCGCCGAAATAAACGGTGCCGTCCGCGCCGAGCGCGGGCGAGGACTGGATGGGGTGGCCGGTGTAGAACTCCCAGAGCTTGGTGCCAGCGGGCTGGTCGAAGGCGCTGACGAGGCCGAACAGGAGCAGCGCGGCGAGCAGGTATTTGGCGTTGTGTCTCATGTGAATCGGCGCGCGGCGGCTGCCGCCGTGGCCGCTTCTATGTTCGATGCGGTGATTACTCACTTCCGGCGGGAGTTTTTCAAGATTTAACGCGGCGCGGCGGGCGAAGTTGCGTTGGGGAAAGAACTGTCCTTTTTCCCGCCGTCATCGAAACTGCCCGCAATCGCCCGATGAACGCCCGCCCGCGCCCGCTGTTGTGCCTGCTCACGCTGCTCGCTGGCATATCGCTGGCGGGTGGCGCGACCCCGGTGCGCCCGCCGAACTTTGTGTTCCTCCTCGCCGATGACATGCGGCCTGACGCCCTCGGCGCGCTTGGGTATCCTGTGTTGAAGACGCCGCACCTCGACTCGCTCGTGCGCGAGGGCACTGCCTTCACCCGCGCGGTCGCCGCGTATCCCATCTGCCACGTCAGCCGCGCCGAGATGCTCACCGGCTGCACGGCGTTTCGCAGCGGCGTGCAATATCGCGGCACCCGCCTCGACCCCAAGCTCGCCCTCTGGCCCGAGACGCTCCGCCGCGCGGGCTACGCAACGTGGTATTCCGGCAAGTGGCACACCGACGGCCAACCGAACCAGCGCGGCTACACCGGCACGCGCGCCCTCTACAGCAGCGGCGGCGGCGCAGGCAAGACGCCTTCCCCCGACCACGCCGGACGCCCCGCGACCGGCTACGTGGGCTGGACCTTCAAGACCGACGACGGCCAGGTGGAACTCGACAAGGGCGTCGGCCTCACGCCGGACACCGACCGCTTCATCGCGGACGGAGCCGTCGAAGTCATCCGCCGCAAGCCGGAGCAGCCGTTCTTTCTCCACGTCAACTTCACCGGCCCGCACGACCCGCGCATCTGGCCGCGCGGCTACGAGAACCGTTTCGACCCGAAGCAAATCCCGTTGCCCAAGAACTTCGCGCCGCAGCATCCCTTCGATCACGGCAATGCCAAAGGCCGCGACGAAGTCTTGCTCCCCGTCCCGCGCCCGCCCGACGAAGTCCGCGCCGAGCTGGCCGTCTATTACGCCGTCATCGCGCACCTCGACGAACAGGTGGGCCGCATCCTCGCCGCGCTCAAGGGGACTGGGCAGTTGGAGAACACCATCGTCATCTTTTCCAGTGACCAGGGCCTCGCGGTCGGCAGTCACGGACTCATGGGCAAACAAAACCTCTATGAGCACACGTTCGGCGTGCCGCTGCTCCTGCGCGGGCCAGGCATTCCGCGCAGCCGGCGCGTGGACGCCCCGTGTTATCTACGCGATCTTTTCCCGACCTCCTGCGAACTCGCCGGCATCGCGATCCCCGAAACCGTCCAAGGCCGCAGCCTCGCGCCGATTCTCTCCGGCAAGGCGAAGTCCGTTCACCCGCACGTCATCGGCTACTTCACGAACACCCAGCGCGCCATCCGCGACGACCGCTGGAAGCTCATCTGGTATCCGCAGGCCAAACGCGAACAACTCTTCGATCTCGCGGATGACCCCGACGAACTGCGCGACCTTGCGTCCGAGCCGCTTCACGCCGGCAAAGTCGCCGAGCTGAAGGCAAAGCTCGTCGCATGGTTGAAGGAAAACGGCGACCCGCTGTTCGCCGGCCGGCCTTGAAACTGCCGTGGAGCGCGGCCACGGCTTGACTCCCGCGCCCTCAGCGCGGCAGATACACGCATGATTCACGTCCTTGCGACCATTGAAACCCAGCCCGGCCAGCGCGATGCCTTCCTCCGCGAGTTTCACGCGCTCATGCCGCTGGTCCACACCGAGCACGGTTGCATTGAGTATGGCCCGGCGGTGGATGTCGCGACGAGCATCCCGGTGCAGGCCCGCCTCGGCGACGACACCGTGGTCATCATCGAGAAGTGGTCGGACGTCGCCGCGCTCGAAGCGCACCTGAAGGCCGCGCACATGGCCGACTACCGCGTGAAGGTGAAGCCGTTCGTCAAAGGCGTGACCCTCCGCGTGTTGCAACCGGCGTGACCGACTCGTAGTCGCAATCTTCAGGTTGCGAATCGAAACGCAGGCTAAAGCCCGCGACTACGCGCACATATCGCATCACGGCTGGATGAACCGCTCGTAGGCCCGCCCGCCCAGATACTCGTAGCCGCGACCGGCCGCCGCCGTGCCCGCGAGCATCGAGTGGATGAAGCCGTTCCGCTCGACCTGCACCGTGTGCAGAATCTTCCGCTCCGGGTTCTCCCTCAGCAGGAACTCGACGCGCCCCGCCAGCGCGCGGTGCGTCTGCAAGCCGTCCTTCGTCCCCGACACGAACGCCAGCGTCCCCGCCAAGTCCGCCTTCATCGCGTGGCCGCGGCCCCACGTCCCGCCGGCCTCGCTCACGAAGGTTTTGCCATTCAGCAGCGCGTTCGAGTCGTGATAGGCGAGCACGCAGAGGTGATTGCGTGGTGAAGCATTCAGCCACGCCAGCAGCTTGTCCGCGTGCCGCTTCGCGTCGTCGTAGCCGTAGTTGCTGTCGAGAAAGGCGATGCGCTCGACGCTCGCCGGGATTCTCTCGTGCGCGTCAATGAAGCCGAAAATGAAACTCCCGCCGCCGCTGTGGCCGTTGAGCGTGAGCGTGAGCTGCTGGTTCGGAAACAGCGCGGCGACCCGTTCGACGAAGCCGGGGATTTTCGCGATGCCGTTGGTGCGCTTCCACGCCGGCCAGCTCAGGCCGGCGGCCTCAAAATAGGCCACCACCAGCGCCGCGTTGGTCTCGCGCCCGCGCAGCCAGCGCGTCTGCGCGCCGATGTGCTGGATGTTGAAGTGCCAGTCGTCACCGGGCTTGAGCTGCTTGCCGATGGTTTGCTCGATGATGTTCCCGTTCGGCAACGCGTAGAGGACGAGATGGACTTGCTGGCGGGCGGCAAGCACGTCGGGCGCGGGCGCGTTGACGTGGACGCGCACGCCGGGTTCGAGGTTGAAGTCCATCACCTGCTCGCCGAAGTGCGGACTGGCACGCCACTCGTTCGGTGTCCCGCCTTCAGGCGGCACGGGCCGGCTGAAGCCGGGACACCAAACAATTCCTTCATCGCTCAACAGCACATTGAGCTTCGCGTCGGCAAGAATCTCCGCCACCGCCTTGTTGGTGCCGTCCAGCTTCGCGGTCTGATGCACGAGCCGGATGCCGTGGCTGTAGTCCACCCACGAGTCCGCGTGGCCGAGGTAGAGCGGCTGAATCGCGACGCCGTTCGCGCGGTGCCAGCCGTAGATGGCGACCTTGCCGGGCTTCGCCGCGAGCTGCGGCGTGAGCACCACATCCTTTTTGTCGCCGGCCACCAGCGTGCCCAGCGGATGCGCGGCGAGCGCGGCCTTGCGCTGCTCCCACACCAGCTCGTTGTGCCGCGCGAAGACGGGCACCGTGACCATCTCCTTGCTCGGCGGAATGGGCTGCGGCGCGAGCTTGAGCGGCGCGGCGGCGTGGATGGCTTCCACGAGCTTGCGGGTGGGCAACAGGCAGCCGGTGACATCCGCGATGCGTCGGGCGGCGGCGGGCGTCAGCGGCGCGAGGAAGTAATCCACATCGCTGCCGACGGCGAGATAGTCCGGCGCGACGAGGACGGTGACGCGGTGCGTCGCGCCCTCGACGACGTTGGTCAGCGTCACCGGCACGAGCCGGCGCAGAAAGTCCGGCACGTTCCCGCGCAGCACCTCGGCGACGATGCGCTCCTCGCGTGCGGGACGCTCCAGTGCTTTCACCGACTCGGCGAAGGCACGGCCAGCCGGGGCGTCCGCCGGGCGCGGCGGCAGGCGAAGGGTTTGAGCGCTGACCGATGCCGCGAGCAGCCAGCCGACCGCGAGCGTAATTCCTCGTAGGAGACGACGTGAGGAGTCTCTGACTTCTCCAAGCCGTGCGAAACAACAAGCCGATGAAGCGTCCCGCGATGCCTTCTCCCTGCACATGAACCGGGCGGAGCGCAGGTGTCCAACCTGCGCGAGGGAGGTGAACGGGAACGCGCAGGATGGACTCCTGCGCTCCTGTTCAGAGGCGAAAATCGCGGCTGTTCGCGGGTCGTGGGTTCTCTCCCTTTGCGCAGCAAGGGAGGGCCGGGGTGAGGGGTTGGCCGCGTGGGTGTTGGTGGCCGCTCCCCTCATCCGGCCTTCGGCCACCTTCTCCCCTCGCTGTGCGAAGGGAGAAGGCTCGCATCGCGGTCGCAACCTGCGCTCGGCACTGGTGGAAGCGAGACTCCTCACGTCGTCTCCTACGGGGGAGGTCATCGCATTGCGGCGCGGCCTTCGCCGGTCTTTGGGTCGAACGCGGCGGCGCTCATCGTGGCGCTGGCGGCGGTCTTGGTCTTGTAGCCGAGTTTCGCGAGCGACTCGGCTTCGGCGGCGGGCCACCTAGCTTCGAGTTCGAGGTTCAAGCTGCCCTCCGTGTGCAGGCGCGGTGCGGCGAGCGCGGCCTCCATCGGCTGGCCGAGCGCGACGTAGTGCGTGAGCACCTCGAACAGCGCGTTGGGAATCTTCCGGCCGCCGCGACCGCCCACCACCAGCACGGGCCGGCCTTCGCGCAGCACCACGGTGGGCACCATGTTGTGCAACGGGCGCTTGCCGGGGCCGGGACAGTTCGGATGGCCGGGGTGCGGGTCGAAGCGTGACATGCCGTGGCCCAGCGTGAGGCCGAGGCCGTCCACCGTGACGCGCGCGCCGAAGCCGTTGCCGTGCGTGAGCGTGATGGCGGCGAGGTTGCCAGCCCGGTCCACGACGCTCAGGTTGATGGTGCCGGTGTGCGGGCGGGATACGGCGGCGTGGGCGAGCGGCCGGCCTTCCTTCACCGCGCGCCGGACACGCTCCGCCGTCTCCTTCGCGTAATCGGCGGAGAGCAGTTTCGCCACGGGCACCTGCGCGTGCTGCGGGTCGCCCAGCAATGCGAGCCGGTCCGCCCACGCGAGGCGCAGCGCCTCGACCGCCGTATGCGTGCGCATGAGGCCAGCGGGCAGCTTGTCCCACTCCAGCGCCCGGAGCGCGGCCAGCGCCTGCAACGTCGTCAGCCCGCCGCTCGTCAGCGGCGCGGTGCGCACGTCGCAGCCGTTCCACTCGAAGTGCAGCGGCTCGACCTCGCGCGCCTGATACGCGGCCATGTCCTTCGCGGTGACGAGGCCGCCGTGCTTTTGAAAGACCTCGCCGATGCGTTGCGCGATGTCCCCGCGATAAAAGGAGTCCACGGAGTTCCGTTGCGCGAGGGTTTCGAGTAGCGCGGCGACTTCGGGGTTCCGGTAAATGTCGCCGGCAACCAGCGGCTCGCCGTCCTTGAAGAACAGCCTGCGTCCGCCCTCGTGCGTTTTGGCCAGCGCGGAGAAGCTGCGGATGGTCGTGGCCAGGTTGGCGGGGAGTTTGAAACCGTCGCGCGCGATGGCGATGGCGGGCGCGACCGAGTCGCGGAAGGAGCGCGTGCCGTGGCGGGCGAGCGCGAGCTGGAGGCCGGCGAGAATCCCCGGCACACCGGCGGCAAGCCAGCCGGTGTCGTTCACGCGGCCGGGGACGACGCCCTTGTCGTCGGGCTTGAACATGGCTGCGTGCGCGGCGGCGGGCGCGGCGGAGTTGGCGTCAATGCAGACGACGCGCTTCCCGTCCGCGCGGGCGATGATGAGGGACGCGCCGTAGCCGCCGATGCCGGTCTGATGCGG
>WRPG01000082.1 GCA_009773355.1 Limisphaerales bacterium
GGCCAGAAAAGCACCGGCGCAACGCCAATCGCCACGCACGCCGCGGCCAGCACCAGCATCGCCCCGCGCATCGCCGGGCCGCATTCGTGGGCGTGGGCGGCGGCGGGCGAACGCGGCGCGCCGAGGAAGACGACGCCGCAGACCTTGACGAAGCACGCGAGCGCCAGCGCGCCGGTCACGCCGAGCGCAATCGCCGCCGGGATGGCCGCCCACGCCGACGGGCCGTGCGCCAGCGTGGCGTCGAACAGGCCGAGAAACACGAGCCATTCGCTGACGAAGCCGTTCAGCGGCGGCAGTCCCGAGATGGCCGCCGCGCCGAGCGCGAAGAGCGACGCCGTCCACGGCATCGTCCGCCACAGCCCGCCAAGCTGGCTCATCTCGCGCGTGCCGGTCGCGTGCAGCACCGAGCCGGCTCCGAGGAAAAGCAGCGCCTTGAACAAGCCGTGATTCCAGACGTGCAACAAACCGCCCGCCAGCGCCAGCCGGCCCCACGACGCATCATTCTGCCCCACCGCCACCAGCGCGAACCCGAGGCCGATGAGGATGATGCCGATATTTTCCACACTGTGATACGCGAGCAGGCGCTTGAGGTCGTGCTGGCCCAGCGCGAACGCGACGCCCAGCACCGCGCTCGCCACGCCCAGCGCTGCCACCACCCAGCCCGCCGCCGGCGGCACCGGCAGCCAGCCGCTGAACCGCACGAGGCCGTAGATGCCAATCTTGATGGTCACGCCCGACAGGATGGCGGAGACATGGCTCGGCGCGTTGGCGTGGGCCGACGGCAGCCAGATGTGCAAGGGGAACAAACCTGCCTTCAAGCCAAAGCCAAACAGCGCGAGCCAGAACAACGGCGCGAGTTCGGCGCGTTCATTCATGGGACCGAGTTCCCAGCTCCCGGTGCGCGCCGCCAGCAGGGCGAAGAAGATGAAGAGCGCGAGCACCGCCGCGTGCGACGCGCCGAGGTAGAGCCAGCCCGCCGCGCGCACCTCGGGCCGGCGGCGCTCCAAGGTGATGAGGAAATACGCGGCCAGCGTGAACAGCTCCCAGCCGATGAGAAAGTGCAGGCCGTTGGCGGTGAGCAGCACCAGCCCGATGCTGGCCACCAGCACGCTCCACCAGACCCGGCCCGAGCTTGCGGAACGCGGATGCCGGGCTGCGCACCAATACTCCCTCCCATAGACCGCACCCGCCCCGCCGACAACGCACAGCAGGACGACGAAGAAGGCGCTGATGGCGTCCAGCCGGAATTGCAGCGGCTCCCCGCCCATCAGAAAACTGCCGCGCCAGGCCCAATCCGCCCCGCCCGCCAGCACCGTCACCGCCGCCGCGAGCGCCGCGACCAGGCCCGCCAGCGTGGCCGCCAGCCACACGCGCTCCGCCCCGCGACCGGCGAGGATGCTGACCAGCATCCCTCCGGCGGCGAGCAACAGCAGCGAAGCAGCGCTCATGGCGACTTATGGGAAGCTTCTTTCCATCCAGAATCGAGCAGAAGTTTTGCGGCACGGTGAACGACCGGAGCGCTGGCTGACACCCGCACCGAAAGTAGCTCGACATTCCAATGTCGAATCTTGGTCGCTGATGCCCGCCTCTCGACATTGGAATGTCGAGCTACGCCTCGCGTCGCCGGACCGTCGTGCGCTCATGGTTTCTCGGCTGGCTGCACAGCCTTTCGCTCGGCGGACGTCCGGCCGTTGCCGGCACCCGACGGCGTGCCCAAGGCCCGGTTGACGCGCTCGACCGCGCTGGTGAGTTCGTGCCGGGCCGCTTCCAATTTCTGCCGCTCCTCATGGAGCGGGTCGGTCTCCGGCGCGGGCGGCAAGCCGAGGATTTCGCGTGCGCGGGCCAGCGCGGCGTCCACATGCGGGCAGACGTTTTCGTGTCCGATGCGGTCGAGGAAGCCGGCCTTCTCCATCACCATCAGCGGCTGCGTGTGCGGCGCGCTGAGGATGAGGTGCTTGCCCTTGGAGTGCAGCTTCACAAGCAAGTCTTCCAGCGCCTGAAGCCCCGTGGCGTCCATCGCCAGCACCTTGCGCACGCGCAGAATCAGCACCTCCGGCTCCTGCTTGGCGCGCTTGAGCTCGTCGTCGAGCTTGTCCACCACGCCGAAGAAGAACGCGCCGAAGACGCGGAAGATCAGCACGCCGTCCGGCACCTGCTTGCCGATCAGCGAATGGTGCGACCCCTCCGTCTCGGTGCTCTCGTCCACGGCGGTGATCTGCGTGGTCTCCGACACGCGCTTGACCATCAGCAGCGCGGCGAGGACGACGCCGACTTCGACGGCCAGCGTCAGGTCGGCCAGCACCGTGAGCGTGAACGTCGCCAGAAAGACCGACGAGTCGCTGAACGGCCAGCGGGCGAGGCGGAGGAACTGTTTCCACGAAACCATCCGGTAGGCCGCCATCACGAGAATCGCGCTCAAGGTCGCGAGCGGAATGTGGCTGACCAGCGGCGCGGCGGCGAGCAGCAGGAGCAACAGCAGCACCGAATGCACGAGCCCGGCGACGGGCGTGCGGCCGCCGGAGCGCACGTTGGCGATGGAGCGCGCGACCGCGCCGGTCACGGGGATGCAGCCGAACAACGGGCCGATGAGATTCGCGACGCCCTGCCCGACGAGTTCCTGATTCGAGTCGTGCCGGTCATCCAACATGCCGTCCGTCACCACGCCGCAGAGCAACGCCTGCATCGCGACCAGCATGGCGATGGTGAACGCGGGATGGACCAGTTCGCGCACCACCTGAAAATCCGCGACGGCGGGCAGGTGCAACGCCGGCAGGCTGCGGGACATTTCGCCGAACTGCGAGCCGATGGTGGCAATGTGAAATTGCCCGTTCAGCCCGAACACGCCCACGACCAGCGTGGCGAGCACCAGCCCAGCCATCGAGTCCGGCACGTAGCGCGCCAGCTTCTTCGGCCAGGTGCCGATCACCACGAGCGAGCTGACCGCGACCGCGACGGTCGGCCAATGAATCGCGTCCAGATGCGTGAAGAGCAACTGCACCTTGCCCAGAAAATCCACGGGCAGCTTGTCCACCTCCAAGCCGAGGAAGTATTTGATTTGCGAACTCAGGATCAGGATGGCGATGCCCTTGGTGAACGCGCGGCTCACCGGATAGGGAATGAACCGGATGACGGAGCCGAAGCGCGCGAAGCCCATCACGCACAACATCGCCCCGGCCATCAGCGTGCAGAGCAGCAGCCCGTTCAGCCCGAAGCCCTGAATCACGCTGTAGGTGATGACGACGAACGCGCCGGTCGGCCCGCCGATCTGCACGCGCGAGCCGCCCAAGGCCGCGATGATGGCCCCGCCGATGATGGCCGTGAACAGGCCCTGCTCCGGCTTGGCCCCCGAGGCGATGGCAAACGCCACCGACAGCGGAAACGCCATGACCATCACGTTCAGCCCGGCGAGGAAGTCGCCGCGAAACTGCGCCTGGGAATAGCCTTTCAGGGTCTCGAACAATCTGGGTCGAAAGGGAAGCGCGAGGTTCATTGCGGAAAAATCATGGTTCCACTAAAAAGCCCGTCGGTGATTGAGTGGCCGCCGGTTTCGCCGGAACTGACGTCGCGCCGGCACGCAGTTCAACCTGGCGAAGCAGTTCGATGATTGAGGGCGCGTCCTGTGCGGCGTGAAGCTGCTTCACAAGGGGGCCGTCCTTGGACAGCCGCGCCAGCCCGGAGATGAGCCGCAGATACTGCGTGATGTCCATCGCGGGAACGGCCAGCAGAAAAACCAGCCGCACCGGGCGGGCAGTTCCAGCCCTCCAGTCCAACGGCCCGTCACTGCGGCCCAAGGCGAAGGAAAGCTCACTCAGGCCGGCGAGCCGCGCGTGCGGAAACGCCATCCCGTCTTCCATGTCCGTGCCGCCCAAAAGTTCGCGGTTCAGCGCCGCCCGGCACAGGGACTCGCCATCGGGCGCGCGGCCTTCCTGTTGCATGGCGGCGGCGAGTTCCTGAATCACCGTCGCGGCATCCCGTCCGCGCAAGCGGGGAACGATCATGCCCGGACTGGTGAAATCGGCCAGGGTCATCGCAGGACGTGGGGTGAGGCGGAAGCCAGCCGGCTGGACATCCCGCCGGTCTTCGCCAGCGGCAACGCGACCATACCCTCAGTCAGGCCCGCCACCAAAACGGCACGGAAATCCGCGCGCGTGGAGGTTTGGAGGGATTCAACCAACCGGGGACGGAACACCAGGTTCACGTTCATCCGTCGCGGATTCTGCGCCGATGGCCGGCGGACGCAAGGGGAGATTCGGCACGTGCCCGGATGGTCGCGCCGCAGTCAGCGATTGACGCGCCGCAGCCATGTCCCAAGCTCTTGCGCATGACCACAAATTGCTTCCCCAGGCTCGTCCGGCTCCTCGCCCTGATCGCACTCACCTGCGCGCTCACCGCCCCGCTGCGCGCCGAGCACGAGGGCAAGGTGCAAATCCTCATCCTCGGCGACAGCACGGCGGAAGGCAGCATCCCGCGCAATCTCGTGAAGGAAGGCCCGCACCTCGAAGATGTCATCCGTCAGCTCCTCGCCGCCGAGGGCGACCTGCCGCCGTGCAACGTCATCAACGTCGCGCTCAGCGGGGAATACATCCAACGGCTCGTCGAGTCGGGCCGCTACGACAAAGTCGCCGCCAAACTGCCCGGTTTGGACTACATCTTCATCCGCTACGGCCTGAACGACAACGCGCGGCGGCAGGATTTCACGAACAATTTTCCGAAGGACTTCCACGCGCTGCTGGCCCGGCTCCGCAAGGATCATCCGTCCGCGATGCTCATCCCCATGACGGTGATTCCCTTCTCCGACCCCGCCACGAGCGAGCGCATCAACAACCTCATCCGGCAGGTCGCAGAAAAGGAGAAGCTCAAGCTCTTCGACATCTACCCGCGCTACGCCGCCGAGCTGGAGAAGGGACCGAACATGCTCAACTACCGGCGCTTCCCGTTGGCGAAAATCCCGGAGAAGCTACAGGAGTTTGCGAAACCCTTCGCCAGCGGCACCCCGCCGACCGTCGTCGTCATGGACAACCGCCTCGACGCGCATTTCGGCCACCTGCCCGGCTGGTTCGGCGACCGCCATCCCAACCTCGCCGGCTACCACGTCATCGGCGACGAGACGGCGAAGTTCCTCGCGCCGCTGCTGCGCGAGCGGAAGGCGAAGGGGAAGTAGCGAGTTGTGTGGCGACGCACTGGGGACAGCGCGCCCTACCGGTCGGCGGCGGGCGCGGCGGGCGACTTGGCTTGGGTGCGCCGCCAGACGAAGTAAAGGACGAGCGTCGCGAAGACGGTAATTGTCAGTCCCAAGCAGGCTGGAAAGACCCTGCCGCGCAAAGGCACTTCGAGGACATGTGGCCTTTCCCCGCCACACACAATCCAAGACATTTCTGCGTCGCCGTAGGCGGCGAAGTGAAAGCCACTGATTTCAACAGCCCACGAGAATTCAAGTGGGAGTGATTTGGCAAACGAGTTCGTCGCCGCGAGGGTCAGCACTGCTATGCAGAGCAGGCAAATTGTTTGGCGGCGAACGGACATCAGCTACTTCTTCACCCACTCGATGCAGTTCACCAGCAGGGTCTTGAACTCCGGCAGGTCATGCGCGCGGGCGTCGTGGCCGAGGGTGAGGCCGGCGATGCGCGCTTTCGGGTGCTTCACCACGAAGACTTGCGGGTAGGTGCCGGGCCGCTTCGTCGAGGTGGCGGTGGCGAGGACTTCGATGGGCGTGCCGCTGGCGTCGGGCACGAAGTAGTAAAGCTCGTCGGTGATGCGGAAGCTGGCGGGAACACCTTTCATGATGGGGTGTGCGGTGCCGGTTGCCTTCACCTCGTATTCGCCGAGGCTGTCGTGGCCGCGCGAGCCGCCGCCGGCCAGCTCGCGGTTGTATTCCGGCCAGTCGGCGTAGTTATACCAGACGCCGGCGTGCAGGAGGACGACGCCCCTGCCGGCGGCGACGTGGTCGAAGAGCGCCTTGCGCGCGGCGGGCGTGGTGAAGGCCGGCGTGTTCACGCTCAACACTAGCACGTCCACGGTCTTCGCGTGGTCCACGAAGTCGAGCGGGCTTTCGGTGTAGTTCACGGAGAACTTGGCTGCCTTGAGCATCGCGGTGTCCGCGAGGTTGAAGAAGCGCTGGAAGTCATGCGAGCTGCCGCCGCCGATGAGCAGCACCTTGGTGCCCGCGCCCCACTCGATCTTCGCCGAACGCTGCGGAGGCGGCGGCGGGGCGCCGGCGTTCTTCTTGCCCTTCTTGCCGTCGCCCTTCGCGACGGGCGCCGGCGGCGCGGCGCTGCCACCGGGCACCGCGTCGGCGCTCAGGTCGGCGGTCACGGCCAGCGTGGTGGGCGCGACGCTGGCGTCCGCGCTCTCGAAGGTGAGCTTCTCGATGACGCCCTCGCCGGTGAGCTTGCGGCTCGCGTAGCGGACCTGCTTGCCGTCGCCCGCGACGCCGCGCACGAGCTTGGAGCCGGGCACGTCCACCTCGCGGATGTAGTCGGCGATTTCCTCCCCGTTCTTGAAGGTGAGCGTCTCAGTCTTCCCGCCCGCGTAGTGGGCCGTGATTTTCAACGACGGCTCGCCAATCTGCCCGACGGGCGCGGCCCAGCCGCCGACGTTGCCGAGGAAGTGCAGTTGCTTCGCCGCAAAGTCGACCTTCGCCTCGACAGTTCGCGGCATCGCAGTCCGCGAGTAGGAGTTGTTCGCGCCGCCCTTGAGCACCATCACGTTGCGCGGCTGCTTGGCCGGGTCCACCACGTTGAAGGGCACGCCGTAGGCGTTCACCGCGCCGGTCTTGGCCAGCGGCAGCGCGCCACCGCTCGGCTCGCGCGTCATGTAAAGCCCGTCACGCGTGCTGGCGGTGAAGGCGCTGCTCAGGTCAATGAAGCGGAAGCGCGTCTCGGAGCCGGTGATGAAGGCGAGCACGTCGCGCAGGCCCTCCGCTCCGAGCGCCTCGAAGCCCTCGGGCATCAGCGACCGGCCCGTGTTGCGGCGGCTCTTGATGTCGGTCTTCTTGATTTCCTTTTCGCCCGCAGCGTTCTTGAGCGCGACGATGGCCTGGTTCTCGCGGATCACGATGCCATCGGTCAGCTCGCCGTCCTTGGTCTCGATGCTGATGGCGACGTAGGCGATGTCCACCTCCTTGTTCGGGTCGAGAATCTGGCCGAGCAATTCCGCCGGGCCATGCGCGCCCATGCCGGTGAGGTTGGGGCCGACGTTGTTGCCGAGTTGGCCGAGCAGGTGGCAGGTGGCGCAGTTCAGGGTGAACAGCTCCTTGCCCTTCGCCGCGTTGCCGGGCTTCTGCACTTCAGGCGTGAACTTAGCGAGCAGCGCGGCCTTCTCCTTGGCCTCCGGTCCGCGCAGCTTGTCCATCAAGTCATTCGCGCGCTTCGCGACGGCGAGGTCGGGGTGGACACGGAGGCGGTGGATGTTCGCCGGGCCGAGGACGGTGGGCGGAATCACGTCGGTCTCCAGCGCGGTGAGCAGGGCGGTGGCCCAGGTCGTGCGCTTGAGCAACTGGTTGAGCGCGGCGGACTGCGCCTCGCCCGCCAGCTTCGGGAGCACTTTTGCCAGCTCGGTGGCGAGCACGGTGTCAGTCTGCTCGCCGATGGCCTCGACCACGCGCGTCTGCAACGCGGCGCTCGCGCCGGAACCAAGCAGGGCGAAGATGGCGGGCTGCGCGCCGGGCGCTGCGCTGCGCACGGCGAGCAGCGTGGTCGCGATTTCGGCGCGTGTGTCGTCGGGCTGCGTCTTGTCGCCGAGTTTCGCCACGAGCGACGCGCCAACGGACTTCACTTCGCCCGCGAGCGCGTTCGCATCCCAGCGCACCGCGAGCGGCAGCGTGGCGGCGGCGACACGGGCATTCGGCGAGGTGAGCAACGACTTGAGCGCGGCGGAGAGCGGAGCGCTGGCGGTGGGGTTGCCCTTCGACGCGGTGCCGAGGGCGTTGAGCATGGAGACCTTGAGGCCATCGGCGGAGGCGGGTTTGCCCGCGAGCGAAATGACCAGCTTGGCCGCGCCGTCGGGGCTGCCCGCGCCGAGGCGGTCGGTGAGCGCGGTGACGAGAGGAGTGAGCTGCGCGAGGCTGCCGCTGCTGAACGCGGCGTCGAGGAACAGCTCGGGCGCCTTGCCCGCGATGACCATGAACGCGGCCTTGGACCAGTTGTCATCGAGCGAGGGATACGCGCTGACCAGCGCGGTGGCGGTGGCGGCGTCCACAGGGAAGGCAGCAAGCGCGTTGAGGGCTTCGAGTCGGACGCGCGAGTCGGAATCATTCAGCTTCGCACGAATCTTCTGGGGCAATGAAGTGCCCGCGCCAACGAGACCGGTGTTCGCAGTCACTACTTTGAGAGCGTTCTTTCGAACAGCGGGTTCCTTGTCGTTGAAAGCAGCAGCAAAGACTTGCTCGTCGAGCTTTCCCGATTCGGTGAGCCAGTTTTGGTAGGTGATGGCGTTCAAGGCCCACAGAGCTGCCACTTTGGCATGTGGTGCCGCGCTCGCAGATTTCACCAACTGGTTCAAGGCCGGCACAACAGACGTTTCATTCTTCTCCACCAACAATCGCTGCGCGTTCATGCGCACATGCTGGTTTGCGCTTTCGAGCGACTTGATTAATTCGGCGGCAGAAGCTTGGGCCAGATTTTGGACCGGTAGTTTCTTTGCCTGCTTGTGGTCCACGCGCCAGATGCGGCCGTAGTAATGGTCGCGGTCGGGGCGGATGGCGGCGTTGCGGGGGCCGTGCTTGGGACCGCGCGTGTCGTTGTGGATGATGGCCTGGTTGCAGAAGTCCACGACATACATCGCGCCGTCCGGGCCGGTGCGGACTTCGATGGGGCGGAACCAGAGATTTTTGCCGGCGATGAATTCCAGCTCCTCGCGCGACGGCTCCTTCTCGCCCGCGAAGCTCACGCCGTCCGCCTTCACGAACTCGTGGTGCAGCAGGTTGATGGTCGGCTCGGTGGTGAAGTAGCTGTAGTTCCACTTCGCCGGCCACGCGCCGCCGTCGTAGATGACCGTGCCCGCCGCCGCCGTGAAGCTGCCCACCCAGTCAATCTGCACATACGGCAGCGAGTCGTAGGGAATCAGCGAGAAGCTCTTCGGGCTTTTGCGCACCACGCGGAAGCTGGGCACGCCCTTGACGCCGGCCTTCGCAAGCTGGCTCTCCGCCATGACCGTGTGCATGAGCAGGTCGCCGCTGGTGGGCTGCGTCCAGAAAATCTCGTTGTCCCAACTGACTTGCAGGCCCCAAGTGTTGCCGCCCTTGGAGGAATACTGCTCGAACGCCGAGCCGTCCGGCTTGAAGCGCACCACGCCGGAGCCGACGCCGCCAAAGTCCTTGCTACCGTCGCCGCTCTTCACGCTGCTCGTGCCGCTGTAGCCGTGCGTGCCGTAAATCCAGCCGTCGTAACCCCAGCGCAGATTGTTCAGCACCGCGTGCGTGTCGCGGTTGCCGAGGTTCGTATAGAGCTTCTCGACCTTGTCCGCCTTGCCGTCGCCGTTGGTGTCGCGCAGGAGCCACACGTCGGGAGCGGCGGCGGCGATGACGCCGTCCTTGTGGAAGACGAAGCTCGTGACCAGTTCGAGGCCCTCGTAGAAAACCTGCTTCTTGTCCATCACGCCGTCGCCGTTGGTGTCGGTGAGGATGGAAATGCGGTCGTAGGCCGGGCGCTCGTAGCGGTTGTCCGCGCCGATCTTCGCCTCGGGCTGCCAGCGCTGGACGTAATCGCTCGGCGCAGGCGCGAAACGACCATCGGGATACTCCGGCGTCTCGGCGACCCACAGCCGGCCCGCCGCATCCCAGTCAATGTTCATCGCCTTGTTGAGCAGCGGTTCGCTGGCGACAAGCGAGAGCTTGAACTCGGGATGGATGTCGAGCGTGGGCGGGATTTGATCCGGGCGCGGCGTGCCGCCTTCCGGGTAGCGCAAAGCGGCGAGTTCGTTCGGCTTGGCGAACTCGTCAAGGTTTGTGCGGTTCCCGGCCCACGCGATGCCACGCAGCAGCACCGCGCGATAGGCGAGGTGGTTGAAGGTCGCGTTCTTATGGCCCAGCAAACTCGTGAACGCGCGATACGGCTTCCCGCCGTCGCGCTGGTTCTCGAACGTCCACATCTGCGGCTGGATGTCATAGACCGTGATTTTGCCGGTGGGAGGCTGGGCGTTCTTCTGGTTGCGGCGGTTCTCGGCCATGTGCGGCGTGTAGGCCGCGCCAAGGACCGTCACGCGCGGGTCCATGTCGAGGTCGTAGTAAATCTCGTCGTCGAGGTCGAAGTTCGCCGTGCCGGTCGAGATGGGATGCGTGCGGTTGACGTAGTAGAAGGACAGCTTGCCCTCCAGCCACTTGGTTTTCCCATGCACCCACGAGCCTCCGATGACCGACTTCCAGTAGTCCGAGCCGTCCTCGATGGACTTGGTCGGCACCGCCGCCGTGTGGAGCACCACCACGCCGCCGCCGCGCTTGAGGAACGCCTCGAAGCCATCGCGCAGCGGTCCCTTCGGAAACGCGCCGCCATCCTGCGCGAACATCACGAGCACATCGGTCTTGGCGAGCTGCTCGGCGGTGGGCAATTCCATGCCGCCGTCCACCTTCATGCCGCGTTGGGTGAGCAGCGTGGTCCACTCGCCGAGGAAGCGCGGGTGCGCGTGGACTTCCTGGCCGCGATTGGATTGCCCGCCGCGAATGAACACCCGCAGCGGCTCGGCGGCGGTCAGGGCGGCGACGGCGAAGAGAAACGCCAGCGAGGAAAGGAGACGATGCTTCATGGCAGTGATGTCGTTAAGTCCCGGCATTTAACAGGCGGGGAACGCGGAAAGCAACGGCAGCGCGATGCGCCGGGCGCACCTGTGGATATTGCGGATGCACCAGTGACACGCCGCGCGCGAGGAGCGGAAGAATGGCGCAAATTGGCACCGGCCGACTTCAGCAGGACAAGGCGTCTCGCCGATCCTGCCCGTTTCTGGTTCCCGCTCAAGCGGCCCGGTCAGGATGGAGGTCAGGCAAGATGCGCTGACCTACTTTGGAAGCGCCTTCGCCGCGATGTCGTGCCGGTAGTGCGCGCCCTCGAAGTGGATGTGCTCCACGGCGGCGTAGGCGGCGTGGCGGGCGGCGGCGAGGTCTCTGGCCCACGCGGTCACGCCGAGGACGCGGCCGCCGTTGGTCACAGTCTGGCCGTCCTTCCGCGCGGTGCCGGCGTGGAAGACCTTGGTGTTCGGCAGCGCGTTCGCGGCATCGAGGCCGGTGATGACCCTGCCTTTCGGGTAGCTGCCGGGATAGCCGCCGCTGGCCATGACGACGCAGACGCTGGCGTTGGGACTCCACCGGAGTTCGTGGTTCGCGAGGCGGCCTTCGGTGCTGGCGAGGAGGAGTTCCACGAGGTCGTTCTCCAGGCGAGTGAGATAGACCTGCGTCTCGGGGTCGCCGAAGCGGGCGTTGAACTCCAGCACCTTCGGGCCGGATTCCGTGAGCATCACGCCGGGGTAGAGCAGGCCACGGAAATCAATGCCGTCCGCCGCGCAGCCGCGCAGCCACGGCTGGAGGATGGCGTCGCCGACGGACTTCAACTCGGCGTCGGTGAGGAACGGCGCGGGCGAGTAGGTGCCCATGCCGCCGGTGTTGAGGCCGGCGTCGCCGTCGAGCGCGCGCTTGTGGTCCTGCGAGGTGGGGAAGAGCTTCGCCACCTTGCCATCGCAGAGTGCGTGCAGGGAAATCTCCATGCCTTCGAGCAGCTCCTGGATGACGATGCGCTGGCCGGCGGTGCCGAAGGCTTTGCTGACCATGATTTCATCCACGGCGGCCTCCGCCTCGCGGACGCTGGTGGTGAGGAGAACGCCCTTGCCCAGCGCGAGGCCGTCGGCCTTCACGGCGCAGCGGCCCTCAAGGCTGGCGGCGAAGCGCTTCGCCGCGACTGGATCGGTGAACGTGCCGGACTGCGCGGTGGGGATGCCGTGGCGCTCCATGAAGTCCTGCGAGAAGGCCTTGCTGCCCTCGAACTGCGCGGCCTGCCGGTTCGGCCCCCAAATCTTGAGGCCGTTCGCCTGGAACAAATCCACCACACCCGCCGCCAGCGGATTGTCAGGACCGACGACGGTGAAGTCCGGCCGCTCCCGCTGTGCGAAGGCGAGCAGCCCGGGCAGGTCCTCCGCGCTGACGGCGACGCACTCGATGAGCGTGCCGTTCCGGGCGAGGCGTTCCTCCCCGATGCCCGCGTTGCCGGGCGCGCACCACAGGCGCGTGACGAGCGGCGACTGCGCGAGTTTCCAGACCAGCGCGTGCTCGCGTCCGCCGGAGCCGATGACCAGAAGTTTCATGCGCGGCGATTCAACGCGGAAGCCCGGCGGACTTGAAGCTTCAAGTGCGCGGCGCGCGCGGCGGCTGGTTTCGGCTTGGAACCGACCATGAATCCTGCATCCTTTCCCGCGTTTGACGCCCACACCCAAACCCGCCAGCACCCGTCGCCGCGCGCGCTCCGCGCCGGCCGCAAAACCCGCGGACTGCAAGCCCTGCGCGCCCTCCGCCCCGCTCACGCCGCTGGTCACGCCGCAACTGCAAGGGCTGGCGCTGGGCATTGACAACGAGTGCGATTTTCTCCGCGCGGTCGCGGATTCCGTCACCGAGCCGTTCTACGTCTGGTCCGTCGGCGGGCTGCTGCTGATGGCGAACCGCGGCTGGGAGGAGGCCACGGGCATCCCGCGCGGGCCGGCGCTGGGCAAGTCGTGCAGCGCGATTTTCCCGACGCTCATGGCGAAGCGCTTTCTCGAAGTGAACCGGCTCGTCATCGAGCGGGGCCAGCCGGTGCGCGAGGAGGAGTTCGTGGACAAGCCCGAAGGCCGTGTGCTCTATCTCACGCTGAAGTTCCCCATCCGCGACAAGTCCGGCCGCATCGTGGCCGTGGGCGGCATCTCGTTGAGCAAGAAGGCGTGAGCCGCCCCGCCCGCCCGTGGAGGAGCGGGATTGGGCAAACGAGTCCGCAGCCCGGTTCCCATGCTCGCCAGCGTGCCCCTGGCACTGCTACTCTCCCGTCCGCAATCGCATGGCCCCCCAAGCCCAGAGCACCGCATTCCGCTGGCTCCGCAACGGAGACGAGGCGTTCGCCGCCATGCTCACGGCCATCGCGGCGGCGCGGCACTCGGTGCGGCTGGAGACCTACATCTTCAGCGCGGGCGCGCCGGGGGACCAGTTCCTCGCGGCGCTCGTCCAGGCGCAACAGCGCGGCGTGCCGGTGTATGTGATCGTGGATGCGTGGGGCTCGCAGGACTTGCCGGACAACTACTGGGAGCCGTTGCGCGCGGCGGGCGGCGAGTTCCGCTGGTTCAACGAGCAGACCCATCGCGGCTTCATGTTCCGCGACCACCGCAAGCTCCTCGTGTGCGACGAACAGGTCGCCTTCGTGGGCGGATTCAACCTCGCGCCGGAATACGTGGGCGATGGCGCGGCGCGCGGCTGGTGCGACGTGGGCCTGCACATCGCCGGGCCGCTGGCCGCGCAGCTCGCGGACTCGTTCGACAAGATGTTCACGCGCGCGGAGCTGCGGCACCGCGCCTTCATGCGCGTGATGCGCACGGGCGCGCACGCGCGCATCGCCGGCACGGATGGCGACCTGTTGATGAGCGGGCCGGGGCGCGGCTTCAGCACCCTCAAGCGCGCGCTGCGGGCGGATCTGAAGACCGCCCGGGACGTGCGGATCATGGCGGCGTATTTCCTGCCCACCTGGAAGCTGCGGCGCTCGCTGCAGCTCGTCGCGCGCCGGGGCGGCCGGGTGCAGATCATCCTCCCCGGCCAGTCCGACGTGCCGCTCGCGCAACACGCCACCCGCCGGCTCTACCGTCCCCTGCTCGCGGCGGGCGTGGAGATTTACGAGTATCAGCCGCAGATCCTCCACGCGAAGCTCATCCTGATTGACGACCTCGCCTACGTCGGCTCCGCCAACCTCGACACGCGCAGCCTGCACATCAACTACGAGCTGAGCCTGCGCCTGAAGAACGAGCGCGTGGCCGAGGGCGGACGGCGGCTCTTTGCGGAAAATCTCGCCCATTGCAAACGCATCGGGCGCGCGGAGTGGAAGGCCTCGCAGACCTTCTGGAGCGTGCTCAAGCAGCGCTGGGCCTACTTCATCCTCGCGCGAATGGACCTCTTCCTCGCGCGCCGGCAGCTTGCGGGATTGCGTTGATGCCGCAGGGGAACGGCTTCTGACGACGGAAGAAGGGAGTTCGCGCGCGCGGCGCGGTTCAGCGGATCGAATTTTCGCCGGGACACTCCGACCTGCCTTTGGCGGGCGCGGTGCCGTAGTCAGGCGGATAAAAGCGCTCCATGGGAAGTTTAAGAACCTTCGCAATGATGAACAGCTCGCACGCCTTGACCAGGCGGACGCGGGCCTCGATTTTCGCCAGGGTGCCCCGGGACATGTCCAGGCCCAGCACCTGGCAGCGGGCCGCCAGTTGCTCCTGTGTCAGGCCCAGCTCGGAACGGAGCTGGCGCAGTTGCCCTCCGACGACGTTGGCGAACTGCGCCGGTGCCTTCTTGGGCTGACGCCGCTTGGACGGTTGGTGCCTCATGGAACGCACTGTAGCACGGTTGGGCGACGAATTGCTCTTGACGGGAGCAAATTAGGTTTGCTCTGCGGCGGAGCAAGAATTATCATCGCGGCGTTCACGGCGACATGGATAGCCCGTTTCGACCCAACCAGGAAGCCGCGTGGCTGCGGCTCGCGGTCCGCGCCGCCAATGTGGGCTTGTGGGACTGGGAGCCGGACAGCGAGCGCGCTTACTTCTCGCCAGAATGGAAACGCCAGGTCGGCTGTGGCGATCACGAGGTCGCCGGCAGCTTCGCGGAGTGGCGGAGCCGGCTCCATCCAGATGATGTGGAGCACGCACTGGCGACGCTGCATGGCTATCTGGCCCGGCCGTGGGAGGAGTATCAGGATGAATTCCGCTTCCGTCACCGGGACGGCTCGTATCGTTGGATCCTCGCGCAGGGCGCGATGGTCACCGGCGCGGCGGGACGGCCGGATCGCTTCGTCGGTGCGCATCTGGACATCACGGAGCGGAGGCGGGCGGAGGAAGCGCTGCGAAGCTCGGAGCGATTTGCCCGGTCCACGGTGGACGCGCTCTCGGCGCATCTGGCGATCCTGGACGAGGCCGGCACCATCCTGGCGGTGAACCGGGCGTGGCGCGAGTTTGCCGCCGCCAATCCGCCGGTGCTGGCCAATAAGGGCGAAGGGGCCAACTACCTCGCGGTCTGCGAGCGTGCGCAGGGGCCGGGCTGTGAGGGCGCGATCGAGGTGGCCGCTGGCGTGCGCGCGGTGCTCCGGGGCGAGCTGCCGGAATTCACCCTCGAGTATCCGTGCCACGCGCCTGACGAGCCGCGGTGGTTCACCATCCGCGTCACGCGCTTCCCCGGCTCCGGGCCGGTGCGCGTGGTCATCTCGCATGAGAACATCACCGGGCGCAAGCTCACGGAGGCGGCCTTGTGCCGCACGCAGAACTGGGCCGCAGACATCATCAACTCGGTGGAAGGGGTCGTCTGGGAGGCGGACGCGGACACCTTTGCCTTCACTTTCGTCAGCCAGCGGGCCGAGCAGTTGCTGGGATATCCGGTGTCGCGGTGGCTGGAGGATCGGGCCTTTTGGAAGGGCAAGCTCCATCCGGAGGACCAGCAGTGGGCCGTGGAGTATTGTCTTACGGAAACCCGGAGGCGACAGTCCCACCAGTTCGAATACCGCATGCTCGCGGCGGATGGCCGCGTGGTGTGGCTCAAGGACTTCGTCACCGTGGTCATGGAGGGTGAACGCGTGGCCAAGCTACGCGGCATAATGGTGGACATCACCGACCGGAAACGCGCGGAGAAAGCCCTGATCGAGGCCGAGGCGAAGTATCGCTCCATCTTCGAGAACGCGGTGGATGGCATCTTTCAGACCACGCCCGACGGCCGTTTCCTGGCAGCCAACCCGGCGATGGCCACGATCTTTGGTTACGCATCACCCGCCGAATTGATGGCCGAGCGCACGGACATCGCGCGGCAGGGCTACGCGGACCCGGCCCAACGCGACGAGTTCAAACGCTTGCTGACGACGCATGGCAGCGTGCAGGGCTTCGAATACGAGGCCCTGCGCCGGGACGGCAGCCGCGTCTGGGTGTCTGAGTCCGCGCGGGCGGTCCGGGACGATGCCGGCGGCATCGTGTGCTACGAAGGCTCGGTGAAGGACATCTCCGAGCGCAAGCGCACGACGCTGGCGCTGACCCGCACTTCCGAACTCCTCGAACGCACCGGGGAGATCGCCCTGATCGGCGGCTGGGAACTGGACCTGCGAACCAAGACGGTCTTCTGGTCGCAGCAGACCTGCCGCATCCACGAGGTGGAGCCATCCGTCGCCCCCGCCCTCGATCAGGCAATCCAATTCTACGCCCCGGAAGCCCGGCCGGTCATTCAGGCGGCAGTGCAGGCGGGCATTGACCATGGCACACCGTGGGATCTCGAGTTGCCGCTGGTCACGGCCAAGGGACGGCCCGTCTGGGTGCGGGCCCAAGGCTCCGCCGTCACCGAAGCCGGCAAGGTGGTCAAACTGCAAGGCGCCTTCCAAGACATCACCGAGCGCAAGCGCATTGAGCAGAGCCTCCGCGCCAACGAGGAGAAGTTCCAGGCGTTCTTCGAGGCCTCGCCCGACGCCATCATCGTCGCCACGCGCACGGGTATCATCCACACCATCAACCGGCAGGCGGAGCAGTTGTTCGGCTATGCGCGGGCCGAGCTGGCCGGGCAGGCCATTGAGACGCTGATGCCCGCCCGCTTCCAACCGGGTCACGTCGCGCAGCGCGAGAGCTACATCCGCAATCCGCATATCCGGCCCATGAGCGAAAGCCGCGACCTTTACGCGCGGCGCAAGGACGGCAGCGAGTTTCCGGCGGACATCAGCCTCAGCCCGATCACAACTGCAGAGGGGCTGATGGTGATCAGCACCATCCGCGACATCACCACACGCAAGCAGGCCGAGGAGCAGTTGCGCCAGGCCGAGGCGAAGTATCGCGCGATCTTCGACAACACCGTGGAGGGCATCGTCCAGACCAACCCCTCCGGCCGCATCATCACCGCCAACCCCACCCTCGCCCGCCTGCTGGGCTACGACACCCCGGAACAGTTGCTGGCCGCAGGCATCAACATGGACCGCGATGTGCATGTCAACCCCGGCGACCGCACCTCGCTCCTGCGCCGCGCGCGGGTGTCCGGGCGCGACTTCATCCAGTGCCAGTTCAGACGCCGGGACGGACAACTGATCTGGGTGGCCTTGAACCTCCGCGCGGTGCGGGACGAGCACGGCGAACCGCGCTACTTCGAGGGCACCTGCGTGGACATCACCGAGCGTCGGCAGCTCGAGGAGCAACTCCGCCAGTCGCAGAAGATGGAGGCCGTGGGCCAGCTCGCCGGCGGCATCGCGCATGACTTCAATAACATCCTCGGGGCCATCCTCGGCAACGCGGAGCTGCTCCGGCTCCTGCCCGCCGGCAGCCGCGAGACCGGCGAATGCCTTGAGGCAGTCCTGACCGCGAGCCGGCGCGCGAGAGACCTGGTCCGGCAAATCCTCGCCTTCAGCCGCCGCCATGAATCCCAGCGCGAGCCGGTGCAACTGCACCGGGTGGTGCGCGAAGTCCTCGCCCTCCTGCGGGCCACTGTCCCCGCCACGGTGGAGTTCCGCAGCAACATCACCGCGGCCCCCACCGTGCTGGCCAACGCCTCGGAGATCCATCAGGTGACGATGAACCTGTGCACCAACGCCTGGCACGCCCTGCCGGGCGGCGGGGTCATCCAGGTGGAACTGGCCGAGGCGGAGGTGGGCGAGGCGCTCGCGCGCCAGCAGCCCGATTTGCGCCCGGGCCGTTATGTGCGCCTCACCGTCGCGGACAACGGCTGCGGCATGGACGAGGCCACCTTGGCGCGCATCTTCGAGCCGTTCTTCACCACCAAGCCCGTGGGCGAGGGCACCGGCCTCGGGCTGGCCGTCGTGCATGGCATCGTGAAAAGCCATGACGGCGGCATTGTCGTCAGCAGCGAGCCGGGCCGGGGCACCACTTTCGCGCTCTACTTCCCCGTCTTCGAGGCGGAGGTGGTTGAGCCGCCGGCCACGCCGCAACCCGTCCCGCGAGGGCGGGGCGAGCACATCCTGTTCGTGGACGACGAGGAGCCGCTGGTGCGGATGGGCCGGGCCGCGCTGGAACGGCTGGGCTACCGCGTGACGGCGATGAGCAGCCCCGTCGAGGCGCTGGCGCTCTTCAGCGCGAACCCCGCGCAGTTCGACCTCGTCATCACCGACCTGAACATGCCCGGGCTTAACGGCCCGGAACTCGCCCGCAAGCTGGTGGCGGTCCGGCCCGACATCCGGCTGGTGCTCACCTCCGGCTACAGCGCCGCCGTCACGGACGAGGTCGCGCACGAGCTGGGCTTCCGGGAGTTGTTGCCAAAGCCCTACGATTTGCGCACCCTCGGCGAGACCACCCACCGCGCGTTGAACGAAACCGCCCTCACCCGCCGCCCATGAACACCATCCTCCTCGTGGAAGACGACCCGGCCTGCGCGGCGATGCTGCGCACGGCCCTCAACACGTTCGGCCACCAGGTGGTCCTCGCCCCGGACGGCAAGCAGGCGCTCCGGCTCTTCGACCCGCAGTCCATGAACGTCGCCGTGGTGGACCTGATGATGCCGGAGATGGACGGCATGGAACTCATCATGCGCCTCCAGGAGCGCGAGCCGGGCGTGCGCGTCATCGCGATGACCGGCGGCGGCCGGGGCAAGCCGGAGGCCTACCTGCGCATGGCCGAACGCCTCGGCGCGGTGAAGTCCCTCGCCAAGCCCTTTCCCCTCGAAGCCCTCCGGCAGGCCGTCGGGGAATGCCTCGACGCCTGAGGGGCCGGCCCGGATCGGTGCCGGAAAACTGCTTGCCGTCCGGCGATTCCGGGCGATGCTGGTCGCGAACCCGGCGCTCCAATTGACCTCGTCATGCGGTCCATCTGCCAATCCCACCTGAAGGAGATTGCCATGCGCACCCTCACCCGCCCCGCCCTCGCCCGCCTCACGGCCCTGCTGACCGGCCTGGCCGCGCTCGCCCCCCGCCTGCCCGCCGCCGCGCCGCCCAAGCCCGACCTCACCGCCCTGTCCCTCGAGGAGCTTGGCCAGATCCGCATCACCTCCGTGAGCAAGAAGGCCGAGCCGCTCGTCCAGGCGCCGGCCGCCATCCATGTGCTCACCCAGGACGATCTCCACCGCTCGGGCGCGACCAGCCTGGCCGAGGCGCTGCGCCTGGTGCCCGGCCTCCAGGTCGCCCGGCAGAACGCCCACACCTGGGCCATCTCGGCGCGCGGGTTCAACGACACCTTCGCCAACAAGCTGCTCGTGCTGGTGGACGGCCGCTCGGTCTATACCCCGCTCTTCTCCGGCGTGTATTGGGACGTGCAGGACACGCTGCTGGAGGACGTGGACCGCATCGAGGTCATCCGCGGCCCCGGCTCCGCGCTCTGGGGTGCCAACGCCGTCAACGGCGTCATCAACATCATCACCAAGCGCGCGCAGGACACGCCGGGCACGCTCGTCACGCTGGGCGGCGGCACCGAGGACCAGGGCATGATCGGCGTGCGCCACGGCGTGAAGCTCGCGGACGAGCTCTTCCTGCGGCTCTACGGCAAGGGCCTGCTGCACGGCCACTCGGCGCGCTTCGCCAGCGGCGACGCCAACGATGAATGGCGGCAGGCCCGCGGCGGCTTCCGGCTGGACTGGGATCCGGCCGACGAGAACCGGTTCACCTTCCAGGGCGACGCCTACGGCGGCGGCCTGCACCAGACGCTGACCTCGCCCACGCTCGTCGCGCCCTTCACCAGCACGGCCGAGCAGACGGGCCGCGTCCACGGCGGCAATTTCCTGGCGCGCTGGACGCGCACGCTCGGGCCGGAGTCCGACCTGCGCGTGCAAACCTATTATGACCACACGTTCCGCGACGAAATCATCTTTGGCGAGGCGCGCGACGCGTTGGACTTCGAGGTGCAGCACCGGTTCCCGGTCGGGGAACGGCACGAGCTGATCTGGGGCGCGGACTACCGGCTCACCAGTGACGACGTGTTCCGCCAGAGCTTCGACGTGTCGCTGGGCAACGCCCGCGAGACGCGGCAGCTCGTCGGCGGCTTCCTCCAGGACCAGGTGGAGCTGATCCCGGACCGGCTCAAACTCACCCTCGGCGCGAAGGTCGAGCACAACGACTACACCGGCTGGAGCCTCCAGCCCAGCGCGCGCCTGGCGTGGACGCCCCACGAGCAGCACCACCTGTGGGCCGCCGTCTCCCGCGCCGTGCGCACGCCCTCGCGCGCCGAGCGGACCGTGCGCCTCAACGCCACCGCCTCGCCGGGGCCGACGCTGGTCTCGCTCTTTGGCTCGTCGGCGCTGGGCGACGAGCACCTCGTGGCCTACGAGCTGGGCCACCGCTGGCAGCCGCGGCCCGACCTGGCCTTCGACACCGCGCTGTTCCATCACGAATACTCCCGGCTCCTGACCACCGAGACGGGCACGCCCTTCCTCGAACCGACGCCCGCGCCCGCGCACGTCACCGTGCCGCTCACGCTGGCCAACCTTGGCCGTGGCGAGACCTACGGCGCGGAGCTGACCGGCCGCTGGCAGCCCGTCGAGAACTGGCGGCTCACCGCCAGCTACGCGCACCTCTCCGTGCAGCTCCACACCCGGCCAGGCAGCACGGACACCAGCCAGGGGGCGAGCGAGGGGGCCAGCCCGCGCCACACGGTCACGCTCCGCTCCGCCTGGGACCTGCCCCGCAACCTCGTCTTCGACAGCACGCTGCGTTACGTGGACAACCTGCGCGGCGTGCAGATCCCGGCCTACCTCGCGCTCGACGCGCGCCTGGCGTGGAAGCCCCGGCCGAACCTCGAGCTGGCCGTCGTCGGACAGAACCTCCTTGACCCGTTGCATCCCGAATACCAGCCGCGCTTCATCCGCACCGACCGCACCGAGGTCGGGCGCGCCGTCCACGGGCGGATCACCTGGACCTTCTGAACCGCCCCCGTTTCACCGCCATGCCGTCCCCGCCCCGCCCCGCGCGCCGCGCCCGCCTCCTGCCGGCGGCCGTGCTGCTGCTGTGGCTGGGCGCGCCGGCCGCCCCCGCGCCGGCGGAGCTGCCGCAGCTCACCGAGTCCGAGGTCAAGGCGGCCTACGTCT
>WRPG01000083.1 GCA_009773355.1 Limisphaerales bacterium
CCGAGCGCGCCCGAAGTCACCGCGCCGGCGGCGAGGTGCGACGAGGCGACCCCGCCGCTGGCGAGGGAAAACGTCGTGCCCGCAAGCGACAGGCCGGTGCCGGCCGTGTAGGTCGTGCCGCTGGCCGGCGTGGCCCAGGCGACGGTCGAGCCGTTGTAAGTGAGCACCTGCCCGGTGGTCGCGCCGGTGGGGTCGAGTTTCGCGGGCGTGACGGAGGAGGCGGCGAGCTTGGCGGCGGTGATGGCCCCGTCCGACACCGTGCCCGCCACGAGCGCGTAACCGACGGCGGCGATGCGCTGGTCGGGCGTGAGCTGCTGGAAGCCGGAACCGTCGCTGAACCACACGCGCAGGCGCACGTCGGAGTTGGCGAAGACGCTCGCGCCGATGGCCGTGGTCATGCCCGAGACGGTGGTGTCGCCAAGCAGCACGGCGTAGAGGCCCTTGCTCACGGCGAGCGAAACGCCGGTGGCGGGCTGGCCGCTGGCGGTGCCATCGTTGGCCCAGTAGTTGACCGTGCCGGCGGTGTTGACGAGCGCGAACTTGAACAGCCCGGTGGCGTCGTAGTTCGTGCCGCCCACGGTGATGCGGCCCTGGTAGTTGATGATTTGTGGCACCTGCGCGGACGCGGTGAGCGCGGCGAACAGGCCGAGGGTGATGAGGAGCTTTTTCATGGTTTCAACTGTGGTGGCGGTGGAGAAAGTGCCGGAATCGGGCTTCATAGTTTCGAGAGCTGGGCCTTGGCGGTGACGTTCTCGGGGTCGAGGGTGACGATGTCGTTGAAAAGCCGTTTGGCCTCGGCCTTGTTGTCCTTGGCGAGCTTGATGAGGCCAAGCTCGGTCAGCAGCGAGATGTCGGTGGGATAGAGGACGAGCATGCCGTTGAGGATGGTCTCGGCGGCGTCGAACTTCTTTTGCAGCCGCCCGACGTAGGCGAGCCGGAGGTTGGCGGTGTAATTCGCCGGGTCCACGCGGAGAACCTGCTTGGCGACGGCCTCGGCCTCCTCCCATTTCTCCTGCGCCATGAGCGGGAGCGTGTGGCCGAGCTTGGCCTCGATGGAGTCGGGCGCGGTCTTGATGGCGGTCTCGTAATGCTTGCGCGCCGTGGCGAAGCTGCCGGTGAGGTAGTTCAGCCAGCCGAGGCGGAGGTTCACCGTGTAAGCCTGCGGATACGCGCTGATGACGGGCGCGAGGGACTTGATGGCGTCGGCGTAGTTCTGGGCCTTCTCGTAGCGGTAGGACTTGTGGTAGGCGTCGCGAATCTCGGCGTCCGTGGGCGCGGCAGCGGTGGCGGGCTGCCAGAAAAATGGGGACAGAAATAGGAGGGCGAGCAGGAAGGCGGCGCGCCGTGCCGGCGGTTTGCTACCGCCGCCGTTGGCGCTGGGGAGTTCAGGCGCGATCGTGGATGGGAACGCGGCGGACGGCGATTGCAAATCGCCGGCACGGGTGGGCTGGGTCGTGTTCATGTGCGCTTCAGAATGTGTAGCCGAGCATTGTTAAGAAAGTGTGAGCGGCAGAGGTGGTCGTGCCGCCGAGTTCGCGGAACTCCTCGCGGTTGAAGCGGAACGAGACGGCGGCGCGGTCGGAGAGGGCGCGCTTCACTTCGGCTCCGTAACCGGTGGTGTGCTTCTCGGGCAGGTTGAAGAGCGTCGCGCCATCCCCCCGCGCGGCGAAGGCCTGCCGGCCCGTCCAGCCGAAGGCGGCGAAGGTCCAGCGGTCCCAGAAGAGCGTGAGCCGCTCCTCGGCGGAGAAGAAATTGCGCCGGGCAAAGCCGACGTCCTCGCTCGCGTTCACCCAGTAGCCGTGCGTGTCGGCGCGCAGCGTCCAGTCCGCTCCGGTGGCGAGCACGCGGCCGAACTTGGGCGCGAGCTGGAGCACTTCGAGGCCGGTGCCGAAGTCCTCGTAGCGCGTGAAGAAGGCGTCGCAGCCCGCGCTCCACTTCGCCGAGCCGAGCCATTCCGCACCGGCGAACGCGCCCCACGCGCCGTCACTGGCGGCGTCGCCGTTCGCCAGCGTGTGCGCGCCGGCGCGGAGCCGCCAGCCCGCCACGGCGAAGCTGTTGTAGGCCGCCGTGACATCGAGCTGCTTCAGTCGCGGCAGGCCCACGCGGTCCACCTCGATGTAGTCGAACGCCGTCTCAATGGCGTGCGACTTGCCCAAGCCGAGCCAGGTCGCCAGGCCCCAGAGCTTGGCCGAGTCCTTCACCTGCGTGCCCTGATAATCAATCCAGCCACCGTAGAACGTCGCATCGAGCCGCGCGGGTGTGTCGCCGAGGCGAAAGCCGACGCCGCGCGCGAAGCCGGGGCTGGCGGGCGCGGTGAGTTCCGCGAGGTCGGCGAAGAGCTTCGGGTCGGCTAGTGCGGCGAAGATGGCGTCGTTGTCGGGGTCGAGCAGCTCGGCCTGGCCGAGGTAGTAGCGCGCGGCGGCGAACTGCTTTTGAGCGCGCTTTACCAGGCCACGTTCGTAGAGCAGGCCGGTGTCGCTGGGGTAAAGCTCCAGCGCGCGGACGAGGACGGAGTCGGCGGCGCGGAGTTTGTTTTGCAGGCGCAGCGCGGTGGCGAGGCGGAGGTGGGCGAGGTAATGGGTTTTATTGTCGCGCAGGATCTCGCGGGCAAGAGCCTCGGCGGCGGTGAACGGTCCGGTGGCCAGCAGCGGGAGCAGGAGGCCGAGCTTGGGTTCGAGCGAGCGCGGCTTCTCCGCCTGCGCGGCGCGGTAGTGGGCGAGGGAGTTGGTGTGGTTGCCCTTTTGGTATTCCGCCCAGCCGGAGCGGACTTCGGAAAGGTAGTCGGCGGCGCGGGCGGGGAAGCTCCAAAGCCCAAATCCCAAGCTCCAAAGAATGACCAAGCTCCAAGCTCCAAGGCGAGGGCGGGGAGCAGGGACGGTTAGCTTGAACGCAAAGGCGCAGAGGACGCGGGGAGACGCGAAGGGGGAGAGGGGCTGTTCCTCTGCGCTTCTCTGCGTCCTCTGCGCCTTTGCGATGAGGTTTGCACTGCTGCCGCCCAAAGGGAGCGTGCCCTTTGGAGCTTGGGCCTTGGAGCTTCTTTGGAGCTTGGGCCTTGGGATTTGGAGCTTACTTCCCATCGTCCCTCCTCGTGAGTTCCCAGTCGCCGTAGGTGACGGTGGCGAAGGCTTTGTTGCGGTCGAAGGTGACGGCCCCGGTTCGCTTCACGCCGAGCACGCGGGACTCAACGGTGGTTTCCACCCGGTGCTCGCCGACAAAACGTGACGTGACGCGCACGCGGGCGAACCGATGCCACACGGAGCTTGCGACGCCGACCAACGCGCCGCGCAGCCCGCTCGCCACAAGGCCGACCGGCACGAAGTCGCGCCAGGTGAGGCCGTCGCGGCAGGCCAGCGGCATCCGGGGCAACGCGAGGAAAATGGCGCGCAGCCGCGGGTCGGAACCATCGCAGCGGTAAGCGTAGTAAGTGCCCTCGAAGCGGCCGAAGTAGAGGACGCCCGCGCCGGAGTCGAAGTAGAACGTGCCATCGAGGGCCATGCGGACCTTGAGCACGAGGTCGTCGGTGGCGCGGCCCTTGTGCTTCACGGCGTAGCGGTATTCCTCGTCGAGGACGAAGTTCGTGACCGAGTCGAGGCGCTTGTTCGGGTAGAGGGCCTCGACCTTGCCGCCGACTTTAGGGAGGTCGTTCGCGTGCGCGAGGCCGTCTTCGGAATAACTCACGAAGCTGAATGGAACTGTCGCCGCGCCGGGCGTCTCGGTGAGCTGGGCCTGCACATGGATGTGCGGCTGGGGCGAGTAACCGGAGTTGCCGCAGAGGCCAAGGACCGCGCCGCGCTCGACCCAGTCGCCGATTTTCACGCGCAGGGACTTCGCGGCGAAATGCGACAGCTCGACGTGCCAGCCGCGCGGCTCGGCGATGATGAGGAGGTTGCCCCAGTTGTTGACTTTGTCGGGGTCGTTGATGGGGCTGTCGGGGAAGTCGTCCACGGCGGCGACGATGCGGCCGCGCACGGGCGAGAGGACGGGTTTGTTGAAGCAGTAGTAGTCCTCGAGCTTCGCGCCGGTGCCGGCGTGTGTCTTGCCGTCGGCGTCGGTGAGCACGAAGTCGTAGGCGTAGCGCCACGCACCCTTGTGCGTCCACGCGCCGTCGAAGGCCTGCCAGACGGTCCACGCGCCGGCGAAGGGCGGGAGCAGCGTGCGCTCGGAGCCGGGGTAGCGGAGGCGATTGGCGAGATGGGTATCGAGTGTCTCCTCGGGCGTGAGGCCGATGCGCGCGGCGATGAGCGGGCTGCCCACGAGGCCGAGCGTGTAGAGCGCGAGCAGGGTGACTGTGGCAAACGGCAGCGTGAACGCCGGGATGCCGTAGTAACTCCAAAAGCCCGCAATGGCGTCCATCACGATGGGCGAGAGCGCGACAGCAATCGCGGCAAGCAAATAACTTCGCACGGACGGGATGAGGAACACGCCGCCCACGGCCATCGCGATGAGGAGGAAGTTGAAGTTGAGCGGGTCGGTGTAGGCCTTGACCGGCGAGCCAAGCATCCAGTGGCGGACGGTTGCGCCCACGACGTAGCCGAGCGCGGCGAGCAGGAAGAGGATGCGCGAGCGGGAGAGAATCAGCGCCGCCAGCCCGGCCCCGACGATGACGCTCGGGGTGAAGAGCAGCGAGCCAAAGGCCTTGAAGAAGCCGGCGAGCGCGAGCGGCAGGCCGAGGTCGTCGGCGAGCCATGCAGGCTGGTGCGCGGGCGCGGCGATGAGGTTGCCGTAGCGCAGCGACGCCATGTAGACGAGCGAGCTGACGACGACGAACGGGAGGCTGAGGAGCGGGAGCTTGAGGAAGGTGGTGAAGAAGTTGGCCATCGCCACCGTGATGAGCAGCGTGAGCACGCCGGCGGCGACGCAGAAGAAGAGGCCGAGGGCGTTGAGCTGGAAGAGGTGGCCGACGGAGAGGCCGACGAGGAGCGGGTTGCAGGTGTAGAAGCCGGACTCGAGGAAGACCTTGCCCATGCCGATGACGCGCGCGAACGCGTAGGCCGCGAGCACGGCGACAAAACCCGCGATGCCGAGGCGGAGGTTCAGCATCGTGATGCCGAAAAGCAGGAAGCCCACGATGCCGCCCTGGAGGAAGAACACCTCGGCGTAGCTGCGGAACACGGCGTGGAGAAGGGGTTTCATTCAGCCGCGAAAGGGCGCAGAGAACGCAGAGAAGGCGGGGAAAAACGTTCAACGTCCAACGTCCAACTTCCAAGGTTGAACGAACAGGTAGTCGAACGCGCAAGGACGAAGGCAGCGCCCTCTGGACGTTGAACGTTGAACGTTGAGCGTTGGACGTTTCGTTTCATCCTTTGTGCTCTTTGCGCCCTTTCGCGGCCATCTCACTTCCCGTTCTTCAACTCCAAGTGCTTCGGCAGGCGCTCGCGGCGTTGGATGTCGGTGATGTCTTCGGCTTCGCGAATGATTTCCACTTCGCCGCTCTCGGTGACGAGCACGACGTTGGGGCGATACTCGATGAACTGGAGCCACTGCGTGTTGTTGTAGGCGCCGACGGGCGAGAAAATCAGCCGCGTGCCGCGCTTGAGCGGCGGGAGCTGGATGCCCTCGTCAATCGCGTCAATGTTCATGCACAGCGGGCCGTAGATGACGCTGGTCTCGTTGATGCCGCCGACTTCGCGGTCGAGCTCGACGTTGAACTTATACCAGAAGGCGGTGAAGAGGAGGTTCACGCCGCCGTCGGCGACGTAGGCGCGCGTGCCGTCGGCGAGGCGCTTGGCGGCGACGATGCTCGTGATGAGGTAGCCCGCTTCGTCAATCACCGCGCGGCCCGACTCGATGATGAGCTTGGGGAAATCGCCGGGCTTCAGCGCCTCGGAGAACGCGTGCGTGATGGCCTCGGCGAATTCATCAATGCCGGGAATCGCCACCTCGGGCGGGAGGTAGACGCCCTTCAACCGGCTCTTGCTCGGGAAACCGCCGCCGATGTCGTAGGACTCCATCTCGAAGCCAAACGCCTCGCGCAGCTCGTAGCCAAACTTCACCATCTTGGTGATTTCGCGCGCGTAAGCCTGTGGGTCCATGATGAACGTGCCGATGTGGCAGTGCAGGCCGTTGAGCTTGAGCCGGCCACCGCGGGCGATGCGCTTGGCGGCGTCGAGCGCCTGGCCGGATTCGAGGTTGAAGCCGAAGCGCGACCACTGCGGGTAGATGCCGGCATCGAGGTTGAGGCGCATCCCGACGTGGACGGTGCGGTTGAGTTTCTTGGCGACGGTCTCGAGGTCCACGATTTCGTCGAGGTTGTCCACGTTCACCACCGCCCCCTCGACGACGGCTTTCTCGAGCGCGGCCATCGGCTTGTGCGGGCCGTTGAAGATGATTTTCTCGCCCGGGATGCCGAGGAGGCGGGCCTTGTCGTATTCCATCGCGGAGACGACCTCGGCAATCGAGCCTTCCTGGTGCATGAGGGCGCAGATGGCCTGGAGGTAATTGGTCTTGTAGCTCCAGCCGAACTCGACGTTGGGGTAGCGCGTGGAGAAGGCGTTGAACATCTGGCGATACGTGCGCCGCGCGGTGCGCTCGCTGTAGACGAAGAGCGGCGAGCCGAACTGCCCGCACAGCTCGTCCACGCTCACGCCGTCAATGGCGGTGCGGACCTTGCGCGCGTAGGCGGGACTCCAGCCGAACTTGTTCATCAGGCCGGAGCGGAGCTTGTTGATGACGGGCTTTTCGTAGGGGCGCTTCATGATGATAAGGGAATGGGGTCTAGCGGATAGGGGATAGGGCGGTGGCCGGATGATTCAGGCTGGGATGGACGGACACTGACGACTGGAGCGCGGACACCCATCTGTGTTTCATCTGTGAAAATCTGTGGCTCAACCAACTTCCCCCCGTGTCACGGCCTGCTGGAACTTCACCATGTCCGTCACCAATTCGTAGCTGTAGCGGACGAAGAGCTTGCCGGCCTCGTAGTCGGGCGCGAGCGGCTGGTCCACGCCGAGCGCGTGGCGGACGAGGCGCGCGGGGAGGTTCACGCCGACGCCGGTGGCGAAGTAGACCCACGCCGGGAAACGCGGGTTGATCTCGATGAGATACACGTCGTCGCCCTTCACGATGCATTCGAGCTCGAACGGCCCGCGCCACTTCAGCTCGCGGATAAAGCGGTTCGCCGCGTCGAGCATCGGCCGGTGCTTGATGGTCACGCCGGTCCAGATTTTGCCCAGCGCGGTGACGCTGATTTTCTTGATGCCAACGATGCCGAGCGAACCGCCCGCGCCGTCACCCACGCCAATGACGTTGAGTTCCTCGCCGCTGACGATGCTCTGCACGATGACGGGATAGCCCCACTCCGCCACGAGTGCATGGAAGTGCGAGACCGCCTGCGTCGTCGTGTAAGCCGCGTAGGCCTTGTAGAAACTCCCCTTCACCATCACCGGCAGGCCGAGTTCGTCCACGGCGGCGATGAGCTGGTCCAGCGACGTGCAAACCTTCGTCTTCGGCAGCTTGATGTCCATGCGTTCGGCGACCTCGGCGAGCTTGTCCTTGCCGCGCAACTTGAACTGCTCCATCGAGGGCAGGAACGTCGCGATGCCCATGTCCTTCAGCTCGCCGACGCGCTTGAGGTAGAGCGGCAGCTCGGCGTCGAGATTTGGGATGAGCACGTCCAGCCCCTGCTGGTCGCGGATGAACGCGAGCCGGTCGAAGTAGGCCGCGCCGTCGCCCGACGGATACGGCATGATGAACGACCGGTCCACGACCCAGTCCATGTAGATGCCCGGCTCCATCGCGTCGTAGGCGAGGCCGATGATGCGGGCGTTGAGGTCTTCGGCTTCCTTGAGCGAGCGGGCGACGCCGACGCCGGGGCCGGGGTTGTCCACGGCGTTGATGCCGGAGACGCCGATGGCGAGGTCTTTCATGTCAGGCGAGGCCGAAATTTTTGAGCTGGCCGCGGAAGTCCGTGCAATCGCGGCGCGCCTCTTCGAGCGACACCTCGAAGTCGGCGACGAGCTGCTGCGCGGTCTCCTCGTCGCTGCGGCCCTCCTTCAGGGCGCGCAGCACGGCCATGCCGGTTTCGCTGACCTGGAAGCTGTCGCCCGTCTGCGGGTCGAAGACGAAGCCCTCATCGGAGAGGGCGAGCTGGGAGAGGCGGTTCATGTGTTGGTGCGACGGCTGCGCATGGTGACGACGGAGCCAACTGGCGGTTACAGGGCCACAACTGGTCCTGCCGATGACCGTCGTCCGATGCTGTTCGGCCCTGATTCAATGGCGGGATTGTTAAGGGATTATTAAGCCGGCGCAAATTCTGGATCGGGAAATATCCGTAGCCTGCCACGCCCGGACGGACGTGCCAGCTACAGCCAACACCTGAGCCGCCCCGTGTAACGCCGTTTCCCGCCGACGCTATGACCTTGCGATGAAAACGCGCACCGCTGTCACGCTCGGGTTGGCTCTGCTCGCTCACAGCCTCGCCAACGGGGCGGACTTGCTCACCAACGGCTCCTTCGAGTCCGCCGCCACGGGCTGGTCGCTCGCGGGCGGCGCGGCGCGTTACCAGCAGGTCGGCACGGCTTACGCGGGCACGAACGCGCTGCGCGTCTTCAATCGCGCCAACTTCACCAACGCCCCGCAGCAGGATGTGACCATCGCGCTCGCCGCCGCGACCAACGGCGGGACGTGGACCACGCGCTTCGCCGTGCAGGTGGCCGCGCCCACGACCGTGCGGGCGTGGTTGCGGGTGGTCGTGGACAACGCGGGGGTCATCGCCACGAACCGCCTGCTGCTCGCCGAGCACGTGGTGCGTGTGACGAACCAATGGGAGCGCGTCTCCGGCACGCAGACGTTGAACTGGCCCGGCACGCTGTCGAACTCGCTCTTCTACGTCGAGTGCGGCATGAAGCAGGAGCCAGCCGGCAAGGCGTATCCCGACGCCATCTTCGACGACTTCGCCATCCGCCCCGACGCGGACGGCGACGGGCTGTGGGATGAGGAGGAAGTGCCTGTGCTTCAGGGCGGACTCGGCACCAGCCCGACGCTCGCGGACACCGACGGCGACGGGCTGCCGGATGGCTGGGAATTCTATTCCGGCACTAACCCGCTCGTGGCCGATGCCACGGCGGACCCGGACCACGACGGGTTCACCAACTGGCAGGAGTTCCGCACCGCGACCAGCGCGACCAACGCGCTCTCGTTCCCCGGCCAGCCCACGCACACGAGCCTCACAACCAACGCCACCGCCGTGCTGAAGTATCTCGCGAAACTCCCGCTCGCGGCGACCAACCGCTTCATCCCCGGCCAGCATCTCACCGACACGGCGAACGAATGGACCAATCTCGTCGTGCGGCTCCAGCAGCGCACAGGGCGCTGGCCGGGCTTGGTGAGCTTCACCGCCGAGAGTTCTGTCACGAATACACCGGTGCAGACCGCCGGCATCATCCCCTACGCGCTGGAGACGTGGACCAACGGCGGGCTGGTGCTCATCAAGTGGGCGCCGTGGAACCCGTGGAGCGGCAAGTTCGGCGCGGCGTCAGTGCCCACGCTGATTGACATTCCCGAGTTGTTGAACCCCGCGCCCGCGCTGGCCACGAACCAGGTCGCACGCAGCAATTACCTCGCGTGGCGGCAGAGCATTGGCGACGACCTCACGACCTTGCGCGACGCGGGCATGCCCGTGCTGTGGCGGCCGTTCGCGGAGATGAACGGGACTTGGTTCTGGTGGGGCAACTTGCCGCGCGACCATTACCACTCACTGTGGCGCGACCTGCACGGCTACTTCACGCAGACGCGTGGGCTGACGAACTTGCTGTGGGTCTTCGAGCCGGACCAGACGGTGCATCTCGTGGCCGGCACGACGAGTTCCGGCACGCCGCTGGACTACTACTATCCCGGCGACGACGTGGTGGACGTGGTGGGGCACAACTTCTACGACGACGACTGGGCGCTGCCGTTCCGCAGCGACGAGATTTGGAGCCGCTCGGGGAAAATCTTCGCCGTGCCGCAGGCCGGGCCAAGCCACCAGGTGCGCGACGGCTCGTTCGACAACCTGACGTATCTCAACGGCATCACGAACACGATTGCCCGGTGCGCGTTCATCGCCGTGTGGAACAACATCACCGCCGGAACCAACACCCAATTGATAGCCATCGCGGACAACGTGAACGCCAGCAACCTGCTCGCGCATCCGCTGGCCATCACGCGCGGCGAGGTGAACTGGCAGGCGGAACTGCCAGCGGTCACGCCGCCGTTGCCAACGGCGGAACTGCTCGCCAACGGCGGCTTCGAGTCCGCGCTCACGGGCTGGGTGAACTACGGTCCGCTGGCAACCGTGCGCGCGGTCGTCTCGCCCGGCCACACCGGCGGCGGCGCGCTGTCCGTCTCGAACCGCAACGCGTTGACCAACGGCCTCGCGCAGGACGTGCTCGCCGCGCTGCTCGCCAACGGCCCCGGCCAGCGCTACGTGGCGCGCGCGTGGCTCAAGAGCGACTTGCCCACGAGCGTCCGTGTGCGGCTCGTGCTCACGGATGCGACGGGCGCGAAGAGCCGGTTTCTCCTGGCCGAGCGGCAGCTCCGCGAGGCGCAGACGAACCAGTGGAATTTCATCGAAGGCGTCCAGACCGTGACGTGGAACGCCACACCGACCAACGCGCTGCTCTTCTTCGAGGTCGGCCAGTTGGCGGAGAATGTCTTCCCGTCCTACCTGCTCGACGACGTTTCCCTCCAGCCGGACAACGACGGCGACCGCTTGAGCAACGCGGAGGAACTCGCGCTCGGCGCCAACCCGCTGCTCGCCGACACCGACGGCGACGGCATCCCCGACGGATGGGAAACGCGCCACGGCCTCGACCCGCTGACTGCCGCCGATGCCGCGTGGGACCGCGACGGCGACGGCTTCACCAACGTGCAGGAGTTCTGGGCCGCGACCGACCCGACGCTGCGCACGAGCTTTCCCGGCAAGGCCTCCGTGACCAACGCAACCGACGCGGCGCGGCAGGTCCTCCTGCGGCTCGCGGTCGCGCCCAGCCAGCCGACGAACCGTTGCTTCTCCGGGCAGACCCTCACCGGCGGCAATCTCGGCGTGCCCGCCGAATACACGAATTTCTTTTTGAACCTCGCGCAGCAGTCCGGCCACACGCCCGCCGTGATGCAACTGACTTACGAGGTGCCGCCCACGAACGTCCAGGCCGCCGCGATGAATCCCTTCGCCATCAGCCACTGGCAGGCCGGCGGGCTGGTGCTCGTCCATTATGCGCCGCCCAATCCCGTGAGCAACGGCCATCCCGGCGACCTGACCAACGTGGTGAACCTGACGACGCTCTTCACGCCCGGCACCGCCGCGCACACGAACTGGATGCGCTCGCTCGACCTGTGTGCCGACGGCTTGCAGCAATTGCGCGAAGCCGGCGTGGTGGTCATGTTCACCATCCTGCACGAAAACAACGGCAGTTGGCTTTGGTGGCACAAGCACCCGCGCGCCGACTACGTCGCGCTCTATCGCGGCGTCCACGACTACTTCACGCGCGTCCGGGGCCTGAACAACCTGCTCTGGATTTTCCACCCGAGCGAGGCCACGCACGACCTGCTCCCGATGGATTACTACTATCCCGGCGACGAGGTCGTGGACCTCATTGGCCCGAGTGTCTACAACTCGACCTTTCAATTTCCCTTCCCGATGGACGAACTGTTCCGCGCCTACCCGAAGGCGTTTGGGCTGACCGAGGCGAACGCGAACCGCAACACCAACGCGTGGGACCTGACCATCCTCACGACCAACCTCGCCACCACGCTGCCGCGCGCGGCCTTCTTCTGCGCGTGGTCGTCGTTCCAGAACGGCGCGGCCCCGCTCACGCGCTACTCGCTCGTGCAACACGAACGTGACGGTGCTGCTCAACGCCCCGCACATCGGCAACCGCGCGGCTGTGGATTGGGCCACCTACTTGCCGATGCAACTCAACCTCCGCCGCCAAGGCCCCGCGTTCGCCGTGGACTGGGTCGGCGGCGCGCTGGATTACTCCACCAACCTGCTGCACTGGACCACGGTGACGAACGCCACCCAGTCGTGGGCACCGCCGCCCGACGGCATGAGTGTCTTCCGCGTGCGACGCGAACGATGAACGTGTGCCCGCTCGCTCCGCGCGCGCCCCGGTCGTGTGACCGGGGCGGTTCTTTCAAACCGGCCTCAGTGCGAAGGACGTTGCGTTAGAACAGTGCCGCGATGGGCTTACCGTTGTCCGTCACGGGCACGGGGCGGTCGCCGTCGTAGAGGTATTTCGTGTAGTCCACGCCGACGGCGGCGTGGACGGTGGCGAAGAAGTCGGGGACGCTCACCGGATTGGCGACGATCTTCTTCGCCAGCTCATTGGTCTCGCCGTAGGCCCCGCGATGCTTCAGCCCGCCGCCGGCCAGCACGCAGGAGAAGGCGCTGCCCTGGTGGCCGCGCCCGCCGCCGCTGTCAAACTCCGGCGGGCGGCCAAACTCGGTGGTGATGACGATGAGGGTCTTGTCCAGCAGCCGATGGTTTTCGAGGTCGGTGATGAGCGTGGCAACGGCCGTGTCGAGTTCACGAATCAGCTCGTGCTGTTTGAGGATGCCGATGTTGTGGACATCCCAGCCCGCGCCATTGAGGAAGTTCAGGTTGTGCGACACCTCGATGAAGCGCACGCCGCGCTCGACGAGCCGGCGCGCCAGCAGGCAGCGCTGGCCGAACTCGCCGCCGTAGCGCGTGCGCAGGCCGGCCTTCTCCTCGGCCAGGTTGAAGCTGCGGGTGAACTCCGGGCTGCTGAACTTCAGGCTTTGCGCGATGGCGGCATCGTAGTCGCGCAGGCGAGCGTCGGCCGTCGCGGGCTGTTCCTGCTGCAAGTCGCGGAGGAATGCCTCACGCCGCGTCTGCCGGCCGGCGGTGATGCCTTCCGGACGGGAAAGGCCAGCGGGGCCGTGGCCGGTGTCGGTGAGGTAGAGGTAGCCAGCTTTCGCCCCGAGAAAGCCCGGGCCACGCGTGACATTCGGATAGCCGATGAGCACGTAGGGCGGGGCGCCTTCGGCCGCCGCACCGCGCTCGTGGGTGACGATGGAGCCGAGCGAAGGATACGTGACCGTGCCGTTGATGGCGCGGCCCGTGTGCATGCGGTTGGTGGCGGCGGCGTGCTCGTCAATCACGTCGTGGTTCACGGTGCGGACGGCGGTCACACGGTCCATGAGCGGCGCAAGGTTCTTCAAATGCTCGCACAGGCGCACGCCGGGCACGGCGGTCTCGATGCTGTCGTAGTAGGAGCCGGCGAGCTTCTTCGCCGGGTCGCCGCGGCGCTTGGGGTCGAAGGTGTCAATCTGCCCCATGCCGCCCCCGAGCCAGATGGAGATGACGTGCTCGGCCTTGCCCTTGAGCACGGGCGCGGCGGAGGCGGGCAGCAGGCCGGCCCCGAGCATAGTGCCGGAGGCGGCGAGGAATTGTCGGCGGTTCATAAAGGTTGGACGGTGTGAATTGGTTTTCATGGCAGCCACACAAATTCCCGCGTGTTCATGACGCTCCAGACGAAGTCCTCGAAGGTCTCGCGCCAGCCCGGATTCAGCCGCAGGTCGGGCGGCGGACCGAGGCGCGCGCGGCGCTCCAGCTCCTGCGCGATGCGGTTCGCTTCCGAGAGCTGGTGATTATACCACGTCACGCGGGGCAAGGGGGGCAATGGCTCCGGTGCCCGCACCTGCGCGGCTGGCATGAGCCGATCGGCAAAGCCCGCGCGCAAGCGGTCGGCGAAGCGCGTCCGCTCGGCCGCGCCGGGCAACCGGCTGAGGAAGCGGAGGAAGACTGACTCGACCAGCGCCTCGGGTGATGGCGCGCCCACCGCCAGGTCCGCCAGCGGACTGCGGTGGGCGGCGCGGCTCAAGGCGACGGACAACATGCTGTTCGCGAGCACGCCAGGCTGCAGGACGTTCGGGGCCGTCTCGCGGTCGGTGCGCGGTGACTGGCGGTTGCCGTTCCACCCGAAGGCTTCCAACACATCGCACACGGCCTGGGCGCGCGGCAGACTGAGGCTGGGACGGTCGCGCTCGTTGGTGAGGCTGCACAACATCCACGCGCGCGTGGGTAGGCCCAGCGTGATGCGCTTGCCTTCGTCGCGCCGGCCCGTGGGGTCGAACGTGATTTCCTCCACGTCCATGCGCTGGCCGGTGGCGGCGAAGAGCGAGTCCACCACCTGTTCGGCGCTGAGGCGGCGGCGTTCCGGGGCATTGAAGAAGCGCAGGTCCGCCGTGGCCGCGAGGTTGTTGCCGGTAGCGGCGCGCTGATACGTTCGGGAAGTGAGGATGAGCCGCGCGACGTGTTTCACATCGTAGCCGTGCGTGATGAACTCGCGCGCCAGCCAGTCGAGCAACGCGGGGTGGCTGGGCGTGCGGCCTTCCCAGTCGGCGACCGGCTCGACCAGCCCCGCGCCCATGAAGCGCCGCCAGACGCGGTTCACCATCACCTGGGCGAAGCGCGTGTTCTGCGGCGCGGTGATGAGCGCGGCGAGCCGCTCGCGCGAGTCGGTGGGCGACTGGAGCAGCGGCTGGAGCGCGTCGGCGTCGCTGCTGCCGGTGACGGCGGCGAAGGGCCAGACCGGGGCGACCGGCTCGCCGGGCTTCAGCGTGGCCTTGATGAGCGGCTCGCGGACCTGCTTCTCGAAGAACGCCGCCGGGACCATGCTGGTCTTCGGCACCGTGACGGTTTTGCGCTCGAACATCGCGGCGAGCGCGTAAAGGTCGCGCTGCTTGGTGCTGTGATACGGCGAGTCGTGGCAGCGGGCGCATTGGAGTTCGATGCCGAGGAAGGCGCTGGCGATGACCTGCCCCTTGGTGGCGAAAGGCGCGTCGTTCTCGCCCGCCAGGCCGAAGCCCGCGCTGCCGCCGGTGTGCGGGCTGCCACGCAGCAAAATCAGCTCGGTCACGAACCGGTCCAGCGGCTGGTTGTCGCGGAGCGCGTCGTGCAGGAACCAGCGGAACGGCCCGGTGCTGTTGAGCGAGGCGTTGATGAGCGCGGGATTCTCGGCCAGCACGTCGAGCCAGTAGCCCATCCAGTGGTCGGCCCAGCGTTCGTCGGCGAGCAGGCGGTCAATGGCGCGCGGGCGTTTGTCCGGCGCGCGGTCGGCGAGGAACGCGCGCAACTCCGCCTCGCCGGGCGGCACGCCCACGGTGTCGAGTGAGAGCCGGCGGAGGAAGGCCGCATCATCGAGCGGCGCAGAAGCGGCGACTTCAGCCGGTGCGAGCGGCGGAGCCGGCCAGAGCGCGCCTTGCTTCACCCAGTTTTCCAACGCGGCGATTTGCTCCGGCTTCAAGCCCGCGCCTCGGGGCGGCATGCGCTCGCTCTCGTCCTTGGTGCGCAGCCGGCGAATCAGCTCGCTGGCCGCGAGGTTGCCGGGGACGACGGCGGGCTTCTCGGATTCCCCGGCCTTGAGCGCGGCAGCGCGGCTGTTGAGGCGCAGGCCGCCCTTCTCCTTCTCGCCGTGGCAGCGGAAGCACTCGTCGCGGAGGATGGGCAGGATGGCTGCGTGAAACTGCTTCGCCGTCTCGGGCGGCGTCTTCGCGGAGTCGGCGAGGGCCTTTTGGATTTTGTCGGCCAGGAACGCATCAATGGGATGGCTCGCAACCTTGGGAACCGCCGGCGCGGGCTGCTGCCGCGCCCACTGCCGCGCCAGCTCATGCCGTTGCCGCCAGAAGTCCGCGCGGCTCGCCGCCGCCGTCCGCCGGGTGGCGTCGTCGTGGCGAGTCAGCTCGTTTTCCATCCGCGCCAGCGCCGGATGGACGGCGGCATCCCTCAGCGGCAGCGGCGTGGAAATTCCCGTTGGTTGCAGGACATTGAAACTCTTGCCATCCGCCGTCTGCACCGCCGCGCACAGTTCGCTGGTCTCGGCTCGCATCCGGGGGCCGCCGACCACCGTTTCCAGCACGATGCGACACTTGCCGTCAGCGGGAATCTCCGCCTCGCCGAAAGTTTCCTGCTGCCAATACGCCGCCGGGCGCACGCCGGGCAAGGGCGGCTGCGCGACTGGAGTCATCGGCTCTTCGCCGTCCGGCGGCGATTTCGTCAGGCCCGCAGTGCGCGCGACGACCACGCCGTTGACCCACAGCCGGCCCAAGGCCCGCGCGCGCATCACGAAACGCTGTTTGCCCGGCGGCAGCGTCACGTCCGCCGCGAGGCGCACGAGCAGCGGCGCTTTCCAAGCCTCGCGGATGCCCCAGTCGTCGTAGCGCACCGGCAGGCGCGGCAGAAGGAAACTCTCCCCATCCCAGCGCGCCGTCTCGTCGGGCCAGACTTCGCCGTCGTTCAGCCAGCGATCGTGCGCCGGCATTTTCTCATGGAACGTCACGCGCACCCGGCCCAGAGGCAACGCGCCGAGGTCGGGCAACGTTTCCTTCGCCGGCCGCGTCACGACCGGCCCGCCCGTGCGGCGGAAGCGTTGCTTAAGCATCTCGTCGGGGAGCGCGCCGCGATGCACGGCCACGGCATCCAGTGCCCCGCGAAAACTGTTGGCCGGCGCGCCGCCGCTGGAGGAGCCGATCCACACGGCGTCGTTGTCCACGACCGGCGGCGCCGTGGTCGGCCCGCCGATGTCCCACGCGCCGGGGAGCGATTGGCCGTCCAGCCAGCCGCGCACCGACGCCGGCTCGCCGAAGCGATACGTCAGGGCGATGTGATGCCAGCCGGACTTGGGTGCGAAGCCCTCGGCCGTGGTCCAGCGATGCCAGTGTTGATCGGACTTCGGAGTGCCGCTGACGGGCACGGTGGCGAACAGGAAACTCACGCAGGCCCGGCCCCGCTGCTCCCGCACGCGCAACGCCCAGTTCTGATTGTCCGCCGTGAAACCCGCCGCGCCGGTGCGGCCCTTGCCAATGACGTAAAGGTTTTCGCCCGGACGCAGGTCATCAAGCTTCACCCAGGCTTCCAGCGTGATGGCGTCGCCGTTGGTGAAATCAAAACCGCTCCCACCGCCGGGGTCGTCAAAGGTGAAGCGCGCGCCGTTGCCGTCGAGTTGCACGGCGGTGTTGCCCGCGTCGAAGTCCGGAAACTCCGGCGGGCGCGGGCCGGGCACATCGCGATGCACGCCGCCATGCGGCGTGAGGCGCGTCGGTTCCTCCGCGCCGAAATCCCAGCGCGCGACGGTGGCCGCCGAAGCGAGCGCGCCGGACAGCAGCAGCATCATGAGCGAGGCCAGAGCGAGGTTCATGTGGCCGGAATCATAGGCAAGGCGGCGGCCGGACGCCATAGCCCGAAGTGGCTGGTCGGTGCCGGGAGCGATTCGACGGGACAGAACGACGCGGGCCGGGCAACCATTTCCCGCAACGACATGCGCAACCGCCTTTGCCTGCTGCCTGGCCTGCTTGCACGCCGCCCCGCTGGGACTCCGCGCGGCGGGCGTCGCGAGCCGCAATCTGCCGCCATGGCGGCTCGCTGCTGGAGCTTGAGATGGGGCAGGCAGAAACACATGGTTGAATCCCGGCCGATGTCCCGGCCCGTCCAAGCAGTGCATCCGCACCGCCCATAATGAAGAGCCACATGAAAACACTCCCGATCCTCGGCGCGCTCCTGGTGTTCACCGGCTGCCAGTCCCCGGCCGCCGAGTCAACGGACCTCCACGAAACCTTCGGCCCCGGCTTTGATGCGAAACGTTTCACCACGCCCATCCCGAACAAAAACACCTCGGTGCGCGAGGGCGTGCTCTGGACGCGCGGGGAAAGCGGCGGGAAGTATCCGCCCATGGTCTATCTGCCCGTCGAGGGAAGGGACATGACGATCTCCTTCCGCTACCGCCACCTTGGCGACGGCGGCTGGCTGTGGTTCTTCGTGGATGGTGATGACGGCTTCGGCAGCGTTGACCACATGCTGCGCGTGAAGCTCCTGCGCCACGGCGTCCAGCTCCAGGTGGACGCGCATTCCAAGGATCCGCACCACCCCCTGCGCCAAAAGCAGGAGCGCCCCGCGGATCCGGTGAGCGGCGCCTGCCGGCTCAACGAGTTTCTCCCGCTGGAGCAGGCCGATCTCACCAGGAACGAGTGGCACACCGTGAAACTCGTCTTCACCGGCGAAACCGTTGTCCTCGCGCTCGACGACACGAAATGGACCCGCACCCTCGCGCGCGCGAACTTCAACGCCGCCAAGCGCAAGCTGCTGTGGATGCAAAACGGCGGCGCGCTGGGCCTCGAACTCGACGACCTCCGCGTGGCACCCAACGCGCCACCATCACAAAAGTCCTCCAAGTGAAAGTTTCCGCCCTGCTGCTCTGTCTCGCCCTCGCCGGCCTCGCGCCGCTCCTCGCCGCCGAGAAACCCATCGTCCTGTGGCCCGGTGGCGCGCCCGGAGCGCTTGACACGACGGTGAAGGACATTCCAACGCTCACGCCTTATCTCCCGGCGAAAGCCAGCGGCGCGGCGATGCTCTTGATTCCGGGCGGCAGCTACAGTGGCATTTACGAGGGACAGGCGGAGCCGTTCGCACTCTGGCTCAATGCGCAGGGCATCACCGTCTTCGTGCTGCGCTACCGGCTCGGCAGCGCGGGCTATCGCTATCCGGCGCAGCTTCAGGATGCCGTCGAAGCGATGCGCCAGATTCGTGGCCGCGCGGCACAGTGGAAGCTTGATCCGCACCGCCTCGGCGTGATGGGTTTCTCCGCCGGCGGGCACCTCGTCTCCACGCTCCTCAACCGCCCCGAGGACGGCGAGATCGCGGGCCGCACGCCGACGGTCAGCCCGCGACCCGACCTGGCCATCCTCTGCTATCCCGTCATCAGCATGACCACCAAGCCGCACGCCACATCGAGAAGGATGCTCATCGGCGACCTGCCCGGCGAGGAACTCGTCCGCAAAACTTCCAGCGAGCTGCAAGTGCGGCCCGGCCTGCCGCCCTGTTTCCTCTGGCACACGACCGAGGACAAGCTGGTGCCCGTCGAGCACGCCCAGCTCTACGCCGCCGCGCTGCACCAGCACGGCGTCCCCCACGAACTCCATCTCTACCAGCACGGCGACCATGGCACCGGGCTCATCGGCACCCAGCACCCGTGGTTCGCCGATCTGCTGTTCTGGCTGAAGGCGCAGAAGTTCATCCCCTGACGCCCCAGCCGAGTTCGTTGGCCCCAACCCTTCATCCGTTCACACGGCCGCGCCCTCGAACTGCCCGGCCGCCTTGAGTCGCTCCGCCCGCCGGTGAATAGCGCCCGGTGGTGAAGCGTGGAATGATGCATGCATTCCCGACGCCTTCCCCGCGTGTTCTGGTTTTGGCTGGCCGGGCTGGCGCTCGGGCCGCTGGGGTCGGCGCAGGAACTGCCGCCGCTGCCGCAAATCGAGGATCTCTACAAGACCGACCTTCCGACCGAGCCGGTCACAACGGCGGACGGTCGCACCACGTTCTACATCCGCCAGCGGGCTGACCCGCAAACCCGCACCATCAAGCAGTCACTGTGGCGGGTGGATGAAGGCGGCCAGCCGCGCGCGGTGGAAGCGGGCGAGCCGGATGCCTTCGGCCTGCAACTCTCGCCCGATGGGAAATGGATTCTGTTCCTCTCCACGCGGTCGTTCGCGGATGGCACGCCCGCTTTCAAACCCGTGCCGCCCTACTCGGACACGGCGGTGGACATCTGGTTGGTGCCCGTCAGCGGTGGCCCGGCTATTCCGTTGGGCGGAAAGGCCAAGCCCTATGGCCGCGTCATCACGGACAAGTTCTATGGCCGCGTCGCGTTCTCGCCGGATGGACGGCGGCTGGTGTTCGTGGCGGATGACGGGCGCGACTTGCGCACGCAGGCGGAGCGCCGCAACAACGTCATCGTGGTGCGGGAGGACCAGGGCGAAGGCTACGAGGGCTACGGGCCGATGCAGGTGTGGGTGGCGGACTTGGCTGACAAGCCGGCGGCATCGGCAGCCAGCCGCATCACCCGCGTGACGACGGATGATTTCTGGTATGGCGACCCGCAGTGGGCCCCGGACGGCTCGTTCTTGGTGGTGCATGCGAACCGCACCGCCGACCAGGAATCCGTCCGCTACAGCGTCAATCGCAACTACGATCTTTGGAAAATCCATCTGGCCGACCGTCGTCTGGAACAGCTCACCACCGGGCCGGGGCCGGAGTTCTCTCCGCGCATTTCTCCCGATGGGCGGCGCATCCTGTGTCTGAGTTCGCCACGGCGCGGGCCACATCAGGACGTGTTCAACCTCACGCTGGTGGAACTCGACACGGGCGGGGCGAAGTCGCGCGTTGTCTTCAATCACCACGCGACCGCCAGCGCCCCGGCCCCGCATCTCTCGCCCGCCCAACCGTTGCCGGACCATTGCTGGCGGGATGCCCGGCGGGTGTTCTTCAACGGCGTCAGCGGCGTGAAGACCCTGCCCCAGCTCGTGGACCTGGACGTGGGACCGCAGGCCATTGAGGACAAGACACCGCCGTCCGCACGGCGTGGCCCGAAGCTGCCGGCGGCCAATCCGCTCATCGGAGCACGGCTGCGCGCGCAGGACGAGATCGTGCGCTGGCAGAGCTTCGACGGTCTGGAGATCGAGGGCGTGCTGACGCGCCCGCCGGAGTCCGTCGCGCGCCCGCCTTACAAGTTGCTGCTGCTGCCGCACGGCGGCCCGCATCATCGCGCGACGAGCGGCGGCGGCTTCGACGTGCAGTTGTTCGCCACGCGCGGCTTCGCAGTGTTCCAGCCGAACTTCCGCGGGTCCACCGGCTACGGCCTCAAGTTCCTTGATGCGGACCGCAATGACTTTGGCGGCGGCGACATGCGCGACATCCTCACCGGCATCGAGCAGCTCGTGCGGCAGGGCATCGTGAATCCGAAGCGGCAGTTTGTTTATGGCGTGAGCTACGGCGGCTACATGACCTCGTGGCTCGTCGGCCAGACGCAGCAGTTTCGCGCGGCGGTCGCGCAGAACGCCGTCACCGACCTCAACGCCATGTGGCATCTCAGCGACCTGCAAAGCTGGACGGACTGGGACATGAGCGGCCGGCCGTGGGAGATGGCCGCGCGGTTCCGCGAGCACAGCCCGCTCACGCACGCGCCCAAGGTGCGCACGCCCACGCTCATCCTGCACGCGACCAACGACCGCCGCTGTCCGGTCGCTATGGGCGCCATGTTCCACCGCGCGCTCAAGCAGGCCGGCGTCGAGACCGGGCTGGTGCTGTATCCCGAGGAAGGCCATCCGATCAAGCAACTGCCGCATCGCGAGGACGTGCTGCGACGGGTGCTGGATTGGTTCGAGAAGCACGACCCCGGTCCCACGAAAAACTAGCGCGGGTGCGATGCCACAGTCAAATGGCGGTCCCCGGCAATTCCCTGTCCGAAGCCCGGAAACCAGAGCGCTTCGCCCGCCCCGCGAAAACCGCTTGTCGCCCATTCGTGCAGGCGCAACGCTCCTGCTCGCGCTTCACCGCTCAAGCTTTCATGACTATGGCTCCTTTGCGTGCTTGGTTCGTTCCCTTGGCAATCGTCGCCCTCCACCTTGTGATGGGCCCTTCGCCGGCGACCGCCGCCGACTGGCCCACCTACCGCGGGGATGCGGCCCGCAGCGGCTACACGGCCGAGACGATTCCGAATCAACTGCGGCTGCGCTGGCAGCACCGCGCCAGCCGGCCGCCGCAGCCCGCGTGGCCCACCTCGGAGCGCATGGACTTCGACCTCGCGTTCCAGCCCATCATCGTCGGGGACGTCGTCGTGTATGGCAGCTCGGCCGATGACCAGGTCCATGCGCTGGACGCCCGGACCGGGGCGGTCCGCTGGCGCTTCTTCACCGAAGGCCCCATCCGCTTTGCGCCGGTGGCGTGGCAGGACCGGGTGTTCGTGGCCAGTGATGACGGCTGGCTTTACGCGCTCGCGCTGGCGGACGGCCGGCTGCTCTGGAAACACCGGGGCGGACCCGGCGCGCAGCAGGTCTTTGGGAACGAGCGCATGATCTCCCACTGGCCGGTTCGCGGCGGCCCGGTGGTGTTGGGTGACCGGGTGTATCTCACCGCCGGCATCTGGCCCAGCGACGGGGTCTTCATCCAGGCGCTGGACGCGGCGAGCGGCCGCTTGGCCTGGAGCAACAGCGAGACGGGCCGGATGCTCATGAAGCAGCCCCACGGCGGGGCCGAGGCGGTCAGCGGCGTGGCTCCGCAGGGCTACCTGCTTGCCTCGGCGGACGCGCTCGTCGTCCCGACGGGCCGGGCGGTGCCGGCGGTGTTCGAGCTCGCGGACGGCAAGCTGCGGTATTACCACCTGCAAAAGAACCAGCAGCGGGGCGGCACGCGCGCGTTGCTGACCGACGCGTGTTTCGTGAACGCCGGCTGCCTCTTCAATGTGGCTTCCGGTGACCTGACCGCGCAGTTGGGCCTCGGCTGCGCCGTCGCCGTCCCCGGTGGCCTCGTGCGGGCCGATGGCCGCTCGCTGATGAGCTATCGCTGGCGGGACGTGGAGAAGTTCGACCGGAAGGGGCAGCCCCTCAAGGTTCGTTCGCTGGAGCAGGACCGCATCGTGGCCGTGGACCGGGAAGTGCATGAGTTCATCATCACCGGCAGCGAGGCCGTGGTCGGCAGCGACGGGCAGATCAGCGCCATTGATTACAACGGCCAGCGCACGCAGTGGTGGAAGCATCCGGTGGAAGGCCGTGTCCTCGGCCTGGCCGCCGGGAATGGCCGCCTCGTCGCCACCACCGATCACGGCATGATCTATCTGTTCGACGGCAGCCCCGAACCGCGTCCGGCGGCGGTGGCGGCGGAACCCGTTCCATCCACAACGGCTGCCGCCGATCAGGAGGCCAGGGCGATCCTCGCCGCCAGCGGGATCACCGCCGGCTTTGCGGTGGAACTGGGCGCCGGCGCTGGCGAGCTGGCCCTGGCTCTGGCCCGGCAGTCGGAGTTGCACATTCTCGCGGTGGAACCCGACGCCACTCAAGCTGCGGCGGCCCGCCGGCGGATTGCCGCCGCCGGTCTCTACGGCTCACGCATCACCGTCCATGTCGCCCCGCTGACGGCAACCTCGTTTCCCAAGCACTGCGCCAATCTGGTGATCGCGCCCCGGCTGGCCGCGACCCCGGCGGTGCAAGCCGAGCTGCGCCGGTTGCGCCGGCCTCACACCGGCCTTATCTGCCAGCGCCAGGGCGGGAAGCTGACCTTGGAAAAAGCCGCCGACCCCGTGGGCGCCGGGAGTTGGACCCACCAGAACGGCAACGCCGCGAACACCCTTTGCTCCGACGATGAAGTCGTCAAAGGCCAGCTCTCCATGTTCTGGTTCCGGGATGTGGAGTTCGAGGTCGCCAACCGCCACGGCCAAGGCCCCGCACCGCTCGTGCATCAAGGCTTCATGGTGGTGGGCGGCGTCAACGGCCTGTGCTGCCTCGACGCCTACACCGGCCGGAAGCTGTGGGAAGTCTCGCTGCCCCAACTGCTGGCCGACTACGACGGCATTCATCACGACGTCGGCGTGGGCGACACTGGCGGACCATTCTGCATCGGCGGCGATTCGGTGTATGTGAAGCGCGGCGCGAAGTGCCTGCGCTTCGAGCTGGGTTCGGGCAAGCTGCGCGGGGAGTTCACCACGCCCGTCGCGGCGGACGCCGCCAACCGGAACTGGGGCTATCTCGCCTGGGAAAAGGGCGTCTTGCTCGGCTCCGTGGAAAACCAGGCGCACAATGTCAGCCCGCGCTACCAGCTCTCGGAGCTGCGCACCGAGTCGGTGCTGCTCTTTGCCCTGGACCCGGAATCCGGCGCGGTGAAATGGCGTTACCAGCCCAAAGGCTCGATCCGCCACAACTCGGTCGCCATCGCCGGCGAGCGGCTTTACCTCATTGACCGCCCCCTCGTGGAGGCGGATCGCGTCACGCAGTTCAAGCGCCTTGGCAAGGCGGCCCCCAAGCTCACGTCCGCCGACGTGTCCGGCGGCACGCTGCTGGCGCTCGACCTCCGCACGGGCGCGACCGTGTGGCAGAACGCCAGCGACATCTGGGGCACGCAGGTGGCCGTCAGCGCCAAGCACAATGTCCTCGTCATGAACTACAAGGCCGTGCGCCACAATTTCTTCGAGGTGCCCTCCGAAGTCGGCGGCCGGCTCGCCGGCTTCGACAGCAACACCGGCAAACGGCTGTGGGACCAGGAGGCGAAGTATGAAACGCGGCCCGTGATCAACGACTCGACGATCTACGCGCAAGGCGGCGCGTGGGATCTCAAGACCGGCTCGGTCCTGCCCTGGTCCTTGCAGCGCTCCTACGGCTGCGGGCAAATCTCCGCCAGCCGCAACCTGCTGCTCTTCCGGTCGGCCACGCTGGGCTATGTGGATCTCGCGCGCTCCGCCGGCACAGAGAACTACGGCGGCATTCGTCCCAGTTGCTGGATCAACGCCATCCCCGCATCCGGGCTGGTCCTGGTGCCCGACGGCTCGTCGAAATGCCAGTGCAGTTACCAGATGAAGGCGTGGTTCGCCCTGCAAGGACAGTGAAAGGTGCGCGGCAGAGGCCAAACAGGCGCAGCCAACCCAGGCGGGCGGTGAAAGGGAATTCCTGAATGGTCGGGACGACAGGATTTGAACCTGCGACGTCTTGGTCCCAAACCAAGTGCTCTACCAGGCTGAGCTACGTCCCGAGCCGTTGCGCCGCATAGTTCACGGCCGGCAGCCACGGCGCAACCCTCATTTCCAGCGCGGGGCCGGTGCGCCGCTCCCGGTGGCGATGTTCCGCCGCAGGTGGACACGGGAAGAACCAGCGATGGCCGAAGCTGGTTTGGCTGCGGGCGCACAACCGGCCTGACCAGCCCCGCCGCCCCACGCCCCTGAATTCACCCTTTCAAGCCGCCGTCGGTTCAGGGCATTTTCAAACCATGAAAGCTCTCCGCTTGTTCGCCTTCGCTGCCGTCTTGGCGGTCGTTCACACCGTCACCGCTCAGACGCCCGAGTGGGTTTGGCACTCCAACAACGGCAAGCCGCCCGGCAGCAACGAGCGCCGCTTCTTCCGCAAGACCTTCACGCTGCCAGCCAAGCCCGCCAAGGCCGTGCTCGCCGCCTCGGTGGACAACGAGGGCACCGCCTTCGTCAACGCCAAATCCGTCGGCACCATCACCGCGTGGGAGCAGGCGGTGACGGTGGACGTGACGGGCGACCTCGTGGCGGGCGAGAACATCCTGGCCGTGCGCGGCATCAACCACGGCGGCGCGGCGGGCGTCGTCGCGCGGCTGGAAGTCACCTTCGCCGACGGCAAGAAGCAGAGCATCGTGACCGACACCACTTGGCTCACGCACACGGAAGATGTCGCGGGCTGGCAGCAGTTGACCTTCAAAACGGACGGCTGGGCGAAGCCCGTTTCGGTCGCGAAGCTCGGCGCTGGACCGTGGGGTGACGTGCTCGGCGGCGGCGCGAAAGGCGCGGCGAAGGCCGCTCCTGGCGGCAAGCGCGAGGCCACGCCGGCCAGCCAGCTTTTCGTCGCGAAGGATTTCAAAGTCGAGTTGCTCCACAGCGGCGACCCGGAGGAAGGCTCGTGGGTCAACCTCTGCAAGGACAACCAGGGCCGGCTCATCCTCAGCCCGCAATATCGCGCGGCGAATCCCGACGGCGGCCTGCTGCGTGTGACGCTCGGCAAGGACGGCAAGGTGGCCAAGCGCGAGTTCATCGCCAAGCCGCTCTACGACGCGCAGGGCATGGTCTTCGCGAATGGCGCGCTCTGGGTCGTGGTGAACAAGTATTCCACCAAGTTCGCCTCCGGCCTCTACCGCATCACGGACGATGGCAGCGACAAGTGGGAGAAGATTGAGCTTACCAAGGCGCTCCCGGGCGGCGGCGAGCACGGCCCGCACGCGGTCGAGCTGGGGCCGGACGGAAATCTCTGGGTGATGGCCGGCAACCACACCAAGCCGCCCGCCGACCTCGCGCCGACTTCGCCGCACAAGAACTGGGCCGAGGACCACGTCCTCCCGCGCCAGCCCGACGGCAACGGCCACGCCACCGGCATCATGGCTCCGGGCGGTTACGTTTGCCGCGTCAGCCCGGACGGGAAGAAATGGGATTTCTTCTGCGCCGGTTTCCGCAACCAATTTGACTTCGCGTTCAACTGCGACGGCGAGCTGTTCGTGTATGACGCGGACATGGAGTGGGACTGGGGCATGCCGTGGTATCGCGCCACGCGTGTGAACCACGCCACCAGCGGCGCGGAGTTCGGCTGGCGCTACGGCACCGGCAAGTGGCCCGATTACCACGCGGACAGTCTCGGCTCCGTGGTGGACATCGGCATCGGCTGCCCGACCGGCGTCGGCAACGGCAAGGGCGCGAAGTTCCCCGCCAAGTATCAACGCGCCATCTACATCATGGACTGGACCTACGGCCGCCTCATGGCCGTCCACCTGAAGCCCGACGGCGCGAGCTACACGGCGACGTGGGAAAACTTCGTCGCCCCCGCCGGCCTGATGAAACCCGGCGCACCGAAGCCTCCGCTCAACGTGACCGACCTCATCATCGGTGACGACGGCGCGATGTATTTCACCATCGGCGGACGCGGCACGGCGTCGGGCCTCTACCGTGTGACTTACACCGGCAAGGAATCCACCGCCGCCGCGTGGGAGCCAAACAAGGAAGGGGCCGAGGCCCGCGCGTTGCGCCGCAAGCTCGAAGCCTTCCACGGCAAGGCCGACCCGAAGGCGCTCGACTTCATCTGGCCGCACTTGAACAGCCCCGACCGCGCCCTCCGCTTCGCCGCGCGCGTGGCGTTGGAGGCGCAGCCGGTCGCGACATGGCAGGCCCGCGCGCTTGCCGAGAAGGCTCCAGACGCCGGCCTCACTGCGCTGCTCGCGCTCACCCGCCTCGGCGGCAAGTCCGCACAGGATGAGTGCCTCCGCGCGCTCGGCAAGTGGCCGCTTGCCTCGCTCCCCGAGCGCCAGCAGCTCGACAAGCTGCGCGTCATTCAAGTGTCCATCGCCCGCAACGGCCTGCCTTCCGCCGACGTGGTGAAGCTCGCGACCGAGAAGCTTTCCACGAGCTACCCGAACCAGAGCAACCTCGTGAACCGCGAGCTTTCACAGGTGCTCATCGCCCTCGGCGCGCCCGACGTGGTCGGCAAGACCCTTGCGCTCATGGCCAGCGCCAAGACGCAGGAGGACGTGCTGCACTACCTCTTCCACCTCCGCACGGCGAAGCACTGGACGCCCGTCCAACGCCAGGAGTATTTCGGTTACTGGACCAAGGACCGCAAAGGCTGGGCGCACCAGGGCGACACCGTGAAGTGGTTCGACGAGGCGGGCCGGCCCTACGGCGACGGCTCCAGCTTCAACAACTTCCTCAAAAACTTCCTCAAGGAGGCGCACGGAAACCTCGCGCCCGGCGAACTGGCCGAGTTCAGCCCCATCGTCGCCAAAATCAACGACGGCCTCGCCACCGGCCGCCGCGCGCAGAGCGACTTCCCCGCCGCGAAGCAACGCAGCTTCGTGAAGGCGTGGACGATGGCGGACTTCCCCGACCTCGACGCCGTCGGCAAGGGCCGCAATTTCGAGAAGGGTCGTCAGGCGTTCGTGGACGCGCAATGCCTCGCCTGCCATCGCTTCGGCCTCGAAGGCGGCGGTGTCGGCCCCGACCTGACGGCGGTCAGCGCGCGCTTCAGCCGCCGCGACGTGCTGGAAGCCATCCTTGATCCCAGCAAGGTCGTCTCCGAGCAGTTCCAGAACACGACCGTCTGGCTCAAGAACGGCGACGACCACACCGGCCGGCTCGTGAACGAAACCACCGACACCCTCGTGCTCGTCCCGAACCAGCTTCAGCCCGACACCAAGACCACCGTGAAGAAGTCCGACGTGACCAAGCGCGCCTTCTCGAAAATCTCCCCCATGCCCGCCAATCTCGCCGACGGCCTGAGCCGCGAGGACATCCTCGACCTGCTGGCCTTCATTGAGAGCGCCGGACGGAAGCAGCACACGGCGTTTGCCAAGTGAGGGAGCGCGCGGCGGCGAGGTCGCGGATGATTTGGGCCTGGAGCGCCTCGACATCCGGGAACTTTTGCTCGTCACGGAGCCTGGCAACAAAGTTCAGCTCCAGCTCCGCGCCGTAGATGTCCTCGGCGAAATCGAGGAGGTGGACTTCGCATTGCAGGCGTGGCGTCGGGCTGGCGAGGGTGGGGCGGAAGCCGAGGTTCAGCGCGCCGCGATGCTCGCGGCCGGCCACGCGGGCATGGACGGCATAGACGCCGTTGGGCGGGAGGATGAGGCCGGACACGTCGAGGTTCGCGGTGGGGAAACCGAGCTGACGGCCGAGCTGGTCGCCGCGAACCACCGTCCCGGCGATGGCATACTCGCGGCCGAGCATCTGGCTCGCGGCATCGAGGTCACCGGCGCGGACGGCCTCGCGGATGCGCGTGCTTCTGACCGGCTCGCCATCCAGCGCAAGGGTGGCGAGGCCGTGGACGGTGAACTTGAGTTCCGCGCCGAGCTGCTTGAGCAAGGCGACGTTGCCGCTGCGCTTGTAGCCGAACGTGAATTCGCTGCCGACGCACACGCTGTGCAGGTGGCCGAAGTCGCGGGCGAGACCACGGATGAACTGCTCGCCGGTCTGCTCGCTGAAGGCGCGGTCGAAGCGGATGAGCAACGTGTTCGCCACGCCGAGCGACGCGATGGCGCGGAGTTTTTGCGGCAGCGAGTAGAGCATCGGCGGCACGCGGTCGGGCGCGACGACGGCATTCGGATGGCGGTCGAAGGTGATGACGACGGGCACGCCCTCGTGCTGGCGCGCGTCGGCAAGTGTCTGCCGGATGACCTGCTGGTGGCCGAGATGGACGCCGTCGAAGACGCCGATGGCCACGCAGACCTTGCGCGGGCCAGGCTGAAGTTCGGTGGGGGTGGAGAGGACGGTCACAAGCGTTCGTTGAATCCGACTCAACGCAAGGACGCAAGGGCGCAGAGTCGCAATGAAAGGAGATGGAAACTGTCTTCTCCCTTTGCGGCCTTGCGCCTTGGCGTCATTGCGTTGAAATCAGTTGCCTGACGTTCACCGGGCAAGTTGAAGGAAGGGAATCACGCGCTTCTCCAACTCGTCTGGCTTGAGCGCAAGGATGGCATCAAGAGCGAGGGCGTCGGCCACGTCCCATTTGCCGGAGGTGACGCGCCGCAGCGTGGCGAGGTGCGCGCCGCAACCGAGCTTCTGCCCCAGTTCATGCGCGAGCGAGCGGACGTAGGTGCCCTTGGTGCAGGCGACGCGGAATTTCGCCAGCGGCTCGGCGTAGGCGGTGAAGCGGTAGTTGAAGATGTGGACGAGGCGCGGCTCGCGGACGACTTCGATGCCCTTGCGCGCGAGCTTGTAGAGGGCGACGCCGCCCTGCTTCTTCGCGGAAACCATGGGCGGGATTTGCTGAAGGTCGCCGATGAATGTGCTGGCGGCCTCGTTCAACTGGTCGAGCGTGAGCGGCGGGACGGGCTGCGTGGCGGTCACGACCCCGTCGGCGTCGTAGCTGTCAGTGGCCTCGCCGAACTTGATGTCGCCCTCATAGACCTTGTCGTCGGACATGAGCTTCTCGGAGAGCTTGGTGCCGCGGCCCAGCACGATGATGAGCAGGCCAGTGGCGTTGGGGTCGAGCGTGCCGCAATGACCAACCTTCTTGATGCCGAACTTGCGGCGGATGTCGTCCACCACGTCGTGCGAGGTGCAGCCGGCGGGCTTGTCCACGAGCAGGGCACCGTCAAGGGGGTCGAATTGGAGCATGAGAAATCAGACGGACGAACGCCGCCTACTTGGCGGCATCCAGGGCTTTCTTGAGGGCGGCGATGACCTTGCGCTGCACGGAGAGCGGCTTGCCGGGGATGCGCGCGCCTGCCGCCGCCGGGTGGCCGCCGCCGCCGAAAAGTCCGGCAACTTCATTCACGTTCACGCGTTCGCTTTTGGAGCGGAGGCTGATGCGCGTCAGCTCCGGCTCCACTTCCTCGAAGACGCAGGCGACGACCACCGGCTCGATGTCGCGGATGTGGTCAATGAGACCCTCGCTGTCGTTGGTGTCCGCGCCGGTGCGGGTGTAGTCGCGTTTGCGCAGCCAGAACCACGCGATCTGGTCGCCGTGCGTGGTGCGGAAGCTGTTGAAGACGTGGCGCAGCAGCTTGGCGCGCGACAGCGGATAGCTCTGATAAACCTCATTGCAGACGCGCGCGAGGTTTGCGCCGTTACGCACGAGGTCGGCGGCGACGTGGTAGGTGCCAGGCGTGGTGCTCGGGTAGCCGAAGCTGCCGGTGTCGGTGGAAATCGCGGTGAAGAGGCAGTCGGCAATCGCCGGCGTGACGGGCCAGCCGGCGTGCTTGAGCAGCTCGTAAATCAGCTCGCCGGTCGCGGGCACGCGGGCGGAGACCCAGTTGAGCTTCGCGTAGCGCGTGTTGCTCTCGTGGTGGTCAATGTTGATGAAGTCGCGGTGCTTCTCGGTGGCTTTTCCGGCGGTGCCGAGGCGCTCGAAGCTCGCGCAGTCGGTGGCGATGACGAGGTCGAACTTCTGGCCGGACTCGGGCTTCCTCACGAGGCCGTTGGGCACCATGAAGCGGAGCTTCTGCGGGACGGGATCCTGGTTCCAGACGGTGACTTGCTTGCCCTGGTTCTGGAGCGCGAGGGCGAGACCAACTTGGGAGCCGATGCAATCGCCATCGGGCCGGACATGTCCGACGACGCAGATGGTCTTCGCGCGGCGGATGCCGTCGAGAATCTCGTCGAGGATGTGGGTGTAGCCGGTCACTTCGGCGTCTCCTTCTTTTCCAACTCCTCCAGGATGGAGAGGACGCGGTTGCCGCGCTCGACGCTTTCGTCGAGGTGGAACTCAATCTTCGGGGTGTAGCGCAGGACGATGGAGCGGCCCAGCTCGTATTGGATTTCGCCACGCTTCCCGTTCAGGTGGCTCATCGCGCGTTTCTTCGCGTCGGCCTTGCCCACCACGCCGATGTAAACCTTTGCCTCCTTCAAATCCGCCGAGACGGTCACGTCGGCGACGGTGATGAGGCCGTGGTCGCCGGGCGGGAAGTCGCGGCGGATGATTTCGCCCAGCGTGCGCTTGAGCATCTCACGCACTCGTTCGAGGCGGACTTTCATGGGCACTGATGAACTGCGTTCAGCTCAACGCCTGCTTCACCTTCTCGACGGTGTAGCACTCGATGGCGTCGCCAATCTGGAACTCGTTGAAGCCGTCAATGCGGATGCCGCATTCGAGACCGGAGCGGACCTCGTTGACCTCGTCCTGGAAGCGGCGCAGCGAGAGGGTGACGCCCTCGTAGAGAAGGTTTTTCTTCCGCATGACGCGGACCTTGCCCTTGACGATGCGGCCCATCGTGACGGCGCAGCCGGCGACGGCCCCGCCCTTGGACAGCTCGAAGATCTGCCGGACCTCGGCGCTGCCGACGACGACATCCTTGAGCACGGGCGGGAGCAGGCCGGCCATGGCCTCCTTCACCTCGTCAATCAGCTCGTAGATGATGGCGTAGAGCTTGATCTGGACGCCGTATTGCTTGGCCTTCTCGTTCGTGCCGGAGTCAATGCGGGTGTGGAAGCCAAGGATGACGCACTTGGACGCGCCGGCGAGGTCCACGTCCGACTCGGTGACGGTGCCGACGGCGTGGTGGACGATTTCGAGCGCGACCTTGCTGGCCTCGATTTTCTTGAGCGCCTCGACGATGGCCTCGACGGAACCCTGCGTGTCCGCCTTGACGACGACCTTGAGCGTGAGCTGCTGGTCCTCGGCGATCTTCGCGAACAGGTTCTCCAACGTGACGCGTGGCTGACGCTCCTCGGCCTCGGCGGCCTTGTCGGCGAGCGCGCGTTCCTCCGCGATGTCGCGGGCGGCGCGCTCGTTGTCAACGACCACGAATTCCAGGCCGGCCTCGGGCACGCCGTTCAGGCCGAGCACGCGCACGGCGACGGACGGGGTGGCCTGCTTGAGGCGCTCGCCCTCCTCATTGATGAGCGCGCGGACGCGGCCGTAATGCGAGCCGCAGAGGATGATGTCGCCCACCTTGAGCGTGCCCTTGCGCACGAGGACGGTGGCGGTCGGGCCGCCGGCTTGCAGGCCGGACTCGATGACGTTGCCCTTGGCCTTGCGGTCCGGGTTCGCCTTCAGCTCCAGCAGGTCAGCCTGGAAGACAATCATCTCCAGCAGCTTGTCAATGCCCTGCTTGGTCAGCGCCGAGCAGTCCACGAAGAGTGTCGTGCCGCCCCATTCGTCCGAGGTGAGCCCCCTTTCCTGCAACTGCTGCCGGACCCTCAGCGGGTTCGCGTTCGGGTGGTCGCACTTGTTGACGGCGACGAGGATGGGGACTTTCGCCGCCTGCGCGTGCGAGAGGGCTTCCAGCGTCTGCGGCATGACGCCGTCGTTCGCGGCGACGACGAGCACGACGAGGTCGGTGACGTTCGCGCCGCGCGCGCGCATGGCGGAGAAGGCGGCGTGGCCGGGGGTGTCGAGGAAGGTGATCTGCGCCAGCTCGCCCTTCTTCTCCGGGTGCGGGACGGTGATGGTGTAGGCGCCGATGTGCTGGGTGATGCCGCCGGACTCGCCGGCGGCGACGTTGGCCTTGCGGATGACGTCGAGGAGCGAGGTCTTGCCGTGGTCCACATGGCCCATGATGGTGACGACGGGCGGCCGGGTCTTGAGGTCCTCGGGCTTGTCGTCAATCGGGTCGGCCTCGACCTTCTTCGGCGCGGCGTGGACCTGGCCCTCGCCCTTGGCGCGCTTCTCCACCTCGAACTTGAAGCCGTGCTTGGCGCAGAGCTTGATGGCGACCGGCTCGTCAACGGCCTGGTTGACGTTGGCGAAGATGCCCATCTGCATCAGGTCGGCGATGAGCTGGAAGGGCTTGCGCTTCATCTGGTCCGCGAGGTCGCGGACGACGATGGGCGGCTTCATCGTGATGACCTGGGCCGTGGAGGGGAGCGCGGCGCGCGGATCAACGGGCTTCGGAGCCGGCGGCGGAGCGGCGGGGCCGCGCTGCGGCTGGCCGTAGCCGGGCCGACCGCCTTGGAAGCCGCGATTGTCGCCGGAG
>WRPG01000001.1:0-402505 GCA_009773355.1 Limisphaerales bacterium
GCCTCCTCCAGGCCCGCTAGGGCGGGAGTGTTCGCCTTTGCTCGCACGCTTGTCCGGGTTTGCTCGCACACTGTTCACCTTTGCTCGCAACGCGACAATCCCAAAAGGGTGCCGCGACCCTTGCGCCAGGGCGGATGCTGCCGGCTGGCTGCCGCTAGGGAGACTTCCGGACAAACACCCGGATGGCTGACCCCGGCGGCTCAGGCAGGAACATCCGCCCGGTCATCAATTCGCCGATGAAGCTGCTTCTCTCTGCGGCTGCGGTCCACTCGCGCCAGCCGCGATCTGTGGCAAACAAAGCGAAGGCTGGCGATCCCCGGCGAACGAACACGACTTGCGCGCCCGCCTTCGAGAACTGTTCCGGCCCGGCCTGCGGATCATCCCCCAGCCATCGCCCGCCCAGCAGGAACACCGTGTAAAGCCCCGTGCGCCCACCCGGCAGCGACGCGCTCCCCGCGAACGGCCCGGCGACCCTGTCAGCCTGCAATTGCGCCGCCAGCTTGTGCGCCGCTTCGGCGGCCGGATTCGGCAGTCCGTGCAGCGCCGCCCCGCACAGCAGCACCGACGGAATTGCGAACGAAGCGGCAATGATCCGCCCGCCTAACGACCGCGCCTCCCCGCGTGGCAGGGCGGCCAGCCCAGCCCGTGCCGTCAGCCACAGACACGGCCACACTGGATAGAAATACCGGTTGTCCTCGGCCATCACGAAGAACGGCAGATACAAACCACCAAGCGCGACCACTGGCACCACCGCCCAGCACCAGCGTTCCCGTCGCAACCGGCACCGGCTCCTCACCACCCAGCCGCCGGCGAGCAACACCGCCAGCCCGCTGATCCCCAGCCAGTCAAAGGTGCCCAGCCACCGCCGCCATGTCGGCATTTCGGTTTCGTCGAACCACATGCGCCACGGGTTCAGCCAGTCCCAGCAAACGCCAAGGTTCGATCTCATCACCGCGAGTTGATGCCGGAAGTTTTCCGCACCCGCGAACGGCGACCAAAACCGATACGCCATCCGCGACGGCTCCTCCCACTGCGTCACCCGTCCCGCGTCGGGCTGGTGCAGCGTGACCATCGCCGGGTGGTAACGCGATTCCTCGCCCGGCCCCGCCAGCGCGTGTGCGATTGGCCCGGTTGTCGAGAACGTGAACTTCCCGTAGTGCAGTGACAGCACCGCCATCCACGGCCCGGCCACCAGCGCCGTGCAAAGCCAGACCAAGCCCAGCCTCTGCGCCATCTCCCGCCGCAGTTCTCCGCGTCCGCTCAAGGCAAACATCGCCCAGCCCGCCGTGGTCAGTGCCGCCAGGGGCAACGCCACCGCCTTTGCCAGATACGCCACGCCCCACCACACTCCCGCCGCTGTCGCGAGTCGGACCCGTTTATCGGCCGCGTGTTCCGCCTCCGCCCACCTCCGCCCGCGACACAGAAACAACTCCACCGTCGCGCTCACCGCCAGTCCCACCAAACCCGCCAGCAGCAAGTCCGGCGAGATGTTCCGCACCGACCAGAACACCGACCAGCCCAGCGCAATCCCCGCGCCCGCCAGCAACGCCGCGCGCGGCAATCGAAACGCGCGAAACACCGCCACCGCGCCGGCCAGAAACACCACGCCGGACAGGGCCATCACCACACGCGCGGCGACCAGCGGCGGCACGCCCGCCTTCAGCAGCGGCACCATCAGCCAGCTCAACAGCGGCCCCCAGTAGCCCGTCACCGCGAGGTCCCACTGTCCGGCCGCGTAGTAGCCCGCGATGCGCATGTAGGCGATGGCGTCGGGGTTGAGCTGGTGCAGGTTCCGCCACGCCGCGACCGCGAGCAGCACGGCTTGCGCGGCGAAAAGCCAGCGAAGGTGCAACCGTCCGCTCACGATGAAACCCCCGCGCCAGTTGCTTTGGCGGTCGGCGGCTGTGTCCCTCCGCCCAATTCCGCGTTCCTGAATCCGCGCTCCGCGTTTCGTCGCCCCACCCACATCAGCTTGCCCCAGCCGATGAACTTCCGCTCCGTCGCGAAGTTGTCTTCCAAGCATCGCAGCACCGCGTCCGGCTGCCGCAGCCATTGCTCGTAAGTCGTGAGTTCCAACTCCGTCATCGTCTCCAGCGCGTCCAGTTTGGCCCACGCCCGCCGTGCGACACGGAAACCGCCAACCCAATGCGCGAACCGCAGGAACGGCGTCCACCACGGCTCCACCACCATGAACCGCCCGCCCGGCCGCAGCACGCGATGCACCTCGCCAACGACGCGCTCCAAGTCGCCCGGCAGCTCTGGCAGGTGGTGCAGCCCGCCCTGCACGATGGCGATGTCCCGCGACGCAGCGGGGAAGGGGAGTTGCCGGCAATCCGCCACCACGCACTTCGCCGGCCCGGTGTATTTCGCCACCAACGCGGCGGACAGGTCCACGCCCTCCAGCCGCGTGAAGCCGAGGTGTTGCAGCGCGTTCAGCCCGTTGCCGCGCCCGCAGAACAACTCCACCACCTGCGCGTCCTTCGGCCAGGACTCCGCGCCCAGCTTGCGCAACCGGCGGAGAAACTTGCGCACCTCCTCCTCCGGCGTCTCGAAGCGCAGATAGGCGGCCTCCCACGCGGACTCGTTGGATTCGGTCGCGCTCATCTTCGATACCAGCCCAGCACCGCGACAAAGAAACTCGCCAGCACCGTTTGAAAGCCCAGCGCCGTCAGCGTCACGCCGGGGATCACCCAGCGCATCGTGTGCGCGTAGTCGAGCCGGCCGAAGCCCGCCGCCTGCCACTGCGCCACCGCCGCGAGCAGGAGGCCGACGCCGACAAGCAGCACCAGGCTGCCGATGAGCAGCCCGCGTTCGAGCGAAAGAACTTCGCGCAGCCGGCCCAGCAGCCTTGTCTCGGGCAAAAAACCTTCCCGGGCCGCCAGCGTCCGCGCCAGCCAGCCGAACAGCACCGCTTGATAACCCACCATCAACGCGAGGCTCGCGAACAGGAGCGTGTGCGCGTCGAACGTCGCGCCAAAGAACGTCAGCCCCGGCATCGCCACGCCGAAGCCCAGCGCGCCCAGCGCCAGCAGCAGCAGGCCGGGATGCACAAACAGCCAGCGCGGACTGCAAATGAGGAAGAACCGCAGCGTGCGCCAGCCGTCGCGGAACGTGCGCAGATGCGGCGGATGCGCCGTGCGCCCGTCACGGTGCAGCACGATGGGCACCTCGTCGAGCCGCGCCCCGCGCAAACTCGCCTTGATGAGCATCTCGGTGGCGAACTCCATCCCCTCGCAGCGCAGGTCCAGCTTCGGGATCAGGTCGCGGCGGAAGCCGCGCAGCCCGCAGTAGATGTCATGCACCGGCACGCGGAACATCCGGCGCGCGAGCGCCGAGAAGAGCGGGTTCCCCAGCCAGCGATGCGACGCGGGCATCGCGCCCGGCTCAATCGCCCCGCCGCCCGCCGGCAGCCGGCAGCCTTGCACGAGGTCCGTGCCCGCCCGCAGCTTCTCGACGAACGCGCCGAGCGCCGCGAAGTCGTAGCTGTCATCCGCATCGCCCATGATGACGAATTTACCGCGCGCCGCCGCGATGCCGCCGCGCAGCGCGTGGCCGTAGCCGCGCTCCGGCACGACCACCACGCGTGCGCCGAGTTGGGTGGCGATTTCCCGCGAGCCGTCCGTGCTGCCGTTGTCTGCCACCAGCACTTCGCCGGAGACCTTGTGCTCCCGCAGAAACCGCAGCGCCTTTCCGACGCACTGGGGCAGCGTCTCCGCCTCGTTCAGGCACGGCATCACGATGGACAGCTCCAGCTCGGAGCCGTCTGCCGGGCCGGAGTCAGCAGCATTGGGCACGCGCCAGTCTTACCAAGACGGAAAGGACGGCAACAGCGGATAGTGCCGCAAACCGTCCGCCCGACGGATGCGGCTGTGCGTCCCAATGCCCGATCCAGAGCCGAAAAGTCTTTTCACCTCGCCCGCAATGAAACCCCGGCCAACCTCGTCCAACGCCCCAGTTCACAGTGTTCCAACCCTTGAAACGAACTGGCCCAACCCTGTTTTTGCTGGCCGCCCTCGCGCTGTCGCGAGCGCCCGCTGCCCCGGCGGAAGGAATGGCCGGGGAGCTGTTTCGGAAGCGGATGGAGTGGTGGAGCCTGCAACCCGTCCGCGCCGCCAGTCCACCAGCGGTGAGGCGATCCGCCTGGTGCCGCACGGACCTTGATCGCTTCATTCTTGCCCGGCTCGAAAAGGCCGCGCTCCCGCCCGCGCCGGAAGCGGACGCACGCACCCTTGCCCGACGCCTGAGCTTCGCGCTCACCGGCCTGCCGCCCAAACCGGAGGACGTGGAGAAGTTCGCGGCGGACAAATCGCCGCGCGCCTTCGAGGCGCTCGTGGACGCCCTGCTTGCCAGTCCGCACTTCGGCGAACGCTGGGCGCGGCACTGGATGGATGTCGTTCACTACTCGGACACGCACGGCTACGAGTGGGACGCGCCGGCCAAGCACGCCTGGCGTTATCGCGACTACCTCGTGCGCGCCTTCAATGCCGACCTGCCGTTCAAGCAGCTCGTGCTCGAACAGCTCGCCGGTGATCTTCTCCCGCCGCGCGTGGACCCGCGCACCGGCTTGAACGAGGCCATCCTCGGCCCGATGGCCCTGCGCATGGGCGAGCGCCGGCACGGCGACAACGCCTTTGCCGACGGGGTGACCCAGGAGGCGATGGCCAACATCATTGACACCGTCAGCAAGGGCTTCCTCGGCACCACGGTCGCCTGCGCCCAGTGCCACGACCACAAGCTCGACGCCGTCTCCCAGCATGATTACTACGCGCTCGCCGGCATCTTCATGAGCACGCGCTGGAGCGTGCGCTGCGCCGACGCGGCGGACCCGAATCTCGAAGTGCTCGCCGAGCTGCGCCGCCACAAACAAACCCTCCGCGCGGAGTTGGCCAAACTCTGGCTGGCCTCCCGCGAGCCGGTGCTGGCAAAGCTCGCCGCACTCCCCGCCGACGAGAAACCTTCGCCCGCTTTCCCCGACTCGCTCGCGTCGGTCTGGCGGCAATCGCTGCTCCGCTCGACCAATGGCACTGCCCTCGCCACCGCCTGGCCCAAACTGCGCGAAGAGTTTCAACGCGAGCGCGAGAAGCGTCTCGCCGCGAATCAGGCGAACCTGAAACTGCTCGCCGACTTCACCCGCACGGACAGCAACGGCGGCTGGCGCTGGGACGGCCTCGGCATGAAGCACGGGCTGGTGCGGGACGGTGAGCTGGTCGTGTCCGATGAGGGTCAGACCGCGCTGCTGCAACTCCTGCCGGCGGGCCGCTGGTCGCACGCGTGGTCCATGCGGCTAGCGGGCGCGGTGCGCAGCCCGCTCTTCGCGCCCGGCTCGGCGGACACGTTTTCCGCCGGTTTTGCGGCGGGCAATCATGCGGCCCGCGCGTTCATCGTGGACCAGTGCTTTCACTCCGAGCGGCTCGCGTTTCTCAACCAGCCCCAGCCCGCCTGGCTCACCCTGACCGCCGGCAACTTCGACCGCCTCGCGGGCGGGCGGGACACCAACACCCAGCGACGCGTCTATCTCGAGCTGGTCACCAAGTCGCTGAACAATTACTTCCCCCCGCGCACCGGCTACGGCGGGCTGAAGGAAAGCGACGTGGCGGATGAACGGTCGTGGTTCGGGGTGACACGCGTCTATCAGCATCCCGCCGGCAAGCCGCCGCAGGACGAGTTGGGGCGGTTGGCTCCGCTCTTTGCCGGTGGCACCGCGCCGGAATCGAAGGCGCAGCTCGCCGCGCGCTTCGCCGACACGCTGCTCGGCGCGATCAGCCGCTGGGCTGAAGACCGCTGCGACAGCGAGGACGTGCGCCTGCTCAACGAGGCGCTCGCCGCGAAGTGGCTGCCGAACGAAGCCACCAACGCCGCGCTTGGCCCGCTCGTCACCGCCTATCGCGCGGCCGAGAAGCGCCTCCAGCCCGACCGCACCATCGGCTCGGCGGACGATTGGAACGAGGCCCGCGACGAGCGGCTCAACGTGCGCGGCACCTACACGGACTTCGGCGACGAGGTGCCGCGCGGCAACATCCGGCTCCTTGGCGGCGCGGCGGCGCGGGACGCGCTTGATTCGAGCGGCCGGCTCGAACTCGCCCGCAGCATCGCGAGCGAGTCCAACCCGCTGACCGCGCGTGTCTTCGTGAACCGCGTGTGGCTGCATCTTTTCGGCGAGGGGTTGGTGCGCACGCCCGATGACTTCGGCCACCTCGGCGAAAGGCCCGTTCATCCCGAGCTGCTCGATCATCTCGCGGCCCGCTTCATGGCCGATGGTTGGTCGCTCAAGAAGCTGGTGCGGCTCATGGTCACGTCCGCGACGTGGCGGCAGGCCGGCACGACGAGCGCGGCGGCACGCACCAAGGATGCGGAGAACCGCCTGTGGCACCACCTGCCGCAGCAACGCCTTGATGCCGAGTCCGTCCGCGACGCGCTGCTCGCCGTGACGGGCCGGCTGGACCCGGCGCTCGGCGGCGAGCCGATTGACCCGTATCGCACCGCCCAGGACGCGGCGAAACGGCTCTTCAGCGGTCCGCTCGACGGCCTTGGCCGCCGCAGCCTCTACCTGAAGATGACTTTGATGGAACCGCCCAAGTTCCTCGCGCTCTTCAACCAGCCGATTCCCAAACTCACCACCGGCAAACGCGACTTGACCAACGTCCCCGACCAGGCGCTCGCGCTGCTCAACGATCCGTTCGTCCTCGCGATGGCGAAGCACTGGGGCGACCGCGTGCTCAAGGACGGCGCGGCTTCACCCGAGGCGCGGGCCAAGGCGATGTTCGCCACCGCCCTTGGCCGCCCGCCGCGCGCGGAAGAGTTGTCGCGGCTCGTGAAGCTGGCGGACCGCTCGGCGGAACTGCAAGGCCTCGCGCCCGGCGCGCTCATGGCCTGCGCGCCCGTCTGGCAGGACGTGGCCCACGCGCTGTTCAACGTGAAGGAGTTCATCTATGTCCACTGACCGTGCCGGCGACTTGCAGTCGCCGTTCCACCCGCAGCGTAGCTCACCGACGGCGACTGCAAATCGCCGGCACGAGGCGCGGGCCGCGCACACAGCAAATCCCCTTTGCCCCGGCCGCCTTTCCCCCGTTGCCACTCGCCGAGATTTCCTCCAGCAGTCCAGCTTGGGCTTCGGCTGGCTCGCTTTCGCTGGCTTGTTCGGTCGGACGACGGCTTCTGCCATTCCGCACTCCGCACTCCGCACTCCGCATTTTCTTCCCCGCGCCAGGCACGTCATCTTCCTCTTCATGGATGGCGGCGTGTCGCATGTGGACACTTTTGACCCGAAGCCCGAGCTGACGAAGCGCACCGGTCAGTCCGCGCAGTGGCGGGCGGACGAGCTTTCCCAGAGCATCAGCCCCAGCCGCAAGTGGCTGAAGAACCTGTGGGAGTTCAAGCAGCGCGGCCAGTCCGGCCTCTGGGTGAGTGACCTGCTGCCGCACCTCGCGGGCGTCGCCGACGAACTCTGCGTCGTGCGCTCGATGGTCGGCGAGACGCCGCTGCACGGTGCTCAGAGTCTGCTGCTCCACACGGGCCGCAGCATCGGCGCAGCTCCAAGCTTGGGCTCGTGGGTGTCCTACGGCCTGGGCACCGAGAACGAACAGCTTCCCAGCTACATGCTGTTGAACAACGACTGGGTGCCCAACGGCGGCTCGCAGAACTTCGCCAGCTCGTTCCTTCCCGCGACCCATCAGGCCACGCCCGTCCGCGCGAAGGGCCGGCCCGTGGACAACATCACGCCGGCCGACCCCGCCGCGTTGCAGCGCGCGAAGCTGGACTTCCTCCGCGAGCAGGACTCGGCCACCGCGAAAGCCCTCGGCGGCTCCGACGCCATCGAGTCCGCCATCAAGAACTACGAGACCGCCGCACGGATGCAGTCACTGGTGCCCTTGCTCTGCGACGTGACCGGGGAAAGTCCCGAGACGCTCCGGCTCTACGGCGTGGACCGCGCGAATGACTACGAGAAGTTCTACGCGCTGCAATGCCTGCGGGCGCGCCGCATGGTCGAATCAGGCGTTCGCTTCATCGAAATCACCTGCCCGAACACGCACGGGAACAATTCACCGTGGGACCAGCACGGAGACTTGCGCCGACGTCACGAGGAGAACGCCCGCATCACCGACCAACCCGTCGCCGCGCTCATCCGCGACTTGAAAGCGCGCGGATTGCTCGACGAGACGCTGATCCTCTGGGCCGGCGAGATGGGCCGCACGCCGCACTCCGCCGGCACCGACGGCCGCGACCACCACGTCAGCGGCTACACCATCTTCATGGCCGGCGGCGGTGTGCGCGGCGGGATGACCTATGGCACCACCGACGAGATGGGCATGAGCGCGGTCGAGCGCCGGGTGGACATCCACGACCTGCACGCGACGATTCTCCACCAGCTCGGCATGGACCACGAGCGGCTCACCTTCCGTTTCGGCGGCCGCGACCAGCGGCTCACGGATGTGCATGGGCGGGTGATGAGCGAGATCCTTGCCTGATGGCTGCGGAGTGGACGCATGGCCGGACTCCGATCTGAAACCCAAAACTCCAACGGACCAAAAGTCCGGCAAGCGTTCCGGGATTCTCCTGCCGGGCTTGCCACCTGGCGACCCTGCGCGCGGGAGAGGCGCGCGAACAGCGCGGGCTGGGATTTCGTCTGAGGCTCCGAACACGCCCGGACAGCAGGCCGCTGGTGCCTGCGGGTGGTGATGCCAGCAATGGCAAGTTTTCCAGTCTGAGGCTCAGGCCTGCTTGAAATGGAATTATGAACACGAAGCAAGACGCGACGCGGCGGCAACCCGGCTCGCTCCGGTGGCTGGTCACTGGGCTGCTTTGCACGGCGGGGCTGGTCCTTGGCGCTCCGGCGGCCCAGGCGGCCACGGTCACTCTCTGGGACACCGGCGCGTCGTTGACCGGCGTCGGCATGCCGCAAAGCCGGACCGGCTGGCAGGCCGTGCCCACCGAACTGTTCGCATTTGAAGCCAGCCCGGCCAAGGCGGCTTCCGATCCCGGTTACTGGGGCCGCGAATACTCCTTCAGGGGCGACGCGGTCGTGGAAAACCAAAGCTTGCTCGCCGTGTTTTCGAAGGCGCGCGGCGGCGTGGAGATTTATGCGAAGGAAGGCGCACCAGGACGACCGATAGCCCAAGTGATGCCGCTCACTTCCAACCCCGGCCCGTCAGCGACCATGCGCCGCGTCGCCATCGTGCGCAACGCGGGCGACGAGGTGGTCCTCAGCGTCACGTATGCCGGCGCGGGCGAGTCCGCGACATTTGCCTTCAGCCGGAGCGAGATCGTGGAGCTGAAACCCACCGGCAAGCTCACGGGACTGCGCCTGCTCAGTCCCCTGCAATACGGCATCCTGCCCGGCTTCGTCGGCGACGACCTCATCTACAGCCCGGCGGCGTATCCCGAGGCGAAGTCCATCGCCCTTCCCTCGGACAATCTCTTCGTCGGCCTGCAACCCGGCGGCGACCGGATGCTGGTCGTGACCTGGCCCAAGGGCCGGCAGCAGGTGCAGCTCGGCCTTGGCGGCGCGCCGGACCAGCGCCGCATCGAGTCGCTGGAACTCCAAGGCGACGGGCAGAGCTTCTTCCTCGCCTCACTCGCGGCACCGGGCATCTGGCACCGCGAGGAACTGAAGGCCGGCTTTCTGGAGAAGGATGTGACGCTGGCGTGGAAACGGCCCTTCCCAGCGAAGTGGAAGACGCAGTTATCCGAGGCCGGCGTGAGGACGAGCTACGCCTTCCGCCAGACCAAGGGCACCGTCTGGCGCGGCGTGCCCGGCTCGTATGACTTTCCGGCGTGGTTCGAGGGCGAGACGGCGATGTTGCGCCTCGGCAAGAAAGTCCCGCCCAAGGGCGACGCGCTCATCTACTTCCTCGAAGCCCGCGAGACGCCCACGTCGGTCGTGACTCCCGTGGACATCCTCAAGGCCACGCTCGGCCGGCCCATGAGCGAGGCGATCCTTGATCCCGCCGGCCGCCAGCTCCGCACGCACCACAAGCGCGGTGGCGACAGCGTCCACCGCGCCTGCACCTGCGGCTACACCGAGGCGATTGAGGCGGTCTTCAAGGCCGGCGAGGAGACCGGCAAGAAGCAGTTCATCGCGGACGCCGTTGACGACATGATTTACTTCGTCCGCTGCCACCTTGAGCGCATCGCCGACTACCGGAGCTTCGCCGAGAACCTGGCGAAGCAGCTTCGTGCGAAGGCACTGGCCGCGCCGGAGCTGAAGGCCTACTTGGAAAACCTCGAACAGATCGTCCAGCAGATCCCGCAGGAGTGCGAGGTGCAGAAGGAGAACATGAAGTCGCTCGACCACGCCGCCGACCTGGCGAAGCAGACTCTGGCCCTGACGCTCAAGTCCGACCCCGACAACCTGAAGACCTACGCCGCGCTGCTCAAGGCGTGGCGCGGCATGGGCGGCGCGCAGGATTACGTGCTGGCCAAGTGCCACACGGTCACGCGCCAGCTCTTCCAAGACGCCGGCTACGGCTGTGCCGAACTGCCCAAAGCCGTCGCCGTGGCCGAAGAGATCCGCGCCCGCTGCCGGCAGATTCTCCGCAACCCGGATGGCTACGAAATCTGGGCGGACTATTGAGCGGCGTGGACGTGGCTGTCAGGATTTCTTCCGAAAATGAACCGATTCTTGCCCCTGCGCTGGCTGGTCTTGCTCGCCGTCGCCTTCACCGCGTGCGAACCCAAACCTGCCGCGCCAGTCGCCTCCGCGCCGCCGCCTGCATCAACGAAGGAAGCTCCTCCTGCGAAACCGGAACCCTCACAACCAAGTGCGACTGCCGTCTCCACCGCGCTCGTCCCGATTCCCGCCGGCAAGTTCATGATGGGCGACAAGGACGAGGTGGACGCCCCGCCGCATGAGGTGAGCGTGAGCGCCTTCCTCATGGACAAGCACCTCGTCACGCAAGACCAGTTCCAGAAGCTGATGGGCGCGAACCCCTCGCGCTGGAAGGGCGGGCAAAACCCCGTCGAACAGTTGCGCTGGTCCGACGCCGCGAAGTTCTGCAACAAGCGCTCCGAGGCCGAGGGCCTCAAACCCTGCTACGACCTCGCAACGCTCAAGTGCGATTTCTCCGCTGACGGCTACCGCTTGCCCACGGAGGCCGAATGGGAATACGCCTGTCGCGCCGGCACCACGACGCCTTACTTCTTCGGCACGAGTCCAGCCAAGGCCGGTGACTACGCGTGGTTCGACAAGAACGCCGGCGGCAAGCCGCGCCCCGTCGGCCAGAAGCAGCCGAACCCGTGGGGCCTCTACGACATGGCCGGCAACGTCTGGCAATGGTGCAACGATTTCTACGAGGTCGAGTATTACTCCAAGTCGCCGAAGCAGGATCCGCTCGGCCCGGCCGACGGGAAAAACAAGGTGCTGCGCGGCGGCGCGTGGCGCTTCAGCGCGGACAACTGCCGCTCCGGCTACCGCTACAACGAGCACCCCGGCTCCGCCGACGTCTGCTTCGGCTACGACATCTACGGCTTCCGCTGCGTCCGCCGGGCCACGCCGAAATGAGCGCGGGCATCGCGATGAGCTGATCCGCGCCCGCCATGCTCTTCCACACCTGGACCTTCTTCGCCTTCCTGCTGGTCGTTGTGCCGGGTTTCCTGTTGCTGCGCAAGACACGGCTGTGGGTTCCGTGGCTGCTGGTCGCGTCCTACGTCTTCTACGGCTGGTGGAATCCCTATTACCTCATCCTGATTCTCTACTCGACGGCGCTGGACTACATCCTCGTCGCCTTGATGGACCACTGTCCGCGCGAACGGCCGGCGGCGGACCTGCGCACCCGGCTGTTGCGCCCGCAGCTCGACGACAAGGTGTTGAAGGTCGCCTTCGCCGTCGCGGGTCTCGGCACGCTGGGCTTCTTCGGCATGGCCGTGGCCGGCCTGCCCACGCTGCGACCGACGATGGCGGCGCTGGCCTTCATGTTCGCGCTGATGGCGGCGGGCGCGTGGTTCGCTAACCGGCAAGTCTGGCTCTGGGTGAGCCTCATCAACAACCTCGCCATCCTGCTCTTCTTCAAATACGCGCAGTTCCTCGTCGAGAACGGCAACCAGTTCCTCGCCCACTTCCGCGTCAACGCGGTGCTGCCCGACCCGGGGACGCTCATGCCGTTCGGCGCGGCTTACTTGCTACCGGTGGGCATCTCGTTCTTCACGTTTCAGTCGCTGAGTTACACAATTGATTTCTACCGGGGTGGAATCCATCGCGAGCGCAGCTTCATCCGGTTCGCGACCTTCGTGAGCTTCTTCCCGCAGCTCGTGGCCGGCCCCATCGAGCGCGCGTCGAACCTCCTCCCGCAGTTCAATCAGTTCCCCACCATCCGCGCGCGCGACGTGACCGACGGCCTCTCGCTCTTCCTCGTCGGCCTGTTCAAGAAACTCGCGCTGGCCAACTACCTCTCCTACTACGTCGAGCGCGTTTACGACAACCCCAAGGCCTACGGCGCGCCCGCGCTGGTCCTCGCCACCATCGCCTTCGCGTGGCAGATTTTTTTCGACTTCAGCGGCTACACGGACATGGCGCGCGGGATCGCGAAGACGATGGGCTTCCAGCTCATGCTGAACTTCAACAACCCCTACCTCGCCACCGGCCTGGGCGATTTCTGGAGCCGCTGGCACATCAGCCTCTCGACGTGGTTCCGCGACTACCTCTACATCCCGCTCGGCGGCAACAAGGAGGGTCTGCTCAAGACCTACCGCAACCTCTTCATCACCTTCTTCATCTCCGGCATCTGGCACGGCGCGGCGTGGACGTTCGTGATCTGGGGGCTGCTCCACGCGTTCGGCATCCTCGTCACCCGCGAACTGGAGCGCACGCCCTTCTACCGCGACCGCGTGCCGCGCCTGCTCAAGCAGTTCGGCGTGTTCGCCTTCGTCTGCTTCGCGTGGATCTTCTTCCGCGCCGGCTCGCTCGCCGACGCGCTGCTCATCGTCCAGCGCATCTTCACCGCCGGCTGGTCCGACCCGGAAATGCCGGTGCTCATGATCCTCATCGTCGCGCTGATCTGGCTCTACCAGATGGCCTACGAATCCACGTTGCGGCCTGTGTTGCAGACGAGCTTCGCGCGTGTGGGCGGGGCGGTGTGCATGATCCTCTACCTGTTCCTCTGCTCCTCGGGCGGCGGGGCGTTCATCTACTTCCAATTCTGAGATGAAAGCCCAAGTCCCCAAGGTTGGCATGGAAACGGTCTTCGTGAACGAACTGCGTTTGACCGGGCGGCAATGGCTGCTCGTGGGCGGCATCGTGCTCGCGTTCGTGCTGCTCGCGCCGCGCGCTTGGAAGCAGGCCGAGCGTTTCGACACCGGGCCGGACTACCGTCTGCCCTACGCCTTGAGCAAGGACTACTGGCTCTACGAACGGCGACTTGGAGAAATCCCCGCGCCGAGCGCCGTGGTCATCGGCGACTCCGTGGTATGGGGCGAATACGTGCTGCCCGACGGCACGCTCTCGCACTTCCTCAATCAAGCGGCCGGCCGGCCGGACGCCTTCGTCAACGCCGGCGTGAACGGCCTCTTCCCACTCGCGCTCGAAGGCCTGGCCGAGCACTACGGCGGCGCGCTCCGGAACCGGAAAGTCATCCTCCATTGCAATCTGCTTTGGATGAGCAGCCCCAAAGCGGACCTCTCGACGAAGAAGGAAGAGCGCTTCAACCACGCGCGACTCGTGCCGCAGTTCTCTCCGCGCATCCCGTGCTACCGTGCCGATGCCAGCGAGCGCCTCGGCGTCGTGATGGAGCGGAACCTCCCCGTGCTGTCGTGGGTCAACCATCTGCAATGCGTCAGCTTCAACCAGAAGAGCCTCCCCGACTGGACGCTGGAGCAGGGCAGCGGCGACCCGCCCGGCCACCCCAACGCCTACAAGAATCCGCTCGCCCAGCTCACCCTCCACGTCCCCGGCGCGCCCGCACTCGACCCCGAGCGCGGCCCGACCAGCGCCCGCCACAAGCCCTGGTCCACGGCTGGCGAAGGCACGACGCGCTTCGAATGGGTAGCGCTCGACGCCTCGCTCCAGTGGGCCGCCTTCCAGCGCCTGACCCGCCTGCTGCGCGAGCGCGGCAACGACGTGCTGGTGGTCGTCGGCCCGTTCAACGAACACTTGCTGGCCGGGGAAAATCGCGCGCCTTACCGCCAGCTTTGCGACAACATCGCCGTCTGGCTGAAGGAGAACCGATTCGAGTGCATCGTCCCCGAGCCACTGCCCAGCGCGCTGTATGCGGACGCCAGCCATCCCTTGACCGAAGGCTACCGCGTGCTCGCACAGCGGCTCCATACCGAGGCGACGTTTCAGCAGTGGAAATCGCGGCGATGAGGCCCCGAGCGCGGGGCAGGCGCAACTTGACGCAATCCCGTGTTCAAGCGGGAGGATTGACGACGCCGGCCGTCAAGGCTGCAACCGCCGATGGCGTTCTTCCTTCGGCAGCTTCGTCAACGCGGTCACCTCGTGATAAAACGCCTCCAGATCACCGCCCTGCTCGCGCAGCAGACGATGGAACGCCGGCACGAGCCGGTAGTAGGCGTCCACGTCGTTCAGATGCGCGTTGTTCAGCGGACGGCTGAACCAGCGCGCGTAATCCGTGCGCCCGCCCCAGGTGGACTTCAACGCGTCGTAGTCGCGCTTGAGCTGGTCGAGGATGGCCTGTTTCTGCGCGCGCAAAGAGGCGGCCTTCTCAGCGGACAGTGATTTTCCCATACGCACGGATTGCGTGCTGGTGCCGGCATCATGGAAAAGCGCCGCCAGCCGGTCATGCGCGCCGGTGACGAGCCGGGTGAAGTCCGCCTTGCGCCGGAGATGCGCCTCGTATTCGGCCTCGGCGGCTGCGCCTCGCCTCGCCCGCAGCCAGCGCCGCGTCCCTTCCTCGCCCACCGCCTCGGCGAAGGCTTCGTTGAAATCCGTGTCTCCGCTGACGAACAACCGCTGGTGCGCCAGCTCGTGAAAAAGCAGTTCGGCCAGTTCGATCTCCGGCTCGTGAACAAACGTGTTCAGCACCGGATCGCGGAACCAGCCGAGCGTCGAGTAGGCGCGCACGCCGCCCACGTCCACGTCGAAGCCCTGGCGCGCCAGTTCGGCGGCCTGGCTCCGGGCTTCGCGCTCCACGAAGTAACCGCGATACGCCAGCCGCCCGACCACCGGATACCACCACTCCTTCGGCTGCATCGAAAACTCCGGCGTGGCCGTGACGTTCCACACCACGTAATTCCGCCCGAGGTCGGCGTAGCGGAGGTAGTGGCCGTTGATCGGCAGCTTGAGTTCCTGCTCGGCGAACCCGCGCATTTCCAGAATCAGCCGGAGCTTGGCTTTGAGCGGCTCGGGCGTCGGCGGCTGCTGGAGCAGCTCCGCGATGGGCTGCTGCCGGTGCATGATCTGCAAATGACCACGCACGGCCTGCCCGTAGTAACCAGCCGTCTGGCAGCCGGAGAGCAAGGGAAGCGCGGTCGCCAGCAGCACGAGGCTGGGGCAGCCGGGCGGAAGTCGCGGAATTTGCATCGGATGGCTGGAGGATGCGGATTCTGTCCCGTCCGTGCAAACCGTCTTGGCCCGCAACGTCCGCCGGACGGCCCGAATGCATTGGACCGGCCAGCGTCAACCAAGGCAGTCTTTCACGGTCAACAGCGTGCGTTTGCAAACTCATTCATCAACATGACTCCCCAACAGCAAGCCGAGAGCCTCGGCCTCAAGTTCGAGAAGATCGCCCCCGGCTACCTCAACCTCTGCATCCGCAGCGGCAACCAACTCCTCTCCTCCGGCCACGTCAGCGACCTCAAGGGCAAGCTCGGCGCGGGCCTCACCGTCGAGCAGGGCTACGCCGCCGCCAAGAATTGCGCGGAGAAAATTCTGCGCTCCGTCTGGCAGACGCATGGCACGCTCGACGGCCTGCGCGTCATCAAGGTGCTCGGCTGCGTGAACTCGACGCTGGAGTTCACCGACCAGCATCTCGTCATCAACGGCGCGTCCGACCTGCTGCACGCCATCTTCGGCAAGGAGGGTGATGGCTACCATGCCCGCAGCGCGCTGGGCTTCGCACAGTTGCCCACCGGCGCAGCCGTCGAGGTCGAGGCCATTTTTGAAATCAAGGGCTGACCGGTGAACCGGCGTTCTATTCTTGTCCTCGGCACCGCGCTGCTGGTCGGCAGCACTTCGTTGTCTGCTAGTGACTGGCCGATGTGGCGTGCGAATCCGGGCCGCACCGCCGCAGTCGCGCCCGCGTTGCCAGAGAAGCTGGCGGTGCTGTGGACCCGCGAACTCGGCCCGCTCAAGCCCGCCTTCCGCGACGTGCGGCTACAGTTCGACAAAGGCTACGAACCCGTCGTGCTGGGCAAGCAACTCTTCGTCACCTCGTCACGCGACGACAGTGTGACCGCTTTCGCGACGGACACGGGTGCGGTGTTGTGGAAGGTTTTCGCCGACGGCCCGGTGCGCTTCGCACCGGTGGCGGGCGACGGGCGCGTCCTCTTTGGTTCGGATGATGGCATTCTCCGTTGCGTCTCCGCCGCCACTGGCGAGCTGCTCTGGCAAAAGCGCGCGGTGCCGAACAACCGCCAGCTCCTCGGCAATGGCCGGCTCATCTCCGTGTGGCCGATTCGCGGCGGGCCGGTGCTGCACGCGGGGCGCGTGTATTTCGCCGCCGGGGTCTGGCCGCTGGAGGGGGTCTTCATCTACTGCCTCGACGCCGCGACGGGCCGCGAAATCTGGCTCAACGACAGCGCGAGTTACATCTATGGCGTCCACCCGCATCAGGCCGAGGCCTTCGGCGGCATCGCACCGCAAGGCTACCTGCTCGTGGATGGTGCGGATCTCGTGGTGCCGTGCAGCTCCGCGTATCCCGCGCGCCTCGACCTCGCGACGGCGAAGCTGAAGGACTTCGCGCTGCCTGCGGCGGGCCGGCTGCCGGGCGGCTGGTTTGCATCCACGACCGAAGACAAGGAACTCCAGCGCAAGAAACGCCTCGGCCTGCTCTTCGACAACGAGGTCAACGCCGTCCGCCACGAGGACAAGCCACGCGCCGAAGGCGACACCGGCGTGCGCCGCACCTTCCGCGCGGGCGGCAAGGAGTTGAGCTTCGACGGCCCGTGGCCGGGCGTGACCGGAAAGGTCCACAGCGTGCTCGCGGCGGACGGCAAGGTCTTCGTCGTGACCGAGGAAGGCCGACTCACCGCGCTCGTCGCCGCGCCCGGTAGGGCCGACCTGCTGGTCGGCCGGCGTGAACCTTCGCCAACCGAAGCCGCGCAGCAGCGCGGCCCTACCATGCTTCAGGCGAAGCGACTGCTCGCCGCCGCCGGCACCCCGCGTGGCTACGCGCTAGTGCTCGGCCTTGGTGAACCCGGCCTGCTCGAATCTCTTGCGCAGCAAAGCCAGTTCAAGTTCCTCGCGCTCACGGAGGACGCCGCGAAGCTCACCGCCGCCCGCCAGCGCCTCGCTGCGGCCGGCCTTTACGGCGAGCGCATCGCACTACGACAAGTCGCGCCGAAGGATTCCGGCTTTCCGCCTTACTTCGCGAACTTCATCGCGCTCGCCTCCGGCGCGGCGCTGCCGGACCCGACGGCGTTGAAACACATTTACGGCTGGCTGCGGCCTTACGGTGGACGGCTCGTCGGGCCGGAGTCGCTCGCCCGCATCGCTGAGGTCGCGAAGCTGCCGCAGGCCAGCATCAAGGTCGCGGATGGCTTCGCGGTGATCACGCGCGAGGGCGCGCTCGAAGGCAGCACGAACTACAAAGGTGACTTCCAGACCAGCCCGGACGAGTTGGTGAAGGCTCCCTTCGGCGTGCTGTGGTTCGACGACACGCTCGGGCACTTCAAGCGCTCGCCGCAGCCCAAGTTCATTGATGGCGTGATGGTCAGCGTGGACAAGAACTGGCTCGACATCACGAACCGCAAGGGCAAGCAGGATTACAAGCTTCAGCCCGCCGTGTTCAGTGACGTTTACACTGGCCGCGTGCTGGACGCCGCCGAGGCTCCCGCGTCGAGCCAGAGTTTTTCGCAAGTGGACCGCGAGAAGGTGCAGCAGAGCCAGTATCGCCCGCCGACGCAGAAGGACGACTGGAAGCCCGCCGCGCCCGTGGCCGGCACGCGCGTCAACCCGCTCACGGGCGACTACGAGCCGCGCGCGTTCCCGAAGAGCTACGGCTGCGACGGCGGCTTCGACTACGGCCACCTCTACACGATGCGCTCGGGCACGGCGGCGTTTTACGACAAGCGGCTCGACAGCGGCACCATCCACATCAGCGGCCCGCGTTCGGGCTGCACAAGCAGCGTCATCCCGGCGAACGGCGTGCTGAACGTGCCTTACTTTTACGAGGGATGCAGTTGCAGTTACCCGCTGCCGATGGCGCTCTCGCTGGTGAGCCTGCCACCGACGTTCGAGCAATGGGCCGCGTGGGGCAGCGTCGCGACGAGCAATCTCGTGGGCAAAATCGAGCGCATCGGCATCAACTTCGGCGCGCCCGGCGACCGCCGCACAGACGACGGCACGTTGTGGCTCGCATATCCCGCCGTGGGCGGGCCATCGCCGAAAGTGGACGTGCGCACCGAGCCGGCGGCACCGGAATACTTCTATCGGCACTCGGTCTGGATTGAAGGCGGCGAAGGCTGGCCTTGGGTCGGCGCGTCGGGCGTGAAGGGTTTGCAGCGCGTAACCGTGGTCGGGTTGAAGCCGGGTAATTACACCGTGCGCCTCGTGTTCACCGAGCCGGACGCGATGGCGAAGTTGGGCGGCAGGAAATTCGCTGCGCGTCTGCAAGACCAGACCGTCGCGGAAAGCCTTGATGTCTTCGCCGAAGCCGGTGGTGCGATGCACGTGGTGACGAAGCAGTTTGCCAAGGTCGCCGTGACCGACGGCACGCTCACCGTGCAACTCGACGCGCAGTCCGGCGCGACCTTGCTCAACGGCCTCGAAATCATCCGTGCCGGCCTGACGCTGGACCCGCTGCCCAACCCCGCCCGCGTGCCGGGGAGGATGTGAGCGAACCTCTGCCGAAACTAATTCCCCGCCCGCGCGTCTGTGCCGGGGCGCGATGCGCTTGATGAAACTTGCCTTCCCCTCCGCCAGCTTGGCGCTGCTGCTCACTTTATTTGCGCAGCCCGCTGCTGCTGCCGATTGGCCGATGTGGCGCGCGGACGCGAGCCGCTCCGCCGCGTCGCCCGAGGAACTGCCCGCCCAGCTCCACCTCCAATGGACCCGGCACTACTCGCCGCGCGTGCAGGTTTGGGACGACCCGCTCAACCACGACCTGATGCCCTACGACCGCATCTTCGAGCCGGTGGTCATGGGTGGGCGCGTGTTCATCGGCTTCAACGACACGGACAAAGTCGTCGCGCTGGACTTGCGCACAGGCAAGGAGCTTTGGGCATTTTACACCGATGGTCCGGTGCGCTTCGCCCCGGTGGCGTGGCGGGAGAAAGTCTATTTCACCAGCGATGACGGCCACCTCTACTGCGTCAGCGCCGCGGACGGGCAGCTCAAGTGGAAGCTGCGCGGCGGGCCGTCCGAACAGAAAGTCCTCGGCAACCAGCGCGTCATCTCCGCGTGGCCCGCGCGTGGCGGGCCGGTGCTGCGCGACGGGCGCGTGTATTTCGCGGCGAGCATCTGGCCGTTCATGGGCACGTTCATCTATGCGGTGGACGCCGAGACGGGCAAGGTCGCGTGGGTCAACGACGGCACCGGCGCGCAGTTCATCAAGCAGCCGCACAACGCGCCGAGCTTCGCGGGCGTCGCACCTCAGGGCGCGCTTGTGGCGACCAAGGACATTCTGCTCGTGCCGGGTGGGCGCTCCATCCCGGCGGCGTTTGACCGGCACACGGGCGAGTTCCTCCACTACCAGCTTGCGACCAGTGGCAAGGGCAACGGCGGCTCGTTCGTCGCGGCCAGCGAGACGGAATACTACGTCCACACTCGCCTGCGCGGCGTGCGCAACTATGACTTGAAGACCGGCAAGGCCGGCAAGCTGACGAACAGCGAGCCGGTGCTGGACGGGGCGGCCTTCTACACCGCCGCGACGAACCGGAACGGCGCGGTGGTGCGTTCGTTGAATGGCGCAAACCTCCTGTGGGAAGTGAAGGCCGACGCGTCCGGCGACCTCATCAAGGCGGGCCGGAGGCTTTACGCAGCGGGGAGCAACTCGCTGACGGCCATCGAAGTGCCGACCGGCGTGCGCAATCCGCGCGTGGCGTGGACGCAGCCGCTCCCGGGCGGCGCGGAGCGGTTGCTGGCGGCGAACGGCGTGCTGCTCGCGGTCTCGCTCGACGGGCGTATCCGCGCGTTCGGTGGCGAAAAGGCGAAGCCCGCGACCTTGCGCGAAGAACCCAAAGCGTCGCAGCCGGACGCCGCAGCCGTGACAAAGGCGAAAGGAGTTTTATCCGAGGCGGACGCGAGCGAAGGCCACGCGCTGTGGTTCGGCGTGGACGACGGCGCAGTGTTGCAGGCGGTGCTTGCGGACTCGAAGCTGCACGTCGTCGCGGTGGACCCGGACGCGGCGAAGGTGGACCAGCTCCGTCGTCGGCTCGATGCCGCTGGTCTTTACGGCACACGCGCGACGGTGCATATCGGCGATCCCGTGAGTTTCAAGGCTCCGCCGTATCTGGCGAACCTCGTCGTGGTGGGTGAGTCCTTCGCGGCGCGCTTGCGTGAGCCGGAGGTGCTGCGCGCGGCTTACAACTCGCTGCGGCCCTACGGTGGCACGATGTGGCTGCCGACGAGCGGCGAGGCGCAGGCGGAGATTCAGCGGCTGGCGGAGGCGGCGAAACTGGAGCGTGCGGTGGTGCGTGGAGCGCGGACGCCCACGTCCGCAGCAAGCTCGACCGGCCCGCGAGCTGACGCGGACGTGGGCGTCCGCGCTCCAGTCGTCATCACCCGCGAAGGCCCGCTGCCCGACTCCGCCGACTGGACGCATCAATACGGCGACATCGGCAACACCGTGAAGTCGGACGACGCCCGCGTGCGCGCGCCGCTGGGCCTGCTCTGGTTCGGCGGCAACTCGAACCTGGAGGTGCTGCCGCGCCACGGCCACGGCCCGCCGGAGCAGGTCATCGGCGGACGCATGATTCTCCAGGGCATGAGCAGCTTCAGCGCGCGGGACGTTTACACGGGCCGGCAGCTTTGGAAGACCGAGTTCAAAGATCTCGGCACCTACGGAATCTACTACGACAAGAGCTACACCAACACGCCGTTGAGCACGGCTTACAACCAGAAGCACATCCCTGGCGCGAATGGACGCGGCGCGAACTACATCGCGACCGAGGACTCTGTTTATGTTGTCGTCGGCAGCGCGTGCCAGGTGCTCGACGCGCGCACGGGGAAGCTGCGGCAGACGATTCAATTGACGCCGCGCGCGGGCGAGCGCACCGCGCCGGAGTGGGGTTTCATTGGCCTGCTCGACAACGTCCTGCTCGCGGGCGACGGCTTCGCGCACTACACGCAGCGCTTCGGCAGCCTGATGCGGACGAACACCATCGAGGATTTCTCCGCGAGCGCCGGGCTGGTCGCGCTGGACCGGCACACGGGCAAGATGCTTTGGCGCGTGGCGGCCCGGCACAGCTTCCTGCACAACGGCATCGTCGGCGGCAACGGACGCATCTACTGCCTCGACAAGCTGCCCACCAGCGCGGAGGACAAGCTCAAGCGCCGTGGCTCACCACTGCCCACCAACTACCGCATCGCCGCGCTCGACGCCATGACCGGCAAACTGCTTTGGGAGGAAACCAAAAACATCTTTGGCACCTGGCTGAGTTACTCGAAGCAACACGACGTGCTGCTGCTCGCGGGTGCAAAGGCGAGCGACCGCTTGCGGGACGAGGTCGGCGAAGGGATGGCGGCGTATCGCGGGGCGGAGGGGAAACTTCTTTGGCAGGACTTGAAGCGCAAATACACCGGCCCGTGCATCCTGCACAACGAACTGATTCTCACGAGCGCCAACTCCTATCAGGCCTCCAGCGGCGCGTTCAATCTGCTCGACGGCAAGCCGCACCTCGTCCGCAATCCCCTCACCGGCAAGCTGGAGCCGTGGCGCGTCTCTCGCGCTTACGGCTGCAACAACATCGTTGCGAGCGAGAACCTGCTCACCTTCCGCTCCGGCGCGGCGGGCTTCTACGACCTGCTTTCGCAGAGCGGCACGGGCAATCTCGGTGGCTTCAAGTCCGGCTGCACGGCGAACCTCGTCGTCGCCAATGGCGTGCTCAACGCGCCGGATTACACGCGCACCTGCACCTGCGCCTACCAAAACCAGACCTCGCTCGCGCTGGTCCACATGCCCGAGATGGAGTTGTGGGCTTACACGCAGTTCGGCCTCGACGCGACGAACGGCGACCGTGTCGAGCGCGTGGGCATCAACTTCGGCGCGCCCGGCGACCGTCGCGCGGAGGACGGGACGATGTGGCTGGAGCATCCGTCGGTGGGTGGTGACTCGCCGGGCGTGCCGATCACCGTGACGGGCAAGGGGACGAATTACTTCCGCCGCCACGCTTCGCAGATGAGCGGTGCGGGCCTGCCGTGGGTCATGGCTTCGGGCCTGCGCGACTGCGAGACCATCACCGTCACGCCGGAAATAGTTCGCCCGACTTTGACCAAGCCGCCGCGTTCGAAGGAGGACGACGAGGACGAGGGGCGCACGGGTTCCGGGAAATTCGCCAGTGCCAAGGAGAGCGCCACCACGCCAGCGGTCGCGGACGTCGCCACGGTGCTGTCCAAGGCCAAGAAAGCCGCGCCACGCGCGCCGCATCCGCCCGTGCCTTATACGGTGCGGCTGCATTTTGCCGAGCCGGAGGAACTGACCGCCGGCGAGCGCGTGTTCAGTGTCGCGCTGCAAGGCCGGCCGGTGCTGACGAACTTCGACATTGTCAGCGTGGCTGGCGGAGCCCAGCGCGGCGTGGTGAAGGAATTCAAGGGCGTGGTCATCCAAAAGGACTTGAAGATCACACTCACCCGCGCGCCCGGAACTTTGGCCGGCCCGCTCCTCTGCGGCGTCGAACTCATCGCCGAAACGCTCACGGCTGGAAAATGAACTTGGAATCTCAACTGGCTGGTAAGGCGCGTCTGTTCCAGCGCGCCGGTTGGGCGTCCGCACAATTTCGCGGCGCACTGGGGACAGACGCGCCTTACCGCTGGAGCGCGGCCCTCCGGGCCGCAGCGGCAAGCTTGCTGAGAGTGCTGCGGGCTGTCGTGAGTGAACGTCCACCCAAGCCGCTGCGGCCCAGAGGGCCGCGCTCCGGGGGCCGGGTCGAGTTGTGTCCACTGTCGTCAGCTCACCGCTGGCTGCTCCGGTTCACCGTGCTGGCTGGGCTGTTTTCCGCCGTTTCACTCTGGGCCTGCTCCGTCCCCGTCTTCCGCTACGCGCTGGAGAAATGGCCGCCGGACACTTATCGCGCGACGGTCTTCCATCGCGGCCCGCTCTCGCCGGCCCAAGAAGCTCTCGCCCGTGACCTGACGCGCGACGGCCTCGCCGGACGGCTCCACGCAAACGTCTCCCTCCAGACCGTGGACCTCGCGCAAAACCCCGCGCCCGAGTTGCTCGCGTTGTGGCAGCAGTTGGGCACGCCGACGCTGCCGTGGCTGATCGTGCGCTACCCGCAAGCGTCGCGGCTGCCGGACCACATCGTTTCCGGACCACTGACCGAGGCGACGTTGAAGCAGGCCTTCGACTCGCCAGCCCGTCAGGAAATCACCCGTCGCCTCGGCCACGGCGACAGCGCCGTCTGGGTGCTGCTGGAGATTGGCGACCGCAAGCGGGACGACGACACCACGAAGCTCATCGAGACGCGGCTCAATTACCTTGCGGGCGTGCTCAAGCTCCCGGCCATCGAGGCGCAGGACATCGCCGCCGGACTCGTCACCGTGCCAGAAGGCGGCTTGAAGCTGGCTTTCTCCCTCCTGCGTGTGTCGCGCACCGACCCGGCGGAGGCGGCCTTCATCCAGATGCTGCTCGGCTCCGAAGCCGACCTGCGCGAGATCAAGGAGCCGATTCTCTTCCCCGTCTTCGGTCGCGGTCGCGCGCTGTATGCGCTGGCGGGCAAGGGCATCAGCCACGAAACGCTCGACGAGGCGGCGACGTTCCTGATCGGCAAGTGCTCCTGCCAGGTCAAGGAACTCAACCCCGGTGTGGACCTGCTCCTCGCGGCAAACTGGGACAAGCTGGTGAAAGCTCAGATCGCCACCGACCAAAGTCTGCCGACTCTGCCAACCCTCGCGGAGGTCGCCCCGGAAACCGTGACCATCACCGGCGGCGCGGACAAGGCGACCGCCGGCTCTTCCAGCGCCACGCTCATGCCCTTCACGTTGCGTCTGGCCCTTGGCTTCGCCGCTGGCGGCGTGATCGTCGCAGCCTTCTGGATGCGGCGGAGATAGGGCATCAGTTCGAGGACCACGCGGCTGCCAGGCACTGACCGGAGACGCAATCCCGTGGCCAACGCAACGCCTGGGATTATCCAGGACTTTCCCCGCTCAGGCGATGATGGCCTTGATCGGCTCGCCGTGGTCCATCTCCAGGCGCTTGCGGCTGGGGATTTCGAGCTTGTGGGAGTCGAGGCCGAGCTGGTGCAGCGCGGTGGCGTGAATGTCGGTGACGTAGTGGCGGTCCTCGACGGCGTGGAAACCCAGCTCGTCCGTGGCCCCGTGCTGGACGCCGGGTTTGATGCCGCCGCCGGCCAGCCACGCGCAGAAGCCCTGCGGATGATGGTCGCGCCCGTCGCCCTGCGCGCCGGGCGTGCGGCCGAACTCCGTGCCGAAGACGACCAACGTGTCGTTGAGCAGGCCGCGTTGCTTGAGGTCTTTCAGCAGGCCGGCGATGGGCTTGTCCACCTGCGTCGAGAGGTTGGTGTGGTTGGACTTGATGGCGGAATGCGCGTCCCACGCACCGCCGCCACCGCCGCCGTGGAAGACCTGCACGAAGCGCACGCCGCGCTCGACCAGTCGCCGCGCGACAAGGCATTGCTCGCCGAAGGTCTTCGTCTCGGAGCGGTCCATGCCGTAAAGCTGGCGCGTTGCCTCGGTCTCGCGCTCCAACTGCAACGTCTCCGGCACGCTGCTCTGCATCTGGAAGGCCAGCTCGTAGGACTTGATGCGGGCGCGGAGGTTTTGGTCGTCGGGGTAGTCAATGCCGGCGAGGCGGTTCAACTTGCCGAGCAGGCTCAGGTTCCGCACCTGCTCCTCCTGCGTGATGCTCCCGGCGGGCGGCGCGATGAAGGGCAGCGGCTTCTTTGGGTCGGTGCTGAAACGCACACCGCCATGCTCGGGTCCGAGATAGGACGCGCCGTAGGTGAACGTGCCACCGCAGCAATCGCCTGTGGGCGTGCCGAGCACGACATACTCGGGCAGGTTCTCGTTCAGCGAGCCGAGACCGTAGCTCACCCAGCCGCCGAGCGTCGGGTGCTCCAACTCGCGCGGATGCCGGCCCGTCTGCCATGTGAGCTGCGCGCCGTGGTCGTTGTGAATCGTCCACAGCGAGCGCACCACCGCGAGGTCGTCCGCGCAGGTGCCGATGTGCTTGAACCAGTCTCCCACCACCAGCCCGCACTGCCCGTAAGTCTGGTGGCCGGTCTGAAGCGGCATGATGACCTTGCGGTTTCCGTGGCTGGGATTGCCGCCGATGATGTTCTTGCCCTCGCTCTCCAGCACCTTCGCGTAAGGCGTCTCGGCGATGGACTTGCCGGCGTATTTGTTCAGCTCCGGTTTCACATCGAAGCTCTCCAGATGGCTGACGCCGCCGCAGAGAAAAATCCAGATGACCGACTTGGCGCGCGGCGCGAAATGCGGCAGGCCGCTCGGTGGCAGCCCGGCGGAAGGCGCCGCAGCACGGGCGTCGCGGAACAGCATCGCGCCGAGGGCCAGTCCGGTGAAGCCCATGCCAGTGTCGGCGAGGAACGAGCGGCGGGTGACACCGGGGCAGGAGGAAGAGTGATGCTTCATGGCGAAACGGGTTCGAGTTGGCAGGCGCGTCTTGGAGTGCGGTGGCAGAGCGCAGCGGCGACACCGCTTTTTAGTCCTGCGGAGCGGCCGGACGATGCAACAAACCCGACGCGCGGCTCCGCCGGACGCCAAAGCGCCGTCGCCGCTGCGCTCTGCCGGCGCAGTCCAAAATTGCGCGTCGCCTTCATCGCACGGTCACGAAGTCGTTGTGGTTGAGTAGCACGAGCACGAAGTTCTCGCGGGCGCGGTCCTTGGTGCTTGCGGCGAGAAACTCCCGGCCCAAGCGCGTTTCCTCCGCCGTCGGACGTCGGGCAAGGATTTGCGCAAACGCACTGCGCACGAATGCTTCGTCATCGTCAGTCGCGAGCTGCTTCGCCAACCGCCGCGCTTCGGCCTGCGCCAACTCGCTGTTCGCCAACGCCAGCGCCTGCTGCGGCATCACGCTGGGGCGGCGCTCGTAGCACTCGGTCACGGCGGGACCATCGAAGATTTTCAGGAACTCGACCTCCTTCTCAGCGGCGAGGCGCAGGTAAACGCTGCGGCGCTTCGAGGACAGGCCGAGGTTGTGGTCAATCTCCGGCCCGCCCATCGCCAGGTCGAGGCTGCCGCAGACGAAGAGCAGGTTGTCGCGCACGGCCTCGGCTTCTAGGCGGCGCGAGTTCATGCGCCAGAGGAAGAAGTTGTCCTGGTCCAGCTTCGCGCTCGCCGCGTCCGGCGTGGAAGCCATGCGATAGGTGCTGCTGGTCACGAGCAGGCGGTGGATGGCCTTCATGCTCCAGCCGCGCGCGACAAACTCCGACGCGAGCCAGTCGAGCAACTGCGGATGCGAAGGCGGGCGGCCGTTGCGCCCGAAGTCGGCGGGCGTCGGCACGATGCCGCGCCCGAAATGCCGAAGCCACATCTGGTTCACCGCCACGCGCGCGGTGAGCGGGTTCTGCGCGTCCGCCACCCACTGCGCGAAGGCGAGCCGTCGGCCCGTGCTTGTCGCGGGATACGACTCAACGCTGCGCGGCTTGAAGGCGGTGGCGGGCGCAGCGGACAAATCCTTCTCGGCGGTGGCGAGGGCTTTCTCGTTGTCGGCTAGTTGCTTTTTTAGCGTCTCGGGGTCGGTGGTCTTTGCGCCCTTCTTCGCCGGGGCTTTCGGTTCGGCGGGCTTGCTGGCTTCGGCCTTCTTCAGCGCAGCGGTGAGCGTGGTTTGGGTCTGGTGCAGTTTGAGCCGCGCGTCGGCGACGGCCTGCTGGCGTTGCGCGGTGACAGCCTCGGTGGCGGCGCGCTTCCAGCCGTCGGAGTCCTTGCCGCCCGCGAGTTCGAGTTTCTCCGCGCGAATCACTGCGGCCAGCGCGGCGTGCTTGGCTTCGGTCGCGGCCACGGTGAGCTCCTGTTCGCGGAGTTTCTCCGGCGCAGTGGCAGAATTGGTCTTCAACTTTGCGAACGCATCGCGCGCATCCGCCAAGCCGCGCTCGCTTGCGGCCAAGGTGTCTTGGAAGACGAACTCCCGCTGGTCCGGTTGCGCGGCGAACAATGGCAGCTTCACCGGCTCCACCGCCAGCTTGCCACCGGTGCGCGCGGCGCTGGTCAGCCCGCACAGCGCAAAGGGCACGCCCGCTTCCATGACCTTGTTCGTGTCCGGCGTGCGCTCGTCGCCGCGGATGAGCAAATGCGTGCGCCGGTCGGGCTGCTTGTCGAACGCGCGCACGAGGCCGTCCTTCGCCGTATCAAGCTGGCCGGGGATGCGGTCGGTGCGGACATCATGCGGGTCGAACACGGCGCGGAGCTGGTAATACTCGCGCTGCGAAATCGGGTCGGTCATGTGGTCATGGCACTTCGCGCAGCCCATCGTGACGCCGAGAAACGCCTGCGACGTGTGCTTGAGCGTGTCCTCCATCCACTGCTCCCGACTGAGCATCTTGAAGTTGCGGACGAGAAAGCCGGTGGCGCGCAGGGCGTCGGTGTCGAGCGGCGCGAGTTCATCGGCGGCGAGCATCTCCAGCACCATGCGGTCGTAGCCCTTGTCCTTGTTGAGCGACTCCACGATCCAATCCCGCCAGCGCCAGATGTGCGGCTTGCTGTCGCGGATTTGGTTGCCGCCGCTCCAGCCGGCCCAGTCGCTGTAACGCCACACGTCCATCCAATGCCGGCCCCAGCGCTCGCCGTGGCGCGCATCGTCGAGCAGTCGGTTGACGACCTTCTCGTAAGCGTCGCTGCTCGTGTCGGCGAGGAACTGCCGCTGTTCCTCGGGCGTCGGGTTGAGGCCAATCAAGTCGAGATAAACGCGGCGCAGCAAAACTTCCTTTGTCGCCTCGGGCCGGGGCTTCAACCCGCGCGCCTCATGCTCGGCGGCGACGAACGCGTCCACGGGGTTCCGCACCCAGATCGCGTTCTTCACCACCGGCACCGTCGGCCGCTGAACCGTCTCGAAGGGCCGCCAGCGGTAGGCTGCGAGGAGGTTGGCGAACTCCGCCTGCCTCGCGCTCGCCTTGGAAAGCTCCTTCACCGCCGGCTTGTCCTTCGCATCGCCGGGATTCTTGCCGAGCAGCAGCTCCACCTCGTTCGCCACGCCGTCGCCATCGCTGTCCTCACGCGCCGCGAGTTCGAGGCGGGCGTCGAGACTCGACGGCTTGCCGGCAGCGGTGAGTTCCCTGCCCAACTCGTGCAGGCGTTTGCCAAACGCGTTGTGCGGAAACTCTTCGAGGGACTTCGGCTCTTTGCGCTCGCTGGGCAGGTGGCAGGTCATGCAGCGGTTCAGCTCCTTGGCAAGGAACCGGTCGTAGTGGTGCTCCAGCGCGGCGCGATTCGCTGGTGTGGCGCGGGCCAACATGATGCCGACCAGCAGTCCGCCCAGCGCTGCCAGTGGTTGGGCTGCCTTGAACGACTGCGATCTGAAGCGGACTGGCATGGGGTCGGGGGGAAAGTGCGGCAGGGGGCATCCCGGCTCTGGCTGATTGGTTCAGCTTTTCACTCGCATGGTGGTTGGTTTGTCCTTAACCGACGGCAGAACGGGGTGTCGAGTTCGATCAATGTTGGCGTGGAGCGAGGTTTTCGGTCGGTTTGACCGGCCCCTGTGCTCAAGCGGACTTTTCCCTTCCCATCACTACCGCCGCCGGTATCTTCTCGCGGTCGCTGCGGTCGCAGCGGGCCGATTCGTTGGTCTCCACCCGTCAGCGCAGGGCAGGGCAGGGGAGAGGCGTCGGCTGATAAGCAAGCCCAGGACCAGGATTACGAGCAAGAGTTACTGATGGACGCGGCACACATACGCAATTTCAGCATCATCGCCCACATTGACCACGGGAAGACGACGCTTTCCGACCGGTTGCTGCACCGCACCGGCACGGTGGCGACGCGGGACATGGAGGATCAGCTCCTGGACGCGATGGACCTCGAGCGCGAGCGCGGGATCACGATCAAGGCGCATCCGGTGACGATGTATTACACGGCGAAGAACGGGGAGGAGTATGAGTTGAACCTCATTGACACGCCGGGCCATGTGGACTTCGCGTATGAAGTCTCGCGGTCGCTCTCGGCGTGCGAGGGGGCGCTGCTGATCGTGGACGCGGCGCAGGGCGTGGAGGCGCAGACGGTGGCGAACGTCCACCTGGCGATGAAGCAGAACCTCACGATCATCCCGGTGATCAACAAGATTGACCTGCCGCACGCGAACGTCGCGATGGCGAAGCAGCAGTTGGAGGACATCCTGGCCATCCCCGGCGAGTCGGCGATTCTCGCCAGCGCGAAGGAAGGCATCGGCATCGAGGACATCCTCGAAGCCATCGTGCATCGGATGCCCGCGCCCAAGCCGACGGGCGTGCCGTCGTTGCAGGGACTGATCTTCGATTCGTTCTTCGACACCTACAAGGGCGTGGTCATCCTCGTGCGCGTGACGAACGGGGAATTGAAGGCGGGCACGCAGGTGAAGCTGTTGCACTCGGGCAAGACCGTGGAGGTAAAGGAAGTCGGGTCGTTCCGGCCAAAGCCTTACACGCGGGACAAGCTGACCGTGGGCGAGACGGGCTACTTCACTGCGAACATCAAGACGCCGCGTGAGGTGAAAGTGGGCGACACGATCACCGATCCGCGCCTGCCCGCGCCGGAATTGCCGGGCTTCCAGGAGATTCATCCGATGGTGTTCTCGGGCATCTACCCGATCAACACGGCGGATTACGAGGGCTTGAAGGTGGCGATCGCCAAGCTGCAACTGAATGACTCCGCGCTGACCTACATGGCGGAAAGCTCGGTGGCGCTGGGCTTCGGACTGCGGTGCGGCTTCCTCGGGCTGTTGCACATGGAGATCGTGCAGGAGCGGCTGCGGCGCGAGTTCGACATGGACATCATCGCAACGTATCCGAGCGTCATTTATCAGGTGAAGATGACCGATGGTCGGGAGTTGCAGGTGGACAACCCGGCGTTCCTGCCGGACGTGACCTACATCGAGCACATCCTCGAACCGATGGTGAAGGCGTTCGCGATCTGCCCGAACGAGAACATCGGCGACATCATGGGGCTGATCAAAGAAAAGCGCGGCGACATCTCGAACACCGAGACGCTCGACACCCGCCGCGTGATGCTCACGGCGAAGATGCCGTTGAACGAGATTCTCATTGATTTCCACGACCGCATCAAATCCATCACGCGCGGCTACGGCTCGATGGATTACGAGCCGATCGGCTACGAGATCAGCGACATGGTGAAGCTGGACATGCTGGTGAACGGCGAGGTGATGGACGCGTTCTCGTGCCTCGTGCACCGCGACAAGGCGGAGTCGCGCGGGCGCGTGCTGGCGGCGAAGTTGAAGGAAGTCATCCCGCGGCAGCAGTTCGGCATCGCGATCCAGGCGGCCATCGGCGGCAAGATCATCGCCCGCGAAACGGTCGGCGCGATGCACAAGGACGTGACGGCCAAGTGCTACGGCGGCGACATCAGCCGCAAGCGCAAGCTGCTGGAGAAGCAGAAGGAAGGCAAAAAGCGCATGAAGATGTTCGGCACGGTGAACATCCCGCAGGAGGCGTTCATCGAGGTGCTGAAGGCGTGAGCGAGGGAACAGCCAGGATGAAACAAAGCGATTACATCATGTTGCGTGTTGGGTGTTGCGTGTGGGCCGAAGGCGTCCGAATCCCGTTTTCTACACGCAACACGCAGCACGCAGCACGCGATGGGGCAGGGGAGGGCGACTGCTCGTGAGCGTCCTGCTGCAATGGTTCCTCTCCGGCACGGTGCGGCACGCCTGCGACTTGCGGAAGCATGTGCTGAACCTGGTCGCGGCGCAGCGGGACCTGCTGCCGGCGGAGGGAATTGCCGGTATTGAGGAGGCGTGTGCGAAGCTGCGCGTGGCGGTCGGGGCCGGGGCGGAGAAGAAGGCTTTGCTCGCCGAGATGACGAACGTCGAGACGGTCGCGAACAAATGGCTCAAGGCGTATCCGCACGCGAACTGGCGCGAGAACGTCGAGGTGCTGCTGGTGGCGATTGCCGTCGCGATGGCGATTCGGACGTTCTTCCTCCAGCCGTTCAAGATTCCCACCGGCTCGATGCAGCCGACGCTCTACGGCATCACGCACGAGAATTTCCGGGGCCGTGACGATGTGAAGTTCCCGACGGGCCTGGATGCGTTCGTGGACTCGTGGTTCCGGGGCGTGTCGTATTTCCACGTCGTCTGCGAGGAGGACGGGGAGTTGCGCGAGGTCGAGTCGCCCAAGACGGTCATCCCGCTCATTGTGAAGAAGCAACGCTTCCAAGTGGGCGCGCGGACATACACGGTGTGGTTTCCGCCGGACCAGCTCTTCGGCGGCAACTCCCATCGCTCCGGCCTGTTTCCCGGCCAGCAATTCCGCAAAGGCGAGGACATCATCAAGCTCAAGGTCATCAGCGGCGACCATCTGTTCGTGGACCGGCTCAGTTACAACTTCCGCAGGCCCGAGCGCGGCGAAATCATCGTCTTCGAGACCAAGGGCATCAGCGGCCTGCCGCAGGACCAGTTCTACATCAAGCGCATGGTGGCGATGGGCGGCGAGCGCGTGGCCATCGGCGACGACCGGCACCTGCGCATCAACGGCCGGCGCCTCGACGCCAGCACCCCGCGCTTCGAGAACGTCTATCATCTTACCGGGCCGCCCCAGGACAGCGTATTCTCGGGCCACGTCAACGAGGCGGTTGCCAACCTGAACCAGAAGGGCGGGCTGGCGCCGCTGTTTCCGCACGGCAAGGCCGAGTTCGCCATCCCGCCCAAGCACTACATGGTCATGGGGGACAACACCATGAACAGCCTCGACTCCCGCGCCTGGGGCGATTTCGCGCAGGCGAGCGTCATCGGCAAGTCCGCTTTCGTTTACTGGCCATTCCTGAGCCAGGATGGCCGTCCGGGTCGTTTCGGCTGGTCGCACCGCTGAACCAGCCGCAGCCCGCGACTTCGTTCAGCGCGCCATCAGATCTTCAATCTCCTCCGCCTCGACTGGCGTGTTCACCATCAAGTCCACCGGGCCGTCCGGCGTGACGACGATGTCGTTCTCCAGGCGCACGCCGAAACCCTCCTTCGGAAGGTAGATGCCCGGCTCTACGGTCAGCACCCAGCCGGGTGCGAATGGCTCAGTAGTGAAGCCCACATCATGCACATCCAGCCCGAGCGGGTGACCGAGGCCGTGCATGAAATACTTCCGGCACGCCGGTTCGTCCTCGGTCTGCTTCTTGATGTCGGACTTCTTCAGCAGGCCGAGCGCGAGCAGTTCCTCGTTCATCATCGCCTGAGATTCCTTGAGCCAGTCGCGCGAGAGCTTGCCGACCGTCGCGCCCTTGATGCTGGCGCGCATGACGCGCAGCACGGCGTTGTAGACCGCCTTCTGCCGGCGCGTGAAGCGACCGCTCACGGGAATCGTGCGCGTGAGGTCGGCATTGTAGTTCGCGTGGCAGGCGGCCACGTCGAGCAAGAGCAGGTCGCCCTTCTTGCACGGCTGGTCGTTTTGGTTGTAATGCAGCACGCAGGCGTTGGCCCCGCTGGCGATGATGGGGTTGTAGGCGAACTTCGCGCGGCGGCGGGTGAACTCATGGATGAGTTCGGCCTCGACTTGGTATTCCATCACGCCGGGTTTCACGAATCTGAGCAGCCGGCGGAAACCCTTCTCCGTGATGGCGACCGATTCTTTCAGCAGCGCGATTTCCGCGTCTGTCTTCACCACGCGAATCCGGTGCATCAACCGCGCGAGCCGGTGGTAGGTGTGCAGCGGGAACTGCCGCTGGACCGCGCGCGTGAAGCGGGTGTCGCGCGTCTCGACCTCGACGTGGGCGCGCTTGTGCTCGTTCGAGTTGAGCCAGACGTGCTCCTGCTCGCACATGAGGATGCGGAAGATGACGGGAAACTCGGAGAGCCACTTGACCTGCTTGATGCCGGAGATTTTGGTGGCCTCGTCCTTCGAATGCTTGTGGCCCTCCCAGATTTTCAGGTGCTCGCTCGGCTCGCGCAGAAAAAGGATTTCGCGGTGCTTCGGCTCGTGGGCGTCGGGCGCGAGGAGCAGAATGCTTTCCTCCTGCTCGATGCCGGTGAGGTGGAACAGGTCGGAGTTCGGGTGCAACGGGAGCGAGCCATCGGCGTTGGTGGGCAGCGCATCGTTGGCGTTGACGACGGCGAGGGACTTGGGCGGGAGGAGCTTCTTCAACCGTTCGCGGTTCTCCGTGAACAGCTTCGAGTCAATCGGGGCATGGCGCATGGGCGGAGTGTGGCAGGGCGGGGGCGGGAAGGGAAGCCGGCGAGCTGGTTCCGCGTTCCGAGTTGGAAGGGTCAGAGACTCCTCACGTCGTCTCCTACGTGGAAGGCGGCGAGCACGGCCTGCGCGGCAGCCGGGTCGTTCAGGCACACTGCGCCGCTGCGGATGCGGGGAACTGGCTCACCTTCGAGTCGCAGGGGGAAGCGTCCGCGCAGCTGGGCCGCGTAGCTGGGAAAGTCGGTGAAGCCCTCTGCCCGCAGCCCGGCCGCGTTCACGAGCCGGAACTTCCCGCCCGCGCCGGGCGCGACGCGCTGCATCAGCTCCAGCGTCAGCCGGCCCATCGTGTAACGCGGGTTGATTTCCACGACGGGCTTGAGCCGCGCTCGGCCGGCGGCGTCGCGATAGACAAAGGCGTCCACGCCGACGGGACCGAGGTAGCCGGCGGCTTTTAGCTCGGTTTCCAAGGACTTGAACAGCGAGGCGAACAGCTCCCGCAGCCAAGCTGCGGCCCCGCGTTGCCCGCGGAAGCAATCCAGCACGGCGGGCGGGACTGAGCGTGCGAAGTTCGGCGCGGCGGTGTTGGCGAGGAACTGGCCGCGCGCGTCCGTGAGCAGGCCGGTGTAGCCCAGCAGGCGCAGGCCGGCCGTCTCCATCTCCAACTGCGCGGAGAAGTCCACCACGCGCTCCAGCCACGGCTCGACGACGAGTTGCCGGCCGTTTTGCAACGACTTCTCCATCCACCGACGCTGCGTGTCCAACAGCTTCGGCTCCCACAGCCGCAGCGCGTTGTGTCCCGCGAGGCCGAAGGCCTGCTTCACCACGACCTTGTGGTGCCCGCGCTGGCGAATCGCAGTGATGGCGGCGAGCGCGTCTTCCAGCGAGCCGACTGCCACGCCAACTTCATCCACCGAGCAAAGCGGGAGCGCACCGTCGGCGTGCCGGCGGCTTGCAGCCGCTGTCTGTGGCTGTCGTTCGTGAGCGAGCGCGTCGTGCGGGCCACCCGCAACGCGGCGACTGCAAGTCGCCGGCACAGGCGCGACGTCCGCATTGTCCCCGCTGAGAAACGTGCGCAGAAGCTCCGCGCTCCACGCCTTCGAGTAGAGCGGGCGAATGCGCTCGTTGAAGGAGGTCTCCGCCGTGCGCGTTTCGCCGGTGAGGCTGGCGAAGAGCGGCGCGAACAACTCCACGCTGTCCTGCCCCCACGCCCACGGGCGCAGGCGGCCGAGCTTGCGCTGCGCGAGGGCGACGCAGTCCTTGCGCTGCACGAACTCCGGCAGCGGGAAACCCGCCTGCTTCAGCCCGCTGAGGAACGCGACGGCGGGCCGCTCTTCCACGAGCACCACGTCGTCTTGCCGGCCCAGAAACATCGGCAGCGCAGCGAGGTCGTGCGCGAGCTGCGCCTGATGCTTCACCGGCGTGAAGGACTTCCCCTGAGCGATGCGGCCCTCGGCGAACGGGTTGAAGACGAAGACACTTGGCGTGCGGCCCTTCGACTGCGCATACACGTCCAGCTCCGCGATGAATGTCGCGTCGAGTCCCGCCGCGCGCCGACCTTCGACATTAAGCGCGATGCCCTTGGCCCGCTGTGGCGAGAGGGGGAACTTGAGCTGCGTGCAGAAGGCCTCCCAATCGCTTTGCCCCGGCTGCTTCCAGCGGCGGAACCACTTCAGCCCGTAGGCGACGTGGGCGATTTCGTCGCGGTAAATCCGGTCGAGCAGCTTGGCCGACTCCGTATCGCCAGCCGTCGCAAAGCCGCGCGCGAAGTGGCGGGCGAAGTCGAGGTTAGCCTGCTCGAAGGTCAGGCTGAGGCCGGCGACGTAGTCCATCGGGCTGCTCATGCCCGACACCGCGCGCCAGAAGTAGCCGCTCACCGGCAGCTCGCCGAACGCGATGCCGCACGCGCGCATCCGGGTCAGATACCAGCGCGTGTGCTCCTGTTCGTCGCGCAGCGTTTGGAGCACGCCGCGACGGAAGGCGGGGGGCGCATCGGGAAAGCGAAGGAGCACCAGCGCCATCAGCTCCGTGGCGAGCAGCTCGTGGTTTGCGAAGAAGTGCAGCAGGCGGCCGCGCTCGCGCTCGTCGTCGAGGCGGTGGAGGCCGGGGAACTCGGCTTTGGGGGAGCCAGCGGGCTTGAAGACAAGTTCCGCCGGACGACCGGGCATCGCAGGCGCAGCGAGCGCGGAGCCGGGGCGATCGTCCGTGACGAAGGCGGGGCACTGGAGCTTCTCCTCCAGTGTCGTCGCGAAGAGCACGCGTTCGGCAAGTTCACGCAGTTCCATGCGGGAGAAATGCGTAACAGGGCAGCCCGGGGGAGGCGAGCCGCCATGTAGGACAGCAGTGTGCCAGTAGCTCGACATTCCAATGTCGAGACCGGCTTGTCCCTCCGATGCCGTGGCACTCGACATTGGAATGTCGAGCTACTTGGGCGGGAGCTGGACAATGGAAGGACAGGCGGGACGCACCGTCCTACTTTGCAACGGCGCGCTGCCCCGCTACGCTCCGCCCATGCATAGCCACGCTCCCGTCGTCGTGCCTGACTCCGTCATCGCGGAGCTGCGCACGCTGGTCGGCGCAGAGAACGTCCTTTCGCACGGGCACGAGCTGCTCGTGTATGAGTGCGACGCTTACACGCTGGAGAAGCACCTGCCCGGCGTCGTGGTGCTGCCGCGCACGACGGAGGAGGTCGCCGCCGTGGTGAAGCTCTGCGCCCGGCACGAGCTGCCCATCATCCCGCGCGGCGCGGGCACGAGCTTGAGCGGCACCGTGCTCGCCAGCACGGGTGGCGTGATGATTGCGCTCACGCGGATGAACCGCATCCTCGACCTCGACGTGCGCAACCGCCGCGCGCTCGTCGAGGCGGGCGTGGTGAACGCCCTCGTCACGCAAGCCGCGAAGCCCCACGGCCTCTTCTACGCACCGGACCCGTCGTCGCAGCCGGCCTGCACCATCGGCGGCAACGTCGGCACGAACTCCGGTGGGCCGCACACGCTCAAGAACGGCGTCACCACGAACCACGTCCTCGGCTGCGAAGTGGTTTTGCCCGACGGCGAAGTGGTCTGGCTCGGCACTACGCCGGACGGCGGCGAAGACGTGCCCGGCTACGACTTGCGCGGCGCGTTCATCGGCAGCGAGGGGATGTTCGGCATCGCCACGCGCGTGCTCGTGCGGCTCGTGCGCGCGCCGCAGGCCTTCAAGACGCTGCTGGGCATCTTCGAGTCCGTGGATGACGCGAGCCAGACCGTCAGCGACATCATCGGCGCGGGCATGGTGCCGGGCGCGCTGGAGATGATGGACCAGATGATCACGCAGGCCGTCGAGGCGGCCTATCACTTCGGCTTCCCGACGGACGCGGGCGCGGTGCTGATTGTGGAACTCGACGGCCTTGCCGCCGGACTGGAGGAGCAATCCACGCGCGTGGTCGAGATTTGCCGGCGGAACAAGTCCCGCGAAGTGCGCGTGGCGAAGGACGACGCCGAGCGCGCGGAGATATGGAAATGCCGCAAGCGGGCGTTTGGCGCGATCGGCCGCCTCAGCCCGAACTTCCTCACGCAGGACGGCGTGGTGCCGCGCTCGAAGCTCCCGGAGATCATGCGCTTCATCCGCGCCACGAGCGAGCGGCACGGCCTGCGCATCCCGAACGTCTTCCACGCCGGCGACGGCAACATCCACCCGCTCATCCTCTACGATGAGCGCGACCCGGCGCAGGTGAAGCGCGCGGTGCAGGCGGGCGAGGAGATTCTGGAGAAGTGCGTGGCGCTGGGCGGCAGCGTGACGGGCGAGCACGGCATTGGCGTGGAGAAGGCGGACATGATGGCGCGGCAGTTCACGCCCGACGACCTGGAGGCGATGAAGATGCTCCGCCGCGTCTTCGACCCCGCGCAGCGCTGCAACCCGCACAAGATGTTCCCCGGCGCGAAACGCTGCGCGGACTTTGCGCCGAGGAAGCAAATTGCGGCGTGAACGGTCGGAGCGGGGAATCAGAAAGCCAGCGCGCAGCCTATCAAGTGGTTAGCCGTCATGGTCATTTGACAACCTCATAACTCGTCATCAATCCGACGGGGACTTCGCGCCTGCCGTCGCGCTTCCGTGACGACCTGATGAACCGCTCCACCGCTGCATCAAGCTGCTGCTGGCTCGACGCTGTGATAAGTGTGCCGCCGGCCTGATGAAGGATGATGTAACCGTCAGTGCCGGGATTCGGCCGCCAGCCCCGCAACTCCAACCAGACACAGCAAACCGGATTCGTGTCGAGCGTGCTGACGGTGATACCAAACTCTCGTCCCAATTTCTCGGCGGCTGCACGCTGCTCCGCTGTGGCACTCTTGGGAATAGCAATCATCGGGAAGGGGCGCGCATACTCTGTGGCTGCTGCGGCGACAACAGTGCAAAGCAACATCCCTGCTGCTAAGAGAGAGCGAAACGATGTCGTCATAGCTGATGGTGTGAATGACGGCTAACAGTTAGTTGACTGCGGATGCCGCAGTTTATCAGAGCTGGTATGGGAGAGTGGGCTGGACGCAACGGATTGTCCAGCACACGCCATCACACCGGAGCGCCGAGCATTGCTCGGCAGGAGGGCGGGCCTGCTCAAGGCCGAGCAATGCTCGGCGCTCCACGGCTTCACGCGCATTCCCGTCCGCTTGACTTGCCCGCGCCTCCGCCGGACGCTCCCGGCCCGATGCAGCAGCCGGACAACATTCTCAAGCACTTCGCCCTCGTGGGCGTCATCGCGGTGGTGGGCTACTTCAGCCTCTACGCGCTGGACACCCACCTGCGCGCGCGCAAAGGCCCGTGGGAGGTGACCTTCGCGGCGGAGACGAACGGCACGCCCTACCTCGTCGTGAACCAGCCCGCGCTCGGCGTGCGCGACGTGAAGGTGCGCTTCCCCGGCGAGACCAACCCGCTGACCAACGCGCCGGTGACGGTGCGGTTCACGGAGCCGAACACGAAGCCGGCCTTCGGGGAGCTGCGCTTCCAGGACGCGACGTATCTGCCGGGAACGGTGACGTTGCTGGCGTTCAATCACGAGGTGGAGTTCATCCCGCGCGGGCTTTCGCTGGACCGCCGGGAGCACGCCTGGCAGCCGGGCCTGTCGCTGGACCTCTCGCCCACCAACCAGGCGCCGCCGGTGCGCGTGAAGGCACGGAAGCGAAATTACTGAGCGTTGTAGCTCGACATTCCAATGTCGAGAACTGGCGGGGTGCCTGGGTTTCCGCACTCGACATTGGAATGTCGAGCTACGCGCGCATCCGTGCCGTCCGAGCTGGCCGACTTTCTTCTTCACTCCGTTTCCCCCGCCGGTATTCTCCGCGCCCTATGTCAAAGACGTTCAAGGTCGCCGCGCTCGCCGGCGACGGCATCGGTCCCGAAGTGATGCGCGAGGCCGTCAAGGTTTTGCGCGCGGTGGCAACGAAGTTTTCCCTGAGTTTCCAAATCACCGAGGCGCCCGTGGGCTGGGCGGGCATTGACGCCGCCGGCAAGGCGCTGCCGGACACGACGCTCGCTTTGTGCAAGCAGAGCGACGCCATCCTGTTCGGTTCGGTGGGCCTGCCCGACCGCGACCCGACCATCCCGAAGGAGGAGCGGCCCGAGCGCGCGGCGCTGCTGCGCATCCGCAAGGAGTTCGGCCTCTACGCGAACCTGCGCCCCGTGCAGCTCCCCAAGGCGCTGGCGCACGCGTGCCCGTTGCGCCCGGAGCGGCAGGGCGAGGGCATTGACATCCTCGTCGTGCGCGAGCTGACGGGCGGGATGTATTTCGGCCAGCCGAAGAAGACGGAGGATTATTTCCACGAGGAGGCGCAGGCGGACGTGAACGCGACGGTCATCATGAAGCGCTGCCAGCGGGCGATTGACACGATGGTCTATACGACGCCGGAGATCGAGCGCATCGCCCATGTGGCGTTCAAGGCCGCGTCGCTCCGGCGCCGGAAGGTCACGAGCATTGACAAGGCGAACGTGCTGGAAAACGGCGTCCTTTGGCGCGAGGTGGTGACGAGGATCGGCAAGCAGTATCCCGACGTGGCGCTGGAGCACATGTTCGTGGACAACGCCGCGATGCAACTGGTGCTGCGGCCCACGCAGTTCGACGTGATGCTCTGCGAGAACATGTTCGGCGACATTCTCAGCGACGAGGCGGCGGCGCTCGCGGGTTCGCTCGGCATGTTGCCCAGCGCGAGCCTCGGCAAGGCGAGCGGGGAACTCACGTTCGGCTTCTTCGAGCCGGCGGGCGGCACCGCGCCGGACATCGCAGGCAAGAACCTCGCGAATCCCATCGCGCAAATCCTCTCCTCCGCGCTGATGCTGCGCTACAGCTTCGGCCTCAACGAGGCGGCGAACGCCATCGAGGCCGCCGTCGGCAAAGCCATTGCCGCCGGCCTCCGCACCGGCGACATCTACTCCGCCGCTGACGCGAGCGCGAAGCTGGTTGGCACGCGCGAGATAGGCGACGCGATCGCGGCGGCGGTCTAATCGCGCATCCTCGCCGCAGTTGCCGCGAATGTTCCCACGCGCTACAAGTGGCGCGTGGACCCATTTCTCCAAGCTGCCGTGGCCGAGGCGAAGCAGGGGCTGGCCGAGGGCGGCATCCCCATCGGCTCCGTGCTCGTGTGCGACGGGAAGATCATCGGGCGCGGACACAACCAGCGCGTGCAGCGCGGCAGCGTGATTCATCATGGCGAGATGAACTGCCTCGAAAACGCCGGCCGCCTGCGCGCGGAGGTGTATCGCCGCAGCGTGCTCTACACGACGCTTTCACCCTGCCCGATGTGCAGCGGGGCCATCGTGCTCTACCGCATTCCGCGCGTGGTCGTCGGCGAGAATACGACCTTTCTGGGGGCGGAGGATTACCTGCGCGCGCAGGGCGTGGTGGTCGAAGTGCGGCAGGACGCGGACTGCATCCGGCTGATGCGCGAGTTCATCGCCGCGCGCCCGGACTTGTGGAACGAGGACATCGGCGTGTGACATGAAGCCGCCCGCCGACGTGACTCCCGAGGCCCTGCTGGCCGCCGCGAACGAGCACCAGAACGCGGGTGATTCCGCCGCCGCGCTCGCGGCGTATGAGCGCGCGCTGCCGCTGCTCACCCCCGCTGAACACGCGCCCGCCCGCGGCCGCGCGCTCTTCCAGATGGCCCAGCTCGCCCGGATGGAAGGCCAGATTCCCCGGGCCTTCGCGCTTTACGACGAGTTGCTTCCGCTCGCTGAGAAGCTGGGCGACCACCGCGCTCACGGCCTCGGCGTGGCCATGCGCGGTCAACTGGAGTTCATGCAGGGGGACAAGCCGGCGGGGATTCAGGCGATGGTTCGCGGCCTGGAGGAGTTGCGTCGCTGCGGCGCGACCGAGGCGGAACATCTCACCTGCCACACGCGCTTCTTCAGCCGCCGCCTGCCGCGCGCGGAGTTTGAGAGCAGCGTGCAGGCTGCCACGACGGACCCTGAACTGCGCCGGCTGTTGCTGGCGGCGGAAGGCTGCTAGCCTCGCGGCATGAAATCGCTCACCGAGCAGCTTTGGTTTGAAGTGCCGGGCCGGCGCGGCTTCGTGAACATCACGGACACGGTCGAGTCGCTCGTGCGCAAGAGCGGCGTCAAGGAGGGCCTCTGCCTCGTGAACGCCATGCACATCACGGCCAGCGTCTTCATCAACGACGAGGAGTCCGGGCTGCACCACGATTACGAGGTCTGGCTGGAGCGGCTGGCTCCGCACGCCCCCACCACGCAGTATCATCACAACCGCACGGGCGAGGACAACGCGGACGCTCATCTCAAGCGGCAAATCATGGGCCGGGAAGTGGTCGTGGCCATCACGAAAGGCAAGTTGGACTTCGGCCCGTGGGAGCAAATCTTCTATGGCGAGTTCGATGGCAACCGACGCAAGCGCGTGCTGGTGAAAATCATCGGGGAGTAGGGCGCGGGGCGATGGAGTGATGGAGTAGTGGAGTGTTGTCGCCCACACAAAACCATTGCTCCATCACTCCATTACTCCACCGCCTGCCTCAGATGCCGAGGTTCGACAGCGTGGTGCAGATGCGGTTGACGATGTCCACCAGGCGCGGGTGCGACTTCTCGAAACCATCCACGGACGCCGCCAGACCGCCGAGTGAATGCTTCACCAACTCCGGGTTCGGCTCCTCGCGCGTTGCTTCATGCGTGGAAACCTCCGTGAAGCCCGCGATGCTCTGCGCCTGCTCGCCGTGCGTCTTGGACAGCTCGGCGACCTCGGACTTGAGCGTGCCCAGCAGCGTGAGCAGCTCGGCCTTGGACTCGTCCTTCACAGCGGACTGTCCGATGCGGGCTTCAATCTTGGAGAGGGTGTCTTGAATCATGGCCGGTTTGTTGTCGTGGGAAGACGATAGTCCGGCCCGCCGGAAAACAAAGCCGGGAATTGGCGGCGAGACAACCGGCGTTGCGCTGCCCCGCCGGAGCGCAGGTGTCCAACTTGCGCGAAAGTGCGGGTGTCGAGCGCGCCGGTTGGACACCGGCACTCCGATGGCAAGCGACCTCACGCCTTCCCCGGCACCGCGCCCCACGGCTCGACTTGGCGGAGCTGCTTCGCGGCGAGCGCGCCGTAGCAGTCCGGCAGGTCGAAATGCTTGAGCACATCCGGCAGCAGCGCGGAGAGCGGCCATTTGTAATGCTCAGTTTCGGCCAGCGTCGCGTAGGAGGTCAGCGCGTTCTTGAGCGTGACTTGTTTCACCGACGCGGAGAGCAGCGCGGCGAAGGCGGTGGGAATGGCACCCCAACCCTTGCCGGCGAGATGCACTTCCGTGTGGCCCTGCGCGGCGAGCCAGTCCAGCACGCGCAGGAGGTCGTGCGTCTTCCGGCCCACATACGGCTCGTCCAGCATCACGCCGTGGATGGCGTAGAAGTAGTCGCAGCCGTAGGGGCTGAGGAAGCTGTCCTGGCCGCAGGTGTTCGGACGCGACTCGCCGATGCCGCGCACGTCGCACGCGTAGAACGCGGCCTGCGGCTCGGCCTTCAGCAACTCGGCGACGAGCGGTTCGTCGCGCAGTTCGGCGTCCGCGCTGTGGTGCGAGACGTAGAGCACCGCGCGTTCGGGGCCGCGCGGCGGGCGCGAGTAGTGCGATTCACCCGACAGGCGATACACCAGCGCGTGAACGCCCGGCTCCGTCTCGACGGCGTAGGCGGTGAAGTGCGGCTTGGGGAAGCGTCGCCCGCCAATCACGCGCAGGATGCGGTAGTCGGGCACGCCCGCGCGGGGCGGGAGCTTGAGCGTGGCGGAGACAACGTCCTTCAGCTTCTCGCCGGTGAGCTTCGGACGCTTTGCCGCCAGTTGCCGGGACAAGTCGCTCGTGAACGAGAACACCGTGCGCGACTTGAGGTCGGCGACCTGGCCCTTGGGCGTGCATTGCAGCGTCTCGTCCTTCTCGATGGTGAGCGCCGGTTCCGCCTGCGCGGTGGAGACCTTCGTCACGCGGTTGAACCAGCGATACATCGCTTCGCGGTTCTCCTGGCTGTAGCCGTGGGGCGTGGGGCCGATGAAGAGGCTGATGTTCTCCTCCGCACCGAGCAGCCGGTAAAGCTTCTTGAGCCGCGCGAAGGCTTCCTCGATGCCGCGCGCGTCGAAGTAATCCTTCTCCTTGCCCAGCAGCACGACGGGCTTGGGCGCCATCGCGGCGATGAAGTCCGCGTGGTCCAACCCGAGGGCGAGCGCGCGGGGCGGGCATTGCTCGGTGTCGGCGGGCAGCTCGTTCTCCAGGTTCCGGCGGAACGTGGTCACGAAGCAGCTCGGCGCGGCCATCGTCCAGCGCGGCTCCACGCCGCAGAGCCAGGTGGTCATCGTGCCGCCGCCGGAGTTGCCGGTGATGCCGACGTGGCGCGGGTCCACCTCGGGGCGCGTGAGCAGGTAGTCGAGCGCGCGGATGCCATCCCAAGCGCGCCAAGAGCCGAGGAACTCGCCGACAAGGAACTGCTGGTTGCCCGCGTGCAAATGCTCCTGCACGCCCACGCCGACGCGGGACTTCAGCCGCTCGTCCGCGTATTGCAGCCGCTCGCCCTGGCCGATGGGGTCGAAGAGCAGCACGACGTAGCCCTGCCGCGCCAGCCCCTGCGCGAAGGATTGGTAAGCGTCAATGGCCTTGCCCGTCGCCGAGTGACCGCACGAGCCGACCACTCCGGGCGCGGGCAGCCTGCCCTTCGGCACATACAAGTTCGCCGTGACGAGAAAGCCGGGCCGGCTCTCGAAGATGACGTTCTCGATGCGATACGTGTCGCGCTCGACGGTGCGGGTGACGCGGGCGTTGAGCGGCGTCTTCTCCGGCCACGGGCCGAAGCTCTGCTGGATTCGCGCACGCACATCGCGCACGTAAGCCTCGGCGTCGGCCTTGGTCTGGAGCGCATCGCGACGCTGGTTCGCGCGGGCCTCGACATCGCGGAGCCGCCGCACGAAATGCTCTTGCACCATGCGGGGGAAGCGGTTCAGCGGCACGAGCGGCGCATCGGCGGCTTTCGCTTTCGGCGAGTCGGCGGCGGAAGCAAAGTGTGGCAGCGCGAGGCCAAGCGTGCCGAGGCCGGCGGCGTGGAGCGCGGCGCGGCGGGAGACTTGCAGGTGAGTCGAGTCGGGCATGGTCCGCGTTGGACGCGCGGGCGGGAGAATCTTTCACGGGTGAAACCTCGCTTCCCTGCAGCCGCGTCTGCAAAGTCATCGCATGAAACCCGCCTTGTTCCTCCTCGCCCTCACCGCGCAACTCGCATTTGGCGCGCCGCGCACGCCCAACATCATCTTCATCATGGCCGACGACCTCGGCTACACGGACGTCGCGTGCTTCGGCAGCAAGTATTACGAGACGCCGAACATTGACCGGCTCGCGACGCAGGGCATGAAGCTCCTCAGCCACCACCACTGCCAGAACTGCACGCCCACGCGCGCGGCGCTCATGAGCGGCCAATACGGCGCGCGCACCGGGGTCTATACCGTCGGCGGCATTGACCGCTTCGACTGGAGCAAGCGCCCGCTGCGCCCGGTGGACAACGTCACCAACCTCCCGCTCGACCGCGACATCATCCCCAAGCAACTCAAGGCCGCCGGCTATGCGACCGGCATGTTTGGCAAGTGGCACATCGGCGAGGGCGGCGACTACCATCCCGGCAAGCGCGGCTTCGACGAGGCCATCTGTAGCGCCGGCGTTCACTTCGACTTCAACACCAACCCGAAGACCGACTATCCCAAGGGCCAATACCTCGCCGACTTCCTTACCGACAAGGCCGTGGACTTCATCACGCGGCACAAGGACAAGCCCTTCTTCCTCTACCTCCCGCACTTCGGCGTTCACTCGCCGCATCAGGCGAAGGCCGACCTCATCGCGAAGTTCAAGCCCAAGCCCGGCGTCGGCGGCCACAACAACCCGACCTACGCCGCCATGATTGCCAGCGTGGACGAGAGCGTGGGCCGCGTGATGAAGACCCTCGACGACCTCAAGCTCGCCGACAACACCGTGCTCATCTTCACCAGCGACAACGGCGGCGTGGGCGGCTACGGCGGTCCGCTTGGCCTTCTCCGCGAGCCAGGCATGGAGGGCAAGGGCAAAAAGGCCAAAGGCGGCGATGAAGGTGGCGGCGGCATCACGGACAACGCCCCGCTCCGCAGCGGCAAGGGCAGCCTCTACGAAGGCGGCACGCGCGAGCCGTTCATCGTGCGCTGGCCCGGCGTGACCAAGCCCGGCTCCACCTGCGACGTGCCGACCGCCCATGTGGACATCTTCCCGACCTTCCTCGAACTCGCCGCCGCGTCGAAGCCCCGCCAGGTCCTCGATGGCGAGAGCCTCGTGAAGCTCCTCCGCAACCCCGCCGCGAAGCTCCAACGCGACGCCATCTACCAGCACTTCCCCGGCTACCTTGGTTCCGGCCCCGGCCTCTGGCGCACCACGCCCGTGAGCCTCATCCACGCCGGCGACTGGAAGCTCATGGAGTATCTCGAAGATGGGAAACTCGAGCTCTACAACCTCCGCACCGACCTCGGCGAATCCAAGAACCTCGCCAAGGAAATGCCCGACAAGGCCAGGGAACTCCACGCCCGCCTCGTCGCCTGGCGCAAGGAAGTCAACGCCCCGATGCCCACGCCCAACAAGCCCGGCGAAACCCCGCCCGCCGAGCCAAAGGCCAAGAAGGGCAAGAAGAAGCAGGACAAGTAAACTTTGTTGCCCGTAGAATCACCGTCATGCGCTCCTTCATCGCCCTGCTGCTGCTGGCTTCAACCGCGTTCGCCGAACTCAAGACCGACATCGAGTTCGCCAAGGTGGGCGAGGTGAGCCTCACTCTCGACGCGAATGTGCCAGACGGTGCGGGGCCGTTTCCCACAGTCATCCTCGTGCATGGCGGCGGGTGGCGGAACGGGGACAAGAACAAGTTCATCACGCCGCTCTTCGCGCCGATGACGAAGGCGGGCTTCACCTGGTTCACCATCAACTACCGCCTCGCGCCCGCGCACCGCTGGCCCGCCTGCGCGGACGACGTGGAGCGCGCCATCCGCTGGGTGAAGGCCAACGCGGCGCAATACAAGGCCGACCCGAAACGCATCGCGCTCGTGGGTGAGTCGGCGGGCGGGCACCTCGTGTCGTATGTCGGCGTGCGTGGGGATGGCGACACGCGCGTGGCGGCGGTGGTGCCGATTTACGCGCCGCATGACTTGGAGTTTCACGCGAAGAACCGAAATGCCCTCGGGCCGTCGCTCTCCGCGCTGTTCAACCTGACCGAGTTGAACGACGACGCGGCGAAGGCCCTGCGGGCGGCGTCCTCGACGGCTTACCTGCGCAAGGGCCTCCCGCCATTCCTGCTGATGCACGGCACGAAGGACGCGCAGGTGGACTACGCGCAGTCCGTGAAGTTTCAGGAGCGGATGAAGGCCCTCGGCAACACCTGCGACCTCATCACCATCCCCGACGGCGCGCATGGCATGGGCGGCTGGGGCATGCTGGTGCCGGACTACGCGGACCAGCTCACCGCATGGCTGCGCAAGACGCTGAAGTGAGCACGCGCCAGTTCATCGTTGCGAATTTCATCCGCATACGTAACGTCCGTCCCGCCATGACAAAAACGACCTTCATCTTCGCCACTTCGCTCGCCGCCGCGCTCACCGTCCACGCTGCCGACTGGCCACAGTATCGCGGGCCGAACCTGGACGGCTCCACGTCGGAAAAGATTGCCACCAAGTGGCCCGCCGGCGGCCCAAAGGCGCTGTGGAAAGTGCCTGCGCTGGACGGGTTCAGCTCGCTCACGGTCAGCGGCGGACAGGCGTTCACGCTGGTGATGCGAGAGGTTGCAGGCGGCCCGCAGGAAGTCTGCGTGGCACTCGATGCGAACACCGGCAAGGAGCAGTGGATGGCTCCGCTTGGCCCGCTCAAACTCGGCGACGGCGGCCAGTCCGGCACGAAGGACAACGGCGGCGGCGACGGCCCGCGCTCCACGCCGACCGTGAGCGACGGCAAGGTCTATGTGATGTCCGCGAAGCTCGTGTTGAGCTGCTTCGACGCCAAGTCCGGCAAGGCGGTCTGGCAGAAGGATCTGATGAAGGACTTCGCCGGCCGCAACATCAGTTGGCAGAACGCCGCGTCGCCGCTCATCGAAGGCAGTCTGGTTTACGTCGCCGGCGGCGGCGCGGGGCAGTCCATTCTCGCCTTCAACAAGCAGACCGGAGCCGTGGCTTGGAAGGCCCACGACGAGACCATCACCCATTCCACGCCGGTGGCCGCGACGATTCACGGTGTGCGACAGGTCATTTTCTTCTGCAAGAGCGGTCTCGTCTCCGTGGACGCGAAGGACGGCAAGCTCCTGTGGAAGCGCCCGTTCAAGTTCGCCGTCTCCACGGCCATGACGCCCATCGTGGCGGGCGACTTGGTGTTCTGCTCCGCCGGCTACGGCGTGGGCGGCGGCGCGGCGCGCATCACCAAGGGCGCGGGCGGCTGGAAGGCGGAGGAGACGTGGTTCGTGTCCGGCCACGCCGGTCCTGATGCGGTGGCGAACCACTGGAGCACGCCGGTGCTCAAGGACGGCCACCTCTACGGCATGTTCCAGTTCAAGGAATACGGCTCCGGCCCGATGAAGTGCGTCGAGCTGGCCACCGGCAAGGTCAAGTGGAGCAAGCCCGGCTTCGGCCCCGGCAACGTCATCCTCGTCGGCAACCACGTCGTCGGCCTCTCGGACGCCGGCGAGCTGGTCGTCGTGGAAGCCACGCCTGCCGGCTACAAGGAAGTCAGCCGCGCGAAGGCCGTCGCCGGCAAATGCTGGTCCACGCCCGTCGTGAGCAACGGCCGCATCTACGTGCGCAGCACGAAGGAGGCGGCCTGCCTCGACGTGTCGGCCAAGAGCGCGCAACGCTGAACAACTTCCTTTCCACAGGCGGGCTTGGTCCAAGTGACCGGCCCGCCTTTTTCTTTTCCTGCTCCTAATCTTAATCCTAATCCTGCTCCTCTTCACGTTTCCGAAGGGAGCAGGATTACGATTAGGATTACGAGCAAGAGGGCAGTCACTTTGCGCTTCATCATCTTCCCCGTAACCGCCTACGCTTCCGCGCGTCACCAGTTCCGTGCTGGTTCGGTGTCCAGATGACTTATGGGTGAGCAGCCCGGCTTGGATGTCGCGGTTTGCCTGGCGCGCGTGCGCGAGCGTGATGAGGACGCCGCCCGTGCGCTCGTTGACCATCTCTACCCGCTCGTCATCAAAATCGTCCGGGCGCATCTGCCCCGGCGGCTCGACGAGGAAGACCTGGCGCAGGAGATTTTTATGAAAGTGTTCGCCAACGCCGCGCAGTATCGGGGCGAGGTGCCCTTCGAGCACTGGGTTTCGCGCGTCGCCGTGAGCACCTGCCTTGACCGGCTCCGCGCGCAGAAGCGCCGGCCCGAGTGGCGCTGGGCGGACTTGTCCGAGCGCGAGGCCGAGGTGCTCGACGCCGTCCTGCACTCCGAGCACGAGCCGCATCCGTCGCAGGCGGCGGACGCGGGCGAACTGGTCGGCAAGCTGATGCAAACGCTCAACCCCGAGGACCAACTCGTCATCCGGCTGCTGGATTTGGAAGAGCGCTCGGTGGCGGAAATCGCCGCGCAGACCGGCTGGAGCCAGACGCTCGTGAAAGTCCGTGCCTTCCGCGCGCGTCGGAAACTGCGGAAGCAGCTTGAGCAACTCGAAAAGCAAAAACGCCATGAGTGAACCGAGAGACAACTGGCAGAAACTCGCGCGGCTCGCACGACAGGCTCCGAAGCCCGTCGAGGCCGCTGTGCCCTTCGGCTTCGCGACGCGCGTAGCCGCGCGCTGGGCGGGCGGCGAGTCGCCCGCGCCGTCCGCGTGGGATGTGTTGGAAGCCTTTTCGCTGCGCAGCCTTGTCGTCGCGGGCGCGCTGATGGTCGCCGTGCTGTTCACCAGCTACGACATCGCGACGCCCGGCTGGACGCAGCAATACACCGTGGCCGACGCGACCTTTGACCCGATTTTCGAGGAATGAGCTGGCTCCGACATTGGAAAGTGGTGCTCGCGCTCGTCGCGCTCTTCGCGTTCGGCGCGGCGACCGGCACGGTCATCACGCTCAAGGTCGTCAAGCGCGTCATCGAGGGCCGCACCAACCCGGAGCGGATGTCCCAGAGCCTGCTACAGGAGTATCAGCGCCGGCTCCGGCTTACGCCCGAGCAGGCCGACAAAATCCGCCCCATCCTCCAGCGCACTGGGCGCGAGATGTGGGAACTGCGCACCGAGATGGCTGGCCGCACGTTTCAGGTCATCCGCGCCTCGCACGAGGAAATCGCCGCCGAGCTGACGCCCGAGCAGCGTGAGGAGTTCGCGCGGTTGAACCGGGAAATGCGCGAGCGCCTTCGACTGCAAGGCCCGCCGGGACCGAAGGGGCTGCCGCCGATGAAGGGACCGGGAGTGTTCAGCGCACCGGCTCCCAAGGGCGAGCCGAAGCGCTTGAAGGAGGGTGATAAGTGAGCCTTTCCCGCCAGTCAGTCACGGTTCGTGCCACCGCCGGGAAGAGCGGCGCTGAAGCGACCGCAGTCCAGACGCTTCGCGAGGTTCGTGGCGGCTGGAGTTTCGCGCCAGCGTCTGGACTGCGGTCGCTTCAGCGCCGCTTTTTCGTGTCCATGCTCACGGCATTGGCTGCGACCTGTTTCGCCGGCGAGTCGCCGAAACTGGCCGACGTTGACGGCAAGCTTCACGACCCGCTCAAGGCCAATGCCCGCAAAGCCACCGTCGTCATCTTTACCTTGCCCGACTGTCCCATCGCCAACGCCTTCGCGCCGGAAATCAACCGGCTCGTCGCGGACTACTCGGCCAAGGGTGTTGGCTTCTACCTCGCGCACGTGGACCGCGACCTGACCGCAGCCGACGCCCGCAAGCACGCGGCGGATTACAGCCTACGTTGCCCGGTGCTGCTCGATTCCCAGCACGCGCTCGTGAAGGCCCTCGGCGCGACGAAGACTCCACAAGCCTTCCTGCTCGATGCTTCGGGCAAAACCGTTTATCACGGTCGTATCAACAATCTTTTTGCTGACTACGGCACGCGCCGCCAGACCGTCACTCAGCACGACTTGCGCAACGCGCTCGACGCCGTGCTCGCCGGCAAACCCGTTCCGCAGCCCGTCACCGAGGCCATCGGCTGCCACATCCAGACCACTTCCCAAACCAAGACCCCATGAAACTCCGCCTCCTGCTCGGCCTTGCCCTCGTCGCGTTACTGGCCCTAGCCGTCCCGCGTGCGAAGTCCAACCCCAGACCCAAGACGCCAGACCCTAAGCCCTTGGTCTATTCCCCGCGCCCCGCGAACACGCTGACCTTCACGAAGGACGTTGCGCCGATTCTCTTCGCAAACTGCGCCTCGTGCCATCGCACCGGGGAAGTCGCGCCGTTCACGCTCACGAGTTATGCCGATGCCGCCAAGCGCGCGAAGACCATCGCCAGCGTCGTCGAGAAGCGCGTCATGCCGCCGTGGAAGGCCGCGCCTGGTCCGGCCTACGTGGATGAGTGCCGGCTGACCGACGACCAGATTGGCCTCATCAAGCAGTGGACCGCCGAAGGCGCGAAGGAAGGCAACCCCGCAGATCTGCCCGCGCTGCCGAAGTTCCCCGACGGCTGGCGCAACGGCGAACCCGACCTCGTCATCGAGATGCCGGAGCCTTACACCGTTCCCGCCGAGGGCCGCGACATCTACCGCAACTTCGTCATTCCGACCGGCTTCAAGGAGGACAAATGGCTCTCCGCCGTTGAGATTCACCCTGGCAACCGCCGCGTCGTCCACCACGTCCTCGTCCACCTCGATGTCTCCGGCAAGGCCAGCGAGTTGGACGCCAAGGATCCCGGCCCCGGCTATCGCACCGGCGGCGGCGTGGGCTTTCCGAGCGCGGGGCAAATCGGCGGCTGGGCGCCCGGCAACGTCGCGCGCCGCTCGCCCGATGGTATTGGCGTGAACGTGCCGAAGAACTCCGACATCGTCATCCAGGTCCACTACAACTTGAACGGCAAGGCCGAGACCGACCGCACGAAGATCGGCCTCTACTTCGCCAAAGGCCCCGTGGACAAGCGCGCCCGACTCTTCCCGCTCGCCAGCCGCATCAGCATCCCGGCGGGCGATGACAACTATCGCGTCACCTCCTCCATGCCCGTGCCCTCGGACGTGACGCTGCGCAGCGTCATGCCGCACATGCACCTGCTGGGCCGCGAGATGAAGGTCTTCGCCACGCTGCCCGATGGGACGGAACTCCCGCTCGTCCATGTGCCGGAGTGGGACTTCAACTGGCAGATGGGCTACGCGTTCAAGGAGCCGGTGAAGCTCCCGCGCGGCTCGAAGGTCACGCTCGAAGCCCGCTACGACAACTCCGCCGACAATCCGCGCAACCCCAACTCCCCGCCCAAGCCCGTCCGCTGGGGCGAGCAGACGACGGACGAGATGTGTCTCGCCTACCTGAACTTCACCGTGGACAGCGAGAGCCTCACGCAAGGCAAGACCGTCCCCAGCGTGACGGACTATCTCCGCAAGGCAGGCGAAGCGCGGAGGAAGAAGCAGGAGAAGTAGGTAATTCCGGCCTACTGGCGAGCTGTGAGTAAAACTTGACGTTGAGCGGCGAGACGCCAGAACTCGTGGACATGGTCATTTCAATCTCATAGGCTGCGCCCATCAACCTTCGATCAGGTGGCAAGTCTGCCGCTTGGCCGGTTGTCAGAGCCAAATCACCGCACCCATGAAACTAACAAAAACCGGCTTCATCTTGGCGTCATGTCTTACCCTGTTCGGGTGTGCCACAGGAAAACACGCTTCTGAGTCGGGGCCAAAACTCCTGCGTATCACGGCGCAGGTGGACGGCAGCGGTCGGTTCATTTTTACTCCGGAGAGCTTGCTGTATCAGCATCGGACCTGGGGGCACCCGGTGGAAGTGACCTTCGACGGAGCGCACTGGAGCAAGCTGGACCAGAGTCCCTCCGGCTGGGTTGCACTGGGCAGCCGCTTGGATTTGCGCAAGGCGACCATCGTGCAACGGAAGGGACGGGACACCATTGCGCTCGAACGCACGACGGCGGGATTTGACCTCTATCTAAGTGACGCGCCGAATGGAGCGGCAGACTACGAGGTGACCCTCTCCGTTCCCTGGAAGAAGTGACCACCCGCCTCTGCGAGCTTCGGAGTCGCGGAATGTTGGTTTTCCCCGACGGGGTTAGAGCTGCCCGCACTTCTGGATGACGACCGGCTGCGAGGTCTGGCCGCTCCGCGAACCGACGCGCTCCACCTGCTCGACGACGTCGTAGCCCTCGACCACCTTGCCGAAGACGACGTGCTTGCCGTCCAGCCAGCTCGTCACCACGGTCGTGATGAAGAACTGCGAGCCGTTGGTGTTCGGCCCCGCGTTGGCCATCGAGAGGAGGCCCTTGCCGGTGTGCTTGAGCTTGAAGTTCTCGTCCGCGAACTTGGCCCCGTAGATGGACTTGCCGCCGGTGCCGTTGTGGTTGGTGAAGTCCCCGCCTTGCAGCATGAACTGCTGGATCACGCGGTGGAACGAGGAGCCTTCGTAGCCGAAGCCCTTCTCGCCGGTGCAGAGCGCGCGGAAGTTTTCCGCCGTCTTGGGGGTGACATCGGCGAAGAGTTCCATGGTGATGCGGCCCGCCGGCTTGCCGCCGATGGTGAGGTCGAAGAAGACTTTCGGATTGGTCGTGTTTTCCATGGGCAAAGATTTGAGGGAGCGGGGCAGGGTGTCAATCCCGCACGGGGCGGGCTTGTGCTGCGGCGGGTCGCACGCTTTCATCGCGGGGTGACTCATTTGCGTGCTTTGGTTCTGGGTGGGCTGGTCTTCGTTCAAGCCGTCTGCGCGGCTGAGGAGCAGTCGCTGGACGCGGACCTGCTCATCGTCGGCGGCAATGAGTCCGGCTGCGCCGCCGCCGTGCAGGCCGCGCGGCTGGGCGTGCAACGCATCGTGCTGGTGAACGACATCGAGTGGCTCGGCGGGCAGTTCAGCGCGGAGGGCGTGGGGTGCATTGACGAGTGGACCACGGTGCGCGGCAAGCGCGTGAACTTCCCCCGCTCCGGTCTCTTCCTCGAAGTGATGCAGCGCATCCGCGCGCACAACTCCAAGAAGTTCGGCCTCGCCACGCCGGGCAATGCCTTCTGCGGCACGGACACCATCGAGCCGGCGGCGGCAGCGCGCATCTTCGAGGAGTTGCTTGCACCTTACGCAGGGCAGGGGAAGCAAATCCAAATCCTGCGCGGCTGGGAGCCGGTGAAGGTGAGTGTGGAGGGGAAGCGGGTGACGGGAGTGACGTTTGCGAGGAGCGCGGCGTTCACGCCGCAGGAACGTCCCTCGCGCGAGGCGGCTGCCAGCGGCATGAATGCCGCGCTCCTCAGCGTCCGCGCCAAGCTCACGGTGGACTCCTCCGACTGGGGCGATGTCATCCGCTTCAGCGGCGCCAAGTATGCCGCCGGGCCGGACTTGAAGTCCCGCTTCGGCGAGGCGAGCGCACCGGAGAAGCTCACTGGCGAGGAGCGCAACGAGATGAACCCGCTCTCGTGGTGCGTGGTGCTGCGGGAGGCCGGGCGCGTCGCAACCATCCCCGCGCCCGTCGGCTACGACCCGCGCAGCTTTGCCCAGCTCGACAAGACGCCGCCCTGGGTGGACAGCGCGATGACGGACGGGATTTACTCGCCGGCCGGCTGGAGTGTCTACACGCATCGCCGGCTCGTGGACCGCTGGCACAATGGTTTTCCCGTCGGCACGGAGAAGACGCTGCTGAACTGGCCGGTGCAGGATTACCCGCTGTTCAACTATCCGAAGCGCGTGGCCGACGCGCTGGAGGCGACGGAAAAGGGAGCTTCGCAGAAGAACATCGCCGCCATGACGCCCGCGCAACGGCGCATCGTGTTTGCCGACGCGAAGGCGCACGCGCTCGGGCTGGTGCATCACTTGCAGACGCAGGTGCATGACCGCGTGGGTGATTTCCCGCAGAGCTTCCGCCACATGGAACTGACCGACGAGTTCGGCACGCCGGACCGCCTGCCGCCCAAGCCCTACGTGCGCGAGGGCTTGCGCCTCGAAGCGCTCTACATGCTGCGCGAGCAGGACATCCGCGCCGCCGACCGGAACCCGCGCTGGGCGAAGGTGATGGTGCCCGATGCGGTATTCGGCTTTCAGTTCAACATAGATTTCCACCCGACTCGGCGAAAGTTCCTCACCGAGGATCTCAACGGCCCGTGGCAATTCGTCCACACGCCCACGCGCAACTGGCACACGGACACGGACCGCGGGATGTTTCCCTATCGCAGCTTGGTGCCGGTGGAGCGCGACGGTCTCTTCGGCTGCTCGAAGAACGTGGGCTACTCCAGCGTGGTGAGCAGCGCGGTGCGGCTGCACGGGCACATGATGCTCGTGGGGCAGGCCGTCGGCACGGCGGCGTGGCTTTGCTTGCGAGACGCAATTCAGCCGCGCGACATCGCCCGCGACTGGCCTCGCATCCGCGAGCTGCAACTGCGGCTCGTGCGCGGTGCCGGCGGGCCGGGCGTGCTGCTCTGGCCGTTCCACGACCTCGCGCCGGATGACCTGCACTTCGAGGCCGCGAACCAGCTCGCGGTGCGCGGCATCTGGCAGGCGGACGCCGACAATCTGGACTTCAGCGCGTGGAAACCGGTGACGCGCCGCGAGCTGGCGCGGGCCTTGTATCGGCTGAAGCTCGCGCTGGCCGACACGCGCGGCGCGCCTGCGACGAACGCCGCGCCGCGCCATCGCGATCTGCCGCTGACGGACCCAGACCGCGTGGCCGTGGAAGGCATGGTGGCGTTCGGCGAGTTCGGGCCGCAGCAGGAGACGTTTGGCCCGCAAGGCGAGGTGAATTGGGGCACGCTGCACCGCTGGCTCACGGCGCTGAAACTGCCGGCGAATGCCGGCTTGGCGCGGCAGAAGGACTTGCCGCTGACGCGCGCGGAACTGGCCACCCATCTCTGGGCCGTGCTCAAGTCCCAGCGCGAGTGGCTGCCCGACATGGCGAAGTTCCTGCAATCCGGCAGCGACCTCGACGGCGACGGCGTGCCGGACTTGGAGGATGGGCTGCCGCTGCCGAGGAGGTTTTGAAGCGTAGTCACAACCTTCAGGTTGCGAGCAAGGCACTGCGCAGGCTGAAGCCGACGGCTACGGGTCAGTCCGTCAGCAAGTCAAGATGCTGGAGCGCCTCGGGCGTGAGCGCCCACTTGCCGTTCTTCTGCGTGAGGAACTTGCGGCAGCCGTGTTTCTTCTGCTCGGAGTCGTTCACCGAGAGCAGATGGACCTTGGCGGCGTAGCCCTTCACCTCGGAGGGCGCGCGCGGAATGAGCTGGCAGGGGACGCCGTTGAAGTTCAGCACGAGTTCGTAGGCGGCGACGCCTTCCTTCTCCGTCGCCTGGTTCGTTCGGACAAGCCGGCGGTTCTCGCGGACGAAGGCGAAGTCCGTCTTCCGCACCAGCACGCGGCATAACTCGGTCTGCGATTGGATGAAACGCAGCAGGCTGAACTTCCCGCCCTCGGCGCGCTGCTGTAGCAGGACGGCACGCGGATCGAGGCCGAGCAGGTTGCGCCCGTTCCAGTTGCCGTGGTCGTTGCGGAGGCCTTTGAGGTTGGCCTCGTGCCACGCGGCGTAACGGTCGCTGGCCACCAGGGCGATCTCGAAGTGCAGGTGCGCCCGCTCGGCTCCGATGCGGGTCTTGGTGTTCGTCGTGCGGCCCATGACGCCGAGCTTTTCACCGGTCTTGACCTTGTCGCCCCTCTGCAAGTCCTCGCGGATGCTGGCGAGGTGGGCGTAGAGCGTGCAGATGTCCAGCCCGTCAATGCGATGACGAAGGATGAGGTAGTTGCCGTAGTTGGACAGGCCGGACTTGCGGTTGACGTAGGCGACGGTGCCCTCGGCGGCGGCGGTGACGGGATCGGTCGGTTCGCCTTTCTTGTCGCGCTGGGTCCAGAGGATGTCTATGCCTTCGTGGAGTTGGTGGCCGTCGGAGCGGACGCAGCCGAACGCGCCCGCAGTCCAGGTCTTGCCCGGCGTGGGGGCGAAGTATTTCTCCTCGGCACCGGACTGAAAGAGCGCGCGATTCGGGGTCGGTAGTTGGAACGGCTGGCCCAGGGCGGCGAGGGAATTAAGGACCAGCAGGGCGATGGCGGGGCAGGGCAGGGGGCGCATCAATCCTTGTATTTCTTGAGCTTCGCCACGGTGTTGTTGAGCAGGCGGACCATCTTCTCCGTCTCCTCGCGCGTGGCGTCCGGGCGGAAGAGCAGGGTGCCGTCCGCGATGCGACGCTCCATGCGCACGGTGCCGATCCAACGCGGGTCCGGGAACTGGCCCCCGATGGCGAGGCGCTTGCCCCGGTAGGACATGGACAGCATTTCGAGCGCGCGCATTCCCTCACGGTCAAATTGCAGGTGAACGGCGAACTCGCCGGGGTTGCCATCCCAGATTCGTGCTGCGGCAAGACTCTCCTCGCTCAACACCGGTGCGGTGACGGAGAAAGTCTGGGCTGGCTCGCGTCCCACCGTGATTTGCCGGCTCAAGCCCAACGTGTCCGCGTGCGTCTCCAAGTGGATCCGCAAGGTGGCGACATTCGACGCGGCTTTCGTCGAGCCGCCCGGGTTGGTGGTTTCGCACGCCGCGAGCATGGCGGCGACGAGCATGAACAAATAGGAGTTGAAGCGCACCGGGCGGAACTTCATAGTCCCGCCAGCCAACAAAACCAGTTCGGCAAAGTAAAGAAGTTATGGGCAAACAATCCAACAAAGTGCAGAAGCGGGCGCGTCGCAAAAGCTACAACAAGCGCAAAACGGAAGCGGTCAAGGCGAAGGTCAAGGCCAAGAAGGCCTGAGCGCGCCACCGCAGATTTCACGCCGCCCGGAAACGGGCGGCTTTTTGTTTTCGGCGCGAGGAGTTTCCACCGGTCTTGTTCACAAACGCTGTTCTCCGACGCGATGATACGTGTGCGGAGATGTTGGCCGGCAGCAACAGAGGCCGGTGAACATTGATGGTTTTCAACTTCCCCTCTTCCGGCGCTCAAAAACCCCCGGTGAACAAGCTGTGCATATGAATTCGTTGTCGGGCGGGCGACTCGTGATAATCTCATCGCAGTTCATTGAAAGAACCGGAGCGGGTGCGGCGGACGAAAGAAAGCCGAGGAAGTTCCGAGGATAATCCCAGGTGACTGGGGAAAGGTCAGGACAGGCTGGTTGGCCTGGCCCCTCTGAAACGCGATGCCGCAAGGCGCGCGCGGGGAGGCAGAATTCACCAGCTCCTCTGGCGGGCGTCGCAGCCCGTCACACGCGATTGAGGAGCTTGGCAGCGAGGGGCGATTAGAAGCCGCCCCGAGTTGAGTCAAGTAGCGCCGGCTGGTTTCGGGCCGGTGTGAATCGCGGTTACCCAGAGGGTAATCGGTTGCTACCGTGAATCAGCACGGGGCGGGCAGCTCTGGCGGTCGTCGCGAGACGGCCGGCAGTCAAAGCCACCGAAAGGTGGACAAAACAAGCGCCCGCACCGGGAAGGACACGCGGCCTCGGCAAGGCCCGTGAAAACCTTCCGCAATGTCGGCGATGCTACAAACGGCACCGCTGGCCTGTGAGCCAAACGCAACCTGAGAGTTAAGAGGCGAGACCCGTGGCACGGGGCAAACGCGCTGCCAAAAGCGGCGGCTGTCCCTGCGCTAAGTGGTCAAGACGCGGACCGCAAACATAGTCGTGTCTTGACCTGGTTCGCGGGCCGGTGGCGCAACCACCAGCCCAAGCGAGCTGAAAAGCCTCACTCGAAATCCAGTGGCCGCAAGGTGCTGGACGGCCCTGCTGCGAGGCCGGAGACTCCGCTTGCCGTGGAGAACAGCGTCGGGAAGCCGGCAGCCCCGCGAGGGCGCGCCTAATGCCGGTCCGGGAAAGAGAGCTTGGCGCACTCCCATCCCCCGTTTTGCCCCCGTCGGGCCGCAAGGTCTGGCGGGGGCATTCCGTTTTCATCGCCTCATTTTTCCCTGGGCTGCCGGTCGTCGTCTTTTTTCTGTCGCGTCCCAAGGCTTTGAGGCAAGGTGTTCCGCGTTCTGTTTGCGGGCCGTTTCGACAAGCCACCCATGATGGACCGGGTCAAAGTCATTCAGGGCGACATCACCAAGCAGGCCGTGGACGCCATCGTCAACGCGGCGAACACCACCCTGCTTGGTGGTGGCGGTGTGGATGGGGCCATCCACCGCGAGGCAGGCCCGCATCTGGTCTGGGAATGCCGCAAGCTCGGCGGCTGCCCCACCGGCGGCGCGCGCATCACCAAGGGCTACTACCTTCCCGCGAAGCACGTCATCCACGCCGTCGGCCCCATCTGGCAGGGTGGCAACTGCGGTGAGGAGGAACTGCTCGCCCGCGCCTATCGCAGCGCCTTCGACTTGATGGTGCAGCACGGCATCACCAGTGTCGCCCTCCCAGCCATCAGCACTGGCGCGTATCGTTTCCCGCTCGACCGCGCCACGCGCATCGCCGTGCGCGAGACCCGCGCGTATCTGGAGCGGCACCCCGGTCTCAAGCTGGTCATCTTCTGCTGCTACGAACGCCCCGCCTACGACGCCTACGTCGCCGCCGTGGCGGAGACGTTTGGGTGAAGGGAGATTTGCAGGCACACGCATGAAAGTCCCTTCACTCTTGGCAGGCGTGGCTGGCGAATACTTCGTCGCTGCGGAACTCTCTCGACGGGGCTACATCGCCTCCATCTCATTACGCAACACGCGTGGGATTGATATTCTCGCCACAAACCAACAGGCGTCTCGTTCCGTCACCATCCAGTGCAAGACCAACCAAACAAACCGGAAGGTTTGGATACTGAACGACAAATGCGAAGGTTTTTACTCCGACGAGCATTTCTACGTGTTCGTTGCGCTCGGCAACTTGGCGGAGCGCCCGAACTATCACATCGTTCCCAGCCGCATAGTGGCTGAACGCATCTCGCGGTCGCATCGAGACTGGTTGCGGACACCAGGGCGCGGCGGACGAGAACACGCCGACTCGGCAGTGCGAAATTTCTCGGATTCCAAGGGCGAATTCTTGGAGCGGTGGGACTTGCTTGGACTGTAATGGTGCTGTCCCTCTTTTGTTCAGAAGAAGCCAAGGTCAGTAGCCATAGGTTGAGTTCCGCTTCATTCGTGGCTACTCGCGTGTGATTGGCGTTTGCCTTTGGTCAACGCTCCTCACGCATCACGCGCCATTTTCGCGCTTCCGGTCAGTCGTTGAGCCGGTTTTCCAAGGGAATTCCCGCTGGCCCGCGCAATGCTCCCGAGGGATTCACCAACCCTCAACCCTACGGAGGCATTCCATGAACCCTCATGAGTCCGCGCCCGTTCCCCCCGCCACCGAAGCCACCGCGCTCCCGCTACCCAGCGATGCCGTGGTTTTCCCACCCACCCTGCCGCTCGTGATGAGCACGGAGGACAACCCCGGTAGGGCCGACCTGCTGGTTGGCCTTACGGCATCATTGGCAAACGAAGCCGCGCAGCAACGCGGCCCTACCGAAGCCGCAGAAACACCGCCGCCGCCACTGCCGCCCGTCACCCTCGAAGACCTCTGGCAGCGCATCCTCGCCCGCCTGCGCCGCCTGCCGCTCGCGCCCGCCGGGAAGTGGCTGCTCACCGTCAACCCGTTCTACCTCGCCAGTGCCGTGATGATGCTCTACGGCCTCTACCTCGTGAGCGTGGACACGCAGTTGCTCGGCCAGGAAACCTCCCAGCTCGCCTTCAACTTCAGCTCGCTCCAGCTCTACGAATGCCTGCTCGTCGTCACCGCCGTCGTGCTCGCGCGGCGGCGGATTTGGTATGACTCCACGCTGCTGGTCATCTTCGAGAACCTCTTCGCCGTCGTGCCGTTCATCCTCATCAGCCAGGCCAGCTTCATCAGCGCGGACTGGAAATGGGCCGCCTGCGCCGCCGCCGTCGCGCTGCCGCTCGCGCGCTTCACCATCCTCCATCGCCGACTGCCCGAGCTGAACCTCCCGCTCAACGTCCTCGCGCTCGGCGCGTGCCTGTTGCTCGTCAACCTCGCCTTCCCGCTGCTCTACCGCGAAGTCATCGAGCACGACAACGACTGGTGGCTCGCCATCGCGCGGCAGTTCTGGCTCGGGTTGCTGCCGCTCCCGATGCTCGCGCTCAACTGCTTTCCGCCCCTCGCGAATCGCGGCGACGGCCCCGCCGGCTGGGCGCGCTGGGCCTTCATCTTCCCCGCGCTCTGGCTCGGCGCGACGGTCGCGCACCTGCACTCCATCGCCTACGTGGATGGGCAAAAATTCTCGCCGCACCTCGCCTCGCCGCTGCTGTGGGCCTTCGCGTGGACGCTGCGGAACAAGGTCACCGAAGTCATGCCCTTCCTCGCGCCCGCGTGGCGCAACCGCCTGCTCATCCTGCCGCTGCTCGCCACGCTGCCCGCGCTCGGGGCTAAGGACACCGCCGTCTTCCTCGTGCTCACGCTGCTGAACGGCGTCGTGCTCACGCGCCTTGCCCTGCGGCATCGCGACGAACCGTGGTTCGAGCCGCTGGCCGTTGCCTCCTCCTTCGCTCTCCTCGCTGGCCTGCCGGAGTTTCTGGGCAACGCCTACATTCCCGAGTTCAGCCGGGGCAAGGCCGTGCAACTCGCCCTCGCCGGCTTCGCACTCTTGCAGGCGACGCGTTCCGCGCGCATCAAGCACGGCTTGCTCGGCGCGCTGCTCGTCGGCCTCGGCACGCCCGTGCTGTTCACGCGGCTGGATTACGTCGGGCCGTTCGCGCTTCAAAACGCGCTGCTCTACCTGCTGCTCCACAGCTTCCGCTGGCGCGACACGCAGGTGTGCAGCGCGCACGCCATCCGCTTCGCCGTCGCGCTCATGTGGCTGCCGCACTCCGTCGTCTGGCTGCGCATTGCCGGGCCGGCGGCCGCGTCCACCATCGCGCTCGGTGCGCTGCTGGTGCTGGCGTTCAGCGTGCTCTTCCACCTGCTCGACAGCCCGCCGCCGAAGCTCGTCGTCGGCCTCGCGCTCGCGAACTTTGCCTTCGTCCCGGCCAACTGGACCTTCGAGGCGCTGCGCATCACGCCCATCGGCTACCTCGTCGTGCTCGTGAGCTTCCTGCTGTTCGGCGCCGGCACCGCGCTGGCCTTGCTGCGGGCAAGGTGGCTGTCACCGAAAGCGCCGCCTGACTTGGCGACCGGGTGAAGCGCGGGCGCTCCCACACAGTAGCTCGACATTCCAATGTCGAGTCGGCGTCGCGACACGCAAACCTCGACATTGGAATGTCGAGCCACGTTCTGCGGCGAATTTCCTCGAAATGCCGGGCTTGCCGCGTAGCGTCGCGGGCGCATGAAACTTCGCTGGCTGCCGTTGCTCGCCGCGCTCGTCCTCGCCCATGCGGCGACCGCCGCCCCGCGCAACACCGGCCCGTGGAACCTCGCCGCGCTCAAGGCCGTGCCGAAGGCCGAGTGGGGCGAGCGCACGAATCTCGTCCAGTCACTCTACTACGAAGGCGAGCCGTTCAACGGCCAGCCCACGCGCGTTTTCGCCTACTACGGTCGTCCCGAAGGTCCCGGCCCGTTCCCCGCCATGGTTCTCGTGCATGGCGGCGGTGGCAAAGCCTTCCCTCTGTGGGCCGAGCACTGGGCCAAGCGCGGCTACTGCGCCATCGCGATGGACCTGGCCGGCAATGGCCCGGCCGGACGGCTCCCGGACGGCGGTCCCGACCAGGGCGACGTCGCGAAGTTCCGCGACTTCACTGATGCCGACGCGAAGGACATGTGGACTTATCATGCTGTCGCAGCGGTCTTGCGCGGCCACTCGTTGCTCGCGTCGCGGCCTGAAGTGGACAAGAACCGCATTGGGGTCACGGGCATCAGTTGGGGCGGCTATCTGACGTGCATCGTGGCGGGCATTGACGACCGGCTGAAGGTCGCCGTCCCGGTCTATGGCTGCGGCTTCCTGCACGAGAACAGCGTCTGGCTGGAGCCGCGCATCTCGAAAATGACGCCGGAACACCGCGACCGCTGGGTGAGCCATTGGGACCCCTCGCGCTACCTCGCCGGCGTGTCCTGCCCGATTCTCTTTCTCAACGGCTCGAACGACTTCGCCTACCCGATGGACAGCTACAAGAAGTGCTACCAACTCGTCGCCGAGCGGCTGCGCAAGGTGTCGGTGAAAATCAAGCTGCCGCACGGCCACATCTGGACTTTCGGCGAGGTGGACCAGTTCGTGGACAGCCATCTCAAGGGCGGCTCGCCGCTCGCGACCCTCGACGCGATGCGGATTGCCGGCGAAAGCGTCACCACCAAAGTCACCGCGACCGTTCCTGTGACGAAGGCCGAGTTCCACTTCACGACCGACTCCGGCCCGTGGCAGAAACGCAACTGGCAGACCGTTCCCGCGCAGATGGCCGACGGGCGCGTCACCGCGAAGCTCCCGACCGAACGCCCGCTAACCTGTTATCTCTCCGTCACCGATTCGCGCGGCGTGGCCGTCAGCACGCAGCACGAGGAACTCGCCGTCGCTAAGTAAATGAACGCCCCGCTCTCCAACTCCACCATCAGCAAACTCAAGGGCCTCGCGCAGCGGCTCGAACCCGTGCTCGCGCTCGGCAAGGCCGGTGCGACGGACGCCTTCATCAAGAGCCTCGGCGAAGCGCTCGCCCAGCACGAGCTGGTGAAAATAAAGTTCGCCGCCTTCAAGGACGAGCGGAAGACCATTGCCCCGCAGCTTGCCGAGAAGACCGGCAGCCAGCTCATCTGGATTGTCGGCCACGTCGCCGTCTTCTACCGCCAGCAGCCCGATGCGGCGAAGCGCAAGGTGGTGGTCTGACTGGACTGACTACTAATTACTGAACACTGGATACTCGGTATGCGAGTAGCCGGTGGGGCAGGGGAGGGCAGTAATCAGCGTTCAGTTTTCAGTTCAAGCCTCAGCGCTTGCCTTCCGTCCAACGCCCGACAATATCCGCCGCACACTATGAATCGCCTCCTGCTCACCACCGCGCTCGCACTGACTTCGCTCTCCGTTCTCGCTGAAAACTGGTCCAACTGGCGCGGCCCGCTCCACAACGGCTCCAGCCCCGAGAAGGGTCTGCCGGCGACCTTCAGCAAGACCGAGAACGTGAAGTGGGCCGTCGCGCTGCCCGGCGCGTCCGCCGCCACGCCCGTCATCTGGGGCGACAAGGTCTTCGTCACCGCCGCCGACAAGAACGCCGGCAAGCAATACGCGCTTTGCCTCGACCGCAAGACCGGCAAGGAGCTGTGGCGCTCCGAAATCAGCGACTTCGTCTCCGATGGGCAGGGCAGCAACTCCTGCTCGCCCTCGCCCGTGACCGACGGGAAGCTCGTCGTGTTCTTCTATGGCACCGGCGACCTTGTGGCCTTCGACTTCACGGGGAAGAAACTTTGGGGCCGAAACATTGGGCCGTTCGCCTTCCTCTGGACCTTCTCCACCAGCCCGCTGCTGGACGACGGTCGCCTCATCATGCAGGTCTTGCAGCGCGACACCGCCGTGAGCGGACGCGGCAAGCCGGAGGGCAACGAGTCCTTCCTCCTCGCGATTGACCCGAAGACCGGCAAGGACCAGTGGCGGCAAGTCCGGCCCTCCGAGGCGAAGAGCGAATCGCTCGAAGCCTTCAGCACGCCGCTGCCTTTCACGCACAATGGCCGCAAGGAGTTCATCATCGTCGGTGGCGACTGCATCACCGGCCACGAGCCCGCCACCGGCAAGGAACTTTGGCGCTGGGGCACGTGGAACCCGAAGCAAATCCCCCACTGGCGGCTCGTGCCTTCGCCCACCGTCGGTGCGGGCGTCATCCTCGCCTGCGGACCGAAGGGCGCGCCCGTTTATGCGGTGAAGGCCGGCGGCAGCGGCACCCTGAACAACAAGTCACTCGCCTGGCAGAGCCATGTGCAATCCATCGAGGACGCCGCAACCGCCGCGCCTTCGCCCAACGAGAAAGACCTGACCACCGACGTGCCCACGCCGCTCTTCTACGACGGCAAGTTTTATGTGCTGAACGGTGGCAAGAAGAAGCTCCTCTGCGTGAACCCTGCGGATGGCAAGGTTCTCTGGAGCGGCGACCTCGGCGGCAAGTCCGTCTTCCAATGCTCGCCCACGGCGGCAGACGGCAAAATCTTCATGATGAACTTCGATGGCGATGTCTCTGTGGTCCAAGCCGGGGGCGCCGAGTTCAAGCGCCTGCACGCCGCCAACTTCAAAGACGAGGGCGACGCCACGCGCCTCCGCTCCAGTGTTGCCATCTCACAGGGCAATCTCTACGTCCGCACCGGCACGAAGCTGTTTTGCCTCGGCAAGTGACCCCGTAGGGGACGACGTGAGGAGTCTCTGACCAGCTTGTCATGTCGCTTCCTTACAAAATCTCCACGCTCCTCTACTGCTTCAACGCAGCGGATGAAGTCCTCCTGCTCCAGCGCGCGCAGGAGCCGAATCGCGGCCTGTGGAGTCCGCCCGGCGGCAAGCTCAAGACCGACCTCGGCGAATCCCCCTATGCCTGCGCCTGCCGCGAGGCGCACGAGGAAATGGGCCTGACGCTCACGCCGCGCGACCTCCACCTCACCGGCCTCATCAGCGAGCACGGCTATCAGGGCAACACGCACTGGCTCATGTTTCTCTTCGAGGTGAAGCCGCGGCTCACCGCCGTCCCGCCGCCGCATCCCGAGGGCACCTTCCAGTTCTTCCCTCGTGCCGCGCTGGATGGACTCGCTCTGCCGGAAACTGACCGCGAAAGCATCTGGCCGTGGTTCTGGCAGCATCGCGGCGGCTTCTTCGCCGCGCATTGCCATTGTCACGAAAGCGGGCGGAATGAGTGGACGTTGGAGGAGTCGAGCTTTTCCCCAAAGTAGGACAGCGCGTCTCGCCTGTCTGGTGGAGCGCGGACACCCACGTCCGCGTGAATTTGCCTCCACAACAAAGCTGCTGCGGACGTGGGCGTCCGCGCTCCATTCACGCCTTACGCCAAAATCCCCTTCACCACCCGTCCCTCCTCGCCCACGCCGGTGAGCCGCACGTCGAGGCCCTGGAACTTCACCGTGAGGCGTTGGTGGTTGATGCCGAGCTGGTGCAGCAGCGTCGCCTGCAAGTCGTGGACGTGGACGACGTTTTCCACCGACGCGTAACCCAGCTCATCCGTCGCGCCGTAGGTTGTCCCGCGCTTCAAGCCGCCGCCGCAGAGGAACATCGAGAAACCCTTCATGTGATGGTCGCGACCGGGGCCGCCCTTGTTCGCCTGCGCCATCGGCGTGCGCCCGAACTCGCCGCCCCAGACGATGAGCGTGTCGTCGAGCAGGCCGCGCTGCTTGAGGTCCTTGATGAGCGCGGCGGTGGCGCGGTCCACGTTCGCAGCGTTGCCCTGGATGAACTTCACCAGGTCGTTGTGATGGTCCCAGTCGCGGTGATAGAGCTGGATGAAGCGCACGCCGCGCTCCGCCAGCCGCCGCGCAAGGAGGCAGTTCGACGCGAACGAGCCGTCGCCCGGCTTGCAGCCGTAGGAGTCGAGGATGTGCTGCGGCTCGTTCGCCACATCCACGAGGCCGGGCACCGCCGTCTGCATCTTGAAGGCCAGCTCGTATTGCGCGATGCGCGTGGCCAGCTCCGGGTCGTCGTCCACGCCAAGCTGCGCGCGGTTGAGCGACTGCACGGCCCCGACCACGTCGTGCTGCTGTGCGGCGGTGACGCCGGGCGGGCGGTTCAGGTAGAGCACCGGGTCGCCCTTCGAGCGCATCGCGACTCCTTGAAACTGCCCCGACAGAAACCCGCTGTGCCACTGCCGCACGGAAATCGGCTGCGGGCTGCGGCCTTCGGTGGAAGTCAGCACCACGAAGCCCGGCAAGTCCTCGCACTCGCTGCCGAGGCCGTAGAGCACCCACGAACCCATCGAGGGCCGGCCCTGAATCATCGTGCCCGTGTTCATCAACGTGTGCGCCGGGTCGTGGTTGATGGCGTCTGTGCGCATCGAGCGGACGACGGTGAGTTCATCCGCGACCGTGCGGAGGTGGGGAAAGATTTCCGAAATCTCCGTGCCGCACTGCCCGCTGCGATGGAAGGCAAACTGCGGCGCGAAGCACTTCAACGTCTGCGACTGCAACTGCGCGAGCTGCTGCCCGGCGGTGAACGACTCCGGCATCGGCTGCCCGTGGAGCTTCGCGAGCTGCGGCTTGTAATCGAACGTCTCCAGATGCGACGGCCCGCCCGCCATGTAGAGCCAGATGATGCGCTTCGCGCGCGGCGCGAAATGCAGCGGATTCACCACGCCCGTCCAGCGTGCGGCCTTGGCGGAGTCGGCGGCGAAGCTGGACCGGTTCAGCAACGAGGAAAACGCCATCAAACCGAGGCCCGAGCGCCCGAGGAAGGCGCGGCGGCGGAGCATGTCAGTTCGTGGTGACACCGTTTTCATTGGTCTGGTTTGACGGCACCAATAGGGAAAGCAATGCAATTCCTCAGCCCCGACTATCAGCCGAGACGCTTGCATCCGCCCGCCCGCCATCACTTTGATTTGCACTTCGACTGTTTTCATGGCCTCTGTTCTTTCCGCTGCGGCTTGTTTGCTCCGGGAGGCTCGCAGCCTCTTTGCCTACCAAGATGCTATTGTTTCACAATGTGAGTTATGTTCAGTTGTGGGGCGTCCCTTTGGACGGGTGCGGTAGCCGAGGCTGATTTCGACTTCCTGGAGGCGGGATTTTACGGCGATGCGCTCGGCTTGGAGGGCGGTGCGTTTGTCGCCGCGCGCGTCCTCGATGGTGGTGGTGAGGGTCTTCACCTGGGCGCGGAGTTCGTCGCGGAGTTTGTCGAGCTGGTTACGGAACCAGGTTTGACGCTCGAACCAGATCTTCGAGCCGTCGGGCGTGGGGGTGCCGTTTTCTGGGGGCGCGGGCGGGGGTTTGCCGCCGCCTTCCTGAAGGCCGCGCGTGGCGGCGCTTTTCTTGGGGGGTGGGACTGTAGATGTCCCACCGGTCTGGAATTCGGAGGGGACGCCGCCCTCGGTTTTCTTGTAGAGGCGTTCCAGCTCGGCGCGGATCTCGGCGCGGCCGGGATCGTCGGCGGGCATTTTGTGGAGCTGCCGGCGGAGGGATCCAATCTTGGCGTTGGTGGACTTGCTTTTGCCCTCGCTGGTTTTCTCGCGGAGGAACGGGATGATTTCAGGGAGGACCAGCCATTCGCCCTCAATGCGGAAGATGGCCATGACTTCGGACCAGAGCTTCTTTTCCTCGCGGGTTTTGATCTTCGCGCCGGCCAGTTTTTTGAGGTAGGCGGGGTCGTTGGGGAGTTTGCCTTTCGGCGTGTTCGTCCAGATCGAGCGCTTCAAGGTTGAATACCATCCCCACTGCCTGTCGGTCCAATAGCGCTTCCGATTGTCTGCCAGCTCGTCGGCGGCGTAATCGGGGAAAAATGGCAGACGGTCTCTATCGGTGTTGGTCATCGCAAACCCTTAAAGGAGGCCACGGAAGACTTGTCCACAAAATGCCTGGCGAAGAACGCCGGGAGTTTTCTGGCAACCGTGGCCTCGTTTGAATTTTCGGGATGAACTGCATTTTGTGTGACAAGTGGGAGGATTGACGGCTTTTCCCCTGGATAATTCAAGCCCCGATTTGCCCTCCCCTGCCCTGCCTTAATTAATTCGGGGGAATTCCAGCCTTTAATTCAAAATGAGCACCTTCTTTATGATCTGCTCTGCTCTGCTCTGCTCTGATAGCTGAAAAGGTGCCCAGCAGGTGCCGGGCAGGTGCCGGACAATTGCCGGGCACAATTATCCCGTGCGGATGGGCCGTAAATGCCCGTTTGGCGGGGGTGCGGCGGGGATAACCCTTTTATTCAGTCGCGGGATGCTTGGCACGGTGTCAGCACGGGCCGGGCACATTTGAGCACCGCCGGGCGGGTGCCGGGCAAGTGCCGGGCAGGTGTAGGGTAGTTTTCTCCCCTGCTCTTTTCGGTCTGGGAAACTCCAACGGCCGCCCTGGGGCGGCGGTTACTGGCCTAGCGGATTGGCCAGCTCTAGCCGGGTGTGGCCGTCCGCCGTGGCCACGCCTTGCAGGACCGCGAATTCCCTGGCGGCGGCCAGGGTAACGTCCACCAGGGTGCAGCCGTGCGTGGTGACAACGACGCGGTGCGTGGCGAAGAGACGCTCGCGCTCGCGGCGCGTGGCGGCCGCCACGAGGGCGGCTTCACGGCGGCTGAGTTTGCGGGCGGCGCTCATTTCACCAGGGGGTTGAGGCAGCGGACGCCGGCGGCCTCGAAGTGGCGGGTGTTGGCGGTGACGACGGTGAGCTGGTGCGCGCGGGCGCACGCGGCGATGAGGGAGTCCTCACAGCCGATGGTGCGGTTGGCGGCTTTCAGCTCGGCAATCAGCTCCTTCCACTCCAGGAGGACGGCCTCGGTGATGGTGAGGAGGTCTTCGGTGTAGGTGGAGCGGACTTCCGCCAGGAAGAGGGTGAGGTTCTTGCGGGTCTCGTCGTCGGGGGCGTGGGCGAGGCCGTGGGCGAACTCGGCGAGGGTGACGGTGCAGAGGGTGGCCTCGCCATCGTTTCGGCGCAACCAGTCCAAGGCCCGCCGATCGGGCGTGCGCTTGCTGGTGGCGCTGAGGAAGTCGGTGTCGAGGAGGTATTTCATCCCAGCTTGAGGGGATCGCGGAAGGGGAGGACGTGGCGCTCGGGCACGGGGAGTTCCCCCGGGCAGCGCTCCATCATCTTGGCGAGGCCTTTGAGGCCGCGCTTGGGCTTGGAGATGGGTTTGACGAGCAAGGTGCCCTCGCCATCCTCCAGATCGAAGACGGCTACGGAGGTGCCCTGGGTGATTCCCCAGGCGTCGCGCCAGGCTTTGGGCAGGGTGAACTGCCCTTGGGTGCTGATTACGCCCGTGGTGGTCTTCACGCGGATAATGAAACATTCTGCGGAAGGGGTGTAAAGCACCAATTTTGCTCCCCGGCCCGGAAATGCCTAAAATCCCGGAAAATGGGTTTCCAGGTGCGGCAGGGGAGTGGAGGGGCTTCTCCATTTGCGATATGAGGCGTTTTGTTTGGCGGGGAGGGTGAGGACAGCGGGCGATTTCAGGCGGCCGGCGGTGAGCCAGGGGAACGGGGCTGCCAGTGGTCCTGGCTGAACATGGTGGCGAGCTGGGACTCGTAGGCGGCGTCTTGCTCGGGGGTGAGTTCGCCGGCCTGGCGCGCAGCCTGGCGGAGGCCGTTGATGGTCTTCACCAGCTCGGCGGCGCCGGAGATGAGGAGGGGGATGAGGGCGGGGGACATGGGGAAGAGTTGAAAGGTGAAAGTTGAAAGTTGAAAGCTATTGGTGGGCGGCCGTGAGCGCCGCGGCTTCTGCGGATGCTTGCTGAAGCACGGCGATGGCGGTGAGGAGGTTCGCCTGGTTGTCCTGGCTGCGGTTGTCTTTGTAGGCGGCCTTCAGCCGGAGCGCGCTCGCGAACCACTCGGGCGCGTGGCGGCGGATCTTCTCGGCGGCCTGGCCAACTGCAGGAGCGGCCGCATCGAGGCGCGCGCGGTTGTTGAACTCGAAACGCGTGAAGGCATCGAGGGTGACGCGGGCCATCTCGATGGTGCGCTCGGCGTTGACGACGACGGGGTCGGAGCCTGGCTGGAGCGAGCTGCAGCCGGACGCGGCGAGGACGATCAGGGCGAGGACGTGGGCGAGGATTTTCATGTTTGTTGAGGCATCTACATTCGAGTGGCCACCGTCAGGTGCGATCGAGGACGCGGGCGATGATCTGGGTGTTTTCCTTCACGATCTCGCCGAGCTTGTCGGACTGTGCGGTCATGGCCTCGAATCGTTCCTGGCGCTCGGCTCGGTAGGTGGTGATGATGGTGTCCCGCTCGCGGGCATGGCTGGAGAGGATGGCATCGCGCTCGGTGGCGTGGCGTTGCTGCATGGCTTCGAGCTGGCCGACGAGCCAGCGCACGGCGAGGACGGCGGAGAGGGCGAAGAGCAGGAGGAGCGCGAGCATGAGCCAGCGGTCATCGCGGGCGGCGGCGTGATCCACAAGTTTGACGGCGTCGTTCATTTCCAGACGAGGAGCTGCTGCAGGCCGGAGAAGACGCGCTTGGTGACGCGCTGTTTTTTCCAGGCACCGCATTTGCCGGACTGGCCGAACTTGCCGGACTTGCGCGAGCGGCAGACGGTTTTCTTCATAGGCCTCCGGTCGGGTTGTCCATGACGGGGATGCCCCATTGGTTGCGGCGGTAGCCGTAGAGCTGGTCCTCGGGTCCGCCGCCGGCGAGGGAGGGCGGCAGCCAGACCTGGCCGATGGCAGTCTGGACGGGCACCAGCTCCTGCGAGGTGTTGACGGGCATGGCCTCGATGCTGGAGCGGGTGGCGATCTGGCCGATGCGCTGCAGCGCGGCTTCTTCCGCCAGGTGATCGCCGAGCGCATTTTTCTTCACGAAGAATTTGCGCCAGAGGAAGACGCCGCCGATGACGGCGGCCGCGAAGAGGAGGAACTTTTTCATGATGCTTTGGTGAGGACGCGTTTCAAGAGGCCGAGCTGCCAGAGCGCCCAGATCAGGAGCAGCAGCCAGGCCCACCAGGGAACGAAGCCGAGGATGGCGCGGAGCGAGAAGCCGGCCGTCGAGGTGAGCGTGTCCTTCACGCCGCGCTGCATCGAGGCCAGGCCTTCCTCCGCGCCGCTGACGAAGTCCTGGCCAACCTCGCCGGCGTAGCGGTCGGTGTTCGAGTAGCCGAGGCGTTCGAGGGTGAGGGCGTATTGGGCGTCGTCGTAGATCCCGCGCTCGCGGTTGCGCACGGCGATCTGCGCGAGGCGGTCGTCGGCGCGGCGGCCGGCATCGAGCGTCTCCTGGTCGAGGAAGAGATCGCCCGTGGCGGCCTTGAAGTCGCCGCGCTTCACGTTGCTCCAGAGGTCAGACCAGGCAGGCATGGGATTAGCGTTTGAGGATGACCACGGCCAGGAGGATGCCGGCGACGGCCCACGCCCACCAGGGCACGGAGAAGCCGCCGGCGCTGCCACTGCCGCCGCCGGAGACGGGCTGGTCGTTGACCTGGCGGCCGTTCATGTTGACGTTGTTGACGAAGCCGCGGGTGCCCGCGCCGCTGCCCCAGCCGAGGTTGATGGGGAGCTGCGCGGAGACGGGCGCGCCGGATTGGGCAAAGGGGTTCTGCGTCGTCTGCGACTGGTCGGTGAGTTTTACGTCATACATCGCCATAGGTCAGAAGCGTTTGAGGACCAGCTTGATGATGATGACCAGGACGAAGCCGCCCACGAGCCACAGCGCGATTTGCTTGAGGTCCAGTCCGCCGCCCTCGCCGCCGCCGGTCATGCCCAGCGCGGCCGCGAACTGGTCGCCGAGGTTGACGCTGGTGTTGTTCACCCGGTTGTAGGTGTTATTGTAGGCGTCGGTGACGGTGGACGCGGTGTTGTTGGTGACGGTGGTGGTGGTGGAGACCGAGCTGGAGGACTTGTTGCCGCCGAGGAAGTCCAGGAAGCCGCCGATGCGCCGGCGATCGTTCCACAGTTTGGGAGGAGCAAGGAGCTTCATGGGTATTGGGACAACACAGCCATGCCGGTGAAGAGCGGACGGTTCAGGTCGGGGTTGACGATCGTGCGCGCGAAGTAGCGGACCATCTGGCAGCGCACGCGCAGGAAGAACGCGGTCACGATCAGGGTGTTGGTCGAGTCGCCGTCGCCGGTCGAGAGCAGGATGGAGGGCTGTTGCGTGGCCGCGCCGAGTTGATCGATCTCGGAGAAATTGTTTCCGAGCATCGGGTTGAGCTTCACATACGGCCGCACGCACGGGACGCCGGTCGTCGTCTGGCCGGCGGCGAAGCCATACTTCTCCAGGTCGGCCGCCGGCAGGCCGAAGATGTCCACGAACGGGATGCGCGCGACGATCTGGTTGTCATCGATGAACTGCAGCTCGGCGATCAGCAGGTGCGCCGCGCCGCTGCGGGCCTTGCCGCCGGCCACCCACACATAGCGCTCGATGAGATCACGGTTCACCTTCAGCTCGTGGATCACGGTGTCACCAGGGGGCACGCCGGTGGACGCCATGAACGCGGCCCAGTCGGCCACCAGTTCAGCCTGGTCGTTGACGGCACGGGAGAGTTGGACGCGGTCGCTCATGGGGTGAAGCCGTAGCGGTCCTCGATGTAGCTGCGCAGTTGGGTCAGGTCGCCGGCGGAGGGCTGCGCGGTGCAGCCGATGCACTCGACGAGCCAGCAATGGGCATTGCGGCCGCCGCCGGGGAAGTAGCCACCAAACCCGTTCGCGGCTCCCGGCAGGCTGTTGGTGAACTCGACGTAGAGAGGCTGCACTGCGAAGGAGGACGGCTGCCGCGTCACCGCGTAGCCACCACCGCTGCCCTCAAACGCCGGAGTGGTGCGGTAGCGGACGCCCACGTCCGCGCCCTCGTCGCCGTAGATGCCGTCAAGGTCCACGAGCGTGTTGTCCACGAGCACCATCGCCAGCCACTGCGAAGTGGTCGCGGGCTTGCCGTAGCGCATCGTCAGTCCGTCCATCAAAACGCCTGGCTGGTTGTTAATCAGGGCGATGGTGGAAAAGAGCACGCCCTGCTTCAATGGGTCCGCCTGCACCGCGTTGTTGCCGCCGCCGGACTTGTCCACCCACTGCTCGACAGAGAAGCCGACGCCCATCACCAGCTCGTCCGCGCGCACCCACCAGTCCAGATCAGCCAGCGACGCCGGCGTCCAGGCCGGGGCCGGCGTCTTGGGGTAAAACCCCTTGGCTGTTGGGAAAAAGGGCATGGCTCACGAAAGTTCAGTGACGCGCACGGTGCCGGCGGCCGCGCCGATGGCCGAAATCTTCCCGGTATAGACGAGGGTGTAACACTCGTAGAGCTTCGGCTCCGAGCTGCCGGGGATGATGAAGGAGAAGTCGTCGGTGGACGCCAGGTTGCCGCCTTCGCCGCCCTCCTTCACGTAGAGATTGTCGCCGGTGCCGTTGTAGATCTTGTAACCCTTGCGCGCGTGGTTGTCGTTGAGGAGCACGACGCCGGTGCTGGTGTTGACGGCCACCTTGTTGACGACAGCCTCGCGCGCCTGGCGCTGGTCCACCATCAGCGCGCCGGTCTGCGCGTCCACCGAAAGTGGGACGAGCGGGCCGGTCGGGTCCGGCTCACCGAAGCGGCCGAGCAAACGCGCGATGAAATTGGACGGGGGAGGAAGTTTGTCGGCCATAACGTCAGTCCTTAAAAACCATCCAGAGCAGCATCAGCCCGGTGAGGACGACGCCGGCGAGGATGAGCTGGTTGTTCGTCTGGTTGATCGTCAGCTCGGGCGGGCCGGCGGTCATCAGCGCGTTGCTCGCGTTCCAGAGCGGGGGGTTGTCGTAGCCGGCCTCGATGGCGTTCAACGCGCCGTTGTAGGGCGTCTCATTCCTCGGGTCATCCTCTTGGCCGTAGTCGTAGGGCATGGCGCTGCCCTCCCCTACCGTCGCAGCACGAGCCAGAGCACCACGCCGACGACGGCGAGCACGATCAGCGGGACGAACGTGTAGCTCGTGCCAGCGGCCGTGTCCTGGCGGCCAAGGAGGAAGTCGAGCGGGCCGCGCGGGGACTGCGCCGCCGCCAGGCGGCCGTCGTTGGGGCCGCTGCCGTTGATGCGGTTGTCGCGGAGGCGGCCGTTGATGACCGCCTGGCCGCTCGCCGGCGGATCGCCGTAGGCCCAGCGCTGCGCGAAGGGCGTGGCGACCTGTTCGCCGATGTTCAGCAGACGGTCCAGGAGATCGGCCATGCGTCAGTTCGGTTTGGGCGCGTCAGCTTTGACGGCCGGAGCTTTGACGGCCTCGTATTGGTGCCCGTGGTTGTGGTGCCAGTCCGCCACGCCGGCCTCGTCGAGGACCAGGGCGTCCGCCTGCTTGGCGGTGTCGTTGTAGCGGCCGGTGTATTTCACGAGCCACTGGCCCGTGTGCTTGTTGCGCAGGTTGAACATGGTGTGTTTGGTTTGCGGCCCGGCTTAGTGACTCCGCCGGGCGATGCGGTTAGGCGGCCAGCTTCGGCCGCATCTTGAGGCGGTCCAGCACGCCAAAGATGCGGTGCGAAAGGATGTTGATCTTCTTGTTCGCCGCGCCATCAATGTCGCCGATGAGCTGCAGGCGCGCGCCCGTGGCCATCAGGTAGTTTGTGTCCAGGACGGAGCCAAGCTCCGCGACACTCTCGCCGACGCGGTCGGTGAGGAAGTCCTGGTAGTAGAGGCCGGCCGTCTGGTAGGTCACGCTGCCCGCGCTCGCCGCGCTCGCGGTGAACGGGCGGAACTTCGAGAAGTCGTTTTCCTCGACGACGTGGGCGAGCTGGAAGCGGCGCAGGACGTTCCCGAGCGCCTGGAGCTTGAACTCGCCGCCGCTCGTCGAGATGTCGCCCAGGGCGCTGGTGGACGTGAAGCAGCGCAGCAGCATTCCGGTGTAGCTGCCGGGCACCTGCAGCTCCGTGAGCTGGTTGGTGCCCGAGCTGGTGAACGGGTAGCTGATCTCCGACAGCTCGGTGTCGTAGGTGGTGAAGTTCGGATCGTTCACCTCACGGCGATGCACGATGACCTGGGCCGTGATGCCCGCCGCCACGGCGAACGTCGGCGTGCCGTTCACGTCCATGTCCGCCTGGCTGCCAAACTGGAGCGTCAGCTCGGGGTTGTTGTTGTAGCGCGGCGCGGGCAGGAGGAACGCTGAGCCGATGGGATCCGCAATCTGCGGATGCGCGAAGAAGATCGGGATGACCAGCGTGAGGGCGCTGGTGCCGTTCGCGCCGACGTTGTAGTCGTAGCCGCCGTTGAGGCCGCCGAGGATCTGGCGCGCATACTCGACCAGGCCGCGCCCGGTGGCGTCCACCACGGAACGCGTGCGCGCACCGTCGGACACCTTCAGCGTCACGCGCTTGAGGAGGTTGTAGATCCCGTCGGCGCAGGCCGTCGCCATGACCGCCGTCGGCGTGAGCGTCAGCCGGATGTAGATCGAGTCAATGTGGAACTCGCGCGTCAGCTCGAAGCGCACACTCGATCCGAGCGCGTTGCCCGAGCTGCTCGGGAGGAAGTCCGTCCGCTTTTGGAAGATCATGGGATGGCGGGTGAAGGTTGCGGTTGAGGGTGGATCAGGCCGCCGGGCTGCCAAACACGAACGCGCGCGCCTTGGGCACGCGCGACACGGCGAAGATCACAACCACGGTGACGACTGCGATGAAACCGACGACTTTGAGGAGCTTCATGGGACGGGAGAAACCGGGCCGGAAGGCCGCAAGTTTAGGTTGGCATCCTGTTCAGCCTCGCGATCCCCTGATCCAGCAGGTTCACCGGCGCGGCCCGCAGGCAAGTGGGCGGACGATGGGTTTTTCGGCGGTGGTGTCAAGGGGCCGCCCGAGAAAAATTTCACCGGTCCCTCCACGGAGATTTTGCCGTGCTGGAAGGTGCGCGGGTTTTTGCGGCGCAGGAGGAATTCAAACTGCGGCAGCGCGCGCACCTGCTCGCCGTCGAAACCGACTTCCTCCAGCCATTTGATCGCGGTCTTGTCATCGTGCCCAAACGTCACCAGCTCGGAGATCTGTTGGCGCGTGCGGAAGTTGATGATGTTCGGCGAGAGCGTCGCCAGCGCCAGGTCAATGCCCCGCCGGCGGCCGGTCTCCACCAGCGCGGAGAACTCCCAGGGGATCACCTGGGGATCGACCAGGAGCTGCAGCTCGTCGCACGCAAACAGTTTCGGGCAGCGGAGCTTGCTGGACAGCTCGTAACACCACTCACAGAAGAACGCGAAGCCAGCATCGGCGTTCCCTGGATAGAGCTGCTCGGGATCGAACACGACCCAGCCGGTATCGAGCGAGGCCTCCAGCTCGCTCACCGTGCGCGCCGGCGTGATGCTGAGGCGCTCGGCGAACTCGCCCTCCTGATCGTAGATGAACCGCAGCGGGTAATCGGCGTTGAGCACGAAGCGCGTCCACAGCAGCGACTTGCCCATGCCGCTCATGCCCACGATCAGGAGCTTGCTGGAGTTGTGGCCGAAGAGTTGCACATCAGGCGAAGTGATCGTCTATCCAGTCAGCCAGCTTGCGAAGAAGGACGGCGATCAAAGTCTTTGTCCCGATGAAGACGGTTGTCTTTCCCGGGTGCGGCTCGCTCCCCTTGCTTACTGTCTCGGAAACGATGTTGCCGGCGGCGTCGCGTGTGCGCGACACGGAGAGCTTGGGGTTGGAGTAATCGATGGGGTCAAACATGTTGTCATGCCGCCTTTTCCGGCGCGGCCGGCAGCGCCGGCGGCGGCGTCTCGCCCCGCCGCTGCCGGATCATCTCCTCCAGCTTTTGTTCGAGCCGCCCGACTTTCACGTAGGCGTTGAACCACCCCGCCCCGTAGCCGCCACACTGGAGGATCAGAATTATTTCCGGCGTCCAGGCGTAGAGCAGTTGATGCCGCTGTAGGACGAACGCCGCCAGCTCGCCGATCCGTTTCGCGTCGCCGTCCTTCAGCGCGCACGTCTCGAAGAAATCCTTCACGTAGGCATCGGCGCTCGCCGGCTCGATGATCCGCGCGAGCTTCGCCAGGCGCGGCCGGAGATCCGCCGTCAGCGTTCCATCCACGCTTTCGAGGAGGCCCGCAATGCAGCGCGCGACAAAGGCGGGATCAAGTGGCGGCAGCTCAGGTGCCACAGGCGCTCCCGGAGCCACAGCCGGAGCCTTTGGGGCAGCAGGCGCAGCAGCCGGCTTTTTAGTCGAGCCAGGCGGCCGTCCGGGGCCGCGTGGCTCACCATGCTTTGCAGTAACTTGCTGGCTCGCCTGGCGGAGCTGTTCTGAGAGCGGAGGTCCGCCAGCACCTGACGGAGTTCCCCCTGGAGCGGGTGCGGTGGTGGTGGTTTCGGCCATGGCTTACTCCCCAAAAATGGAATCGTGAACTTCATCAAGGAAACCCTTGGGCTTGGGCGGCGAGCCAGGCGGCTCCACCGCCGGCTTCGCCTTGCCCTCGCGGAAAATGTTCAGCTCGTCGAACACGCTCTTCCCCTCGATGCGCGCGCTGGGCATCTTGCGGAGATCCTTCACCAGCTCCTCGTGTTCCTCGCCGCGCGCGCGGAGCGTGGCGTTTTCGTCCTCCGCCTTCGCGAGTTTTTTTTGCAGCTTCACCTCGGCCTCGGTCTTGCCGTCCGCGACCACGTCGGCGGCCGTGGGTTTTTTTTCATCGCTCATAGGTGGGGCGGGACGGTGGGGAAAAAGGCGGTGGAGTCAAGGGACGCAGCGCATCATCCTGGCGGGTCGCTTCTGGTGAACATGTCGTGAATAAGCGCGAGCGCGCCAAAGATTCCCAGCACCGGGCCCAGGATCAACCCACCCACCACGCCGGCCAGCAGCAGCAGCAGCAGCGCGATGAGCATGAATGGAAATGCCAGGATTCTCAGAATTAGTGGTGGTTTTTTCATGCGGTTCGCTCCAGCTCTCTCACCAGGTGCCGCGCGCTGGTGATCGCGTCGGCGAAGGAATCGTAACTCCGCGCCGTGCGCTCGTGCTCGATGGTGTCCCAGCCCGTCACGCGCATCCGCTCTAGCCGGAGGAACGCGCCCTCCGCGCGCTCCAACACCTCGATGCGGAAGCCGACGGCGCGCTCGATCTCCCGCCGCAGCTCGCCGGCGGCCGCGATTTCTTCAGGCGTGAGGTTTCGCATGGCCGTGTTCCTCCAGGTATTTTTCCGCCGCCAGCTCCAGCGCGTTGGTCATGTCCAGCGTGGTGCAGGGATCGGGCACCATCGCCTGCGCGCGCTTCAGAATCTTCCGCCTCGATGCCTTCTCCAGCCCGAGCCGGTGCAGCTCGCGCATCGCCGGATAATCACCAACCCAAAGCAGTTTCATACGTGTGCGTGGGTTGTCGGCCGGAACTGCCGGGCCGCGCCGGTCCAAGAGCGCCGCCAGTAGAGGCGCTCGATCTGATAGCATCGCTCGCACACTTTTCCGCCGCTGGTCGGTCGGGTCGCCGGCTCGCCACAGTCACACTTGTGGTCGGTGGTCGGTGGTCGGTGGTCGGTGGTCTTTTTCATGTCAGCGCGAGTTGAGGGTGGGTGAGTTCCGCCAGCTCCTCGCGGATCAGCGTCAGCTTGCTCTGCATCCGAAACACGGTGTCCGAGTCAGGGAAGCCGAATTCCTCCCAGCGGTGGATTTCGTCGAGGTATCTTCGGAGCCGCGACTTGAGCAGCTCGATCCGTGCGGAGTCAGTCATGATTTTCCTTTCCGGTGGTGCAGCACGAAACACAGGTAAGGCACCAGGAGATCGGCGTGCCGCTGTTCGATCTCCGATGCAATCGCGCGCTGCCGCCGGCGCTCCGCCGGATCAGGCAGCTCAAAGCCAAGACAGAAATGGTGCGTCCACAGCGCCGCGCAGAGTTCGATCGGCGAGTAGCCAGGGCGGAGGTAGTCGCTCACTTGCCCGCTCCCTTCTCCAGCGCCAGCGCGCCGTCGCGCGCCTTGGCCGCCTGGCGGAGACAGCCAGCCACCAAGCCGATATTCCCGTGCGGCATGGTGATGCGCGCCTGCAGCGCGTGCCAGCGCGCCATCGTGCGCCAGAATTTCGCCCACTGGCCGGCCTTGATGGCGGCGGAGTTTTCCCGCTCGCACTGAAGCTGCCGATCGAGGAGGGAGTTCACTTGGCCGCTCCCTTCTCCAGATCGTCCAGGTGCGATTTCCAGGACTCGATTTTATCGCGCACCACGCGGAGCTGAGTCTTGAGCGGGCCGTCGCGCTTGGACGCCGGCGTTGATTCGAGGAACTCCCGCTCCTGCTCAAACTCCGCGAGGCCGGCGCGGAGCTTTTTTGCGTCATCCGGCGGCGTGGCGAAGATCGCGAAGGTGAGGCCGTCAGGATGGAGCACGTCCTTCTTGAGCGGAATTCCGTCGCGGACAATTGTCCGCGTGCGCGGCCGATTTTTTGTGCTATCCTCCCCTGCCCCACCATTCCCATCGGCCCCAACCCGATGTGAGTTATATTCACAAATGGCACCTTAAGGCTTCGCTCCGCAATTCAAGCTGTTGAGCGATCAGTGGACCTTGGCGTCAGTTCGGTATGGTCAGGGCACGACTTGATGCGAGTGGCGTCCACCACGGTCATCGCATCTTCTCGATGCTGCGGCCTTGACTGAGCAGCGGACGCGGCTCAGACAGAGTCCCGCCATGCAGCCAAAGTTCCTGAGGAGCCTCCGATTCATCGAAATACTTGTCGTCGTCATGCTGGGGCTTGCCGCCGTCGCGGGCGCGGCGGATTTCACGGTGCTCACGCCCGGCGGACAGTTCAGTTTTCAAATCAACGGGACCAGCGGCAACCCCACCGTCACGCTGCAGCGCGGCAGCACCTACACCTTCGCCGTCAACGCAAGCAGCTTCCACCCGTTCGTCATCGGAACCACGGTCTTTGGCGCAACGCCCAGCGGCGTCACCGGCAACAACACCTTCTCCGGAACCGTCACCTTCGCGGTGCCCACCAATGCTCCGAATTGCGTCTATTACTGCGGCCAGCACGGCTTCTCCGGGAGCATCCTGATGATTGACCCGCCGGTGCCGCCCCCGTTTCAAATCGTGGGCCTCAATGTGAGCGACAACCTCACGCTGCGTTACACGGGGACGAACACGTTCACCTACACGCCGGAATTCTCCACCAACCTGGGCACGACCAACTGGTTCACGCTGACCGTGCAGAGCACCACTTCTCTTCTCGGGACCAACGAGGCCGTCTGTGGCAGGCCCGCCGGCTCGAACGTCTTTCTCCGCATCCGGGCCAGGTGAATCATGCTGGCAGCAGGCTGCGGTGGAGAGTCCCCTGCCCTCCCCTTCTCCGCATCAACTGAACCATTGACGCCCGGCCCCTCGCCCTTAGCCTCTCGCCTTCGTCGTCGCCGACCATCCCCTGCCCCGGCTCCCGTGGAGTGCGGTTCCGTTTCCCTTCCGCGCAGCGCAGATGGCCGCCACGGCACTGACAGCTCATGCTTACGATTCGAGATTTGAAGATGACCCTGGGCGGTCGCGTGCTTTTCGAGAACGCCTCCTTCGGCGTGAACTACGGCGACCGCGTCGCGCTCGTCGGGCCGAACGGCGCGGGCAAGACCACGCTCTTCTCCATCATCCTCAAACAGAAGGAGGCCGACACCGGCGTCATCACGCGCGACGAATGGACGATGGTGGGCCACCTGCCGCAGGAGGCCGAGACGCACGGCGACGAAACCATTCTCGATGTCGCCACCGGCCGCGTGGACGAGCTGCCGCGCCTGGAGCAACGCCTGCATGAACTGGAAAAAGCCGGCGATGTCTCCAGTCCCGAGTATCTCGAAACGCACGCCAAGCACGACGCGCTCAACGACGCGCAGGTCGAGACCAAGGCCAGGAAGATGCTCCGCGGCCTTGGCTTCCGCGAAACGGAATTCGACCGCAAGGCCCGCGAGATGAGCGGCGGCTGGATTATGCGTGCGCGCCTCGCCCGCCTGCTCGTGATGGAGCCGGACCTCCTCCTGCTCGACGAGCCGACCAACCACCTCGACCTGCTCTCACTGCTCTGGTTGCAGAACTACCTCAAGAACTACTCCGGCGCGCTCCTGCTCATCTCGCACGACCGGCAGTTCATGGACGAAGTCGTCACGCAGGTGCACGAAATCTCGAACAAGCAGCTCATCCCCTACACGGGCAACTACACGGACTACCTCCGCCAGCGCGAGGAACGCTACGACGCGCAGCTCTCCGCCTACAACAACCAGCAGAAGGAAATCAAGGCGCTCCAGGAATTCGCCGACCGCTTCCGCTCCGTCGCTTCGAAGGCCTCGCAGGCCATGAGCAAGCTCAAGCAAATCGAGCGCATGGAACTCATCGAGAAGCCGCCCGCCGCGCGCAAGCCCTTCCGCTTCCAGATTCCCCCGCCCCCGCGCGGCGGCCAGCGCGCCGTGTCGCTCGGCGGCATCCACATGGCCTACGGGACCAACCAAGTTTATCGCGGCCTCGACCTCACCATTGAGCGCGGTGAGCGCACCGTGTTGGTCGGGCCGAACGGCGCGGGCAAATCCACCTTGTTGAAAATCCTCGCCGGCGTCGTGCCGTTCCAGCAGGGCGAACGCGACCTAGGCCACAACGCCAAGCTCGGTTACTTCAGCCAGCATCGCGCCGACACGCTCGACCCGGAGAAGACCGTGCTCGACGAGGTTCTGGACAGTGCGCCGATGATGCGCGAGGACGAGGCGCGCGCCGTGCTCGGCTCCTTCATGTTCCGCAAGGACGACATCTTCAAGCGGACCGCCGTGTTGAGCGGCGGCGAAAAGAGCCGGCTGAACCTGGTGAAATTCCTCGTGGACCCGCCCAACCTCCTGCTCATGGACGAGCCGACCACGCACCTGGACATCCACACCGTCGAGTCGCTTACGATGGCGCTGGAGCGTTACGAAGGCACGCTGGTCTTCATCTCCCACGACGTGCATTTCATCCGCCACCTCGCCACGAAAGTCCTGCACGTCAAGGCCGGCCAGGTCACGCCCTACGTCGGCGGCTACGACTATTTCCTGGAAAAGACCGGCACCCTCGACGACGCCCGCGCCGCCCTTACGGCTGGGTGAACGATCGGGCCGCGTTGCGCGCGGCCTCGTTCGGCTGGAGCGCAAGTGTCCAACCTGCGTGGGGCGGCGCTACCAGAACACGCAGGATGGACTCCTGCGCTCCGGTCCAAGGGTCGAAATCGCGGCTTTTGGCGTTCATCCTTCATCTTTCATCTTTCATCATTCTCTTCCCCTCCCGAGGCAATTCCCCGCCTCCCGCAAGCCGGCCATTCCCTCCCGGAGGCAATGAAATCCCTGTCCGAACCCAAAGCTCCCTCTCGGAGGCAACCGGCTTCCTCTAAGGGAAAGAGCGCGGCCTTCAGGCCGCAGCAAACTGGAGTGCAATGAACGGCTTCGGTGAATCTCAACGCGTAAATGACTACGCTGCTTGCTGCGGCTGGGACAGCCGCGCTCCTTACCGCTTCGCCGGCTCGGCGTTCCAGACCTTGAGGTCGTCAATGAAGCCGTCCTTGCCGGCGACACCCAGCTCGATCTTGGACTTGGTGGCGTGGGCGATGCCGGAGGATTTCAGGTAGCCGGCGGGCCGGCCGTCAATCGTCACGCGCATCTCATCGCCGACGGTCTCGACGACGAGGGCATACCACTTGCCGGCTTCGAGCTGGGCGGGATAGGTGACGGTGCGGCCCTTGAGCAGCGCGGCGCGCTCGGCCTTCTTCTCCGGCTGCTTGTTCATCGCGTAGATGTCGTTGCGCATGGTGCCGTCGCGCTCGTCAATGAGCGTCACGCCGGTGAGGCGGACCTGGGCACGGCAGAGATGGCCGTAGTGCGCGCCGGTGTATTTGCGGTCGTCGAACTCCACGTCAATCATCGTCGCGCCCGCGAACTTGATGCGGCACTCGACGACGCTGTCCTTCGTCGGGATCTCCAGCCCATGCACGGCGGCGTGGGCGCGGACGACGGACTTGCCGTCGGCGGAGGGAACGTCCTTGTCGCGGGTCTGCGTGCCCTTGAGCGCGCCGCCCTCGACGACGAAGGTGGGGACGACCCGGTGCCAGACCTTGTCCGGGGTGCTGCCTTGAAAATCCTCGGAGAAGAGGAGTTCCTTTTTCTTAGCGATGGCCGCCGCCGGGATGGACGGCAGGTCAGCGGCAAAGGCGGCGGAAGTGACGAGGAAGGAGAGGGCCAGCAGTAGGCGCATGTTCATGGACAGTGGAGAGGCGGGCGGCGGTGGATTGGTTACAGCGAAAACGGGCCGCGCGGATGAACGGCCTGGCTGGGGTGCCGCTTGCCCGTAGGTGCTGGTTTGGCGCTGGCCCGGAGGTGGCTCGACATTCCCAGGTCGAGCGTGGAAGCCCCATCGCACAAATGATTCTCGGCACTGGAATGTCGAGTTGCTGCCCCGTGGTCGGTGAAGGATGTGTCCGCGGCTTGCAAAGCGACGGGAACCGGCTAGGCTCCTCCCAGACCCGACGCCACCGCGTATGAACCATCAACATCAATCCACCCTCTCGCCAAGCTGGGCGAACCGGAGTGCCTTCACCCTCATCGAACTGCTCGTGGTCATCGCCATCATCGCGATTCTGGCGGGGATGCTCCTGCCGGCGCTGTCGAAGGCGAAGGAAAAGGGGATGGGCGTAAAGTGCCTGAGCAACATGAAGCAGCTCCAACTAGCTTGGGGCCTCTACGGCACTGATCAGGACGACCGCATGGTGCTAAACGACAACACCAAACTCGCCCTCAATACGACGAACCAGACTTGGTGCACAGGATGGATGCGGACCGGCGGCAACTATGGGCTGTCCCCAGGTTGCGAGACCAACTCCCGGTTCTTTATGGATGCGCTGCTGGGCCGCTATGCGGGGAACGCTGGCATCTTCAAGTGCCCATCCGACAAGTTCCCAATTCCACCCTACCCAAATCCATATGTCCGCAGTGTGACGATGAATCTGTGGATGAACGACCCCGGCCTCCCCCCTACGCACGCCATCTGGGGCGGGAAACCTTATTACACGCGCATGGGCAACATGGGACGCCCCACTGACTTGTTCGTGTTCATCCACGAGGACCCAAATACGATTGATGACGGACAATTCCGGCTCGACAATAGTGCCCAACCTTGGACCTCCATCGAAAACTCACCCGCCGCCCTCCATGGCGGTGCCACCAGCATGAGCTTTGCAGACGGACATGCGGAGTCGCACAAGTGGAGTATCCTGACCAAGAGGAATGGCGTGCCTGTCGTGCAAGCAACGGCCAACCCCACGGACGCCCAGTGGCTCAAGAAGCACGCCTTCGAGTAGCTTGGTCGGTCCCGAAGCCTTGAATGGCTGCCGCACCAACTGTTTCCAATTCACGAAATGATGTCGAATTCTCTGTCGCGTAAAGCCGGCTTCACCCTGATCGAACTTCTCGTCGTCATCGCCATCATTGCGATCCTCGCCGGGATGCTGTTGCCCGCGCTGTCCAAGGCCAAGGAGAAGGCGATGGGCACCCAGTGCCTGGCCAACAACAAGCAGCTCATGCTCGCCTGGGTGCTTTACCATGACGACAACGACGGGCGCATTGTCCGCAACCTGGGCGGAACCTCCATCAACAACACCAACCAGTCCTGGTGCACCGGCTGGATCCGTCCCGGCAACGCGGCGTATCAGCCGGGCTACGAAACCAACACGGCATTGTTCATGCATGGCCTGCTGGGCCGCTACGCCCAGAACCCAAAACTTTTCAAATGCCCGTCGGACAAATACATCTATCCTGGCTTGACGCAGTCCTACGTGCGCAGCGTCTCCATGAACAACTGGATGAACGCCGGCAAGCGCCCGGCCGCCACCACTCCGTTCCGCCTCTACTCCCGGATTAGCAACATCAGCAAGCCTTCCGACATGCACGTTTTTGTCCACGAGGATGTGAACGCGCTCGACGACGGCTACTTTGCCATTGATATGTCGAACACGATCAACTGGAGCAACTGCAACCTGCCGGCGGCCTTGCACAACGGGGCGACCACGTTTGGATTCTCCGACGGCCGGTCAGAGTTTCACAAGTGGGCCAATCTCAGCCGCTCCACCAGCGGCGTCATCGGTGTCCCTCGTCCGCGCGGCTCCACCACCGGAACCGACGTGGACGCGGTCTGGCTGAAGGCCGGCGCGTCCGAGCCGGAATAGGCCGGACCGAATCGGGTCGCATCTTCCTTCTTCCCCGCCCGGCGCGCAGTGCCTAAGCTGCGCGCCGTTTTGCTTTCATGCCCAGCGTCTTCCTCAAGACTTACGGCTGCCAGATGAACGAGCGCGACAGCGAGGCCGTCGCCGCCCAGCTCGTCGCCAAGGGCTATTCCCTCGCGCCCTCCGAGGCCGTCGCGGATGTCGTGCTGCTGAACACATGCAGCGTGCGCGACAACGCCGAGCAGAAGGCCGTGGACAAGATGACCAACCTGGCCGGGCAGTTCCGCAAGCAGCGCCCCGGCGTGCTGCTGGGCTTCCTCGGCTGCATGGCGCAGAGCCGGGGCAAGGAACTCATTGACCAGCTCCCCGACGTGGACCTCGTCGTCGGCACTCAGAAGTTCCACCGCGTCGCCGACTACGTGGACGACCTCCTCGCAGGCCGCCGCGACAAGATCGTGGACACCGAGGAGGAGCGCGGCAGCGAGGCGACCATCAAGGAGCACCTGCTCAACGGCGCGGCGAAAGGCAAGGCCGTCACCGCCTTCGTCAGCATCATGCAGGGCTGCAACCAATACTGCACCTTCTGCATCGTGCCCTACACGCGCGGGCAGGAGCGCAGCCGCTCGATTCCCGACATCGTCGCCGAGTGCCGTGAACTCGTCGCGCGCGGGGTGAAGGAGATCACGTTGCTCGGTCAGATCGTCACGAGCTACGGCCGGCGAAATAGTGAAAGTGCGAAAGTGGGAAAGTGCGAAAGTGAGAAGGACGGTGGGGCCGGGCGACTCTCACTTTCTCACTCTCCCGCTTTCTCACCTGCCACCAGCCCCTTCGTCCAGCTCATCGAAGCCGTCCACGCCATTGAGGGCCTGGAGCGCATCCGTTTCACCTCCCCGCACCCCAAGGGCTACGGAGACGACCTCGTCGCCGCCTACGCCCGCCTGCCCAAGCTCGTCGAGAGCGCGCATCTGCCGGTCCAGTCCGGCAGCGACCGCATCCTCAAGCTCATGCACCGCGGCTATACCCGCTCCCGCTTCCTCGAAATCATCCGTCAGCTCCGCGCCGTCAATCCTGAGATGGGCATCACCACCGACATCATCGTCGGCTTCCCCGGCGAGACAGAGGTGGACTTCGCCGAGACGCTCGCGCTCGCGCACGAAGTCGAGTTCGACAACGCCTTCGTCTTCAAATACTCGCCCCGCCGCGACACCCCTGCCGCCGCGATGCCGGACCAGTTGCCGGAGGAAGTCATCGAAGCCCGGCACTCGCAACTCCTCGCCATCATCAACGAGATCGCCGAGCGCAAGAACAAGGTCTGCGAAGGCCGCGTGCTGCAAATCCTCGTCGAGGGTCCGAGCCGCAAGAACCCCGCCCGTCTCGAAGGCCGCACCCGCGCGAACAAGATCGTCGTCTTCGAGGGCAGCGAGCGGCACATCGGCCAGTTGATGGACGTGCGCATCGTCCGCGCCGCGCCCTTCACGCTCTACGGCGACCCGGCGATTGTGAATTTGAATTAACCACAGATGGACACGGATAAACACGGATGGGAAAGGCAGACACGAGCTGCACAGCACTCGGTCTTCATCCGTGCCCATCTGTGTCCATCTGTGGTTCATAATTTGGCATGACCCTTTCCAACCTCTGCATCGTCCTCGGCCTCGGCGTCGCCGTCCCGCAGCTCTACGGGCTGTCGAACCCCGCCGCGTTCCGCGACGCCCTGCGCAAGTTCCCGCGCCACACCGGCATCGGCTACGTGCTGATGACCATCGCGACCGCGTGTTTCCTCTGGCACGTGAAGCAGGAGAACATCGCGGACTTCAGCGCCTTCAAGCCGGTCATGTATGCCGGCTTCGCCGCGCTCGGGCTGGGCACCTGCATCTTCCTCAAGGACTTCCTCGCCGTGCGCGGCCTTGCGCTGGTGCTGATGCTCCTCGCCAAGCTCGTGCTCGACGCGCAGCGCTGGCACGACTCGAACTGGCGCTGGGTGCTGGGCGTGTGGGCCTACCTGTGGATTGTCGCCGGCATCTGGTTCACCGTCTCGCCGTGGCGCTGCCGGGACATCATCGAGTGGAAGACCGCCACCGACACGCGCGTGAAAATCGGCTGCGCCCTCCGCCTCGCCCTCGGCGTGCTCGTGGCGGTGCTGGGGGCGACGGTGTTTAAGACTGGGGGTTGAAAGTGAAACGAAGCGAACAGGTATCCATATGGGCTATGAGGTCCATTCTTGTTGCCTTCCTTGCGCTCTCAGTCACCAGTTGTCGCCCAACCGCAGGACAAAAACCAAAGCCTATGGAGCTACCCTCGAACTGGAAGGCCGGAAACTTCTTAGATGAAAAAGCCATCTATGGAAACCCGCCTTCTTCATCCGACCCGGCTCGAATTATCCTCATCGGAATGCTCGAAAGCGACCCTGGACACCGGCTTTACGAGATTCCTACTCAGACAACCGTAGCTGATGTCGTCCGCGTTTTTCGAGTCGGCGCACATGGTGCCGAAAGTTACAATTACGACGTGTCAGCCACCGTCGCGTTGGTGGCCGACAAGGCGACCAAGATCGCGGAGATCATTCCATACCGGGTGTTCTTTGCCGACATCGCTGGCTTGAAGCTTCGATTCGAGCGCCAAATTACGCCGGCAGAGTTGAAGCTCATCGAGGCACTATTCTCGGAGCAGGAGGTCATGCAGGCAGGTTTGGAGCGTTACCTCTCGGCTTGGGATGGCTCAAGCCCGCTCCTTGCGCCCGTTCTCAAGGAGAACTTGTTGCATTTTTGGTGGGACTGATACAGCAGCGGCCGCCATTGGAGCGCTTCCAACGACTTCCAGCAGCACGTCAATCACCTCTCACGCTTGGGCCAAAACACTTCAAAATCCAAAGGCAAAATTCTCGTCATCCGCGGCGGAGCCATCGGCGACTTCGTCCTGACGCTGCCGGTGCTGGCGGCGCTGCGACGGCAGTTTCCCGACACGCACCTCGAAGTCCTCGGCTACCCGCACATCGCCTCGCTCGCGTTGCACGGCGGACTCGCGGACGCCGTGCGCCCGGTTGAGGCCCGCGCGCTGGCCGGCTTCTTCGCGGACATGGGTGACCTCGACGACGCGACGGGCCATTACTTCGCCGGCTTCCAAGTGATCGTCTCCTACCTCTACGACCCCGACGGCTTCTTCGCCGAGAACGTGCGGGCCTGCACCAAGGCGCAGTTCATCGCCGGCCCGCACCGCCCGGACGAGACCAAGCCCGTCCACGCCACCGCCGTTCTCCTGAAGCCGCTTGAGCGCCTCGCCATCTTCGACCCCGACCCCGTGCCGCGCCTGAGCTTTGCTGAACCCGCGCCGACGCCCCCCGTGCTTGCCGTCCACCCCGGCAGCGGCAGCGAGAAGAAGAACTGGCCGCTGCCGCACTGGGCCAAGTTCCTCGCGCACGTCATGTCCGGCACGGATTGGAATGTCCTGCTCGTCGGCGGCGAAGCGGAAGGCAACCGCCTCACTGAACTCACGCATCCCCTGCCCTCTTCACGCGTTCGGCTCGCTCAAAACCAGCCGCTCCCCGAACTCGCCAGCTCGCTGCGCGCCTGCCTCGGCTTCGTCGGTCACGACTCCGGCATCACGCACCTTGCCGCCGCCGTCGGCCTCCCCGGCCTCGCGCTCTGGGCCAATTCCAACGAAGCCATCTGGCACCCGCGCAGCCCCGCCTTCCGCGTCCTGCGCAACTCCGACGGCATCGCCCACCTCTCGCCGGAGACGGTGTTCACGGTGTTGCGGAACCTGCTCTCGGTCCGCCCCTCGTAGCCACCGGCTTCAGCCCGCGCGTCGGTTCGTTGAACGGGTTCGCAACCTGAAGGTTGTGACTACACGCGCGGTGTCCACGTCGGCTTCCCGGTCTTGCGGGACTTCGCGGGCTTCTTGCCGTAGGTCGTCGGACGGGTCGGGGCTTCGCCGCCGGCCATGCGTTTCAGCTCGTTGATCTGGTCGCGGTAGAGCGCGGCTTTCTCGAACTCCAAGTTGTTTGAGGCTTCAATCATCTGTCCTTCCAGTTCGAGGATGGTCTCGGTCACATCGAAGTCACCGGCGGCCTCATTCAGCACGCCAGTGGCGACGTCGTGCACTTCCTTCTGCGATGAGAGGCTTTCCTCCATCACGCGCGTGACGCTGCGCGGGGTGATGCCGTGAGCGGTGTTGTAGGCAACCTGCTTCTTCCGACGGTATTCGCAGACGGCGAGGAAACGCTGGATGCTCTGCGTCTTCACGTCGGCGTAGAGGATGACTTCGCCGTTCAGGTGGCGCGCGGCGCGGCCAGCGGTCTGAATCAAACTCGTCTCGCTGCGGAGGAAGCCTTCCTTGTCGGCGTCAAGAATGGCGACGAGGGAAACCTCCGGCAGGTCGAGGCCTTCGCGCAGGAGGTTGATGCCGACCAGCACATCGAACTGGCCCTTGCGCAGGCCACGGATGATCTCGACGCGTTCGAGCGCGTCCACCTCGCTGTGGAGGTAACGGACGTTGATGCCGATGTCGCGGAGGTAGTCGGTGAGCTCCTCGGCGGTGCGCTTGGTGAGCGTGGTGACGAGGACGCGCTCCTTCTTCTCAACGCGCTTGCGGCATTCTTCGATAAGGTCGTCAATCTGGCCCTTGAGCGGCTTGAGGGTGATGGTCGGGTCAATCAGACCGGTGGGGCGGACGACGAGTTCAACGACGCCGTCGGCATCCCGTGCCGGTGGTTTGTAACCGTCGTCCGTGGCGTTCGCAGATGGAATGGTTGCCGTGCTTTCGACCGCGCCCGACGGCGATTGCAAATCGCCGGCACGGCGCGCAGCGCGCGCACTCGCCTTCGCCCATTCCAGCTCGCGCGGCGCGGGGGTGGCGCTGACGTAGATGGTTTGCTGCTGGAGCGACTGGAATTCGAGCCAGCTCAATGGGCGGTTGTCGAGCGCGCTGGGCAGGCGGAAGCCGTGCTCGACGAGCACTTCCTTGCGCGAGCGGTCGCCGGCATACATCCCGCCAATCTGCGGCACGCTGACGTGCGACTCGTCCATGACGAGCAGGAAGTCGTCGGGCATGAAGTCAATCAGCGTCGTGGGCCGCGAGCCGGGCGGGCGCTGGGCGATGTGGCGCGAGTAGTTCTCGATGCCGGAGCAGACGCCCATCTCCTCCATCATCTCGAGGTCGTATTCGGTGCGCATCTTGATGCGCTGGGCTTCGAGGAGCTTGCCGTGCTTCTCGAACCACGCGATGCGGTCGCCGAGTTCCTCCCGGATCGTGAGCAGCGCGGCCTTGAGCTTTTCGTTCGTGGTGACGAACTGCTTGCCGGGATAGATGACGACGGCTTGGAGCTGCTCCAGCACTTCGCCCGTGAGCGGCTCGAACCGCGTGATGCGGTCAATCTCGTCGCCGAAGAACTCGATGCGCAGGCCATCCTCGGTGTAGCCGGGGCGGAGTTCCAGCGTGTCGCCGCGCACGCGGAACTGCGCGCGCTCGAAGGCGATGTCGTTGCGCGTGTATTGGATGTCCACGAGGCGGGAGAGCAGTTGCTCGCGGGTGAAGGCCATGCCGACGCGCAGCGGAATCACCATCGCCTCGTAGTCCTCCTTGCTGCCGATGCCGTAGATGCACGAGACGCTGGCGACCACGATCACGTCGCGGCGCGCGAAGAGGGAACTCATCGTCGAGAGGCGGAGGCGCTCAATCTCGTCGTTCCGGCTCGAATCCTTCTCGATGAACGTGTCGCTGCGCGGGATGTAGGCCTCGGGCTGGTAGTAGTCGAAGTAGCTGACGAAGTATTCGACGGCGTTCTTGGGGAAGAAGGACTTGAACTCGGCGTAGAGCTGCGCGGCGAGCGTTTTGTTGTGCGAGATGACGAGCGTGGGCCGCTGAATCTGCTGGATGACGTTCGCGATGGTGTAGGTCTTGCCCGAGCCGGTGACGCCGAGGAGAACCTGGTGCTTCGCGCCGGCCTGCACACCCGCCGTCAGTTTCTCGATGGCCTGGGGCTGGTCGCCGGCGGGTGAGTAAGGCGCGATGAGTTCAAACATCGGCGCTGACGGTAGGAAGGAGCGCAAGCCGAGTCAAACGGCACCCGTCCGCGCCTGCGCCGCGAGCCGGTCCACCGCACCGATGAGGTCGTCGGCGCGGAAGGGCTTGGCGAGGAACTGGTCGGGCTTCACGGGATGCGCGGCGAGCACCTCGGGTTTGGCGGTGCCGCTGACGAGGAGCGTCTTGAGTTGCGGCAGCTTCACCCGCACCTCGCCGATGAGGTCGAGGCCGTTGATGTCGCCGATGTCGAAGTCCGTCACGAGCACAACCGGTGGCTGGGAGGCAGCGAGCATTTCCCCGCGCGCGGGCAGGCCTTGGTGGAACAGCTTTGTCTCGTAGCCGGCGCTGGCGATGAGTTGTCGGGTGATTTCGCCAAGCAAGGTGTTGTCATCCACGACGAACACGAGCGCGCCCTTGGTGGGAACCGGCGGCGGCAAGGTGGCGCTCATGGATGGGTGGACGGCTGGCTGCGGACAGTAGGGAGCGTCATGGGGGAAGTCAAACGTCGCGCCGGTGATTCCTCCTCGCCCTGCCCTGCCCGGCGTGCATAATCGCGGCCATCCGGTCTGATGAATCCACCGCGCGACAAGGCTAGCAGCTCTCGACTGGCTCCCCCTGCACATGGGTGCCGTCGTGGCGTTGCCTCCGCGATCGCGGCGGTCATTTTGGGGCTGCTCGCTTTTCCCGCGTTCGCGGCCGAGTCTGTCGGCGGCCTTCGCGGCAAACTGCTCGCGGGCGAGGCCATCGTCTTCACCGCAAACCAGCCTGAGGTCGAGCGCACCGTGTCCTCGACGTGGCTTGCGGAGGCGGCCCGCAAGGGCACGGCGGTCAACGTCACCCGCGCGGTCATCATCGAGCCGCTGGACCTGCGGCATGCCGCTGTGACCAACCGTTTCCGGCTGCACCAGTGCGTGTTCAAGGCCGCCGCCGACTGCTCGTTCGCCGTCTTCGAGCAGGGTTATGATTTCTCGGACAGCCAGTTCGCGGCGGACGCCAGCTTCACCGGGGCGCTGGCGCGGCGGGCGGCGCTGCTGCGGGGGACCGCGTTTTCCGGGGCCGCCACTTTCACGGACGCAACGGCGGAGGACGTCTTCCTCGCGCAGGGCGCGGCGTTTCTCGGCAAGGAATCCAAATTCAACCGCGCCACCTTCCTCAAGACGGCGGGCTTTGGCCCCGCGCCGGGCCAGCCGGCGGCGTCGTTCAACGGCAACGTCACCTTCGAGGGCGCGCGGTTTGCGGGGGCGGTGGACTTCAACCGCGTGCGTTTCGGCGGCGGCACGAACAGCCAGGCGGTGTTCAAGGACACGCGCTGCGAGCGCGTCACGACGTTTCGCGGCGCGGAGTTTCGCGGCGCCAGCACCTTTGCCACCGCGCAGTTCCTCGGCACGGTGGCGTTCGGGCCGGAGGGCGAAGGCCCGGGGGCGCTGCCGCCCGCGCGGTTTGCCGGCCCGGCGGATTTCGCGAGCGCGCAGTTCGGCGGGGAGGCGGATTTCGCGCAAGTCCAGTTCCTGCGGCCCGCGCCGGTGAGCTTCGACGGCTGCGCATTCAAGGACTACGCCAGGTTCGGGCAGGCGCAGTTCGCGGGCGGGGCGCTCTTCTCCCAGGCAAATTTCAGCGCCCTCGCGGACTTTGAGCGGGCGCGCTTCCAAGGCACCGAGGAAGGCCCGGCGGTCAGCTTTCAGGACAGCAGCATCGGCGGGCGGGCGAACTTCGTGGGCGGACAGTTCATCGGCGCGGCGGACTTCCGCAACGCGCGCTTCGGCGGCGAGACGGCCTTCAACGGCGCGGTCTTCGCGACCGAGGCGCTCTTCACCTACGCGCGCTTCGGCCACACGGTCTCGTTCGGGGCGCTGGGCGCGGGGGCCGTGCCGGGCGCGAGCTTTGCCGACGTGGCCATCTTCACCGGCGTGAAGTTCGAGCTGGACGCGTTCTTCGAGCAGGTGAAGTTCACCGCCACCAACCGGCCCGTCTCCTTCTCGGCGGCGGCGTTCGGCGCGGAGACAGCCTTCGACGGCGCGCAATTCGCCGGCGACGCGAACTTTGTCCGGGCCACCTTCACCTCGGCGGCGACCTTCACCGGGACGGTCTTCCAAAACCCGGAGATGACGGCCCAGTTCAACTCCATCAAGGCCGGCAAGACGCTCAACTTCACCGGCGCGCGCTTCGCCGGGCCGCTCGACTTCGTCGCGGCGGAGGCGGTGGGACCGGTGCAGTTTGCGGGCGTGGTGTTCGGCGGCGACGCCTCGTTCAACGCGATGGCGGTGGAGCGCCACGCGGTGTTCGGGCCGATTGGCACCAACTCCCCGACGCACTTCAAGAAGTCGGCGGACTTCATTGCGATACGCATCGGCGGGCAGCTCGACCTCGCGGCGGCGCGCTTCGACGGCGAGGCGTTGTTCCGCGGCGCGAACCTCCAGCGCGGCTTGATTCTGAGCTGGCGGCCCGGCGGCACCGGCGCGGTCCATGCCGCCGAGTTTCGCGCGCGCGCGGACTTCCGCAACTTGCAGGCGGCGGAGCGGGTGCAGATGGCGGGCGTCACCTTCCACAACGAGGCGGCGTTCGACTCGACGAAGTGGGAGGTGCCAATGGCGTTCGAGGAGGTGCGCTTCCGCCGGGGCGCAAGCCTGACACGGGCGGCCTTCCCGCAGGGCGCGGACTTCAGCAGCGCCCGCTTCAAAGGGCTGCTGGATCTCACGGACTCCACCTTCCGCACGCTGCGCCTGACCAGCGAGTCCCAATGGACCGACGGCCCCATCGAGCTGCGCGGCAGCACCTACGAGGAGTTCAGCGGCAATGTGGACGCCCTGCTGGAGGCGTTCACCCGCGCGGACCGCCCCGTGCTCACGCGGCTGGAGCGCTCGCTGCGGCAGGTGGGCCGCGACGACGAGGCCGACGCCGTCTATCTCCAGAACCAGCAGCGCGAGCGGCGCCAGACCTGGGTGGACCACAAATACGGCGAGTGGTTTTTCCGGTCGCTCTACGGCGCGCTCGGCAACTACGGCGTGCGGCCCTACCGCCTGCTCGTCTTCTCCGCCATCCTCGTCTGGCTGGGCGCGCTTGTCTTCAAGCTCCCCGGCGCGGTGAGGCACCGCGACAAGGCGGCACAAGGAACCCCGCTCACCACCTTCGACGCCGTGGCGTTGAGCATCTGCTATTTCCTGCCCGTCGAGTTCCCACTGGAGGAGGAATGGATCGCGGCCACCAGCCCGTTGAGCTACCGGCTCCCGTTCTTGAAGAAGCACATCCAAGTCCGCCCGGCGGCGATCGCCAACTTCGTGCTGCGCCTCTCCGGCTGGATTGTGGTGCCCCTGTCCCTCGCCGCCGTGACGGGGCTGCTCAAGGTGAACAACTGAAGACCTTCCGGGAGCGAACTCCTGGCGCGACGATGGTAGCTCGACATTCCAATGTCGAGGGCAGTTGTCCCCTTGGAGCAGCCGGTCTCGACATCGGAATGTCGAGCTACTGACCGGTGTCCCGAGTTACTTGCTGAACGCCGCGTGCTTCGCGTCACCGCCAGCCTGGAGGAAGGCGAGGAGGTCCAGGATTTGTTCCTTGTTCAGCAGGTTCAGCAGGCCGGGCGGCATGATGGAACTGCTCGACGCCCGGCTCTTGATGTCCTTCTTCGCGAACTTCTTCACCATCGCCTCGCCGGGGCCGGTCTGGACGGTGAGGGTGTCGCCTTCTGCTTTGAGCAGGAAACCCGTGAAGGGGTCGTCGTTGCCGAGGGTGAACTCGTAGGGCCGGAAGCGCGGCTCCAGATTTTTGGACGGCTCCAGAATCTCGCCGAGCACGGCCTTGGCGTCGCCCTTGTATTTGGCCAGCACGCCGGTCAGCTCCGGCCCCCACAGCACCCCGTCCGGACCCACCTTGTGGCACGCGATGCAGCCGACGCTGGTGAAGAGGGCCTTGCCCTTCGCGAAGTCACGGCCTTTGGCGAGTTTGGGCAGTTCGGGTTCGAGGTCGGCGAGTTTCCACTCGGTGATGACGGGCGCGGCGGGTTCGGTGTGGCCCTGCGCGAGATACTCGTCGAGATCTTTCACGACCTTGAGCACACCGCGCATTCGCTGCCAATGGCCGGGGTAGGTGCAAAGGTAGGGATAATCACCCGGCTCGCTCGGCGCGTTGAAGCGCAGACGAACGGTGTCGTTCGGGTTCAACATCTTCGTGGCCTGAAGCACCTTGGGCGACGCGGGGATGTAGAGCCGGCCTTGGCTGTCGGCCTGCGGCGGCAGCTTCTCGGCGGCGAGGCCGATCTCGTCCGCCGCGCCGATCTGGAGGAGCACCCAGTTGTGCTGCATGGCGTCGGAGTTGTGGAAGACGAGTTCCACCGGCTTGCCGGCCTCGGCGACGAGCTGGACTTTGTCGAAGAACATCTGCTCGTGCAGCGTGCCCAGGCGCAGGACGTTCACGCCGAGGGTGGAGAAGGATTTGCGGACGGGCAGCGCGGCGTCCTTGGGCAATTTGGCGGCGAGCTGGAAGCCGAGCTGTTGCACGTCGAGGAAGTCGTTCTCCGTGCGCTTGGGCACGGGAACTTTCTTCGCCTGTTCCAGCAGTGAGTCAGCGAGCGGCTTCACGGCCGCGTCGGGCCAGGTGTCGCGCGGCAGGGCCAGCAGCGCGCGCGCGGCGGTTGGGACTTCCGTGCCGGAGGCGACAACTTTCGCCAGCGCGGCGAAGGCGGTGGCCTCGCTACCCGGCAGTTTCGCGGCGGCGGTGATGGCGGCCTTGCGCGTGGCGGGGTCGCCCCCGGCAAGCAGTGGCAGGACTTTGCCGGCGAAGGCGGCGCGCTTTGCCCCGTCCTGCGCGAGCGGGATGCCCGCGACCAAATGCGTCAACGCACCGGGCTTGCCTTGCGCAAAAGCCCACAGCGCGTCCGCTGGCTGGATGCCGATGAGCGCGGCGAACGCCGCCTGCCGCGCAGCATCCGGGCCTTCGGCGCCGGCGAGCGCTTCGAGCGCGGTCTGGCTTTTCTTCAAGTCCTCCGGCTTCTGCGTGACGAGCAGCTTGGACAACTCGGCCACCACCGGCGCGCTGGCGGCGGCGCGCTTGAGGCCGGCGAGCAGTTCCGTCGGCACGTCGGTCTTGTTCAGCTTGGCGAGTGCCTCGGCGGCCTCGGCGCGGAATTTCGCCGCGATGCCCGGCCGGCCCATGATGGCCTCCCAGAGGGGAATGAACTTCGGATGCGACGTCTCGCGGTCGGCGAGCAGGAGCTGGTCGTTGGAGAGGCGGCCGAGCTGGTATTTGACGATGACCGGGCTTTTGTCGAGGAACAGGACGGGCTTGTCCGCCTTGGCGGCGGCCGGCTCCTCATCCGCGCACAGGACATCCACTGCGCTCGCCGGACGGATGGCAAAGCCAGCGCTCAACACCACGAGCAGGGGCAGGACTGCTTTCAACTTCATAAACGGGCGGGACGATAGGCCGGACTTTTGCCGGACGCCAATCCAGAAACGCGGCGGCAGTAGCTCGACACTCCAATGTCGAGAACCGCGCAAGCTGACTGCCCGTCCGCACTCGACATTGGAATGTCGAGCTACCCTGCCGCACTCGCGGTTTGACACGCTCCGCCGCCCGCCACACGCTTGCGCGCGTAATCAACGCACGCGCATGAATTCCCTTCTCCCGCGGTTGCGCCGGCTGTTGGCGGCCCTGTTCGTCGCGGGTCTGGTCTGGTTCGCCGCCACGGACTGGTGGCTGACCAAGCCGCTCAACGTCGTGGCCGTCGTCAAGGACACGCTCTTCCTCGCCGCCGGCACCGTCGGCCTCTTCCTCCTCCTGCGCCGGGACATCCAGAAGCGCGAGCAGACGCACGCCAAAAACCACGAGGTCCGGCAGACCTTCGAGTCGCTCACGCAGGCCGCGCCCGCCGGCATTTTCCGCGCGAACCAGCAGGGTGACATCCTGTTCGTCAACCACCGCTGGAGCGCGCTCACGGGCCGCTCGCAGGCGGAGAGCCAGGGCTTTGGCTGGCTGCTCGCGGTGCACCCGGACGACAACAAGCGCGTCACCGAGGAATGGCGCAAGTGCGTGCGCGGCGAGAAGGAGTTCCGCCTCGACTTCCGTCTCCGCAACAAGGACGGCTCCACCCGCTGGGTCGCCGGCCACGCCATGCGCGTGCTCGACGACCACGAGCAGCCCAACGGCATCATCGGCTCCATCCTCGACATCAACGAGCGGAAGGTCGCCGACGACACGCGCACCACCGACCAGGCCGCCGCGTTGGACGCCGCGCTGGCCCGCGTGCAGCAGGAGGTATCCTATCGCAAGGAAATCGGCCTGGAGCTGGAGCGCCGCGCCGATGAGTTGAAGAAGCGCGACTCCGAGCTGGAATCCGCCAACCGCCAGCTCTGGGCCGAGCTGTCAGGCCGCGAGCAGGTCGAGGCCGAGCTGGCCAAGGCGCGCGGGGAACTGGACAAACAGGTGGCCGAACGCACGGCGACCTTCACCGACATCATCAGCGGCCTGGAGAAGGCCGTGGCCGAGCACGAACTCGCGGTCAAGACCTTGCAGGCGGAGAAGGCCGAGCTGGAGAAACGCACGGCCAGTTCGCCCGCCGAGCTGGAGGCCCTGCGCAAACGCCTCTCGGACGAGGCCACCCGCCGCCAGCTCGCGGAGGATGACTTGCGCTCGCTGCGTGAGGACTTCGACAAGCTCCAGTCCTCCGCCACGCAGCCCGACACCGCGCTGGAAACCGTCCATCACCGCCTGCATGCCGAGACCGAGCGCGTCAAACGGCTTGAAACCGAACTGGAGTCGCTGCGCGTCGCGCTCCAGACCGAGCACGAGAAGGCCGAACGCGCCGACGCCGAACGCGAGCTGTCCGAGGAGGCGATGGTCCAGACCAACACCGGCATCCAGCAGCGGCTGATGGAGCTGAACGCGGAGCTGGAGCGCACGAAGGAAGAGCTGGTCGCGGAGTCTGCCCGCCGCACGCAGGCCGAGGCGGGTCAAGGTGGCGGCGAGGTCAACCCCGAACTTGCCGCGCGGATTGCCGCGCTCACCGAGGCCAAGGCGCAGGTGGAGAAGGAGCTGGTCGAGCAGCAGGCGGTGGCGAAGGCCTTGGGTGACGAGCGCAACCGCCTGGCGCAGGAGCTCGCGGAGGCCGCCGCCGCGCGCGCCGCGCTGGAGCAGCAGCTCGCGGCAGCCAGCCAGGCCGGTGCCGGACGATCCGAAGCCGACGAGGCCGCCCGCGCACAGGTCGAGGCCGACTTGCGCGCCGCGCACCAGCGCTTCGAGCAACGCGTCGCCGAGCTGGAGACCGACAACCAGCAGCTCCGCGAGCAAGCTTCCCGCGACACGCAGGCCGCCACCACGCAGCGGGGCGAGCAGGAAACCGCGCTGGCGGAGCTCCGCGCGCAACTGGAGCGCACCGAGGCCGCGCGCCAGCAGATCGAGACCACCGCGCTGGACCTGCGCTCCAACTCCGAGCAGCAGCTTTCCGAGACGCAGAGGCAACTGGCCGACGCCCGGCAGCAGTTGCAGGCCGAGTCGGAGCGCCGCGCGCAGGCCGAAAGCGCCCTCGGGCAGTCGAAGTCGGAGACGGAACGCCAGCTTGCCGAGGCCACCGCCGCGCTCGCCGACACGCGCAAGCAATTGGAGGAAGCCACCACGAAGGCCGCCGAGTTGCAGCCGGTCCGCGAGCAACTGGCTGGCGAGGTGCAACGCGGCGAACGCGCGGAGGCGGAGCTGTTTCGCAGCAGGAGCGAGTTGGAGACACAGCAAGCCGCGCTGGCGGAACTGCGCGCCCGGGCCGAGGCCGCCGAGGCCGCCCGGCTCCAAGTCGAGACAACCGCGCAGCAGTCCCGCACCGTCGCCGAGCAGGCTGCCGCCGAGGCGCAACAGCAGCTCGCCGCGTTGCGCCAGCAGTTGCAGGCCGAGACCGAGCGCCGCGAGCAGGCGGAGTCCGCGCTGGGCCAGTCGAAGTCGGAGACGGAGCGCCAGCTCGCGGAAGCGACTGCCGCGCTCGCCGAGGTCCGCGCGCAGTTGGAGCAGGCCACCACCGCCAGCAGCCAGCGCGAAGCCGAGGCGAAACAGGCAGCCGCCGCCCAGCAGCAGAAGCTCGCCGACCAGGACGCCGAGCTGAAGAAGACCTGGGACAATCTCATCAAGGAAACCGAGGACCGCGAGGCGTTGGAGAAGCAGTTGGCTGCGGCGCGGGGCGATTTGGAGCGGCAGCTCGCGGAGACGAAGGCCGAGCTGGACCAGCAACTTGCCGCACTGGCCGAGGCCCGCTCCCAGGCCGAGCGCGAGGCCGCCGAGCGCAGGCAGACCGAGGAGAGTTTGCTCCAGGCCAGCCGTTCATCGGAGGAGCGTGTTGCGCTGCTGGCTTCCGAACTGGAGGCGGCCCGCGAGGCGTTGCGCTCCGAGTCTGCCCGGCGCGAGGAGCTGGAAACCGCGCTGCCCAAGACGAAGACCGAGCTGGGCCAGCGGCTCGCCGAGGCCGCCGCCGAGGCCGCCGGGTTGCGCGCGCGGATGGACTTCGAGGCCGCCGAGCGCGAACGCGTCGAGGCTGCATGGAAGCTCGCCAACTCCGCCACCGAGCAGCACGCCGCCGAACTCAAGACCCTGCTCGCCACCGCGCGTGAGGAGCTGCACGCCGAGACCGCCAAGCGCGACGCCGCCGAGGCCGCCGCCAGCCAGGTCCGCGCGGAACTCGAAGCGACCAACGCCGAAAGCAGCCGCGCGCTCGCCGCCGCGCAGAACGAACTCGCGCGGGAATCTGCCGAGCGCGAAACCACCGAGGCGGAATTCCAACGCTCCAAGTCCGCGCTCGCCCAGCAGCTCGCCGAGGCCGCCGCCGCGCAGGCCGAACTGCGTTCGCGGCTCGAAAAAGAGACCGCCGCCCGCCACGAGACGGAGCGCGAGCTGCGCGAGAGCCTGACCGACGCGGAGCGCACCACCGAGGCGCTCCAGGCCGACCTCGATGCCGCCCTCAAGGCCTGTGAGGAAGAAGCCGCTCGTCGTTCCCAGGCGGAGGAGACGGCCCGCCAGTCTCACACCGAGTTCACGCACCGGCTCACGGCCGAGACGGGCGCACGCGAGCAACTGGAGAAGAATCTCCGGCAGGCCGCCGAGGAGGCCACGCGCAAGGCGCAGGCCCTCCAGGCCGAATTGCAGCGTGCCAAGAAGGAGCTGGAGAAGGAATTGGCCGACGCGAACCTGGAGCTGCTCGACATCCGCTCCCGCCTCGACCACGAGGCCGCCGCGCGCCGGCAGGCCGAGGAATCCGCAAAGCAGGGCAGCGCCAGCGCGGACCAGCGGCTCGCGGAGCGGCTGTCGGAGGTCCAGACCTTGCAGGAGCGGCTGCGCTCGGAAGCCGCGCAGCGCGAGACGACCGAGGTTGAGCTGCGCGACACGCGTGCGGCGTTGGAGAAGCAGCTTGCCGAAGCGTCCGCCGCCCTGCGCGAAGCAAGCGCCCGGCTGGAACAGGAACGCGACGAGCGCCGGCGCGTGGTCGAATCACTGACGCAGACCAGCACAACGCTTGAAGCGCGTGCCACCGAAAGCGGCAGCGCGCTGGAAGTCACCCGCCGGTTGCTCAACGAAGAACGTGCCGCCCGCGCTAGCGCGCTCGCCGAACTGGCCGCCCGCCGCGCCGAGGTGGATCGGCTCACCACCGAACAGCCGCACGCCATCGAGGAGGCCACGGCGCGGCTCAAGGCGCAGCTCGCCGAGCAGGAGCGCGAGCGCGAGCAGTTGCGCCTCGCCGCGATGAGCGCCGAGCAACGGCTGCGCGACCGGGCGACGGACTTCGAGGCCGCGAACGCGGCCCTGCGCGGCGAGATGGAGAAGCGCCTGCGCCTGGAGCTGACGTGGCAGATGCAGCGCGAGGACTTCGACCGCCGGCTGGGCGAACTCACGACCGCGCTCCGCACCGCCGAGGCCAAGGCGGGCAGCGACTCCGCCGAGCTGCGCCACGCACACGAGACGTTGCAGCAGGCGCACGCCGAGTTGACCCGCCGCCTCACCGAGCGCGACTCGGAACTCGCCTCCGTCCGCGAGCAGGCCGCCGCCCTCGACGCCGCTGGCACGCGCGCGCAGCAGACCACGGCGGAACTTCAGACGAACCTCAACGCCGCCCGCGCGGAGCTGGACATGCTCAACCGGCAGTTCGCCCAGCGCGTCGCGGAACTGGACTCCACCGAGGCGCGGCTCCGCGAGGAGTGCGCGCACCGCGAACGCGCCGAGGCCGAGCTGGACCGGATGCGCGACGCACAGGACGGGTTCCAACAGTCCACCGCGGAGTTGAACGAACGCCTCACCCGCCTGACCACCGACGTGGAGGCCGCCCGCCAGCAGGCCGAGCAGGAGACCACGCAACGCCGCTCGCTGGAGGATGCGTTGCAGCAGAGCCACGGCGAGGTCGAGCTGCGCGTGTCCGAGCGCACGGCGGGCTTGAACGCCCACGTCCAGCAGTTGGAGGCGGAACTGGCCGAGGCGCAGCGCGCGGAGGAGCAGTTGCGCCACCGGCGCATCGAGGCCGTCAGCACGCTGGCCGGCGGCATGGCGCACGAACTGAACAACGTCCTCGCGCCCGTGCTCATGGCCGCGCAGCTCCTGCGCAAGCAGGTCAGCGGCAAGTCCCGCACGCTCGTGGACAGCGTCGAGTCCAGTGCCCAGCGCGGCGCGGACATCGTGAAGCAGGTGCTCACCTTCGCGCGCGGCTTCCACGGCGAGCGCGCGCCGGTCTCGCCGGAGATGCTCGTGCGCGACATTGCGAAGTCCGTGCAGGAGACCTTCCCGCGCAACGTCCGCGTCAGCAGCGAGGTCGCGGATGACCTGCCTTTGATTTCCGCCGATGCCTCACAGCTCCATCGCGTGCTGCTGAACCTCGCGGTCAACGCACGCGACGCGATGCCCTCCGGCGGCACGCTCAAGTTCAGCGCGGAGAACGTGGTGGTGGACGAGAGCTTCATCCACCACCGCCGCGCGACCGGCGCGAAGCCGGGCAACTACGTCCTGTTCCGCGTGACGGACTCAGGCGTCGGCATCCCGCGCGACATCCTGCCGCGCATCTTCGAGCCGTTCTTCACCACGAAGGAGCCGGGGCAGTCGGTCGGCCTCGGCCTCGCGACCGCGCTGGGCGTGGTGCAGAGCCACGGCGGTTTCATTCTGCTGGAGACGGAGGAGGACAAGGGCACGGAGTTCCAAATCTACCTGCCCGCCGCGAGCGCGGAGACCAGCGAGCGCCCGCCCCAGGCCGAGCTGCCGCGTGGCAACGGCGAGTTGCTCATGCTCGCCGACGACGAGCAGGGCGTGCTGGACGTGACCGCCGAGATTCTTGAGTGGCACGGCTACAAGGTGCTCACCGCGCGCGATGGCCAGCAGGCCTTGAGCCTCTACGACCAGCACGCCGGGGACATCAAGGCGGTCATCACGGACATCCTGATGCCGTTCATGGACGGCGTGGAGCTGTGCCGCGAGCTGCGGAAGCGCGACGCCACGCTGCCCATCATCGTCGCCTCCGGCATGGGCCATGAGAAGTTCGTCACGGACCTGCGCGAGCTGGGCGTGCCGTTGTTCCTGAAGAAGCCCTTCGCCGCCGAGGAACTGCTGCGCAGCCTGCACGCGGAGCTGCACCGGGAGGAAAGTGCGGCGGTTGGGTGAGTGGGGCTCAAATCCCAAAACCCAAGCTCCAAGTTCCAAAGAAGCTCCAAACAACAAGCGCCAATGGCTGCGGTGTCTGGTGCATGAATTGAAACTTGGAGCTTCTTTGGAACTTGGAGCTTGGGTTTTGGAGCTTGTCCCGATTTCTCCTTCAATTCCGCCGCGCCGCCCGCCGTCTGTCTTTCACTACAAACCAATGTATCGCGCATTCTCTTTTGAACTCTGCCGTCGCGTGACGGCCCAGTCACTGCTCGCCGCCGCCCTGTTCGCCTCCGCGCTCGCGGCGTCCGCCCAGCTTCCGCAGCCCAAGCTCTTCACCGTCTTTCCGCCCGGCGCGAAGACCGGCTCCGCCGTGGACGCGACCGTGACCGGCGCGGAGTTGGACGAGGCCCAGCTTCGCTTCAACCACCCCGGCATCACCGCCAAGGCGCTCGCGGCGGCGAACCGGTTCGCCATCACCGTCGCGGCCGATGTGCCGCCGGGCGCTTACGAGGCGCGCGTGCTGGGGCGCTTCGGGCTGTCCAACCCGCGCACGTTCGTCGTCGGCACACTCGCGGAGGTCGTCGAGAAAAGCGGCAACAACACACCGGAGACGGCACTGGAAGTTGCTTTGGAATCCACCGTGAACGGCCGCACCGACAGCCAGGCAGCGGACTTTTACAAGCTCACCGTCAAGAAAGGCCAGCGCATCCTCGTGGACTGCGCCTCGCGCGAACTCGACTCGCGCGCGGCGGACGCGTTGCTGCTGCTCTCGCCGGATGGCCGCGAACTGGAACGCGGGCGTCAGGGCGGCTTGCTCGACCACACGGCGGCGGCGGATGGCACGCTCATCCTGAAGGTCCACGACTTCGTCTATCGCGGTGGCGACCAGTATTTCTACCGGCTCACGGTCACGACCGGGCCGCACGTTGACTTCGTGTTCCCGCCGGCGGCGGAACAGGGCAAGGCCGCAAAGGTCACGGTGTTTGGCCGCAATCTTCCCGGCGGCACGCCCTCGAAGTTCACGGTGGACGGCAAGGTGCTCGATCAGCTCACCGTGGACCTTGCCGCGCCGGGCGACCCGGCGGCCCGCCAGCGCCTCGCCACGACGCTCTCGCTCAATGGCGCGAGCGCGAGCCTCGACGGCTTCGAGTATCGCGTGAAGGGCGCGAACGGTGCGCTCTCGAATCCCTCGCTGCTCACCTTCGCCAACGGTCCAGTGACCGCCGAGGCCGAGCCAAACAACTCGCCGGACAAGGCCCAGAAGATTTCCCTGCCCGCGAACCTCGCCGGACAGTTCGCCACGCCGAACGACCGCGACTGGTTCGCCTTCGACGCGAAGAAGGGCGACGCGTTCTGGCTGGAGGTCACGTCGCACCGCCTCGGCTTGCCGACCGCGCCTCATGTCGTCATCCAGAAGGCGACGAAGAACGAGAAAGGCGAGGAGACGTTCGCGGACGTGCTGGAGTTTGCCGAGTCCGTCGTGAACGCGGGCGGGCCGGAGTTCAACACCGCGCACCGCGATCCCGTCGGACGCTTCGACGTGAAGGAGGACGCCTCTTACCGCATCGGCATCCGCGACCTCTTCGGGCGCACCGTCGCCAGCCCGCGCCACGTCTATCTGCTCACGCTGCGCAAGGAGACGCCGGATTTCCGTCTCGTCGCCGTCCCCGACTCGGCGCCGGCGAAGAAGGCACCCGCCGATGTCGTGACGAGCGCGCCGTCCATGTGGCGCGGTGAGGCCTTGCCCATCAAGCTGCTTGTCTTCCGTCGCGACGGGTTCAAGGAAGACATCAACGTGACTGTCAGCGGACTGCCCGCCGGCATCATTGCGCCATCGGTCAAGATTCCCGCCGCTTCAAATGTCTTCAGCCTCTTCCTCGCTGCCAAGGACGACGCGCCCGCCGGCCTCGGGGAAGTCAAAATCACTGGCACCGCCAAGCTCGGCGACGCCCAACTCGTCCGCGAAGCGCGTCTGAGCACGGTGAACTGGGACCAGGCCACCGACAACAACACGACCGAGGCCCCGCAGACGCGCCTTGCGCGCAGCTTCCCGCTCGCCGTCACCGACCGCGAATCCGCGCCGCTGACCTTTGCGATGGAGGCCAAGCAGCCGTTGGAGACCTGCGTGTTCAACAAGCTGCTCATCCCCGTGAACTTCACGCGCCGCGCCGACTTCAAGACCGACGTGAAGCTCAAGGTCACCGGCAACAAAGGCTTGGAAAAGATGGCCGAACTCACGGGCACCGAGAAGACCAAGTCCATCCAGCTCGTGCTCAATCTCGCCGAGCAGAAGCTCGCGCCGGGCGAGCACACCTTCTGGCTCCAGACCCGCGCCAAGGGCAAGATGCGCCCCTACATGGACGCCGCCAAGGCCGCCGAGGACGCCGCCAAGGCCGCCGAGAAGGAGGCCACCGAGGCGGCGGCGAAAGCCAAGGAAGCCAAGGCCGCTGCCGCCAAGGTCACCGCCCCCGCCGAGGCCAAGGCCGCCGCTGAGAAAACCGCGAAGGAAGCCGAGGCCAAGGCCAAGGAGGCCGAGGCGAAGAAGACCGCCGCGCAGTCCAAGATGAAGCAGATGACCGACAAGTCAAAGCCGCGCGACGTGGACGCCGCGTTCTATTCGCTGCCCATCACGCTCACCGTCACCGCCGCGCCCATCAAGTTGAGCGAACCCGCCCCGCAATCGCTCTCGCAAGGTGGCAAGGTCGAAATCCCCGTGAAGCTCTCCCGCCTCTACGACTTCAAGGATCCTGTGGACGTGAGTCTTGTCGTGCCGGCCAGCGCCAAGGGCGTCTCCGCCGCCAAGCTCACCATCCCGCGCGACGGCACCGAGGCGAAGCTGTCGCTCGAAACCAAGCCCGACGCCACGCCCGGCGAGCACAAGCTCACGCTTCAGGCCGCGCTCAAGCTCAACGGCCAGGACATCAAGGTGGACCAGCCGCTGGTGGTGAAGGTCGCGGCGGTCCAGAAGCCCAAGGCGAAGTGAAGCGGAGCGCAGGTGTCCAACCTGCGCGTTCAAGTTGCAGGTTGGCACGCAGGTCGGACACCTGCGCTCCCCTTGTTGGGACCATGCAACATCATCCCGTCGTATGAACCAAGAGCCATTGATTCCCCTGCTCACCGACGCCGAACTGCTCACGCAGTTCGAGGGCTGCACCCTCCCGGCGGCGCGCTGGCATCACGCCGAGCACACCCGCATCGCCTACCTTTACCTGCGCCAGCACCCGTTCACCGAGGCGCTGGACCGGATGCGCGCCGGCCTCAAGGCGCTCAACACGGTGCAGCGCGTCCCCGAGTCCCTCGACCGTGGCTATCACGAGACGCTCACGCGCGGCTGGCTCCAGCTTGTGCAGGTCATCCTCGCGGAATACGGCCCGGCGGAGACTTCCCTTGCGTTTCTGGAGGCGCATCCCGAACTCTCGCAGCGAAAGTCGCTCCGCCTCTTTTACTCGCGCGACCGCATCTTGTCGTGGCAGGCGAAGGCGGAATTCGTCGAGCCAGACCTTGCGCCGCTGCCGGTCAGCCGGGCCGGCGTGAAGCAAACGTGAGTCGCGCCGTCAGTTCGTCAGTTTGCCAGCAAACCAGCACAACATCATTGCATGAAATCCGCCCTGCCCGCACTCGTCCTGCTCGCTTCGCTGTTCATCGTCACCGCCGCGCCCGGCGACTGGCCGACGTGGCGCGGGCCGAAGCGCGACGGCCTTTCCACCGAGACCGGCCTGCTCAAGCAATGGTCCGCCGGCGGCCCGCCGCTGGCGTGGAAGGCCAAGGGTTGCGGCACCGGCTACTCCACCGTGTCGGTCGCCGACGGGCGGGTCATCACGATGGGCGACGGCCCGGACGGCGCGCGCGTGCTGGCCTTCAGCGTCAAGGACGGCAGCCCGCTCTGGCAGTCCCAGACCATCGGCAAGCCCGGCGGCAACTACCCCGGCACGCGTTGCACGCCGGCGATTGACGACGGCCTCGTCTATGCGCTCGGCCAGTTTGGCGACTTCGTCTGCGTCGAGGCGATGACTGGCAAGGTGGTTTGGAGCAAGAGCCTGCAGAAGGACTTCGGTGGCAGCCACGCCGGCTGGAACTACACCGAAAGCCCGCTCGTGGACGGCAACAAGGTGCTCCTCACCCCTGGCGGCAGGCAGGGCGCGATGGTTGCGCTCGACAAGAAGACCGGCGCGCTGCTCTGGCAGAGCAAGCAGTGGACGGACGGCGCGGCCTACTCCTCCATCGTGCCGTCGGACTTCGGCGGGCGACGCCACTATTTGCAGCTCACCGAGGAGAGCGTCGCAGGCATTGACGCCGCCAACGGGAACCTGCTTTGGCGAGCGCCCCGCAAAGGTGCGGTCGCGGTCATCCCCACGCCTGTCCTCAGCGGCGACCTGGTCTTCGTCACGTCCGGTTACAACATCGGTTGCAACCTCTTCAAGCTCCAGCGGGCCGGCAACATCATCGCCACGCAGCAGCTCTATGCGAACAAGAGCATGGCGGACCATCACGGCGGCGTCATCCTCGTCGGCCAGCACATCTACGGACACTCCGACAACGGTGGCTGGACGTGCATGGACATGCGCACGGGCAACGTGGTTTGGAAAAACAACGGCGTCGGCAAGGGCGCGGTCGCCTACGCGGACGGCCACTTCTACTGCCGCAGCGAGAGCGGCAACGGCACCGTCGCGCTGGTCGCCGCCACGCCGCAGGGCTACCAGGAGAAGGGCCGTTTCGACCAGGCGGACCGCAGCGGCAAGAACAGTTGGGCGCACCCGGTCATCGCCGGCGGCAAGCTCTACCTGCGCGACATGGACGTGCTGCTCTGCTACGACGTGAAGCAAAAGTGAAATTCCCCGTCTGTTTCCCCGACACTCAACGCCCTGCCAGCCCATGACCAAACTGCTCCTCGCTTTCGCGCTCATCACCACCGCCTCCGCCTCCACGCCTGACTGGCCGCAATGGCGCGGCCCCAAACAGGACGGCATCTCGCCGGAGAAAGGCCTGCTGAAGGACTGGCCCAGCGACGGCCCGCCGCTGGCGTGGCGCACCAAGGGCGTGGGCGGCGGCTACTCCAGCGTGTCCATTGCCAACGGCCGAATCTTCACGCTGGGCAAGCGCAACCGCGACGGCGTCAACGGCGTGTTCGTCACCGCGCTCAACCTCGCCGATGGCAGCGAGGCCTGGGCCACCGCCATCACCACCGGCAACGCCCCCAGCCCGAACGGCACGCCCACGGTGGACGGCAAGCTCCTCTACGCCGTCGGCAACAACGGCGACCTCGCCTGCCTTGAAACCGACACGGGCAAGCTCGTGTGGAAGAAGAGCTACGCCGCCGACTTCGGCGGCAAGTGCATGTCTGGTTGGGGCTACAGCGAGTCCCCGCTCGTGGACGGCGACCGCCTGATCGTCGTGCCCGGCGCGTCGGATGCCGGCATCGCCGCACTCAACAAGAAGACCGGCGCGGTCATCTGGAAATCCGAAGTGCCCGACATCGGCCGCGCGGGCAAGGACGGCGCGGGCTACACGGGCGTTGTCATCTCGCAGGGCGCGGGTGTGAAGCAATACGTCACCCTCACCGGGCGCGGCCTCGTGGGCGTGCGCGCCAGTGACGGCAAGTTCCTCTGGGGCTACAACCGCATTGCCAACGGCACCGCCGACATCCCCACGCCCATCGTCAAGGGTGACTACGTTTTCGGCTCCAGTGGCTACGGCGACGGTGGCACGGCGCTCGTGAAGCTTGTGAAGGACGGCGCAGGCGTGAAGGCCGAGGAAGTCTATTACCTCAAGGCTGGCGAGCTGCAAAACCACCACGGCGGCATGATTCTCCTCGGCGACCATGTTTACCTGGGCCACGGCCACAACAACGGCTTCCCCACCTGTGTCGAGCTGATGACCGGCAAAGTCGTCTGGGGCAAGGAGCGCGGACCCGGCAGCGGCTCGGCGGCGATTCTGATGGCGGATGGCCACCTCTACTTCCGCTACGAGGACGCGGTGATGGCGCTCATCGAGGCGACGCCCAAAGGCTACAACTTGAAAAGCTCCTTCACCCTCGCCAGCAAGAACGGCAAGAGCTGGCCGCACCCCGTCATCCACAACGGCAAGCTCTACCTCCGCGACCAGGACAACCTCCTCTGCTACGACGTGAAGGCGAAGTAAGCCAGAGTGTTAGCGAGAGAGACATGGAGCAGGCAGACCCAATCGAAACCGCAATGCGCCAGCTTTCGCCGCGCCGCTACTTTTGGCACGGCGAGCGGAAGCTTACCGTGGCATGTCTCATACGCACCTCCGATTGGAGACCGCTTAGGGCTGATTGGTGGCACGGCAAAGACGCATCAATCATCGGGGCGGATTTGGACGGAAACTTCTTTCTCCGGCACTGCGACGGAACAGTTCGCTATTGGGACCATGGATTGAAAGCTGATGCACTGCTTGCGCCAAACGTCAGGGATTTTGTCGCTGGGCTTGTTGCTTGAGAACCGTCGCCTACTACGGGATCATATACCGCCAACCAGATTTATGAACCGCGCCAACATCCACATCAGTATTCTCCCCCTCTGTCTTGTTCTCGCCTGCGCCGCCTTGAACGCCGCCGACAGCCCGCCCACCCGCCTCCTCAACGGCAAGAACCTCGACGCCTTCACCGTGTTCATGAAGGACTCGGGCAACACCGATCCGGACAAGGTCTTCACCATGCGCGACGGGATGCTTTACATCAGCGGCCAGCGCAACGGCTACCTCGCCACCAAGCACGAGTTCGCGAACTACCGGCTCGTGGCCGAGTTCAAGTGGGCCGGGAAGAACTGGCCGCCGCGCGACCAGAAGACCCGCAACAGCGGCATCTTCATCCACGCGCAGCCCGGCGACAGAATCATGCCGCAGTCCGTGGAGATTCAGCTTCAGGAAGGAGCCACCGGCGATGTCATCCCCATCAGCGGCGCGTCGCTCACGCAGGACGGCGAGACCAAGGCCAAGGGCCGCTTCGACCGGCCCGGACGCGAGCCGTTCAAGGACGTGCTGGGCTTCCGCGGCCCAAACGAAATCGAGAAACCCCATGGCGAGTGGAACACCGTCGAGATCGTCGCCGACGGCGACCGCCTCAAGGTCAGCGTCAACGGGAAGATCACGTTCGATGGCACCCGCACGGAGCCGGCCAAGGGCCGCATCCTCATCGAGTGCGCCTACGCCGAGATGTGGTGGCGCAAGTTCGACGTGCATCCGCTCACGAAGAAGTGAGCGTGGGTAGGCGGCGTCTGTCCCCAGCGCGCCCTACCGCAATTTCGTCCGCGACTGAACTCCCTTGAAGCCAGCGCGCCGGAAACCAGTCTGGTTTTCAATGCCGAACGCGAAAGCCACTGCCGCCTCCCTGCTCGCGGCAAACCGCTTCTCCCGCCGCAGCTTCATGCGCGGCGTCGGGGCCTCGCTTTTCCCGCTGGCCGCCGGTTATTCCCACGCCGCCGGCATGGGACCGCTCCGCACCGGCAAGGCCAAGTCGGTCATCATGATCTTCAACGGCGGTGCGCCGAGCCACCTGGACCTCTGGGACCCCAAGCCCGACGCCTCCGACGACGTGCGCGGCCCCTTCAAACCCATTCGCACCAACGTCCCCGGCATCCACATCTCCGAGCTGCTCCCGCGCATGGCCAAGCGCATGGACAAGGTCGCGCTCATCCGCTCCGTCCATCATAAGCACAGCAGCCACAACGGCGGCATGCACTGGGCCACTGTGGGCCGGCCCTACGTGGTGGACAGCACGCTCATCACGCCCAGCCGCACGGACATTCCCTGCTTCGGCACGCTCATTGGCTGGCTCGCGCGTCGCGACGGCTACAGCAACGGCGTGCCGCCCTACGTCATCACGCCCTTCCCGCACTGCGACAGCAAAGTCTATCTCACGCCCGGCCAGTTCGGCGGCTGCCTCGGCGCGCGCTTCGACCCCTACGTGCTCGACGACGACCCCAACGGCGCGAACTTCAAGGTCCGCAACCTCGGCCTCGACGACAGCCTGACGCCCGTGCGCTTTCAGGAACGACTCGGCCTGTTGCAGGAACTCACCGTCACCGCGCCCAAGCTCGCCTCGCCGCTCGCCGCCGAGATGGATGTCTTCAACCAGCAGGCCGCCGACCTCCTCCACTCCGGCAAGGCCGCCAACGCCTTCGACCTCAACAAGGAACCCGCCTCCGTCCGCGAGCGCTACGGTCGCCACAGTTGGGGCCAGTCGCACCTCCTCGCGCGCCGGCTCATCGAGTCGGGCACCAAGTTCGTCTCCACGGTCAACGGCCCGAGCATCACCTGGGACACGCACAAGGACAACTTCAACACGTTGAAGAACCGCCTCGTCCCGCCGATGGAGCAGGCCTACTGCGCGCTGCTCGACGACCTCGAAGAACGCGGCCTCCTCGACTCCACGCTCGTCATCTGGATGGGCGAGTTCGGGCGCACGCCCAAAATCAACACCGACATCGGGCGCGATCACTGGCCCGGCTGCTACAGCGTCCTGCTCGCCGGTGGCGGCATTCGCGGCGGCCAGCTTGTCGGGGCCTCCGACGCCATCGGCGCTTACCCGAAGGAACGCCCCATCAGCCCGGCGGACATCCACGCCACAGTGTATGCCGCGCTTGGCTACGACGCGCACAACATCCACTTCACCGCCTCGGATGGTCGTCCGGTGCCCGTCTGCGAGGGCACACCTATCAGCGAACTGCTCTGACTTGGTGGGCGGCCTGAAGGCCGCTTCAGTTCATCCCTTCAGCTTCCGCTCCAGAATCTCGCCCACGAGGGCGGGGTTGGCTTTGCCTTTGGAGAGCTTCATCACCTGGCCTTTGAGTGAGTTGAGCGCGGCGAGCTTGCCGCCCCGGTAGTCGGCCACGGCGGCAGGGTTCGTGGCGAGAGCGTCGTCGCAGAATTTCTCGATGGCCCCGGTGTCGCTCACCTGCGCGAGGCCCTTGGCCTGCACGATGGCGGCGGGGGCGTGGCCGGTGTCGAACATTTCCGCGAAGACGGTCTGCGCGGCGGAGCTGCTGATGGTCTTGGCCTCGACGAGGCCAACGAGGTCCAGCAGCGCGGTGGGCGGAAACTTGAGGTCGCTGAGGCCGGTGAGCTTTTGGTCGGCGGGTTCGAGGCCGAGGGCGGTTTGTTCCGTGGCTTCGCGGTTGTTGGTCTCGGCGAGGCGGGCCTGGAGGTTGTTGATGACCCAGTTGGCGACGGCCTTGGGGTTCTTGGCCTGCTTGGCGATGGTCTCGAAGTAGCCACCGAGCGGGACGTTGCTCTTGAAGACCTCGGCGTCGCCGGCGGGGAGCTGGTAATCGCGCATGAGGCGCTGCTTGCGCGTGAGCGGCAGCTCGACGAGGCGCGTGCGCACGGCGGCGATCCAGTCATCGGACGGCTGCATGGGCATGAGGTCCGGCTCGGGGAAGTAGCGGTAGTCGTGGGCGTGCTCCTTGGTCCGCATTTCCTCGGTGATGCCCGCGACGTCGTCCCAGCGGCGCGTGGATTGCACGAGCTTGCCGCCCTGGGAGACGACTTCGATCTGCCGGGCGATCTCATACTCCGCCGCGCGCCGCACGCCGGAGAAGCTGTTCATGTTCTTGATCTCGATCTTCGCGCCGAGGGCGGTGGTGCCCTTGGGGCGGACGCTGATGTTCACGTCGCAGCGGACCATGCCCTTCTCCATGTCGCAGTCGGAGATGCCGCCTTGGTGAAGAATCTCCGTGAGGGTGTTGAGATACGCGTAGGCCATGTCCGCGCTGGTGAGGTCCGGCTCGGAGACGATCTCGAGGAGCGGCACGCCGGCGCGGTTGAAGTCCACGCCGGAGTGGCGATCAAAGTGGGTCAGCTTGCCGACGTCCTCTTCCAGGTGCGCGCGCGTGATGCGGACACGGGCGAGGCCGTCGGTGGAGCCGGGGCCGGTGAACTCGAAGTCCACATGGCCGTTGGCCGTGCTGGGCTGGTCGTATTGGGTGAGCTGGTAGTTCTTCGAGGCGTCGGGGTAGAAGTAATTTTTCCGGTCGAACTTCGCGTGGCGCGGGATGGTGCAGTGGAGCAGCAGGCCGGTGAGCACGGTGAGGCGGAGGGCCTCCTCGTTGGGCACGGGCAGCACGCCGGGCATGCCGAGGCAGACGGGGCAGACGTTTGTGTTGGGCGGCGCGCCGAACGCGTTGGCGCAGCCGCACCACATCTTGGACTGGGTCTTGAGCTGGACGTGCGTTTCGAGACCGATGACAGCTTCGTATTCCATAAGGCGATGAAAGGTTATCTGCGGAGGGCGAGGCGGGGAACTCAAAATCCCAAGCTCCAAATTCCAAAGAAGCTCCAACTGGCAAACACCAAGGCGCGCTCAATCCAGCATTGCTTGGAGCTTGGGATTTGGGTTTTGGAGCTTACTTCCGGTTCTTGCTCCGCGCCTGCTCCAGCAGCCAGGCGTAAAGCGCGTCGGTGCCGTAGGCGTCGTCCCAGCAGTTGTGGCCGACGCCGGGATACTCGGTGTATTTGGCGTTCGCGCCGGCCTTGGTGAGCGCCTCCTGCATCTCGCGATTGCCTTTCACGGTCGGCTCCCGGTCCTTGTCGCCGCAGAAGTTCCAGATGGGCAGGCGCGCGGCGGCGAACTTGCTCGCGTTCGCCAGTTCGGGGCGCGAGCACATCGGCACGATGGCGGCCCACGCGGATGGATCCTTGGCCGCAATGCTCCAAGTGCCGCTGCCGCCCATCGAGAGGCCGGTGAGATACACGCGGTCGGGGTCGGTGCCGAACTCGGCCTGCGTCTGCTTGAGCATGGCGAGCGCCCATTGAGCGTCAGGGCCGTTGGCGAGCCAGTTGGAGCCGGTGCGGCACTGCGGGATGACCGTTACGAACGGGAACGTGCCCTTGCGTTTCCAGATGGCGGGGCCAAGGCCAACCATGATCTGGTCAATGTTGTTGTTGCCGCGTTCACCCGCGCCGTGGAGAAAGAGCATGACCGGCAGCTTGCTGCCCGGCTCGAACTTGCTTGGCACGAAGATGACGAACGGGTGCTTCTTCCCCTCCACATCGGTGAACACGCGGTTCAGGAAGCCGCGTGGCGGAGCGGCCTTGGCGGCGGATGGGACTGAGGACTTGCTGGCCGAAGCGCAACCGGTGACTGCGGCGAGACCAATTGCGGCGAACGCAACACGAAGTGAAACAGGCATCATGCTTCGGACGCTGACCGAGCCGCCCCGCCGGGGCAAGGCGGAAGAGCTTCGCGGGCCGTAAGGCAGTCTGCCGTTCAGTGCTTGAGCAAGGCCTCGACGCGCTGGTCGAACTTCGCCTGGAGCCTCGCCTGCACGTCGTTGTTCTTCTTGGCCTCGAAGACGGCGGCGGCGGCCTCGAACTCGCCGCCGGGCTTGATGAGCGCCTTCACTTCCTCGGCGTAGGCAGCGGAGAGGACGGCGTCGAGAGACTTGCCTTCCTTGGTGGCGCGGGCCGCGAGTTGTTCCCGCTGGCGCAAGGATAGCTTGGCTGTCGCCTGAAATGACTTCCCCTGCCCCGCATCGAAGCGCACGCGGACGCTGCCGGCTCCGGGAATCTCCTGCCATGCGGCCTCGGCCTTCTTCAACTGCGCCGCGCCCAGTCCAAACGCCTGCAAGACGCCGCGGGCCATGAGCTGGTCGCCGGGGGGAGCCATGTGAACGCCGTCAGAGGTCAACTGCCGGCCCGGTTTGCCGGTCGTGTTCGGGTGCGCCTTGATGGCGGATTCAAACATCCCGTAGAGGTCCGCGAGCGGGGCCTTGCGTTCCCTCGCGAGGTTGCGGAGGAACTCGTTGTAGGGCGCGAGCTTCTTGTTGTTCTCGGCGTCCAGTTCCTCGCTGATGACGGTGGCGGTGAGGACGACGACCTTCGTGCCGGCGGTGGCGCACTGGTCGAGGATGGCGGTGATGTTCTGCTTATATTGGTCCAGCGGGATGCCGCGCGCGCCGTGCCACACGTCGTTGACGCCGCAGCTCAGGGTCATCCAGTCGGGCTTCTTGTCGAGCGCGTCCTTCTTAAGCCGCGCCAGCATCTGGTCAGACTTGTGACCGCTGATGCCGGCGGGGACGGGCGTGACCTTGACGCCATTCGCTTCCAGCCCGGCGACGATGAGCCGCACGTAGCCGCCGGGATTGCCCCAGCCGCCCGCCGTGATGGAGTCGCCCATGAACGCGACCTTCTGGCCGTCCTTGACGAGGATTTCCGCCTGCGCCGGCAGGAGAGCACCGCTCAACAGTGCGGTGACAGCGAAAGCTGCGAGCGAAGGGCAAAGTGGGGAACTACGTTTGCGTGTTTGCATTGGCGCGATTACCGCCGCTCCTCCGGATGGATGCAAGGTAAAGCTGGTCATCGCTCCAGCCGCTCGGCCGGAGCGCAGGTGTCCAACCTGCGTGTTGGACCACGGGCAGCTTCACGCAGGTTGGACACCTGCGCTCCGCTTGCGCTTACGCCAGCGCCCGCTGATAAACCTTCTCGTATTCCGCCGTCGTGCGGCCCCACGAGAAATCGGCCGTCATGGCGTTCTTGCGCATCTGGGCGAACAACTCCGGCGTCCGGTAGAGCACATGCGCCTTGCGGATCGCACCGGCGAGGGCGCGCGAGGTGAAGTCGGTGAACTTGATGCCGTCGGCCAGCGTGTCGTCCTCGGTGAGGTCCACCACGGAGTCGTCCAGCCCGCCGGTGCGGCGCACGATGGGAATCGCGCCGTAACGCAACGAATACATCTGGTTCAGTCCGCATGGCTCGAACCGCGACGGCATCAGGAAGAAGTCGCAACCCGCCTCGATGCGGTGCGAGAGCGCGTGGTCGTAGCCGATGCGCGCGATGGCCTTGGTTGGGTAGCGGCGCGAAAGGTTCTGGTAGCCGCGTTGCAGGTTCGGGTCGCCGCTGCCGAGGATGACGAACTGCATGTCCGTCGCGAGCATCTCCTCGAGCGCGGCGAGCAGGATGTCCATGCCCTTCTGGTCCGCGAGGCGCGTGACGGTGGCGAAGAGCGGCACATCGGCGCGCACGGGCAGGCCGAGTTCGCGCTGAAGGTCGGCCTTGCTCGCGGCCTTGCCCGCCATTTTGCGGAAGGAATACGGATGGCGCAGATGCAGGTTCCGGTGCGTGTTCCACTCGTCGTAGTCCACGCCGTTGAGGATGCCGACCAGCCTGCCCTGCCGCGCGCGGAGCACGGGGTCGAGGCCGCAGCCGTAGGCTTCGGTGCAAATCTCGCGGGCGTAGCGCGGGCTGACGGTGGTGAGGAAGTCGGAGTAAATGATGGCCGCCTTGAGGCAGTTCAGGTTCTTGTAAAACTCCACTCCCGTCGGCGCGAAGTAATCCAGCGGCAGGTTGGTGAACGCGAACGTGCTGCCCATGAAGCCGCCCTGATACGCGAGGTTGTGAATCGTCAGCACGCTGCGCGGCGCGCGCCAGCCGGTGCGGTGCGCCTCGTGTCGCAAAAGCACCGGCACCAACCCGACCTGCCAGTCGTGGAGATGGACGATGTCGAACGGGCCGAATGGCTGGAGGTGCGCGAGCTGCACGACCGCCTTCGAGAAGAAGATGAAGCGCTGCGGGTTGTCGGGGTAGTCGGTGTTGTTCTCGCCGTAGAGCGCGAGCCGGTCGAAGTAACCCGGCTGGTCCACGAAATACACCGTGAGCCGCTGGTTCAAGCGCAGCTCGGACACGCCGGCGGAAACCCGCGTGTCGCCGAGCGGCACATCCAGCCGCAGGTCAGTAGGCTTGATGTCCGTGAACCGTCCCCGGATGCCGCGATACAGCGGCGTGACGATGGCGACCTCGTGTCCCGCTGCCGCTAGCGCCTTGCCCAGCGCGCCGACCATGTCGGCCAGCCCACCCGTCTTGGAGAACGGGTGAACTTCGCTGCTGGCGAGGAGAATCTTCATGCGGGGGAAACCACGAATGAACACGAATGAACACGAATGCAAAGTGGCCCTGAAGCGCCGCCCAATTCGTGTCTATTCGTGTCCATTCGTGGTTAAGGCTTAAGCCGTGATTTTATCCGCACCGCGCAGATACGGGCGCAGCGGCTCCGGTATCAGCACGCTGCCGTCCGCCTGCTGATACGTCTCGATGAGCGCGACGAAGAGGCGAGCGAGCGCGGTGCCGGAACCGTTGAGCAGGTGCGGGAATTTGTTGTTCCCGTCGGCGTCCTTGTAGCGGAGGTTCATGCGGCGGGCTTGAAACTCGTCGGTGTTGGAGCAGCTCGACACTTCGAGGTAGGCGTTCTGGCCGGGAGCCCAGACTTCGATGTCGTAGGTCTTCGCGCTCGCGAACCCCATGTCGCCGGTGCAGAGCAGCACGATGCGATAGTGCAGGCCGAGGAGTTGCAGCACCTTCTCCGCGTTCGCGAGCATCTTCTCCAGCTCGTCGTAGCCATGTTCGAGCTTCACGACCTTCACCAGCTCCACCTTGTCGAACTGATGCACGCGAATCATCCCGCGCGTGCCGACGCCCGCCGCGCCCGCCTCCGCGCGGAAGCACGGGCTGTAGGCGCAGTAGTAAATAGGGAGCTGGCTGGCCGGCAGAATTTCCTCGCGATGGATGTTCGCGACCGGTGCCTCGGCGGTGGGGAGCAAATACAGCTTGTCCAGCGTGCTCTCATCGAGGCCCTCGCGCACCGCGTAAGCCTGGTCCTCGAACTTCGGAAACTGTCCCACGCCCACCATGCAATCGCGGCTCACGATATGCGGCGGCGCGACTTCCGTGTAGCCGTGCTGCGTCGTGTGCAGGTCGAGGAGGAACTGAATGAGCGCCCGCTCCAGCCGCGCGCCCCAGTTCGTGTAGAGCAGGAAGCCGCTGCCCGAGAGCTTCGCGCCACGGTGGAAGTCCACGAGCTTGAGCGACTCGCACAACTCGACGTGCGACTTGGGTTTGAAAGCAAACTCGGGCTTCGCGCCCCAGTGCTTCACCTCCGGGTTGTCGGCGCTGGACTTGCCCAGTGGCACGCTCGCGTGCGGCGGATTCGGCAAACGGATGAGAATGCCGTCGCGCGCGGCCTCGGTCTCGGCGGCGGACTTGTCCAGCGCGGTGATCTGGTCGCCAAGCGTGCGGGTCTCGGCCTTCTTCGCCTCGGCCTCGGCGAGCTTCTTCTGGCCCATGAGCGCGCCGATCTCCTTGGAGACCTTGTTGCGGAGTGCCTTCAAGTCCTCAACCTGCTTGAGCGCGTGCCGCCGCTGTTCGTCGAGCTGGAGCACCTCGTCAATCTTCGCGTCGTCCCCGCCGTTGCGCGCCGCGAGCCGCTGCTTCACCAGCTCGGGCTGCTCCCGAATCCATTTGATGTCAATCACGCGGGAGGTTGTAGGGAAGCGGCGGCGGAGCGGCAAGCGGAGAAGCGGAGAATGGGCTTGCGCCACGAGGCGTTCAGCCTAGTTTTTCCCTCGTTCGCCATGAGCACTTCATCCCGCACCCGCCAGCTTGCGTTCACCCTCATCGAGTTGCTCGTCGTGATTGCGATCATCGCCATCCTCGCGGGAATGCTGCTGCCGGCGTTGAGCAAGGCCAAGGCGAAGGCCAAGGCCTTGAAGTGTGTCAACAACCTGAAACAGATGGGCCTCGCCTATGTGATGTATTGCCATGACTACGGCAAGCCCATCCCTTACGACGCCTCGACCTCGAACACCTTCTGGATGGGCCAGGTGCGCGGCAACCACGCCGGCGTGGACGACATCCGGCTCTGCCCGAACACCGAGGTGAAGCCGGGCAACACCTGGGGCGACTACAAGACCGCCTGGGGGCCGAGCATCGGCGGCTGGGGCGGCGCACTCTCGGGCAGCTACGCGCTCAACCACTGGACCCAGCCCAACTCGCCCTTCATCACGGCGGCGGCCGATCAGGAGAAGTTCCTGCGCACGCCGGAAAGCGGGCCGCAGGAGATGGTGGTGTTCATGGACAGCATCTGGGTGGATTTCGCGCACCGGCCCAACACCGCCGCGCCGCCTCACCTCCGCGGGGTCAACACCACCAGCGGTCGCGTGGTGATGAACCGGCACAATGGCGGCATCCAACAGGCCCGGCTCGACGGCGGCGCCAACTTCCTCAAGCTCCCGCAAGTCTGGATGGTTCCCCACTACATCGGCTACGTCGCGCCCTCGAACGCGCCGGCACTGCCCGCATTTTAGGCACGCGCGGGCCTCGCTTTCCCGCTCGACCTCCCCTGCCCCGCCCGAAACACTCCGCGCCGCTCGTGAAACCGGCGCACCTCATCCTGCTGCTGCTGTTCAACGTCTTCTGGGCTGTCTCGCTCTCGGCGATTCAGGCGCTCAAGCCGCATCTGGACTACGGCGGCATCGCCACGCTGCGCTTCGGCGGCGCAGCGGTGAGCATGATGCTCGTCTGGCCGTGGCTGCCCGGCGCGGCCCCGCGCGGGCGTGACTTTTGGAAGGCGTCGCTGATGGGCGTGATCGTCTTCACGCTCGGCCACCGGCTGCAAGTGTGGGGCAACCTGCTCGGCTCGGCGGGCAATTCCTCCGTGCTCATGGCGGTGGAACCGCTCCTGACGGCGGTGGCGGCGGCGGTCTTCCTCCGCGAACACATCGCACCGCAACGCTGGCTGGGCTTCAGCCTCGGCATTGTCGGCGTCGCGCTGCTCAACCGCGTCTGGGCCGCCGACTTCAAGTGGGCCGGGCTGACCGCCAGCGCCGTGTTCATCGCCTCGTTCCTCAGTGAAGCCGCCTACTCCATCATGGGCAAGCCGCTGATGACGCGCGTCGGGCCGATGAAGATTCTCGCCGTGTCGCTCGTGGCCGGCACGCTGGCGAACCTCGCCATTGATGGCCCGACCACCATCGCTGCCGCCGCGAAGATGCCGGCCAGCGCGTGGGCGTGGGTTGCCTTCCTCTCGGTCATCTGCACCAGCCTTGGCTACGGCCTCTGGCTCGTCGTCATCCGCGAGACGGACGTGAACGTCACCGCCATGACCATCCTCGCGCAACCGGTCGCGGGCGTGCCGGTCGCCGTGCTGTGGCTGGGCGAGCGACTGCACGCCGGCCACCTCTGGGGGAGCCTGGCGATTGTCGCCGGCCTCGCCATCGGCCTCTACGCCAAACCACGCGCCACGTAGTCGAAGGCTTCAGTCTGCGCTTCAGCCTGTAGCGCGAGCTGTGTGACCGCGGGTTGCATAACTCGGCGCTCACAGAGCGCCGCTACAAGTTCTGGTCCGCAACCTGAAGATTGCGACTACGGGAGCGACGCCGACTTCCACGCGCCGGGCTGGCCGGTGGCGGAAAGTTGCTTAGGATCAGAACGTCCCGCTCAGCGCCACGCGGAAAGAGACGGGTTCCGCCGGGTGCAGATGGACGTCGTTGTAGCCGCCGTTGAGGGCCGGGGCCGGGTGGATGGCCTCGCCACACAGGCGGGACTCGTAGAAATACCGATGTCGCTGGCCCGCCGGTCGAGCCGGCGGGCGGCCGCTACTTGGCACCTTTCGGACGATTCAGCACGTCGTTGCGGGTGCTGGCGGCGATGGCCATGACCTGGGCGATCAGCTCCGGCTTGATCTTCAACTCCACGAGGGTCTTCTGGAGGTTCTCCGCGACCGCGTTGAAGTGGGTCTCGTTCAGCCCGGGCAGATTCGCGTGGGCGGTGCGCATATCCTTGCCCGCCCACGGGATCGGACCACCAAAGGCGGCCGACAGGAATTCCTTCTGCTTCCGCCTCTGTTTCGTCATGTTGATGTCCGAGAAGAAGTGCTTGATCCGGTCGTCGGCCAGCACCTTGACGTAGAACGCCTCGACCGCTGCATCAATCGCGGGCTTGCCGCCCAGCTTGTGGTAAAGGCTGCTTTCCCGGGACGCCTTCCATTTGGTCCGGCAGGCCTCCTCGGCGAAGGCATAGGTCTGGCCCTCATAGGCCAGCGTGATCTTGGGGTTCACGGGCTTGCCGCTGACCGGGCATACCTTGTTGATCTCGGTGGGTTTGCCGGACGACTCGGCCGCCGGAGCGGCGTGCACGAACAGGGCGAGGGCCAGACCGAGCGGGGCGAGGGACACGAGGGGGAGTTTCATGTGGTGCTTGTGTTGTGTTTATTTGCTGTCGGGCCGGGTGGCATATTGAGGGCAGGCACCCGGCCCGCTAAAACAGGTATAACAAATGCATCTTTAATACAAGCGCGTTTTTTTGGAAACTCTGGCAGAATGAAGCCGCAAAACCGGCCGGCCTTTCACCGGGCGCAGTCACGAAGGCCCGCCAGCCGCCGCCACGCTCATCACCATGAAACTCAGCCTCTTCAGTGACTACTCGCTCCGGGTCCTCATGTTCGCGGCGCTAAAGGGCCGGGCGTTCCGGGTGGATGAAGTCACCGTCGCCTACGGCATCTCCCGCAACCACCTGGCCAAGGTGATTCACCGGCTCGCCAAGCTCGGCTATCTCGCCACCCGGCGCGGGCGCGGGGGCGGCATCCAGCTCGCCCGGCCAGCGGGGGAAATTCGCATTGGCAAACTGGTCCGCGAGACGGAGGCCCAGCCGGTGATCGTCGAATGCTTCGACGCCGCCACCAACACCTGTCCCATCAACGGGAGCTGCCTGCTGAAAGGCGCGCTGGCGGAGGCGATGAACGCCTTTTACGCGACGCTGGACCAGCACACCCTCGAAGAACTGGTCAATGGGCCGCAGCGCGCGCGCATGGGGCGGTTGCTGCTGACGACTCCTGCCTGACGAACGCCCTCCGCGTGGCCGACGCACGGTGCCAGGTGCGCCGGGGACCGATGGCAAGGCCGGAAACCGGGCGCGGGATCAACCAGTCGAGCAAGGCCAGCATCACAGCGAGCAGCCCGCAGTGAGGCGATGCCGGCCCGGAATTGCGGGCGACTCATTTGGTCAGCAGCCCGGACTTCCACGCGCCCGGCTGGCCGGTGACAGACTCTGTCCAAAAGACGCGATAACTGCCGGACACGGCGACGACGCGCGGATAGGCGGCGTTGACGCCCTTGGCGGAAAGCTGCTTCGGCTCAGTCCAAGTCTTGCCGCCGTTGGCGGAAGTGGATGCGAGCACTGTGCTTTCCCCATCACTCACGCGATCCCAGACGGCGGCGAGGCTTTGCCCGCCGGTGCTGGCGAGATCGCCGCGCCGGGCGTCGGCGTCGCCGAGACGCTGCGGAGCGGACCACGACTGGCCTTGGTCGGAGGAGGAGAGATGGTATGCGCCGCTGTGGCCGGTCACGCCCGTCCAGACTAGCGCGTGCAAAGTGGAGCCGCGCACAATCAAACCACCGCCGACGTGCGGACAGCCTTGGAAATCCCAGTTGAAGCGCCCGACCTTCGCGGCATCGCTCCAGCGCGCGCCGTGGTCGGTCGAGGAAATCACGGCCATGTCGCGCGGGTTCTTGTCGCGGAAGAGCGCGTGGACGGAGCCGTCCGTGCCGACGGCGACGGTGTTCCAGCAACACTCGCAGGTGTCGGGCTTGAGCGTGGCGTTCTTGCTCCAGGTCTTGCCGCCGTCCTTGGAGTTCGCGTAGCGCAAGCCCTTGCTCTTGTTCGCACCGCGTGCGTCGAGCCAGACCAAGTGGAAGGTGCCTGCCGCGTCCGCCGCGCAGTCCACGAAGCTGTGGTCGCCGCTGCTCGCGTCATCGGCTGGGTTGGGACCGGGCTGCCAGGTCGCGCCGCCGTCTGCGGAAAGCGCGGTGGCCATCGGGCCGCGCCCCATGAAGCCCGTGCCGGGCGTGGTCCAGATCGCCGCCAGTTTCGTTCCGCTGGCTGCGATTTGCGCGTCCTGCCCGCGATGCGGCTGGTGCGGGGCGGCGGCACCAGCGTCCACGCGGACGGGCCTGCTCCAAGTGGCTCCGGCGTCGGCTGAACGAAGATGCAGCAGCGCGGGCGACTTGGAGTTCGTGTCGTAGTTGCCGAGCAGCAGGTGAACGGTGCCGCCGTCCACGGCGACATCGAGGCTCTCGACGCCCACGCGCAGCACGTCGCGTTTGCCCTTGCCGGACTTCTTGGACTCCTCGCCGTGGGCGTGCTCGTGGGACACCGCCTGAGCGGTTGGCGCGTTGGTGGCGGGGGCGGGCGCAGGCGGCGGCGGTCCGCACGCGACGAATCCGAGCGCCGCGACGAGGAGGACGACGGAACAGGGGGCAGCGCGAAGGGGCATGGGAGCGAGGAAAGGCAGGAATCGTGGCTTCAGGCGGCTGGCGGGTGAACCGCCTGAAGGCGGGACTCCGAACAAGGCGCCGCGCCCGCCGAAGCAGATGGCTCCGACGGGCGCGGGCTGGGAGAGGAGCTTACTTCTTCGCCGGACGGAACTCGTCGTGGCAGGTCTTGCAGTTCACGGCGGCCTTGTATTTGTCCGCCGCGCCGGCTTCACCCTTTTCGAGCGAGGCGGTGGCGTTGGCGAGCGCGGAGCAGAGTTTGACCCACTTGGCCTGGTCACCCTGCGGCGGCTTGGAGGCGCACATGGCCTTGTAGGCGGCAACCATGCCGGCCAGCTCTTCCTTCGAGCACTGGCCCGCCCCCGCCTTCTTGCAGGTCGGGTCGGTGCCCTTCGGGGCCTTGTGGTATTTCTGCATCGCGTCCTTGATGGGATTCTTGGCGTCGGCGGCGATGAGGCCGGTGACGCTCAAGCCGAAGGCCACGCCGAGGACGGCGGCGGCGCGGAGTGCGGTTTTGGTGCTTTCTTTCATTGTGTGTGTTGGTGCTGCTGTGTGTGTTTCTGTCTGCTCAACCCGGCTGGCTGCGGCGCTTGGGCGCCACGGCCGGCCGGGAATTGTTGTCGGGCATTGGATGCGCTGGCCGGGTTTCAATTCATCGTGTCAGACCGCCGACCTGGTCAAAAGGTATCCCACATCTGGTCCTTGTAGTTTGGGTCGGCGGGATCGGTGATGCCGTTGCCGAGCCAGACCCCGGGCAGCCCGGGGTAGAACGGCGCAGCCACGAGGGTCGGGGCGGAGTGGCCGTCCATGAAGCCGATGTTGACGGATTTGCCATCCTGATGCCGCGGGTTGGGCCGGCCCAACGAGGCGTTTTGCGCGGTGGACGGCGGCATGAGGTGCGTGGACAGGATGTAGGTGGGCAGGCCGGCGACGATGTTGTTGATCCCCGCATCGCCGATGTCCACGGTCTCGGTCGGGTTGCGGATGATGGAGACATGCACATTGTTCATCAGCGTGTTGAAGCCGTAGCCGGCGGCCACGAGTTGCTGGCGCTGGTTGCTGGGGCAGTTCCACACCTGGCCTTCGGCAACGTCGGCGTTTTTCTGCCCCTGCTTGAGGTAGGGGTAGAGCAGGGTCTTGCGGTCCACCCCGCCGCTGAAGGTCACATGCCGGCTGAAGTCGTCCGCGTAGAGCGTGCTGGCCACGACGAGCTGCCGCGTGTTGCTGAGGCAGCGGATGCCCTTGGTCTTCTCCTTCGCCTTGCTCAACGCGGGCAGGAGCATCCCGGCGAGGATGGCGATGATGGCAATGACCACCAGCAGCTCGATCAGGGTGAAACCCATCGCACATGGGCGACGGGAGGTCAGGAGCGCGGCGTTCACGCCGCAGAAACGCCCGACTGGAGGAAGGGGTGCGAACGCTCGGAGCCTTCTGGTGCCCTCGACCGCGTCTGCGGCCTGAAGGCCGCGCTCCGGCGGGGCAGGTTTGAGTTGATTGCTTTCCACATTCATACGTCAATCGGTCGTTCACTGAACGGGATGCGGGGCCGATACGGTGCGCCGACGGGCGGGGAAGGACAACGAACCGCCCGCCAGCTATCAAGCCCCGCATCCCAAATTGTTTTCTGCTGCTGCATTCTGAAATCGCGCACCGGGCACGGGCCGGCGGCGGGTTTTAAGGAAGGGCGGAGAGGCGGTCGGAAAACCAGGCGCGGGCAGAAAGGACAAATAACGGCCGGCGCTCTTGGATTTCGCCTCTCCGCCCAATGGGTTCCAAACGTCCCGGCATGAGGGCCGGGCGATGGCTCGCGGGAAAAGGGCTGTTCAATCGGCCTTGCCACACGGCAGGCCACAGCCCGGCTTCACGCGGGCCTGGGAGGAGAGACTAGGCCGCTCGGGGCGGCGGGAGGGGCGGAGACTCGGTTCGCGGGGAAGCGATCAAGTCGGTGGCAGGCGGGAGCGAAAGCGGGGCGGGCGGCGTCAGCGCGAACACGGCGGCGCAGGGCAGCGACTCAATCTTCACCAGCGGCAGGATGGACTCCTTCGCCTTCTCGGATTGCTGCCCCTCGCGGACGAGCTTGCAGATGCGGCAGGGATTCTTGCCGTTGAAGGTCTTGGTGAACGCCTCCCGCAGCGTGGTCTCCTGCGCGAAGCTGACGAACATGCCGGTCCACGCGACGCCTTGCAGCAACACCCAGTGCAGCCCCACGGAGAGGGCCACGGCCAGGATCACGGCAGCTTTGGCGGCGCGCTTGAACACGACGGCGGGTTTGATGACAGCCACCGGGAGGGAATTCAAGAACGATGTGCCGGAACGGAGTTTCTTTGCCACAAGAAGGCGCAAAGAAGCGCAAAAGAACAACCATGATGGACCGTAACGGCAGGTTTCAAAATTCCTCTTTGCGCCTTCTGTGCCTCTTTGTGGCAAACAACTTCGTGGCCTACTTGCTCTCCATTTTCCACACGCCCTTCCAGTCGGTGGGCGGGTAGGCAGTCAATTCATCGCAACGGTGGACCATGAGCTTGCTCGGGCCGTCGTTGAACTGCTCGGCGAGCTTCGCGAAGACGGGCCGCGCCTCGGCGAACTTCCCGGCGGTGTAGTCGGCGAACGCGGCGTCCCACGCCTTCACCAGCTCGCCGTAGTTCGGCGGCGTGCGCGGGTTCTCGATCTCAAACAGCTCCACCGGCGTGCTCTTGCCCTTGACGATGACGCGGTCGAGCTGGCGGTGCGTCGCCGGACTGGCGAGTTGGGTGAAGCACTCCCGCGAGACCAGCAGCGTCACGCCGTAATACTTGCTGAGGGACTCGATGCGCGCCGCCTCGTTGACCGTGTCGCCGACGAGGCCGAAGTCGAGCCGCTTGGCGGAACCCTTGTTGCCGAACAGGACGGAGCCGCAGTGCAGCGCGACGCCGTAGCCGAAGAGCGCCTTGACCTCGGGCGGTTGCGTGGCCTTGAAAGCCTCCAGGCCCTTGATGAGTTCCAGTGCGGCGCGGAGGGCCTGGTTCGGCCCGTCCGGCTGTGGCTGCGGCGCGCCCCAATAGGTGAGGAACTGGTCGCCGAGGAAGTGTTCGAGCGCGCCGTCCTCGGCCATGACCGCGTTGGTCTCCACCTCGAAGACGTGGTTGAGCAGGCTGAAGATGCCGGCGGGGCCGAGCTTCTCGGCCAGGGGCGTGGAGTTGCGCAAGTCGGTGAGCAGCAGCGTGACCTCGGCGGAACGCGCCTCCATCGAGCCGGGATTCGCGAGCACGTAGGCGCTGACCTTCGGGGAGAAGTAGAGGTCCATCGTGGCACGGAGCTTCTCACGAGCCTTCTTCTCGACACGGAAATCGTAGCCCAGCGTTGTCACCCCGCTGGCGAAGATGATCGCCATCGGCGAGGCGGTCAAAACGAGCAGGTCCTGGTGCTCGAACACCAGCACGGCAGCCCCGAACCCCACCGCAATCAGCGCCACCGATATGACCAGCCGGAGAATCCCCGAGCGAACCAGCCACGACAACGCGATGGCCAACGCGAGTGCTCCGCCGGCAATCCACACGCTCATGTCCAGCATTCCGACGCGGATGAACTCGCCGCGCAGGGCGGCGTTGATGATGTTCAAGTGGATGATCGGGCCGGGCAGTTGGGTGTCCGTCATCGGCGTCTGGTGCGTGTCGTGGAAGATGTCGCCCGTCGGCCCGACCAGCACGAGCTTGTCCTTGAAGAACTGCCCGCCCTTGAGGTTGCCGTTCCAATAGTTGTCCGCGAACAGGTCGTCCAGCTCGACGATGGCAAACGCAGGGTCGCCCTCCTTGCCTGTGCTCGTGTAGCGGAAGCGGAAGAACTCTTCGCCCTCGGGAATCTTGTCGGCGTGGCCCATGATGCGCAGCGCGCGGGCGGAGAGCGATTCCATGTAGGGATCGTTTGGGCGGGCCGGCTCGTCGCGCTTCAGGCGTCGGAGAAAGCTGGTCTCCGAAATCCGAAAACGAACCGAGCGGGCCACGCCGTCGGAGTCCGGCCAGATGTTGACGAAGCCGCAGCGGGGATCGTGCTCCGCGCCTTGCTCGCCGGCGGGGATCAGCTCGTCGGCCACCAGCAGCGCGGAACCCTCACCCGTGTCCTTGTCGGCTTCCATCACCTGATAGCCGATGACCACGCGGTCCTTGTATTTGTTGAGCACGGCGGCGAGCTGGTCGTTGCCATCCCGCGTGCCGGGGAGCACCAAGTCAAGCACCACGCCCTTGGCCCCGGCTCCCATCACGCGTTCGATCGCCTCGGCCCAGACCGCGCGCGACCAGGGGAACGGAGCGCGGAGCAGCTTGAGCACGGGGGCGCTGGCGGTGGCATCCTCCGCGCCCTGGGTGTATTGGCCCTTGTTGAAGCCGATCAGGACGAGGTCAGGATTGCGGGCCGTCGTGCGGCCGGTGCGCGCCAGCCGGTCTTGAAAGTAGTTCTCCGCCTTGAAGAGCCACGGGGACTGCTTCGCGAGCGCGAAGGCGATGACAAATCCGACCGCCAGGCACAATCCCGTGCGCACCCAAGGCTGCTGGCGAGATTGACTTTGGACCGCGGAAGACATACAGGTTGCGCGCGACCATAACGACGGACGGACCCTATGACCACGAAGTTTTTCCCTCTCGTTTTGAGTCTGGCCCTGCCACTTGCCTTGCCCGCCGCCTCGCTGACGGAAGCCACCTTCAGCCAGGTGATCAAGGACGTGAACATCGTCAGCATGGAGACCCGCGCGTCTGCCAAGGCCAAGCTCGGCGACACCTTCAAGACCCCCGACGTGATCCGCACCGGGCCGGACTCGCTGGCGGAGTTGATGGCCCCCGACAAGACCGTCACCCGCGTCGGCGCAAACACCGCGTTTTCCTTCGAGAAGACCGGACGGGCAATCAACCTTGAGCAGGGCAGCGTCCTCTTCCATTCCCCCAAGGGCAAGGGCGGCGGCACCATCCGCACCAAGGCAGCTTCCGCCGCCGTGCTCGGCACCACCATCGTCGTCACGGCCACGGTGGGCGGCGGGTTCAAGGCCATCGTCCTTGAGGGACGCGGTCAGATCACCCTGCCCAACGGCAGTTTCCGCATCCTGCAGGCGGGCCAGGTCACGTTCGTCCTGCCCGGCTCGCAGCGGTTCGGCCCGCAGTTGAACATCAACCTCAGCAAGCTCGTGGAGAACTCCCGCCTCGTGCAGGGCTTCGAGCAGGAGCTGCCGTCCAAGCCGGTCATTCAAGCCGCCATCGAACGCCAAGTCGCGCTCATCGTCGCGGGCGTGGCGGAAGACACGCGCATCCTAGTGGGCAACCAGGCCACGGAGGAGACCGTCACCGTCGTGGACTCCACCGTCATCGAGCAGGTCGTCGAGCAGCGCGAAGACCGGCTCACCATTGCCAAGCGCACCAACTTGGAGATCTTGCCCACTGACCCGATGCTGGGCGTCGCCGACCCCGGCGCGACTGCCGCGCACCTGTTCCTCGACCGCGTGCCCTTCGACATCCCGATTCTCGGCTCGCTGAACTTCAGCGGCGTCATTGGGCGAAACATCACCATCGCCTCCACCGTCACCGCGCTGGATTTCACCGCCTATCTCAACCAGACGGACTTCAACATCGCGGCGACGGAATACTTGTATGTGCAGTCCACGTCGCTCCAGCTTTCCGCCACGTTGCCCGGCATGGGCACGCCGCTCCTCCAGGATGTGCGGCTGGCCGGCAAGTTTGGCCTCACCATTCCGTCAGGGGCCTCCCTCTCCGCCTTCCACATCGGCAACCTGCACCTGCTCACCGGCGGCACGATGAGCCTGAACAACGTCAACTTCGAGAATTCCGGCGGCCAGCTTCACCTCAACGCGGGCACGGTCCTTGACTTGACGGGCGGCGGCATCAGCCGCACGCCTTCCACCTTGCTGGAAGGCGCGACGGTCAGCCTCAACGGCGGCTCCTACAACGTGACTGGCACCGCGCAGGTCAGCGCCTACGGCACGGAGCTGAACACCAGCGGCTTCACCACCCTCGGCGGCAACATCGTGAACCTCCAGGCCAACACCTCGTCCGACCTGCACGACACGACCGTCGCCGCGACCACGCTCGCCTACCTGCGCTCCGAGCAGGATGTAAAGGTGGCGGGCGGCTCCTACAGCGTTTCCGGCGGCGGCGGCAACGCCACGGTCAGCGCCGGGCGCGACATCTTCATGGGCAGCAGCCCGCAGTTTCAGGCGAACACGATCCAGATGAACGCGGCGCGCGACGCCTCGCTGACGGGCGTGCAGGCCCGCGGCTTTGCGACGCTGAACGTCGCCGCCGTGAACAACCTCAACGTGGCCAGCGGCTCGTTCACCGGCGCGTCCGCCGGTTCGAGCACCGCCACGCTGACCGCCGGCAACCGGCTGGACCTCAACGGCACGGCGGTCGCCCAGACGGCCAGCATCTCCCTGAGCGCGCTGACGGTGAACATTTCCAATGTCAACTTCCCCGGCGGCTCGATGGTTTACCTGTATTCGCGGGACGGCACGTTCAACAACAACGGCTTCTCCATCCCCGGGGCGGTCAACTTTCTGAGCAACGTCCTTTACAACAACCAGGACGCGACCGGGTTCGTCAACCTCATCAACCCCACCAGCCCGACCATCTTCGTCGCCGCCCGCCCGTGACGGTTTGGCGGCCGATCCTCCTTCCCGCATGAACCGCCCCTCCCTTCCGCTTCTCGCGGGCGCCGCGTGCCTGGCCGGCGCGGTCCTCGCCTCCGCCCAGACCCCGCCGCGCGTGGACCAGGCTGATGCCATCAAGCGCCAGCAGGAGCTGGAGAAGAAGCTCCGCGACGCCACCCAGCCCGGCACCGCCGAAGCCGACGCGCCGGAGCTTTTCCAAGGCGAGCTGAAGGACGTCGGCCCGCAGTCCATCCTCAAGGTGAAGCAGAAGCGCACCGTTTTTCAGGTGATAATGGACAGCCAGTTCTTCTACACCTCGAACCAGAACCTCGCCGAGGACGCCGCCGGCACCTCGCTCTTTGTCAACAACGCGCAGATCGCCTACGCCCCGCCGCCCATCCAAACCGATCGCGGCGCGGTGACCCTGAGAGCGGGCTTCGCTCAACTTTGGTTCAATTATGGTCTCGGCGACCGACCCGCGACGAAAGGCAACATCGACTTCGACCTGCAGGGCGTCTTCGGCGAAGCGCGTTGGGCTTTCCGCCAGGGCTGGACTGCCGAGGCGAGTGTCAACTGGTCGCGGCTCATCAATCACCAGCCGACCTACACGACCTACCGGCAGTTCTACAGCGAGTGGGAATCGCGCATCGGCGTCACGCGCAACGTCTCCTTCAGCGAGACCCGGTCGCTCACCTTCGCGTGGCAGATGAACTACCACGTCACCGACTCGCCGGACGCGCTCGCCTCCGTGCCGCCGTCGCCGCGCAACACAAACGACCGGATGGACAACTCCTTCCTCGCCGCCTACACGCACGTCTTCGGCCCCAAGCTGGCGGTGCAGCCCTACTACCGGCTGCTCACCACCCGCTACAGCAGCCAGGACGCGCGCTTCGACTACCTCCACAGCTTCGGCCTCTCCGCCTACGTCACGCTGCACCAGAACGTCAGCCTGCGCGGCTTCCTCTCCTACGAGATCAAGGACTCCGACGCCGCCATCGTGCCTGACTACCAGAAGTTCGACCTCGGCGCCGGACTGAACCTGAGCGTCCGGTTCTGACCGCCGGACTGAAACCCAGTGCCGATGCGACGCCCCGCTGCTGTCAGCCAAATTTTTTTCATGCGCCCCCGACTCCGGCATTGAACCGCCGCCCCGGCTGTGCCAGCCTTCGTTCGTGACGAACGCGCCGAAAGCGCCCCAACCCACGTCCCCACAACCATGCAAATCACCAAGCAGCTCGCCATCTTTCTGGACAACGAACCGGGAATGCTCGCCCGGGTCTGCCACGCGCTGGCCGGCGCGAAGGTCAACATCTACGCCATCTCCGCCAGCGACACGGTGGACCACACCGTCATCCGCATGGTCGTGGACAATCCCCGGAAGGCGCAGTTCGTCTTCGAGGAGCACGGCACGCTCTGCGTCGAGGACGACGTGCTGATGATTGACGGCGACAACCGCCCCGGCTCGCTGGCGCTCATCTGCGAGAAGCTCGGCAAGGCGAAGATCAACATCGAATACTGCTACTGCGCCACCAGCCCCGGCTCCCGGCGCGGCCTGCTCATCCTGCGCGTCAAGAACCCGCAGAAGGCGTTGAAGGTGCTGAACAGCTAGGACGGAACTGCGGCTGGCGGCCAGCCCGAGTTCCAGTGCTGGCCGATGAGCCGTCTGCGGTGGCTCAGGGTGGTCGTCGGCTTGCAGTTCGCGCGGACGAACCAAACCCTCGGGACGGAACGGGTTTGCGGGTCAGGCTCCGCGAAACCTGCGGCTCGCGCTTGCCGTCCATACGTGCAAGAATCGTCCAGCCTATGAACCCGCTTGAACACCAGGCCCAGCTCCCCGATTTGTTCCTCACCCGCCGCCAGTGGCTCGCCCGTTTCGGCATGGGCATGGGTGCGGTGGGCCTTGCCTCCATGCTCGACGACGAGGCGCGCGCCGCCGACCTCAACCCGCTCGCGCCCAAGAACCCGCACTTTCCCGCCAAGGCCAAGCGCGTCATCCACATCTTCGCGCAGGGTGCGCCGTCGCATGTGGACACCTGGGACCCGAAGCCCGCGTTGACGAAGAACGACGGCAAGGAAATCCCCGGCGCGGGCGGCGTGGCGTTCGGCTCGCCCTTCAAGTTCTCCAAGCAGGGCCGCTCCGGCATCGAGTTCAGCGAGGTTTTCCCGAGTCTGGCGAAGCACGCTGATTCGATGGCCGTCATCCGCTCGCTCCACACGGACATCCCGGCGCACGACGTGGCGACGGTCTTCATGAACACCGGTTCGCTCCGCCTCGCCAAGCCGTCGCTCGGCTCGTGGGTGCTCTACGGGCTTGGCACGGAGAATCAGAACATGCCGGGCTTCATCTCGCTGCGGCCCGGCGGCGGCGCGCCCGGCGGCGCGCAGAATTACCAGTCCGCATTTCTGCCCGGCATCTTCCAAGGCTCCAGCATCAACACACAGGCGCAGTCGGTGGAGCAGATGATTGAGAACATCCGCAACAACTACCTTTCGCAGAAGGAGCAACGCCGGCAGCTCGATCTCGTGCATCAGCTCAACGCGATTCACAGCCAGAACTTGCAGAAGGACGCGCAGCTCGAGGCGCGCATCGAGGCGTTCGAGATGGCCTACAAGATGCAGACGGCGGCCACGGACGCGTTCGACATCGCGCGGGAGCCGGAGAACGTCCGCTCGCTCTACGGCTCCAGCACGCAGGGCAAGCAGCTCCTCATCGCGCGGCGGCTCGTCGAGCGCGGCGTGCGCTTCGTGCAGGTGTGGGCCAGCGGGTGGGACCATCACCAGGACTTGGCGGACCGGTTGCGCGCCAAGGCGACGGAGATTGACGGCCCGGCGGCGGCGCTGCTCACGGACTTGAAGCAGCGCGGGATGCTGGACAACACGCTGGTCATCTGGGGCGGCGAGTTTGGCCGCAAGCCCACGCGCGACAAGAACGGCAACGACGACCCCGGTCGCGACCACAACAACCGCGCGTTCTCCCACTGGCTCGCGGGCGGCGGCGCGAAGGGCGGCGTGACCTACGGGGCGACGGACGAGTTCGGCGCGATGGCGGTGCAGGACAAGGTCCACGTCCACGATTACCACGCGACGCTGCTGGCGCTGATGGGCTTCGACCACGAGAAGCTGACGTATCGCTACAACGGCCGGGACTTCCGGCTGACGGATAACTTCGGGCACGTGGTGAAGGGGATTATTGCTTAACCGCGAATGGACACGAAGGAACACGAATCCGGCACCGACCGGAATGGCGGACTGGAGCTGCGTTCCGCCCGAGAGCACCGGCTCCTTGGCATCTGGCTGGGTGTGCTGCTCTCAATCGGCTCGCTGCTGCTGGTCAGGCTCTTCACATCTTGATTTCCATGCCGGTGCCCAATTTTCCTCCCATTCAGTGAGCCTATGAAACGCTCCATCCTCCTCCTCTCTGCCATCTGCCTCGGCCTTGGCGTCGCCGCTGCCGCCGATGCGAAGAAGAAAAAGAAGCAGCCAACTCTCGTGCCCGCGCCCGCGCCGGCAGTGAAACCCGCGTTGCCCGCCGCCAAGCCGGTCACTCCGTCCGCTGCCCCTGCCGCGACCGCCACCGCCACGCTCACCGCGCAGCAGTCCGCGTTCTTCGAGGGCAAAATTCGCCCGCTGCTCGCCGCGCATTGCCTCAAGTGCCACAGCGCCGCCGAGGGCAAGACCAAGGGCGGCCTCGCGCTCGACAGCCGCGAGGGCACGCTCAAGGGCGGCGATTCCGGCCCCGCCGTCGTGCCCGGCAACCCGGACAAATCCTCGCTCATCCGCGCCGTCCGCTACACCGACTCGAATCTCCAGATGCCACCGAAGGGCGAGAAGCTCTCCGACGTGCAAATCGCCGACCTCGTCGCGTGGGTGAAGATGGGCGCGCCCGACCCGCGCACCGGCGCGGCCAAAGGCAAGTATGCGAACGCCGCCGAGCGCAAGGTTTGGTGGGCCTTCCAGCCGGTCAAGAAGCAGGAGCCGCCCGCCGTGCAGAACAAGTCCTGGCCCGCGAACCCGGTGGACAATTTCATCCTCGCGAAGCTGGAGGAGAAGAACCTCAAGCCCAGCGCGCCCGCCGACCGGCGCGTGTTGATTCGCCGCCTTTACTTCGACCTCGTCGGCCTGCCGCCCACGCCGGCGGAGGTCGAGGCGTTCGCGAATGACAAATCATCCACCGCCTACGAGAAGCTCGTGGACAAGCTACTCGCCTCGCCGCACTACGGCGAGCGTTGGGGCCGGCACTGGCTGGACGTGGCGCGTTACTCGGACACCGTCGGCGATCCCGCCAAGCGTCGCGAGTCACCCGCGTATCCGTTCGCGTGGACCTACCGTGACTACGTCATCAAGGCGTTCAACGACGACAAGCCTTATGACCAGTTCATCCGCGAGCAGATTGCCGCCGACAAGCTGCCCAGCAACAAGGACCGCACCACGCTTGCCGCGCTGGGCTTTCTCACGGTGGGCGACCACTTCGATGGCAACCGCGACGACATCATCAACGACCGGATTGACGTGGTGACGAAGGGGTTCAACGGCCTGACCGTCGCCTGCGCGCGTTGCCACGACCACATGTTCGACCCGATTCCGACGAAGGATTACTACGCGCTGCACGGCATCTTCGCGAGCACCGGGGAGCCGAAGGAGCTGCCCATCATCGCCACAAGCGACCGGGTGAGGTATGCGGAATATCTCAAGGAAAAGGCCGCGCTGGACAAGGCCGAGGCCGACCTCATGGCGCAGGCGAAAGCCGCCAAGGCCGCGAAGAACAAGGGCAACGCGAAAAAGGAACTCCAGAAGCAGGCGCAACAGCTCACCGTGCAGGGCGACCGCCTCGACATGACGCATCCCGGTGCGCCCGCCCGCGCGATGGTGTTACAGGATGCGGCCCAACCGAAGGATTCGCCGGTCTTTATCCGTGGCGAGAAGGACAACCACGGGCCGCTCGTCCCGCGCCGTTACCTGGAAATCTTCCGCGCGCCGAACGCGCCCGCGTTCAAATACGGCAGCGGCCGCCTGGAACTGGCCTACTCCATCGCGAACAAGAACAACCCGCTCACGGCGCGCGTGATGGTGAACCGGGTCTGGCAGCACCACTTCGGCGAGGGCTTCGTGCTGACACCGGATGACTTCGGCACCATGAGCACGCCGCCCAGCCACCCGGAGTTGCTCGATTACCTGAGCACCTGGTTCATGGACAACGGTTGGTCCGTGAAGAAGCTGCACAAGCACATCCTCCTCTCCGCGACCTACCAGCAGGCCAGCACGGACAACCCGCGTTACGCTCAACTCGACCCGTTCAACCGCCTGCTCTGGCGGCAGAATGTGCGTCGCCTTGAGTTCGAGCCGCTGCGCGACTCCATCCTCGCGATGGCCGGCTCGCTCGATGCAACTCTCGGCGGTCGGCCCGTGAACCTCGGCGGTGGCAGCAACAACAACACCGGCAAGGAGAAGGCCAAGGGCGGCGCGCTGCGTCCGCAAGGCAGCTACTCCACGCGCCGCACGCTCTACGGCTACATTGACCGCGCGAACGTGGCCGAGGTGCTGAACCACTTCGACTTCGCGCAGCCGGAGATGCCCAACGGCAAGCGCTACCAGACGACCGTCCCGCAGCAGGCGCTCTTCCTGATGAACAACCCATTGGTCATCGAGCAGGCGCGGAAGATTGTCGAGCGTGCCGACTTCAAGGGCGTCGAGGACGACGAGAAGCGCATCGCCTTTCTCTACCACCTGATTTACCAGCGTCCGCCCGCCGCGCAGGAAATCCAGCTCGGCCTCGCGTTCTTCGAGGAAGCGCCGGCGACCGGGGCGGGCCTTCCCGCCGCCAAGCCAGCCGCGCAGACCGCGCCCGTGAGAGTCGCGGCCGCGAAGAAGTTCCAGCCGGCCGCGCGCCCCGCCTTCACCCCGCGTCCGTTGAGCGCCTGGGCCGAATACGCCCACGCCCTCATCCTGGCGAACGAGTTCACCTTCGTGAACTGACGTGCCGGCGACTTGCAGTCGCCGTCCGTGGGCTGCAGCAGTTCGAGGCCGTCTGGCCGAGTTCATCCGCCCTGCGGATGACGCGGGAATCAGCGTGACTCCGCCCGGTGATTTGCTATCCACCTTTTAGCAACCACTCGCCATGAACACCAATCGCCGCCAGTTCCTCTCCACCGCCGCCCTTGGCTACGCCGGGTTTGCCGCGTCGTCCCCGGCTGCCGAGACGCCCGCCGTGCTCAAGTCCGGCATGAAGTTCTCCCGGCCGGCCAGGATGAAGCTCGGCACCGTCACCTACAACCTCGCCAAGGACTGGGACGTTCCCACCATCATCAAGAACTGCACCGAGGCAAAGTTCGAGGGCGTCGAGCTGCGCACCACGCACGCGCACAAGGTCGAGGTCGAGCTGACCAAGGCCCAGCGCGATGAGGTGCGGAAGCGCTTCGAGAACTCCAAGGTCGAGCTGATGAGCCTCGGCAGCGCGTTCGACTACCACACGCCCGACCAGGCGAAGCTGCGCAAGGACATCGAGGCCACCAAGGAATACATCGTCCTCGCGCACGACGTGGGCGCGAGCGGCGTGAAGGTGCGCCCCAACGGGCTGCCCAAGGAAGTCCCGGTCGAGAAGACGCTGGAGCAGATCGGCCGTTCGCTTCGCGAGCTGGGCCAGTTCGCCAGCGGCTACGGCCAGCAAATCCGCGTCGAGGTCCACGGCGCGGGCACCCAGCTCCTGCCGCACATGAAGACCATCATGGACGTGGCGAATCACAAGATGGTCGGCGTCTGCTGGAACTCGAACCCCACCGACCTCGACGGCGAGGGCTTCGATCACAACTTCGACCTGGTGAAGGACAAGATTTTCACCGTCCACATGCGCGACCTGCACTTGGAGGACTACCCGTTCCGCCGGCTCTTCACGCGCCTGAACGGAATCAACTTCCAAGGCTACTGCCTCGCGGAAATCCCCGACAGCAAGGATCCGGTGCGGCTGATGAAGTATTACCGCTCGCTGTGGCTGGCGTATCAGGGGCTGTTGTAAGCCGCTCCTCGGGCGGCTGGCGCCGCATGGCTATTTCCCCGCAGCCACCCCGGCGTCGAAGACGCCGGTCAGCACGCGCCCCTCGCACTTGACTTGCACCCAGAGCCGGTAGCGACCGGCGCTGGGGAACTCGTAGGGGAATGAGACGAAGTTCGTCGGGCCGATGGCGGGCGCGGGAGTGGCAGTGGTGGGCGGAACATCCCTCGATTCATTTGCCTTGATCGTGCTGTCTCGCTTCTCCTTCCGCTCTTCGCGTTTGACGAAGACTTCCTGCGCGGCCATCGAGATGGTTCCCACCGGATGCAGATGCGCGAACACGCCGCCGTCCGCGCGCCGCACTGCGGCGTGGCCGCTCATGCCGATGTAAGGCTCTAGCAGCGCGGGCGTGCCGTCGGGCTTGAGCACTTGGAAGCGCAGCGGGGCTTCGCGCTTCGTTTGCAGCGCGCCGGACTTTTCCCAGTGCATCACGAATCCGTCCGACAGCCGGCAAGTGTCCGGCCCGCTCGCGGGCAGCGGATCGCCGAAGTGCCAGGAGTCGTCCGGGTCGAAGGCGATGGCGGAATCGTCGCCCGTCGCGCGGCGCACCGGCACGCCGCAGAACGGGTCGGACGCGCCGGCGCGACGCGGGACGTTGGCGAGCGTCGCGGGCGGCTCGGGCAAATCGGCTTCCGCCGTGAGCGTCTGCGTGAAGCCGCTTTCGTGCGTCACGTCCGCGATGACCGCGTAGCGGCCCGGCGGCAGCGGCGGCAGCGCGGTTTCAAACGTCAGCCCCGCGCGCTGCACGGGATGCAGATGCGCGAACGTGTCCGGCTCCCCGGCGCGGATGAGGAAGAGGTGCATGAGCTTGCCGTGGTCGGGCGCGAGCGGCGTCCATTGGCGCGGGCCGCTGGCGGTGTCCACGCGCAGACGCAGCACGGACAGGCCGTTGGTGGTCGTGACCTCCGCGTGCATCGGCCACGGGCGGTAGAGGCGGTTGGTGCGGTAGTCACGGTCCACGGAGTCCCACCACGACTTGCCGCCCACAATCAAGCCGGTGAAGAGCAGCGCGCTGGCAAGCTGGGCGAGCGTGGAACGCAGGCGGACAGGCCGGGAAACCTCCTCGCCGGGCGGCAAGACCGACTCGCCCCACGCCGCGCCGACCAACTTGACCGCCGTGAGGAAGAGAAGGACGCCCGCCACGATGAGCACCGCTCCGAACGCGGGCGTCATCTGCTTGCGCTCCATCGCGGCGTTGTTGACCGGCACCATCACCTCACCGGAGCCGCCCGCGCCCTCGACTTGGACATGCACGCTGTAAGCGCCGGGCGTCATCAGCCAGAGCGTGGCGGCGTAAAGATTGGTCTCACCGCGCACGGGTTGCGCCACGTCGGGCGGCGGGGTGCCGCCCTTGCCGGCGCGCCAAAACACCGGCAGGACCGCGACGCGCGTCACGCCCGGTCCCAGCGCGCGCACGGAAATCTCCGCCAGCCCCGGCACAACCTCCGGCGGCCGCACCACCACGCGCACGGGATGCGGCCCGGCCCGGCCCTCGAAGACGACGTTCGGGCTGCCGATGTGCGCCGCGACTGGGAACGCGAGCCACAGAAGGAGCAGGGAGAGAAGCCAGCTTTTGCCACTAAAAAGCACAGAAGGCACAAAGGGGAAACGCTCAACGTCCAACGTCCAACATCCAACGTTGAACGAACGCGCCGCTGGACGTTGAAAGTTGAAAGTTGAGCGTTGGACGCTTCCGCCCTCCCTCTCTGCGCTCTTTGCGCCCTCTCGCGGCAAAGGATTCTTGCTCATCGCCGCACCTTGAGCATCCAGTTGCCGAACATCAGGCCGACGCGGCACGCGCCGCAGGCGAGCGCAAGCGCGAAGGCCAGCCCGCGCGCCGTCACCGGGTCGCGGTCCAGCCGCCAGAAATCGTTCATCCACGGGCCGAGGTTCGAGGTGTAAGGCCAGTGGCGGTGCCCGGCGAAGAGCCAGTTGTCCGACGCGGGACTCAGCATGAAGGCGGAGAAGTGCCATTGCACCGGCAGCAGCAGGCCGAGGAACGCCACGCCCAGCGCGAGCGCGAGCAGCCAGTCGCGCCACCACGGTGCCGGCGACTTCCAGTCGCCGTCGGTGGCGTTCGCGTCCTCCAGACGGCGGTTGCAAACCGCCGGCACGACGCGCCGCCGGTCCCACCCGATCAGCAAATCAAGCACCACCGCCGGCACCACGAGCCACACCGGGAACGGCGGCGGGACCATGTGCGTGACGGGGTTGTAGATGGGCGCGAGCATCGGCTGCGCGGAGAACAGCGGGAGCAGCCAAATCATCAGCGAATAGAACAGCATATAGACCCCCGCCGCGCACGTCGCACCCCAGCGCAAGTTCCCGGCGCGCGCGGCCATCACCAGCAGCGCCGGGTAATGCCCGCACACGATGAGGTAGAACGTCAGCGCGTGCTGCGAGTTGGGAAAGCTGTATTCCAGCACGATGATCGAGTTCGTCGTCGTCATGATGCCGACCATGAACACGAAGAGCCGCGCGACGCCCGCGCGCTGCGCCTCGGGCACCGTGTTCTTCCACGACAGCACCAGCAGCAGCACGCCCAGCACCACGCTGAACATCCCGACGGCCAGCAGCGAATGCGGCGGGCTGAGAATCTGCACGTCCAGCCCGTAGGTATTGTGCCACCAGTCATCGAACGGCGCGGACGTCAGCATCCCGAAGCAGCCCCAGATGGAAATCCACGCGCCCAGCGGCGCGCGCGCGCCCCAGAACCGCACCGTCGTCGCGCGCCCGGTCTGCGAGCCGAAGAACGTCGCCCGCAGCGCCAGCCAGCCGCACGTCAACCCCGGCACCACGCCGCCGAGGTAGATGACGATGTGCGCCGGCGTCCAAAACGTGTCACGCCCGATGCTCATGTGCCACGAGATGTCCCACAGCGCGCCCAGCGGAATGCAGCACGCGCCGCATGCAGCGATGGCGAGATGCCAGGGGATGGCGGCCGTGGTTGTGCCGCTCCCAGCCGGAACTGCAGCCAGGTCGTTGGCGGTGGCGCTCTGCATGAACCGGGATACAACGGCGGCGGCGGCTCTGGCTCAAGTCCCATCTGCCGTTTGCGGCACGATTCCACTTGAGCCGGCGGGAGGTGTTTGGCTTAATCCGCCCTCCAGCGCGCAGGCGCACGGCTGAGTGGTAGGATACCCAAGTGGCCAACGGGGGCAGACTGTAAATCTGCTGGCTCACGCCTTCCCTGGTTCGAATCCAGGTCCTACCACCACTTTCCCGCCAGATTCCGCTCGTTCGTTGCGAAAATCCCCCCTTGCCAAGCGAGGGCAGGCGGCGCAATTTTTCCCAACGTCCTTTTAAGAGCCATGAAACCATTGCGCTTGCACCAGCGGCCAGGCTCCGCGCCAGTGCCCGGCGGCTTCACCCTCATTGAACTGCTCGTCGTCATCGCCATCATCGCGATTCTGGCTGGAATGCTTCTGCCCGCCTTGAGCAAGGCGAAGGAGAAGGCCAAACGGACACAGTGCCTTTCCAACCAGAAGCAGGTCGCGCTCGCCTTCATGATGTATGCGTCTGATCAGGATGACCGGACGACATTCCAAGACAATGGCACCAGTGTGAACAACTTCGCCACCACCACCACTCCGAATTTTTTGGGTTCCCTTCAACCCAACATCGGCACCAACAGCAAGACATTCACCTGCATCGCTTCGCGATTGGAATGGCAGAGTCAGGCAAACGCGGCCAACGCCACCAACGACACGATTTTCATCGGCAACGCCGTGGTGATCAGCACCCGGAATTTCATGCGTCGCACGGTCAACGTGCCCAACCCCAGCCGCATCATCGCCATGCAGGAGAGTTCCGCACGGACGCATGTGGCGTGGCTGCGCCCTCGCGTAGTCAGCGTCACAGCCAACCCGCGACCTACACCAATTGGCACCTGACCCGGGATCCGAACACATACCCAGGGCCGGCCTATGGGTATTGGGAGTGGTATTCATCCAACCACCAAGGCGGCGGTGATCTCATCTTCATGGATGGGCACGTCGAATGGCGGCACCACACCAAGCTCACCAGTGGCGATTTTGGGCTGCTGAACACCGCCGGGCGGGACACGGACACCGTGGCCGCGCCTTACACGGCCTCCTACACCGCCGCTTTCTAGGAGATTGAAGAAGGCCGTCACATGTTGGGAAGCGTGAGGTTCAAACGGAAAGTGTTGATGCTTGCCTTGGCGGGCCTGGTGGTGACGCAGGGTTGCCGGCGCAAGCCTGCCGCCTCGGCAACCGAGCCAGTGGCGGAGACTTCCCCAGTTCCGGCTGTAGCCGACGCGAAGGAGAGCAGCCCGGACCGCCTGCCCACGGCTCCAAATGATTCGTCCCTCCGACTGCCAATTCACCAGGAACTCACCGGGGCCATCCATCTCTACCAGATGGACCACCAGAAAATGCCCCCGGACTTCGACACGTTGGTCAGAGCGAAATATCTGAAGGCGATGCCCAAGCCGCCACCGGGCAAACGCTTCGCGGTGGATCGCAATCGAATGCAGGTTGTCATCACCGACTAGCGAGGCGGCGCGGAAATTAGGAGGCGACTCGTCGAGCCTTGGCGCGGGTGTTTGGGGGCGGGTTTCCCCAACAGAATCTCGAAGCCAAGGTGTTTTCAAACTGGCTCCAAAGGCCGGATTCGGACCGGTCCCCGCTTCTACAGCCTGGGCGATGCCCAAATCTGGCCCAGCCTTGAACAAGCAGCGGTGAGCCGCGCGGGCAGCCCGGCTGCATTGTCACGCCGTATGAGACGAGTCCTATCCATCAGCGAAGTCGTGGACACGCTGGCGACTCCCAGCGGCGCGGTCGAGGTGCTGGCCACCGGCGACGCGGGCTACGACGAGGACAGGGCGCAGATGGAGATGCAACTGGACAGCCGGTTTCGTCCGGTTGAGGCCAGGTCAGACGGTCGCTGGCCGCTGCCAGCGCGCCTGCCCCAGCGAGACACGGTGAAAGTCAGTCTCGACTGGCAGGAGGCGCTGCCGGCGGCCCGCGACATTTTCCGGGACTGGGCGAAGCGAGTTCACCAGTCGGTCAGCAGCGCCAAGAACCTTAACTGAACAGGCTTATGCTTGCCAAATACCACATCGAATACGCCATGCACGTAGGGCGGAACGCCCATGTGAACCACTACCAGACGGACGACCCCGTGGCCGCCGAGGAATTCCTCGTGCATGTGCTGGAACACGGCTACCGCTTCCATGCCCTCCGGCACGACGGCCTGGAACTCCCGCGCCATGAATCCGACAAGATGCTCAAGACGGCGGCGGGCGTGCTTGCCTCGCGGCACCTGTGCGCCTCGCTCGGCATCAAGCCGGAGGAGGAGCACTTCCGCTTCGGCTTTGCCGCGTGAGCGAAGTGCGGCGGGGAAGGCAGTGAAACCTGCGCCCGGACGACCGCGTTGGCCGGGCGCGCAGCCGGAGTTGTCTTATGAAAACCAAAACCATCCTCGGGGCCGTGCTGGGCGCGGTCCTGTTCACCAGCCTCGCCGCCACCGTCGCGCCCAACGATCCCAAGATCACCACGCGCGAGGTGATGAAGGCCAAGCTGGAAAGTTCGCAGAAAGTGCTCGAAGGCATCGCCACCGAGAACTTCGTCACCATCTCGGCCAACGCGCAGAAGCTCGCGGCCCTGAGCCAGGCCGCCGGCTGGCAGGCGCGGCAGACGCCCGAATACAAGCAATACACCGCCGAGTTCCGCCGCCATGCCGAGGCGCTGCAAAAGGCCGCGCGGGACGAGAACGTGGACGCCGCTTCCGTCGCCTGGTTCCAGCTCACGATCAGTTGCGTGAACTGCCACCGGCACCTCCGCGGGGTGCGGACGGTGTCAGTGCCGCTGGCCCCGGCGGCGCAAGCCGTGGCCGCGTGGTAAGGCGGGCTTGAACCGGGGGTGAGGGGGTCTATCCGGCCGGGTGGCGGAGAAATCCGCCGCTCCGCTCAGAATGTTTTTGCACTTCCGGCCTTCGTGCCTACACTCCGCGCTTTCTCTCGACCATGAAACATCTGTTGAGCCTCGAGAAATTGTCCCGCGCGGACATGGAAACCATTCTGGCGGCCAGCGTCAGCATGAAGCGCCAGCGCGGCCAGCCCGCGTCCCTGCCGCTGGCGGGGCAGACGTGGGCGCTCATCTTCGCGAAGTCCTCCACGCGCACCCGCGTGTCCTTCGAGGTCGGCCTGCGCGAGCTGGGCGCGAACGTGATGTTCCTCAACGCCACCGACATCCAGCTCGGCCGCGGCGAGCCGATCAAGGACACCGCGCGCGTGCTGGGGCGGATGGTGCATGGCGTGGTCTTCCGCACGTTCGCGCAGGCGGACGTGGAGGAGTTCGCCCGCTATGCGAACATCCCGACCATCAACGCGCTGACGGACGAGGAGCACCCGTGCCAGATTCTCACGGACATCTTCACCTTTCAGGAGCAGCGCGGCCCGATCCAGGGCAAGGTCGTGACCTTCATCGGCGACGGCGCGTGCAACGTGCCGGCGAGCTGGGTGTTCGCGGCGGCGAAGCTCGGCTTCGAGCTGCGCGTCGCCGCGCCGAAGCAGTTTCAACCGCCCCTGTCGCTGCTGGAGCGCGCGGGCTTCACGCACGTTCACGCCCAGCCCTCGCCAACGGGCGAAATCATCACCGGCAGCATCGCCGCCACGGGCGGAAAAATCGTGCTGACCGCCGATCTTCCCGCCGCCGCCACGGGCGCGCACCTGCTCTACACCGACGTGTGGGTTTCAATGGGCAAGGAAGCCGAGACCGCCGAGCGCATCCAGGTGCTGACCGGCTACCAGATCAACGCGACCCTCGTGAAGCTCGCCGCACCGGACGCGCTGGTGATGCACTGCCTGCCGGCGTATCGCGGCAAGGAGATTGACGACGCCACCTTCGAGGCGCACGCGCAGACCATCTTCGACGAGGCGGAGAACCGCCTGCACACCCAGAAGGCCATCATCGCCTGGCTGGTGGGCTGACCGTCACGGCAGGGCTGGCCTGTGGCCGGCCGCGTGATTCCATTTGGAGGAACAAAGCCGCGCGCAGCGCGGTTCCACCGCGCCCGCTATTTCTTCGCATCCACGACCGCTTCCATCAGCAGGCGCGCGGCGCGGTTCAATCTCGTGCCGGGGTTGCCAGGGGATTTGTCGTGGTCGTCCACGAGCGAGTCGTTCCACGACACCACGAGGTCGAGGCTGGGAATCACCCACAACGTCCGCTTTGCGCCGTGGCCTGAGGCGAGGATGGCGTCGAGCGGTGCGGTGGGCAGTGCGCGGCGGCCTTCCTTGTCCGTCCGGTTCAGCCACCAGTTGAAGCTGTAAACGCCGGGACCGTTCGGGGTGATGCTCTTGGTTCCGCCGAGGCTGCGCTGGCCGGGCAGCATCTCCGCGTCCTGTTTGCCGGTCAGCGGCGTGCTCGCGGGAATGGGCGAGGTGAACATCGTCTCGAACGCGCTGGCGGGCACGAGCTGCTGGTCGCGCCATTTGCCCTTGTGCAAGGCGAGCAGGCCGAAGCGCGCGAAGTCGCGGACGGAGAGCGCCAGACGCCCTGGCTTTGGCTTGTCGAAGGAGATGGCGTCCTGAAATTGCATCGGTCCGGCGAGGCGTCGGCGGAACACGTCAAAGCCGGGCTGCTGGAAGACTTTCTCCATGAGCGTGTCGTAGTAGAGCGCGAGGGCGAAGTCGTTGTAGGAGTAGGCCGCGCCGGGGTGCTCCGCGAGGCCGTAGCCGGAGGTTTGCGAGGCGAGATGCCGCCAGGTCATCGTGGCGTCCTTGCCGTTGTTCAGCGTCTTCAGGCGTGGCTCGAAGTCGGCCACGAGCGCATCGGGGCCGGCAAGCCTGCCCTCCTGAATCGCGAGGAAGAGCAGCGTGCTGATGACGGGCTTCATGGCGGAGGCCACGTCTTGGCTGCGCGTCTGGTCGCCCCACGCGAAGGCCAGCTTGCCATGCCGCACCACGCAGCCGCGTCCGCCCACGAGTTCGCGCAGGGCGGCGAGCTTTTCGGCGGAAAGGCCGGCAGCTTCAGGGGCGCAGGTTTCCCATTCCTTGCCGGGAAAGGTTTGACCGAGGGCGGGAGAAAACAATGCGGCGAGCAGGAGGAAGGTGAGCAGTCGGATGGTCACGAGGGGAGTATGACCGGGGTGGAAGTGCGGGACAAGCGGGAGCGAGTTCCGGTCTGCGAAGGCAGCTCGACATTGGAATGTCGGTGCTGATGCGCCCCAAGCTCGACATTGGAATGTCGAGCTACGCTTTCGCGCCTACTTCGCCGGGGTGAAGTGGAAGAGCTGCGCGCCGCGCGGGGGGAGCGCGAGGTAGAGGCCGCGCGCCTGCATCTCGGTGCCGTTGCGCCAGTATTTTTCCTCGCCGAGCAGGTCTTCCATCTTCCACTCGCGGCGTGCGAGGCCCGCGATGACCGGCGTGACGTAGCACTGGCTGGGCTGCGCGGCGAGGTTGACCACCACGAGGTCGAAGGCGTCCGGCGCGGACTGCCATTGCACGACGACGAAGCAGTGGTCGGTCGTGTTGTCGGACCAGGCGGAGCGGGGGCGGAGGATTTCAAACTCACCGTGGCCGACGGCGGAGTTGTCCAGCGCCGCGAGCAACTCCTCGTAGAACGAGGAAATCCGCGTGTCCTCGGATTCGACCGGGCGGCGGGACAGATGCACCGGCAGCCGGATGCGCGCGCCCTCAAGCTGGCCCTCGTGCAGGAAGCGCATCCCCGGCAGGCCGTAGGTCAGCAGCGCGGCGGCGCGGTGCTCCTCGAACGTGAAGCGCGTGGCCGCGCGCTGCTCGTCGTGGTTTTCCAGGAAGTGGACGCTGTGGCACAGAAAGCCCGGCTCCACGCCAACCAGGTGGTGCTGGGTCTCGGCGTAGTTGTCGTAGGCGAGGTGGTCGTAGAGCCACTTGTCGTAGGTGTAATCGAAGCCAAGCCGCTGGAGGTTGCGCTCCAGGTCCCAATACACCTCCGCCAGAAACAGGAAGTCCGGGAACACGCGCTTCACCGACGCGATGGCCTCCGTCCAGAATTCCGCCGGGGTCTGCGGCGCGGTCCTGGGGAGCGTGGCCCAGGTCTTCGCGAACACGTCGCGCAGGATGAGCATCGCCATGTCGCACCGCACGCCATCGCAGCGGACGGCGACGTCCCGCAGCATCTCCTGCATGATGGCCTGCGTGTCCGCACGCCGGTAGTCGAGCTGCGCGGTGTCCTCCCAGCAGGGGAAGAAGGGGTCCTTGCCGTGCGCAATCCAGAGGACGCCGGAGTTCGTCTCGGTCGCAAACGTCTCCCGCGCGCCGGGCGGCCCCTGCACGAACAGCTCCGGCTTCATCTTCACCCACGGATGGCCGAGGCCGGTGTGGTTGGGCACGAAATCCAGGATGAGCTTCATCCCGTGCGCGTGGAGGCGTTCGCGGAACCGGCGCAGGCCCTCCTCGCCGCCGAGCGTGTCCGGCACATGATAATCCGCGACCGCGTAAGGCGAGCCGGTCACGTCGTCGGGCGTCCAGTCGGGCAGCGCCTTGCGAAAGAGGTCAATCAGCGCGGGGTCGTTCAACGCCGTCTCGCGGGCGCGGGAGCAGGTCGTCCAGGTGCCCATGAGCCAGATGTGCGTGAAGCCCTGGCGCTGCCAGGCCGCAAACTCCTCCTCCGGCACGTTGCCGAGCTGGACCACCCGCCCGTGCTGCCCGGAAAGCTCGTGCAGCCAGCAGCGGGTGTTCAGTTCGTAGAGGAGGGGGTGCAAGGGGAGAGCGATTGGCAACGAGTCATTGGCCGGCCGGCCGGCGCAGGCGGAACTGATTACTCCCGCGCAACCAGCCGCGCAAGCCATTGGTTGGGAACGCGGTGCGGTTCAGGGGGGCCAGATCGGCAAGCGCGCCGGTTTCTGGTGCTGCGTCCGCTGGCGAACCCCCGGCGGGCTTGCAATGCTTCTGACATTTGAGCAGATGCCAGCGCACCCCGCAAACACGGCGAGCGGATGGCTGAAAATTGCTGACTTGAATCCGGCGGCGGCCCGTCCAAATTGTCGCCAAAACCCGACGCACCGATGGCCAACCCGTTGAAACACCCCGCCGACTGCTCCCGGCGCACCGCCGTGCAGGCCGGCGCGATTGGCCTGCTCGGCCTGGGCATGAACCACTTGAACTGGCTGCACGCGGCAGGTGGCGCGGGCGGTCGCGGGCGCGCCAAGTCGGTCATCTACATCTTCCTCTCCGGCGGACTGGCGCAGCAGGACAGCTTCGACCTGAAGCCGGACGCGCCGTCGGGCTTCCGAGGCGAGTTCCAGCCCATCCCCACGCGCACGCCGGGCCTGCACATCTGCGAGCACCTGCCGGAACTCGCCAAGCGCAGCGAGCACTGGGCGCTCTGCCGCTCGCTCACGCACAAGTCCAACGACCACTCCGCCGGGCATCACATCATGCTCACGGGCCGGTCCGACATTCCGCCGGGCTTCAACCCCAGCCTGCCAAAGGATTCCGACTGGCCGTCCATCACCGCAGTGGCCGCGACGCGCTTCGCGCCGCAGAACAACCTGCCGCCCGCCATCATCCTGCCGGAGAAGCTGGTGCATCGCACCGGGCGCGTGATCCCCGGCCAGTTCGCGGGCATCGCCGGCAAGCGCCGCGAGCCGTGGTTCCTCGACTGCGCGCCCTACAACGCGGCGAACTACGGCGCGTATCCCGAATACCTCTTCCACCATCGCGAGGGCGCGAAGGAGCAGCCGCTTTACTTCCGCGCGCCGAATCTTTCCCTCCCGCACTGGCTGGCGGACGGGCGGTTGCGGGACCGGCTCTCGCTGGCGAAGGAGTTGAACGGCCAGCGCAGCCAGCTCGCGAGCGCGGGCGAGGCGGGGGGGCATGACCGTTATTGGGAAATGGCCACGTCGCTCCTTACGGACGGCAAGATCGCCGGAGCCTTTGATGTGACCAACGCGCCGCTGAAGGAGCAGGAGCGCTACGGGCGCAACTCCTTCGGCTGGTCGCTGCTGCTGGCCTCGCGGCTCGTCCAGCGCGGCGTGCGGCTCGTCCAGGTCAACCTCGGCAACAACGAGACGTGGGACACGCACGAGTCGGCCTTCCCGAACCTGAAGAACTTCCTCTTCCCCCCGACGGACCGCGCGGTGTCCGCGCTGCTCGACGACCTGCACGAGCGCGGCCTGCTCGACAGCACGCTGATCGTGATGGCCGGCGAGTTCGGGCGCACGCCGAAGCTCTCGACCATTGCCGGGGCGAGGCTGCCGGGCCGCGACCACTGGGGCGCGGTGCAGACGGTGTTCTTCGCCGGTGGCGGCGTGCGCGGGGGCACGGTGATTGGCTCGTCGGACAAGATCGGCGGGTATCCCGCCAGCTCACCGCAGACGCCGGAGAACTTCGCCGCGACGATCTACGACGCGCTGGGCATCCCGCAGGACGCGCACTGGCTCGACGAGCAGGGCCGGCCCAACCTCTTCTACCACGGCACCCCGATTCCGGGGCTGGTGGGGTGAGGGAACGCCGTCCGGCAAATCCCCTGCGGGCACAGCCCCGCGCCCCCTGTTACTTCTTCAACCCCGCTGGCACCGGGACGAAGCTCTTGAAGCTGATGCCCTCGGGCGTGCCGGTCGCGGACTGCACGGTAAAGCTGAAATACTTCGCAATCGCCTCGAAGGGCGGCAGCAGCGAGAAGTCCGCGATCTCCTTGAACGCCTTGAGCGGGGCGAGGTTTGCGCCGGGCGTGGGCACGGGCGACGCGAACATCTGTTCGAGCGCCTGCGGGTCTTTCTTCAGCGTGTCGAGCAGGAGGCGCAGCGTCTCGCCCTGGTTGTCATACTGGAACCAGCCGGTGTTGAAGCCGCCGACCTTCTGCGCGGCGTCGGCGAGGCCGGGCACTTCACTCAGCGGTTTCCCCTGCCCTTCCGCGCCGCGCAGCACTTCCTCGAGCATCGCCGCGTCGGTGGCCACCGCGAGATAACCACCGGTGGTCGAGAGCACCAACTGGCCCTTGCCGCCCGCTGGCGCGCCCATGCCGGGCAGCAGCGACAGCGTGTAAATCTTCCGGCCCAGAAACTCCCGCTCCGTCGGCGGCAGCGGGCTGACCGTGCGCAGGGCGGTCAGCAGCGCCTCCGGCTTGGGCGAGCCGACGAGGTAGAGCGTGGGCGGCGACTTCAAATCCGCCAGCGCCGTGCCGCGCGGGGCCTTCTGCACGGTGACGAAGTCCGCGCCCAGGTTGCCGAAGAGCTGCTTGCGCAGGTCGAAGTTGGGGTCCTTGTCCTTGCCGACGTTTTCGAGCATGAGCATGACCACGCCGGCCATCTGCGGGTTGAGGTCGGTGAGGATGCGCTCCACCGCGGCAAACGCCTTCTGCCCATCGAGGCGGACACGCGTGAACTTCGCCGCGTCGCCGCCCACGGACGGCAGCGGCCCGGCCTCCTTCGCCTCCGGCGTGAGGATGGTGAGCAGCCCCTTGCGCTTCGCCTGCGGTGACTGCACGAAGAACTCAACGTGCGTGCCCTCGCCCGTCTGCCGCGCGGCGAGCGCCAGCCCTTCCACGCTGCCTAGGCCAATCGCGTCCAGCATCCGGCCGGGCGCGACGCCGAGCGGGTTGCCGTCCTGTGGCCCGGCGGGCAGCTTCGCCAGCACGCCGGTGAAGGCCTTCACGTTGACCCAGCCGAACGCCTGCGCGTCGCGGCCCACGGTGCTGCGCGCGCGCTCGAATACCGGATCTTCGTCCAAGCCCGCGCCCGCGCCGTCCTGCCGGGCGAGCACCTTCTCAAGCGCCTTGGTGCTCTCGCTCAGGAGCAGCAGCGAACCGGACTGGCCGACGTAGGGCTGGGACTTCTTTTTCCCGTCGGCGTCCTCGTGCTTCACCTTCACCGTGCGGGCGAACTTCACTCCCCGCACCGTCTCACGCTGGATGGTCTTGCCCGCGTCGGCGTCGCGCTTCTCGCACTTCTCGATGAATGCCTTGAGCTGCTTGTCCTTGTCCTTCACGTCGAGGAGCACCACCACGTCCGGCCCGGTGTTCGGCTCGCCCTGCCAGTCGTTGCGGATGACCCCGAGCGTGACCTGCCCGCCGACCAGCGGCTTGAACTCCGCCCAGTCGCGCTCGAAGTCCTTGTCCTCCTGGCCGACGAGTTCGCGGAGCTTCGTCTCAAACTTCTCCGTGAACGGCTTCATCGCCGGGTCGCGCCAGAGCTGGGCGAGGGAAAAATCCTTCGCGGCGGCGAAGGCCTTGTCCCAGTCGGGGACGGTCAGCACGACGAGCGTGTCGGCAGGCAGGAGCTTCTCGGCGGGCGGAACGGCGGCGCGAAGCGGCAGCGCCAGGATCAGGGCGAAAGCGAGGCCGAGGCAGACGGGAGGTTGGTGGAGTTTCATGTGACGGAAGCGATGCGGCAGTTGCGGGAAAGACCCGCGAGCGGGGCGTTGGGTTTCAGGTTTGTCTGCGTGCCGGGGTTGTAGGGGGAAGCCGGGCGGTTGGCAAGCCACGCGCTTTTGCCGCTTGCGCCGTCGCGGCGCGCCGTTACCTTCCCGCGCGATGATTTTGGACTTCACGAAGATGAACGGCGCGGGCAACGACTTCATCCTCGCCGACAACCGCGCCGGGAACCTTCGCCTGACGCCGGAGCAGGTCGCGCACCTCTGCCATCGCCAGCGCGGCATCGGCGCGGACGGCCTCATGCTGCTGGTGCCCTGCGCGTCCGGGAAGGCCGACTGGGCGTGGGAGTTCTGGAACAGCGACGGCAGCCGTGCCGAGATGTGCGGCAACGGCGCGCGGTGCTTTGCCCGCTACATCCAACGGCTCACGGGGCCATCCACTCGCTCAACACCGGCGTCCCGCACGCCGTGATCTTCGTTCCCGACGCGGACCAGGCGATGGTCAACCAGCTCGGCGCCGAGGTCCGCTACCACGCGCACTTCAAGCCCAAGGGCACGAACGTGAACTTCGCGCAGGTGCTCGGCCCGAACCACATTCGCGTCCGCACCTACGAGCGTGGCGTCGAGGGCGAGACGCTCGCCTGCGGCACCGGCGTAAGCGCAGCGGCGATGATCGCCTCGCGCGTGCAAGGCTTCACCTCGCCGGTGAAAGTGCTCGTTCAAGGCGGCGACACCCTGGAAGTCAGCTTCCAGTCGAGCGGCGAAGGCTTCTCCGACGTGCGCCTGAACGGCCCGGCGGATTTCTCCTTCGAGGGCCGCGTGGAAGTCTGATCAAAGGTAGGGCCGCGCTGCCGCGCGGCTTCGGCTTTGTGAACAGTGCCAAGGCCAACCAGCAGGTCGGCCCTACCGCCTCATGCCAGCAACCCCGGCACGACCTTTCCCGCCACGTCCGTGAGCCGGTGCTCGCGCGCCTGGAACTTGTAGGTCAGCCGTAGATGGTCAATGCCCAGCGCGTGCAGCATCGTCGCGTGCAGGTCGTGGACGTGGACCGGGCTGTCCACCACGTTGTAGCCGAACTCATCCGTCGCGCCATGCACCGCACCGGCCTTGAAGCCGCCACCGGCGACCCAAGACGTGAACGCCCGCATCTGGTGGTCGCGCCCGTAATTCTCCGACTTCGCGTCGCCCTGCGCCATCGGGGTGCGGCCAAACTCACCGGTCCAGATGACCAAGGTGTCCTTGAGCAAGCCGCGCTGCTTCAAATCCCGCAATAACCCGGCGCACGGCTGGTCCACCTTCTTGCACTCCTGAATCATGCGGCCTTGGATGCCATCGTGATGATCCCAGCCGCGATGATAAAGCTGGATGAACCGCACGCCGCGCTCCGCCAGCCGGCGCGCGAGCAGGCAGTTCGCGGCGAATGTGCCTGGCTTGCGCGCGTCCGGACCGTAAAGCTCAAAGATGCTCTTCGGTTCCTTCGCGAGGTCGGTCAGCTCCGGCACGCTCGTCTGCATCCGGTAAGCCATCTCGTATTGCGCGATGCGCGTGGCGATCTCGGGATCACCGACCGTCTCCAGCCGCGACTGGTTCAGTTCGCGAACGCTGTCGAGGATGCGCCGCCGCATCGTGCTGTCCATGCCCGCCGGGTTGTCCAAGTAGAACACCGGCTCGCCCGGTGAACGGAGCTGCACGCCCTGGTGAATCGTCGGGAGAAAGCCGCTCGTCCAGTAACGCGCCTTCACGTTCTGGTCCTGGCCCTGGCCGGAGAGCAGCACCATGTAGGCGGGCAGGCTCTCGTTCTCGCTGCCGAGGCCGTAGGAAAGCCACGCACCCATCGCGGGCCGGCCCGGAAGTTGATGGCCCGTCTGCATGAAGGTGACGCCGGGATCGTGGTTGATGGCGTCGGTCTGCATCGAGCGGATGACCGTCAGCTCGTCCATGACCTTTCGCATGTGCGGCAGCAAGTCGCTCACCTCGACGCCCGCCCGCCCGCACTTGGCGAACTTCTGGTGCGTGCCGAGGATGACCAGCGGCGCGCCCTGCAACTGCGCCACGCGCTCGCCCTTTGTCAGGCTCTCCGGCATCGGCTTGCCCCAGAGTTTGTTCAGCCTCGGCTTCGGGTCGAACGTCTCGAACTGCGACGGCCCGCCGCCCATGAAGAGGAAGATGACACGCTTGGCGCGCGGCGGAACATGGAGTTCCTTCAGCACACCACGCGGCAAGGCCGGAGTCGCCGCGCCGCTCAAGGCTCTCGCCGCCTGAAGGAAGCCCAGCGCGCCAAAACCAAACGCGCCGAACTGAAGGAACTGCCGCCGGGATGTCCACACAGATTCAGAGCGGAACACAGATGAACCAGCCCGAGTCTTCCATCTGTGCTCCGCCCCGAACCTGTGTGGCTGTGTCATCTGTGTGGTCCTCATTCCTTCGTCAGCGTTTCATCCAGATTGAACAACGCGTTGCAAACACACAGCCACGCCGCGTGCTGGGCCGGGTTCAGCTTGGGTGAACGTTCAAATTCGCCCACGACCACCAGCTTCTTGGCGGCCGCCTCATCGGCTTGATAGTGACGTAGCGAATCCTCATACAGCGCCAGCAGCGTGCCGGCCTCGCGCTCGGTCGGCGGCCGGGCCAGCACGAGGCGGAAGGCGCGATTCAATCTGGCCTTGTCGTCCAGGCCCTCCGCCAGCAGAAGTCGTTGGGCCAGCACCCGCGCGCACTCGACGAGGAGTGTCTCGTTCAGCAAGGCCAGCGCCTGCGTCGGCGTGTTCGTCACCGGACGGCGCGCGGTGCAGACATCGCGCGTAGGCGCGTCCAGCACGGCCAGATACGGGTGCAGCACCGAGCGCTTCCAGAACAAGTAAACGCCGCGCCGATACAATTCCCCTCCGTGGTCCTGGACGTATTTCAGGCTCTCACCGAACGCGAACTCCTTCCACAAGTCCGGCCCCGGTTGATACGGCAACACGCTGCGGCCCTCCGGCGCGCGCTCACGGTCCAGCAGCCCGCTGGCCGCCAGCGCCGTGTCGCGGATGAACTCGGCGGGCAGCCGGAAGCGCGGCCCGCGCGAAAGAAGGCGGTTCTCGGGGTCGTCAGCCCGCAGGCGGGAGAAGTGTTCAGTATTCAGTGTCCAGTGTTCAGAAGAACTTCCGGGCTTCGGACTGATGACTGAATACTGGTTACTGAACACTGGCCCCGAAGCCTGCCGATACGTCGCGCTGGTCACGATGAGCCGGAGCACTTTCTTCACGTCCCAACCGTCGTCCATGAAACGCACGGCCAGCCAGTCGAGCAGCTCCGGGTGCGTTGACGGCTCGCCCTGCGCGCCGAAGTCCTCCGACGTTTTCACGATGCCCGTGCCGAACACCATCTGCCAGAATCGGTTGACCGTGACGCGCGCAGTGAGCGGATTGTCCCGCGCCGTCAGCCAGCGGGCGAGCGTCAGCCGGTCGGCCTTCGCGTCGGACGGCAGACTGCCAAGCGTCGCGGGCACGGCGGCCTGAACCTGCTCGCCCTTCCGCCGATAGTCCCCGCGCATGAGGAGGTGCGTTGGCACGCGGTTTGTGCTGTCCGCCATGATGCGCACCTGCGAACTGCCGCGCGCCGCCGCCGTCTGCTGCTCCTGCGCCAGCTCCACCTCGTTCTGCGCCGCGTCAATCTCCGCAACGTGCAACTCACGGAAAACCCGCCGCACCATCGTCGCGTCATTGGTCGAGCGCTTCGCCCACGGGATGTCCAAGGTCTTGTTCTCCTTGAAGGTCTCGACCCGCATCCGATGCGCCGTTGACTCCCGTGCGCCAAACGTGATGTCCACCTTCGGGCTGGTGGGGGCCAGCTTCACCAGCAGTCGGTGACGCCCCGGCGGCACGCGGACGTTGAACAGCTTGACGGCGCCGGGGGACTCGGCGTCGCGGCCAGAGGCGTGAACGAGCCGCTCGTTCAGCCACACCTGCGCCGTCACGTTGGTGTTGACGCGGCAGCGCACGATGCCGCCGGCCACCGTGGCGACATCCCGTTGCAGGAAGGTGATTCCTTCGCGCGCCGTGAACTTCACGTCGTTCGTCGCGGCCTCCGGCGGTGACACCCACTTGAACAACCTCGCCGCCGCGCGGTCGCCGTCCACCTGGGCGCGCTCCGGCGGAAACCGCTCGCCAATCGGCCCAACATAAGGCCCGGTCAGCCGCCAGTCGCCGAACCGCATCGGCTCCAGCTTGGTGTCGCGCATCCGCTGCTCCCAGCCCGCCTGCGCACGATCCCAGTCCGAGCGCGGCTCGTAATACAGCTTGCGCAGCGCGGCCTGCCGGCGCTGCAACTCCTCCTCGGCGGCGATCAGCCGGTCGTGCATGTCCGGCGAAACGACCCGGAGAATGGGTTTCGCCTGCGCGCCGTTCGCCAGCGGGTTGCCTGGCACCTGGTCGAAGAAGGCAAACATCCGGTAGTAATCACGCGTGGTGAGCGGGTCGTATTTGTGGTCATGGCACTCGGCGCACGCGAGGGAAAGGCCGAGCCAGACGGTCGCGGTCGTGTTCACTCGCTCGGCGGCGTAGCGCAGGCGGTATTCCTCCGCGTCCGCGCCGTTCTCGGAAGTCGTCGGGCCGTTGCGGTTGAAGGCGGTCGCCACGATTTGTTCGCGCGTCGCATCGGGCAACAGGTCGCCCGCCAGTTGCTCGATGGTGAACTGGTCGAAGGGCAGGTTGCGATTGAACGCCGCGATGACGTAGTCGCGGTAGCCGTGCATCTCGCGCAGGTAGTCGTCGTGGTAGCCGTCGGAATCCGCGTAGCGCGCGAGGTCGAGCCAGTGCTGCGCCATGCGCTCGCCGAAATGCTTCGAGGCCAGCAGCCGGTCCACGACGCGTTCGTAAGCCTGCGGTGACTTGTCAGCGACGAAGGCGTCCACTTCCTCCGGCGTCGGCGGCAGGCCGATGAGGTCGTAACTCAGCCGGCGAATCAGCGTGACACGGTCCGCCTCCGGCGCAGGCCGCCAGCCGCGCTGCTCCAAGGCGGCGAGGATGAAGCGGTCAAGGTCGCTGCGTGGCCACGCGGACAGTTTGACTGCGGGAGCCGCGGGCAACTGCGGCGGTGTGAAAGCCCAACCCGGCGACCACGGTGCGCCCTCCTCCACCCACCGACGCAGCAAGGCGATCTGTGCCACACTGAGTTGCTTCCCGGTCTTGGGCGGTGGCATCAGCTCCTCTTTGTCCGCTGACGTGACGCGCTTGAGCAACGCGCTCTGGTCCGGCTGGCCGGGCACGACTGCGTGCCCGCCTTCCTTCAGCGAGCCGAACAATCCTTCCCGCGTATCAAGCTGCAGACTTGCCTTGCGTTTCGCCCCATCCGGGCCGTGGCAGGCAAAACAGTGGTCGGAAAGGAGGGGCCGGATGTCGCGGTCGAACTGGATGGCTCCCCTGCCCTGCGCCGCCGCAGTTGCGAGGCCGCCCAGCGACACGCCCGCCGCGAGGAGAATGGCGAGATGACCAGCGGCGCGTTTCACGATTCAGACTGCTGCGGACAGCGCTGACGGTAGCGGGCATCCGAGTGCGTCGCAAGCGGACGAAGCCGGAGCGCGGCTGTCCCAGCCGCAGCAAGCTCCTGGCGCCGACACAGCCGCGCTCCGCCTCATCGCTGCCGGTTCCACTCCGCCAGCGAGTAGCGCTCGCGCACGAGACGACGCGTCTCTTCCTCCGGCCATGACGCAGGAGCCGTGTCCGCCTGCCAGGCCGCTGCCAGCGCCCGCTTCACCGCGTCGGTGGACAACGGAAGGTTTGTGATGAACTCGCGATGCGGACGCGACTGCCGATAATCCGGCTGGCGTGACGGCTCCGGGAGATACTTCTCCACGAGCGCCAAGTCGAAGCCGAGCAGCACCGTCCCGTGAAACAACAAGTGCGTGCGCCGCCGCCGCTGGGCATTGCCGGAGAACTTGCGTCCGCGCCAGACCAGATCGGTGTCGCCGCAGAGTTCCACCGGCTCGCCCAGCAAGCCGCACAACGCGGCGGCGGTGCGGTGGAGGATGAACTTGTTCGCCCCGGAAACAGTGGCCAGCGCCGCATCGGAGGCGATCTCCAGCACCAGAGCGTAGTTCAGGCAGCCCGGCCCTTGCCGCACCGTCCCGCCGCCGCTGCATCGGCGCAGCACCGGCACACCGGCAGCGTCGCACGCCGGGAGATTCGCCTCGCAGGCCACGGCGTTCGCGTAGCCGACCACGACGAAGGGCACCGGCGATTCCCAGAAGCGGAGCACCGCGCCGCCACGCGTCTCGCAATCGTTCAGCAGCGCCTCGTCGCACGCCAGATTCTCGGCGGGCGTGGGCAGGTTGAGGTCGAGCAGTTGCAAGCGGGGGGGGGTGGCGGGAAGCCGGGTCAGGCCTTCTTGGGCGCGCGGTAGCCCGCGAGGCGGAAGTAGAGGTTCGCCAGCCAGGCGGGCAGGTGATCCTTGACCGTCAGTTGGAAGCTGTGCCAGAGGCTGCGCCGCAACAGCAGCGGCGTGAACCAGCCCTTGAAGCGCGCATCTGTCCGCAGCAGCCGGCGCATCGGCCCGGCGAACTGGAAGAGAGATCCGCCCTGCCGGAGCAGCTCCGCCTCGCGCGCGAACTCCGGGCTGGCCAGCCGGTCCAGAATCCCCTGCAACACGGCGCGATGGGCCGCCTCGTCGCGCCGGCCGGACTTGTAGTAGGAGGTCGTAAAGATGTTGAAGCGCGCCAGCGGTTCCGGCAAATAGCAGATGCCGTAACGGAAGCCGCAGGCGTAAAGCGCAAACCAGTCCGAGTGCCACTTCAGCGCGGGAAGGAGGCAGCCCACTTCCAGCCAGGCCGAGCGCTTCAGGATCGTCGTGTGGCTGGCGATGAAGAACTTGCCCCGTCGCTCCAGTTCCACCATCCGCTCGGGCGACAGGAAGCACGGCGCGTCGGCCATGCCCACGCCAACGTGCCAGTTGAACCCGCTGGCCAGCTCATGCCAGTCGCCGATGGTGCAGGAGTAGGCCGCCCGGGGATGCTGCTGGAGCAGGCGCAGCGACCGTTCAAAAAAGCCGGGATACACCTCGTCGTCTGCCGAGCCGAAATAGACATACTCGCCCCGCGCCAGTTCCAAGCCCTTGTTCGTGTTGGCGACCACGCCGAGGTTCTGCTCGTTGCGAAAGGCCCGGACGAGGGGGTTCTGACGCGCGAAGCCCTGAATGACTTCCCAACTGTCGTCGGTCGAGCAGTCGTCAATGATGATGACCTCCAACGGCGCGGCGGACTGCTTCAGGATGGCGGGCAGCGAGGTGGAAAGGTGTTTGCCGTGGTTGAAGTTCGGCATCACCACCGAGAGCGTGGGCAGGGAGGAATCCAGCATGGGTTTCAATCATTCACGAGCCGGGCCAGGCGCTCTCGCGGCGCAAATTCAACCCGCGCGGTTTGTTCATTCAGAGACAACACGCCGCCAGTTAAGCCCAGAGTCGGGCCAAGAGGAAGGCCGGGCAAGCCGGGCGGAACCATCACCGGTAGATGTCCACGAGGAAGACCACCGCCTCGCCCTTGCCGGCGTTGACAATCGCGTGTGGCACGTCGGCACGGTAGCTGGCGGAATCACCGGGGTTCAGCGTCTCCGCGTCGTCCGCCGACTCCACGCGCACCACGCCCTTCTGGACCGTGATGAACTCGCGCGTGCCCTCGAAGTGCGCCGAACTACGGAGCGCCCCGCCAGCCTGCAACTGCACTTCGTAGAACTCCACGTCCTTCTCCAGGTTCAGCGGCGAGAGGGTGCGGATGCGGCAGGCCTTGTCCGAGCGGTAGTGAAACGCGTGGTCGTCCGCGCGGATGACGCTGACGGACGAAGCCGCGCCGGGCATCTCCAGCAGGTCGCCCAGCCCCATGCCGAACGCCTGCGCGATGCGCAGCGTCACGGCAAGCGTGGGGTTGGCCTCCTCGCGCTCAATCTGACTCAGCATGGACCGGCTCACGCCGCTCGCGTTGGCCAGCGCCTCCAGCGACCAGCCGCGCGTGGTGCGCAGGTTCTTCACGCGCGTGCCGAGGTGGCGGTTGATGGCCTCTACGGGCGCGCGGGCGACGGGCTTTCGGGTTTTCTGCGTGCTGGACATGATGTTCGATATACCGGAATTTCCTCTTGCATACCGGAATCCGGTATCTAGCATATCGGAAACTCTGTCCGGCATACTGGACACACCAAGCGCCGCCCGCAAGCCCAATTGCCCATGAAAGCCCTCGTCAAGCGTCACGCCGCCCCCGGCCTCTGGCTGGAGGATGTCCCCGTCCCCGTGCCCGGCCTCAACGACGTGCTCATCCGCGTCCACAAGACCGGCATCTGCGGCACGGACCTGCACATCCACAAGTGGGACGTCTGGGCGCAGAGGACCATCCCGGTGCCGATGGTCGTGGGCCACGAGTTCGTGGGCGAGGTGGTCGAGGTCGGCGCGAACGTCTCGGACTTTCACCCCGGCGAGTTGGTCAGCGCGGAGGGCCACGTCGTGTGCGGGCGCTGCCGGAACTGCCTCGCGGGCCGGCGGCATCTATGCAAGGACACCTCGGGCATCGGCGTGAATCGGCCGGGCGCGTTCGCCGAGTTCATTTCCGTGCCCATGACGAACGTGTGGCACCACCGGCCGGACATTGACCGCGATGTCGCTTCCATTTTCGATCCCTTTGGCAATGCGGTCCACACCGCCCTGTCCTTTGACCTGCTCGGCGAGGACGTGCTGGTCACGGGCGCGGGCCCCATCGGCATCATGGGCGCGGCGGTCGCCAAGCACGCGGGCGCGCGTTACGTCGTCATCACCGATGTGAACGACTACCGGCTCGACCTCGCAAAGCGGATGGGCGTGGACGTGGCGGTGAACGTGTCGCGAGACAACCTTCGCGACGTGCAGCAGCGCCTGGGCATGAAGGAAGGCTTTGACGTGGGGCTGGAGATGTCCGGCAACCCGACGGCCTTCCGCGACCTGATTGACCAGATGTGCCACGGCGGGAAAATCGCGATGCTCGGCATTCCGGCGGAGCCGATGGCCATTGACTGGAACAAGGTGATTTTCAACATGCTCACCATCAAGGGCATCTACGGCCGCGAGATGTATGAGACCTGGTATAAAATGACCGTGATGCTGGAAAGCGGCCTCGACATCCGCCCTGTCATCACGCACCGCTTCCACTACACCGAGTTCGAGCAGGGCTTTGCCGCCATGCTGTCCGGCAACTGCGGCAAGGTAATTCTCGACTGGACCTGAGGCGGCCTGCCTCGCTTACGTTTTACGCATTACGCATTACCTCCCATGTTCGGCCCCTTCCAAGAACACCTCACCGCCCAACTCGACGCCATCCGCGCCGCCGGCACCTGGAAGCGCGAGCGCGTCATCCTCACGCCGCAGGGCACGACCATCCGCGTCGCCGACGGCCAGCCGGTGCTGAACTTCTGCGCGAACAACTACCTTGGCCTCGCGCAGCATCCCGAGGTGCGCGCCGCCGCGCACGCCGCGCTGGACCAGTGGGGCTACGGCTGCGCGAGCGTGCGCTTCATCTGCGGCACGCAGGGAGTGCACCGGCAGTTGGAGCAGCGGCTCACCGAGTTTCTGGGCGCGGAGGACACGATTCTCTACGGCTCGTGCTTCGATGCGAACGGCGGCCTCTTCGAGACCTTGCTCGGCCCGGAGGATGCCGTCATCAGCGATGAACTCAATCACGCGAGCATCATTGACGGCATCCGCCTCTGCAAAGCCCAACGCCTCCGCTACCGCAACAACGACATGGCCGACTTGGAGGCGAAGCTTGCGGAAGCCGCCGCGAACAACGCGCGCTTCAAGCTCATCGCCACCGACGGCGTCTTCTCGATGGACGGCTACCTCGCCAACCTCGCCGCCGTCTGCGACCTCGCTGACCAGCACGGCGCGCTTGTGATGGTGGACGACTCGCACGCCGTCGGCTTCATGGGCCGCACCGGTCGCGGCACGCACGAGCACTGCGGCGTGCTGGGCCGCGTGGACATCCTCACCGGCACGCTGGGCAAGGCCCTTGGTGGCGCGAGCGGCGGCTACACCAGCGGGCGCAAAGAAATCATTGAGTTGCTGCGCCAGCGTTCACGACCGTATCTGTTTAGCAATACGCTCGCGCCCACCATCGCCGGCGCGTCGCTCAAGGTGCTCGACCTCCTCACCGCCTCGACGGAGCTGCGCGACAAGCTGGAGGCCAACACAAAGTTTTTCCGAGCCGAGATGGGCAAGCTCGGCTTCAACCTCCTGCCCGGCACGCACCCCATCTGCCCTGTGATGCTCGGCGACGCCGCGCTCGCCACGCGTTTCGCTGACGCGATGCTCGCCCATGGCGTGTATGTCATCGGCTTCAGCTATCCGGTCGTGCCGCAGGGCAAGGCCCGCATCCGCACGCAAATCTCCGCCGCGCACACGCGCGAAGATTTAGAACGCGCCGTGCAGGCCTTTGGCGCAGTCAAACGGGAGCTGGGTGTGTAGCCTCAAACCCTCGCCCGCACCGTGATTTTCCTGCGACCGCCTCCGCGCTCATGGCACAATCGGCCGATGACTCCGCACGACTGCTCAACCGCTGCCGACCAGCTCAGGAGAATTCCGCCCGGCATTGCTGCCCGGACCTGCGGGTGCTTGTCGGCCGTTCTATTGCTCTTCACGGGCTTCACCGCACCCGCCCAAGACCGGCTCAAGACCATGCCGGGCTACGAGCAGTTCACCAAGACCAGCCGCGCGGCGACGAACGCCTTCACGTCCGGCGCGGTCGCCGTGACTTGGAAGGACGGCGGCAAGGCGCTGGAGTTCGGACACGCGGGCAAGCGTTACCGGCACGACTTGGTCACCGGAGAACGGACGGAGTTGCCGCCACCGCCCGCACCACCGGCGGCAAAAGCCGGCGAATCGAAGACCCCGAAGCGGGCTGCGCCAGAGAACCCCGCGCGCGGTCGGCAGTTCACTTCCGCCATTTCACCGGACGGGAAGCAGAAGGCCTTTCATCGCGACCGCAATCTCTGGCTCGGCAACACGAACGGCGCGAACGCCTTCGCCATCACCACGGACGGCAGCGCGCAGAATCGAATCAAGTCCGGCACGGCGAGCTGGGTTTATGGCGAAGAGCTGTTTCAGAAGACGGCGATGTGGTGGTCGGGCGACAGCCGGAAGCTCGCGTTCTACCGCTTCGATGAAAGCCAGGTGCCGGACTTCCACCTGCAACTCGGGCAGACGAAAATCCTGAGCACGGCGGACGTGGAGCCTTACGTGAAGGCCGGCGGCACGAACCCCCTGGTGGACCTGCTCATCTACGACCTCGCGACGAAGCGCACGGTGCGAGTGGACGTGCGCGATGGCCGGCCCTTCGACAACTCCGTCGTCGGCCACTACGTCTATGGTGTCTCGTGGACCAGCGACAGCAAGGAACTGCTCTTCCATCGCACCAACCGCCGGCAGAACATTCTTGAGCTTTGCGCAGCGAACCCGGACACCGGGAAGTGCCGCGTCATCGTGCGCGAGGAATGGCCCGCGAGCTGGACGGAGAACCTGCCAACGCTCCGCTGGCTGAAGGACAGCAAGCGCTTCATCTGGGCCTCCGACCGCACGGGCTGGCGGAACTATTACCTCTACGACTTGGGCGGGAAGCTGCTGGCCACGTTGACGAGCCACGCCTTCGAGGTCGCGGGCATCGCGCGAGTGGATGAGGAGGCAGGGTTGCTGCACTACCTCGCGCGCAGCGGCGACAACTCGCTGAAGGTGCAGCTTCATCGCGTTCGACTCGACGGCACCGGCGACCTCCGGCTGACCGACCCCGCCTTTCACCACACCGTTGACTTCGCGCCGGATGGACGGCACTTCGTGGACATCGAGCAGACGCACGACCAGCCGCCCACGAGCTGGCTGCGCGCGGCGGACGGAACCATTTTCGGTCGGCTGGCCAAGAGCGACCTGGCACGCGCGAACCAGCTCGGCCTCAAGCCTGTTGAGCTGCTGCGCTTCAAGGCGGCGGACGGCGTGACCGACCTGTTCGGCCTGCTGCACTTTCCGTCGAACTTCCGCGCCAGCCGGAAATACCCGTTGCTCGTGAGCGTCTATGCCGGGCCGGAGACGGTCGGTGCGCGCGAGACGTTCACGCTCCCGCACCCGCTCACGGAGTTTGGCTTTCTGGTCGCCACGTTTGACTCGCGCAGCGCCAGCGGGCGCGGGAAGCACTTCCTTGACGCCATTTACCAAAGGCTCGGCATCGTGGAGGTTGACGACCAAGCCGCCGGCGTGAAATCGCTCTGGTCGCGGCCCTACGTGAACCGCGCGCGCGTCGGCATCTTCGGCACGTCCTACGGCGGCACCGTTTCCGCCACCGCGTTGCTGCGGCACCCGGATGTGTTCCACGCCGCGTGCAGCTCGTCGGCCGTCACCGACTACCGCAACTACGACAGCATCTACGCCGAGCGTTATCTGTGGATTCCGCAGGAGGCCAAGGCTGCCTACGATGCCGCGTCCATCATGACTTACGCACCCAACTTGAAGGGCCGGCTGATGCTCTTCTACGGCACGGCGGACGACAACGTGCATCCGAACAACACCATGCAGCTCATCTCGGCGCTCCAGCGCGCGGGCAAGAGCTTCGACGTGCAGGTTGGCCCCGACCTCGGCCACGTCACCATCAACCGCGACCGCATGATGGAATTTTTCATCGAGAACCTCGTGCTCCGATGAACAGTGCGTTAGCCATTTCGCCGGTCTGGACACTGATTACTGAACACTGAACACTTGCCGGACGCGTGAGCCTCCTCACGTCGGCTGCTACCAACAAAACATGAAACCCCACTGGACCGGCGTCTTCCCCGCCGTCACGACCCAACTCAAGCGCGACCAATCCCTTGACCTGCCCGCAACCGCGCGGCACTTCGAGGCGCTCATCGAGAGCGGCGTCAACGGCCTCATCGTCTGCGGCTCGCTGGGTGAGAATCAGACGCTCGACCCCGACGAGAAGCGCGCCGTGGTGCGCTGTGCCGTCGAGACAACGAAGGGCCGTGTGCCAGTGCTGAGCGGCGTGGCGGAGTCGTCCACGGCAGCGGCCATCCGCTACGTGCGCGACGTGGAGCAACTCGGCGCGGCGGGCGTGATGCTCATGCCGCCGATGAGTTACAAGGGCGACCCGCGCGAAAGCATGACTTACCTGCGGTCGGTCGCGAAGGGCGGCGGACTGCCCATCATGATTTACAACAACCCCATCAGCTACGCGAACGACATCACGCCCGCGCTCTTCGCCGAGCTGGCGGATGAGCCGAAGTTCGTTGCGCTCAAGGAAAGCTCCGGCGACCCGCGCCGCATCACGGAGCTGCACAACACCATTGGCGGGCGCTACGCCGTCTTCACCGGCGTGGACGACCTCGTGCTGGAGGCGAGCATCCTTGGCATTGACGGCTGGGTGGCGGGGACGGGCATCGCGTTCCCCACCGAGAACCAGCACCTCTGGGAACTCACGCGCGCGAGCAAGTGGGACGAGGCGCGCGCGCTCTACCGCTGGTTCCAGCCGCTCCTCAAGCTCGATACGCACGTCCACTTCGTGCAATACATCAAGCTCTGCGAACAGGAGACGGGCCTCGGCTCCGAGTGGGTCCGCGCCCCGCGCCTGACTATCGCCGGCGATGAGCGAAAACAAGTGCTGCGCATCATCCGCGACGCGATTGCCAAACGGCCCAAGTTGGCGAAACTGGGCAAAGCCCGTTGAACCCGCCATGAACTTGCGCCTCCTCCTCTTGCTTTGGTCGTTGGTGGCGGCGCCGCTTGCCCGCACCCAGTCACCCGCCGTCCCGCTTTTTCCCACCGACTCGCGTGACGACAGCGCCTTGAAGTCTGCGGCCGCGAAACTCCGCGAGTCCGGTGCGCTGGTCCCGGAGGCCACGCTCACGAGCCAGCTCACCCGCACCAACTGCACTCTCACGCTGCCGGGACCGCGCAAATCGCGCCTGAGCGGACGCGAACTCTGGGCCGCCGCCCGCGCCGCGCACATCCGCATCGGCTGGAATTTCCTCTGCACCCGCTGCAACAACTGGCACCTCGACCTTGCCGGTGGCTACGCCATCACGAAGGACGGTGCGGTCGCCACCTGCCACCACGTCGTGAAGCGCCCGGCGAACTTCAAGGAAGGCGCGCTCGTCGCGGCCGACGAGGATGGGCGTGTTTTCCCCGTGATTGAAGTCCTCGCCGCCAACGCGCGCGCGGACGCCTGCATCCTCCGCGTCGCCGCGAAAGACTTGAAGCCGCTGCCGCTGAACACCGATGTCGCGCCGGGCGACCGCTGCTTCTGCTTCAGCGACCCGTTGAGCCAGCGCGGCTATTTCAGCGACGGCATCGTGAACCGGTTCCTGGCCCGCCATCCCAACAACAGCACCAACGCCCCGCCCGTCACGCGCCTGAACGTCACGACGGACTGGGCACCCGGCTCCAGCGGTTCGGCGGTGCTGGACGAATTCGGCAACGCCATCGGCCACGTCACCACCATCACCACACTGCCGCACCTCCCCGCCAAGTCCGGCGAGGCCGACAAGGGCAAGACCCCCGAACGCACGCTCATCACGCTGCACGAGGCCGTCGGCGCGAAGGACGTGCTGGCCCTGATTCAAAAGCCCGGCAAGCGATGAAGCACCTCTGCACCGGAGCGCAGGTGTCCAACCTGCGAGTCCCAGCGACCGCGCAACCCGCAGGATGGACTCCTGCGCTCCACTGAATGCACCGCATCCAAGTCATTGACTCGCACACCGGCGGCGAGCCGACGCGCGTCGTCATCAGCGGCGGGCCGGACCTCGGCGGTGGCAGTGTTGCGGAGCAGCTCAAGGTCTTCCGCGACCAGCACGACCGCTTCCGCTCCGCCATCGTGAACGAGCCGCGCGGCTCGGATGTGCTCGTGGGTGCCCTGCTCTGCCCGCCTGCGGACAAGAGCTGCGTCAACGGCGTCATCTTCTTCAACAACGTCGGGATGCTTGCCATGTGCGGCCACGGGACCATCGGCCTCATCGTGACGCTCGCGCACCTCGGCCGTATCGGCCCCGGCGAGCATCGCATCGAAACCTGCGTGGGCGTCGTGACCGCGACCTTGCACCCGGACGGCTCCGTCTCCGTGGCCAACTTGCCCAGCTACCGAAAAGTCAAAGCCGCGACCGTGGAAGTGCCTAACACCGACGGCGCGCTGGGGACAGCGCGCCCTACCGCGAAAATCAACGGCGACGTGGCGTGGGGCGGCAATTGGTTTTTCCTCGTGGAGAACCACGGTCTGTCACTCGACCTCAAAAACGTCGAGCAACTCACTGACGTGAGCTGGCGCATCCGCCAGGCCGTGAACGCGCAGGGCTGCCCCGAGGTGGACCACGTCGAGCTGTTCGGCCCACCGCAATCCGGCGGTCACTCACGCAACTTCGTCCTCTGTCCCGGCAAGGCCTACGACCGCTCCCCCTGCGGCACCGGCACCAGCGCCAAGCTCGCCTGCCTCGCCGCCGACGGGAAGCTCGCCGAGGACGCGGTCTGGATTCAGGAGAGCATTCTCGGCACGAAGTTCACCGGCCGCTTCCACTGGCTCGACCGTGCGAAAGGCGAAATCGCCCCTGTCATCACCGGCACCGCCTCCGTCAACGCCGAGGCCACGCTGCTGCTGGATGACAAGGACCAGTTCTGCTGGGGAATCGGAGCGCAGGAGTCCATCCTGCGCGAAGCTCCGAAGGCCGATGAATCCCCAAACCCGACGCCGGTTGGACACCGGCGCTCCAGCGCAACGCTGCCGTCCATCCCCGCCAAGCGACAACAAGTCCGCGCACTCGTGGCCGAGAAGCGCCGCCACCACTCGCCGCCGCCACCCACACCCGAGCAGAAGGCCGGCTTCAGCGGCTGGCGCTCACGCGGCTACCTCCCTCACTTTGACCGCGCTGGCCTTTATCAATTCCTCACCTTTCGACTGGCCGACGCCATGCCCGTCGCCCGTCGGCGCGAATGGGCCCCACTGCTAACCATTGAGGATGAACTCGACCGGCTGACAAAGATCGAAGCCTACCTGGACAAAGGCCATGGCGCGTGCCATCTCGGCAATCCGCAAGCGGCGAAGTTGGTTGAAATCGCCTTGCTGAATTTCGACGGTGAGCGCTACCGGCTGCTGGCTTGGGCTGTGATGCCGAATCACGTTCACGTCCTAATGGAAGTCACCACGGTGCCGATGGCCGAAATCCTGCACAGTTGGAAAGCCTTCACCGCGCTCGAAATCAACCGGCTGTTGAACCGGCGTGGCCCGCTCTGGCAGCGCGAATACTTCGACCGCTACATCCGTGACGCTGACCACTTCCGCCGGGCGTTGCGTTACATTGAGAACAATCCCGTGAAGGCTGGTTTGGTGAAAGCCCCGACGGAGTGGGGCTTCAGCAGCGCTCGCCGTGCCGGTCCGCAGGCCGACCGGAGCGCCGGTGTCCAACCGGCGACCCGCTTGGCGCAAATCTACGCGGGAAACACAGCGACGCCCACACCCAAGCCAAAGCCTTCAAACTAATCCCCCGCTCGACGCAGGATGGACTCCTGCGCTCCGCTCTCTCGGATTTCACCAATGTCCAAGCACATCCTCATCATCGGCTCCGGCGTCATCGGGCTGTCCACGGCTTACTACTGCGCGCGGCGCGGGCACCGGGTCACGGTGCTGGAACGCGGTCCGGAGTCGCGCGATGGCTGCTCGTTCGGCAATGCGGGGATGATTACGCCGAGCCATTTCGTGCCGCTCGCCGCACCGGGCATGGTGGTGCTCGGCCTCAAGTGGATGTGGAACCCGGAGTCGCCCTTCTACATCAAGCCACGACTCGACTGGGACTTGTTCAACTGGGCCTTCAAATTCTGGCAGGCATCCACTGCCGCGCGCGTGAACCGCGCCGCGCCGCTGTTGCGCGACTTGAACCTCGCCAGCCGCGCGTGCTTCGAGGAACTGGAGGACACTTGGTCCGGTAGCAGCCGACGTGAGGAGGCTCCAACTTCCCAATCGGCAGTCAATGAGAGCCTCCTCACGTCGGCTCCTACGGGGGACTTCGGCCTCGTGACGAAGGGCCTGCTCATGCTCTGCAAAACGCAGCACCGGCTGGACGAGGAAGCCGAGTTCGCCGCGCACGCCAACCGGCTCGGCGTGCCCGCGCAAGTGCTCGACGCCAAGCAAGCCGCCGCGATGGACCCAGCGGTCACGCTGGACGTGGTGGGTGCGGTCTTCTTCCCCAAGGACGCGCATCTCCCGCCGGGGCGTTTCATGGCCGCGCTGCTGGCGCAGTGCGTGGCGGCAGGCGTGCAGTTCGAGTGGAATGCCGAAGTCGTAGGCTGGCGGGCGGAAGCCAAGCGGGTCGTGGAAGTTCAACTCGCGCCCGGAGCGCCGGTGTCCAACCGGCGCGATGTTCCTTCCACAGCGGGGGCCGCGAGCGACTTCCCGACGCAGGTTGGACACCTGCGCTCCGTCGCGTTCGATGAGTTCGTCCTCTGCGGCGGCGCGTGGTCGCCGCTGCTCGCGCGCGAACTCGGCTTGAGCATCCCGATGCAGGCCGGCAAGGGCTACAGCCTCACGCTGCCCAAACCGCCTCAGCTCCCGCAGCTCTGTTCCATCTGCACCGAGGCGCGGCTAGCCGTCACGCCGATGGGCACCGCGCTCCGCTTCGGCGGCACGATGGAAATCGCCGGCCTCAACGAGGACATCAACCCTGTGCGCGTGCGCGGCATCATCAAGTCGGCGCTGAAGTATTTCCCCGCGTTCAAGGAATCGGACTTCGACGGCGTCCAGCCGTGGCGCGGGCTGCGTCCCTGCTCGCCAGACGGCCTGCCCTACATCGGGCGCACCACGAAGTTCGCGAACCTCTCCATCGCCACCGGCCACGCGATGATGGGCCTGAGTCTCGGCCCCATCACCGGCAGGCTGATGGCGCAGGTGCTTTCCGGCGAGCCGCCGCAGTTTGATTTGTCCCTTCTCTCACCTGACCGCTACGCCTGAAAACATGAAGCCAGACCAAGTCTCGACGCACCACACGCCCGGAGCGCAGGTGTCCAACCTGCGCGTTAGAGGACGGTCGAAACGCGCAGGTTGGACACCTGCGCTCCGCCGCGCCCCGACCCTGCTCGCGCTGTCGCTGTTCGCCGTGGTTCCGGGGTTCGCCGCCGACGCGCCGACGGCTCCCCGCGCCGCGCGCTCCATTCACCTTGGCTATCCCGCACCGGACGCGACCGCGTTCTACAACGAGGCCGTCGTGGACGAGTCCGTGAACGGCAGCTACTTCATGGCGTGCGGCTGGAACACCGGCTACTTCGGCATCCAGCAAATCCGCAACTCGAACGACAAGGTCGTCATCTTCTCCGTGTGGGATCCGACGAAAGGCGACGACGCGAAGGCCGTGCCGCTGGAGCAGCGCGTCGAAGTGCTCTTCGAGGGCGAGGGCGTGAAGGTGAGCCGTTTCGGCGGCGAGGGCACCGGCGGCAAGAGCATGTTCCCGCACGCGTGGAAACTTGGCGAAACGAACCGTTTCCTCGTCGAGGGCAAGGTCGAAGGTGACAAGACCGCTTACACCGGCTGGTTTTTCCTGAACGAGAGGCGCGAGTGGAAGCGGCTCGTCACCTTCCGCACGAAGACCGGCGGTAAGCCGTTGCGCGGCCTGTATTCGTTCGTCGAGGACTTCCGGCGCGACACCAAGAGCGCGACTGAAATCCATAGCGCGCGCTTCGGCCACGGTTGGGTGCAGACGCTCGCCGGCGACTGGCAGCCACTCGCGAAGGCGCGCTTCACCGCGTCAAACGCGAAAACCGAGGCGAAGGAAACCATCAACGCCGGCACGCGCGACGGCTGGTTCTTCCTCACTACAGGCGGCGAGACGAAACAGGTCCAGGCGCTGAACCAGTTCATCGAAGGCATTGCCTCCACCCAGCGCCCGATGGACTTGCCCGCGACGAAGTAACTCGCCGCCGCGATGCAACCACTCCTCGAACACTTCGGCATCGCCGTCGCCGCGCTCACGGGCGTGCTGGCGGCACGCGGACGGCGCGTGGATTTGTTCGGCGTGGTGGTTCTCGCGATGGTCACGGCGCTTGGTGGTGGGACATTGCGCGACTTGCTCGCGGGCGACACGCCCGTGCTGTGGGTTCGCCAGCCGGAGTATTTGCTGAACGCCGTGGGCGTCGCGGTCATTGGCTTTTTCCTCGCCCGCCATCGGACGCCACCGCTCGCCGCGCTGCACGTGGCCGATGCCTTCGCACTAGCGCTGTTCAGCATCATTGGCGCGAAGAAGGCACTCGGGCTGGAGTTCAGCGCGCCGGTCGCCATCGCGATGGGCGTCATCACCGGCGTGGCGGGCGGCATCCTGCGTGACGTGCTGGTCGGCGAAATCCCGCTGGTCTTCCGTCCTGAAATCCACCTCTACGCGACCGCCGCGCTGGCTGGCGTGGCACTGCACGTCGCGCTGCGACCGCACATGGCTGACGAGACGGCGCTGACGGTTCTGAGCACCTGCGCGATTCTCGCGCTCAGGCTGTCGGCGATTCGCTGGCGGCTGGCCTTGCCGCTGTTTGAAGCGGAGAAGGAAGAGGCGAAGAAACCGGATTGATGGCCCGCGAAACACGCGAACGACGCAAATGAAATCCCAAACTCCAAGCTCCAAGTTCCAAAGAAATCCCAAGCTCCAAGCTCCAAACCCCGATAGCGAGGGGTGCATCCGTGCGCACCGATTTGGAGCTTGGGATTTGGAGCTTCTTTGGAACTTGGAGCTTGGGATTTGGAGCTTCCTCCGCCTCGCGATTCTTCTGCTGCTGGCCGCCGCGCCCGCTTTCGCCGCCCCTGCCCTGCAAACCCGCCACGTCCTGCTCGTCATGGCCGATGGCGTGCGGTGGCAGGAGGTTTTCACCGGCGCGGAGGAGCAACTCATCAGCAAGGAGTTTGGCGGCGTCACCAAAACCAACGACATCCGCAAGGAGTTCTGGCGCGCCACGCCCGAGGCGCGACGCGAGGCGCTGATGCCGTTCTTCTGGGGCACGCTCGCGAAGCAGGGCCAGCTCTACGGCAACCAGCACAAAGGCAGCACCGCGCACGTCACGAACGGCAAGAACTTCTCCTACCCTGGCTACAGCGAGATTCTCTGCGGCTTCTCCGACCCGCGCATTGACAGCAACGCCAAGAAGCCCAACGCGAACGTGACGGTGCTCGAGTGGCTGAACGGCAAGCCCGCGTTCGCCGGACGCGTCGCCGCCTTCGGCAACTGGGACGTGATTCCCTACATCCTCAACCGCGAGCGCAGCCGGCTGCCCATCTGGACCGGCTTCGAGAAGACCGACCCTAAGCTGAACGCGCATTGGGCCATGCTGGAAAAGCTCGTGGCCGACCACACGCCGACCTGGGGCACGATGATGACCTACGACACGTTCATCCACGCCGCCGCGCTGGAGCATCTCAAGACCAAGAGGCCGCGCCTCATGTATGTCTGTTACGGCGAGCCGGACGAGTGGGCGCACTTGGGCCGCTACGACCACTACTTGCAGGCCACGCACCATTTCGACCGCTTTGTGGGCGAGCTGTGGGCCGCCTCGCAGGCCGACCCTGAGATGCGCGGGCGCACGTCGCTCCTGCTCGTGACCGACCACGGTCGCGGCACCAGCAATGCATCGTGGAAAAACCACGGCGCAAACATCGCCGACTCGCGTTTCATCTGGATGGGAGCGCTCGGACCGGACACGCCCGCGCTCGGCGAGCGCACGAACGTGCCGACGGTGACGCAGAATCAAATCGCGCCCACCGCCGCCGCGCTGCTGGGCTTGGATTACAAAGCCGAGCAACCGCAGGCCGGCCCCGTGCTGGTGGATGCGCTGCCGAAGATAACCCGGTAGCAGCCGACGTAAGGAGGCTCTGATTGAACTCCGCACTCCACACTCCGCACTCCGCATCGGCAGATGGAGCCTCCTCACGTCGGCTGCTACCGGGCGATTCGTGGCTCCTCCTCAACTCCGGCTCCTGCCCTCCCGCCTTCAACATGGCGCTGGACGACGCCTTGCTTGAAGCCGTCGCCGGCCTCGGCCAGCCCGTGCTGCGCTTCTATGCGTGGACAGAACCCGCCGCCACGTTCGGCTACTTCCAGCACTACGCGGAGATTGAGCGCACCACGCACCTGCGTCCGCTCATCCGTCGTCCGACCGGCGGCGGCCTCGTGCCGCACGATGCGGACTGGACTTACAGCGTCGTGATTCCGCCAGGCCACCCGTGGCACGCGCTCAACGCGGTGGACAGCTACCGCCGGATGCACAAGTGGATTCGCGCCGCCTTCGCCCGCCTCGGCGTGGCGACGGAGCTGGCCGACTGCTGCCGCAAGTCCGCACCGGGGCAATGCTTCGTCGGATGGGAGAAGTTCGACGTGCTCTGGCAGGGCCGCAAAATCGCCGGTGCAGCGCAGCGCCGGAACAAGCTCGGTCTGCTCATCCAAGGCTCCGTGCAGCCGCCGCCGGTGGGCTTGGAGCGCAAGGGTTGGGAAGAAGCGATGGTTTTGGTTGAGGTCGGAATCGCCAGTCTCGCCGAGCTGAAGGTGACACCCGAGTTGCAGGACCGGGTGACGTGGTTGGCAAAGGAGCGTTACTCAAGCGCCGCTTACAACGAGCGCCGCTGAACTTAACGCAAGGGCGCAAGGACGCAGAGGCGCGGGGAAGAACCAGATTGGGGAACATGCTTTGCGTCTCTGCGCCTTGGCGGCTTTGCGTTGAAAAGGCGGCGGCCGCGACTTCCGCCTAACGGACGTGCTTGGGCACGTCATCCAGAATGGTTTTGAGCGAAGGAGAGCTCGAACTACGGTTGGCGCGGCTGCGTCGCAGTAGGCGACTCGACACCTTTGGTCGGTGCTTGAATTGTTTTGTCAGCCCCTTTCGACAGTCCAAGGGCGGCTGCTCCTGCGGGCTGAATCGGCTCCTGTTTGGAAAATGCGATACGAATGGAGAACCCGGCAATGGTTAGAAACGACAGGGTCAGAATCGCCGCGAAAGCGCGCTTCGACCAGAAATAAACAGGCTCGCCCTCTTTGACTCGGCTCCATTCGCTACGAAGCAGAATTTGTCCTACATCCCTTACAGTTCGTAGATGTTCGCTCGCTTCGGAGAATTTGTTCTCTTTGAAGAAGTCTTGGACGACTTTTAATTCACTAATCAAGGCAGCGCTTTTCTCGTTCTTTGTGCCTTCAGGATTTAACCGTAACAGAACTTTGTTCAATGCGATTAGGCCCGTCTCGTAAGGCTCGGATATCGCCGCATCAACCTCTGTTGGTGGAATAGTTGAGCCATGCTTGCGCTTCAGAATTTGAAGTTTGAAATTTATTAGCCGCGCAGCAGCGAGGAATTCCGCCAGCTCTTTGCGCAGTTCATCAATCCATGCCTGCCTCAATTCAGAAACTTTGTTCTCCTTTGAAATGATAAGAGCTAGGTAAGAAAAGAGTCCCGCGATAAGCGCCGCAGTAATCACACCGAGTGGAATCAAGAGATGCTGTGGAATCATAGGTGCTTTGCAGTGACCGCTTACGGTGGAGTGAATAGGAACGCCTCTCACGGCACCCGTTTCACCGCCGGGTCGCTCCACGGGCTTTTGATTTTCTTGGGGCCGAGGGCACGGACACACGCACGGGTTTCTACGACGCTCTGCGCGGTGTCGAAGGGGGTGAACGCTTGGTCTTGAGGCCTCATGGGTTTCGGGAACGAAAGTAGCGGCAGCCACGAGACCGTCAAGCGCGGGAGTTCGTGGTCACAGCCCAATCGGATGCCACGCGGTCTTCATCTCGACGGTGTCCAGAATCCAATACGGGTCTTCGCCCTTCTCCGTGAACCAGTCGGCCTCGGGCAGCGCGTGGTTGGAGTAGCGCTTGAGGTTCGTGGCGACACCGGCCTGGAGTTGCGCGGAGAGTTCCGGCACGCCCGCGCCGTCCACGATGGCGTTCACGTCCATGTGCGACGCGATGTGCGGGGCGAGTTCGGCGCGCTTGCCGGCGAGGATGTTCACGACGCCGCCGGGCAGGTCGCTGGTGGCGAGGATTTCGGCGAAGGACAATGCAGGCAGCGGCGCGCGCTCGGAGGGGATGACGATGGCGGTGTTGCCGCTGAGAATCACCGGCAGCAGCAGGGACACCATCGGCAGCAGCACCGGCAGGTCCGGCGCGAGCACGACGACGACGCCCATCGGCTCCGGCGTGGTGAAGTTGAAGTGCGGCGAGGCGACGGGGTTCACGCTGCCAAAGATCTGTTGGTATTTGTCCGTCCAGCCGGCGTGATGCACGAGGCGGTCGCACACGCGGCCCACGCCGGTGCGGGCTTGGTCGAGCGTGACGCCGTGCGAGCGGGAGACTTCGGCGGCAAGCGCCTCGCGGCGGCTCTCCAGCATCTCGGCGGCGCGGTAGAGGATTTGGCCGCGGTTGTAAGCGGTCGCCTTCGCCCAGCCGACCTGCGCGGCGCGCGCGGCGACCACGGCGTCGCGGAAGTCCTTGCGCGAGGCCCAGGAGTAGTTGTCGAGATGCGCGCCGTCCGGCCCGTGCGCGGCGAGATACTTGCCGCTCTCGCTGCGGACGAACTTGCCGCCAATGTAGAGCTTGTAGGTCTTCCGAACGTCGAGGCGCGTGCTCATGTGAAGTAGTGCGTGAACCCTAGCGAACTGCACGGCAGCCGACAATCACTTCAATCAACCCGTAGGAGACGACGTGAGGAGTCTCTGACCTCCAAAAGGCAACAAGTGAGACTCCTCACATCGTCTCCTACGAAGGATTACCAGCCCGCCGCCTTGCCATCGGTCACGCGGGGGTCGTGGGCACCGAGGAAGGCTTTGCCGTCTTTCGTGCGGCCGATGGCCTGGCACGCGCCGATGGAATCGAGTTCCTTTAGCTTGTGGCCACGGCGTTCCAGCTCGCGGCGCAGCTCGGCGGGAAACTGTTTCTCAATTCGCAGCTCGTCGGGACTCCATTGCTGGTGGAAGCGCGGCTGGGCGAGCGCCTCCGCCGGATTGCGCCCGAAGTCTATCGTATGAAGAATGGCCAGCAGCGTCTGCGTGATGATGGTCGGGCCGCCTGCCGCGCCGACGCTCAGGATGGGCTGGCCGTTCCGCAGCACGATGGTCGGCGACATGCTGGAGAGCGGGCGCTTGCCGGGCGCGACGGCGTTGGCCTCCGCGCCGACGAGGCCGAAGAAGTTCGCGGTGCCGGGCTGCGCAGAGAAGTCGTCCATCTCGTTGTTCAGCACAACGCCGGTGCCGGGCACGACGACCTTCGAGCCGTAGCTCGTGTTGATGGTGGCGGTGCAGGCCACCCAGTTGCCCTCGGCGTCGGCGGCGGAGAAGTGCGTGGTGTGCTTGCTGAAGACGTCGCTCGTGGCGTTCGGCGGGGTGTTGTGCTGCGGCACGGGCGTGGCCTTCTTCAAATCAATCTTCTTGGCGAGTTGTGCGGCGTAAGCCTTGTCCACGAGGCCGCGCGGGACGGGCGCGAAGTCGGGATCTCCGAGCCAGTGCGCGCGGTCGGCGAAGGCGAGTTTCATCGCCTCTGCGACGACGTGGACGAAGTCCGGCGAGTTCGCGCCGAGCGCCCGGAGGTCGAAGTGTTCGAGGATGTTGAGAATCTGCGCGACGTGGACGCCGCCGGAACTGGGCGGCGGGAAGCCGATGATTTCGTGGCCGCGATAGGTCGTGCGCAGCGGCGTGCGGGGCTTGGCGACGTAGCTGGCGAAGTCCGCCTCCGTGAGCAGACCGCCATTGGCGCGCATCCAGTCCGCCGTAGCCTTGGCGAAGGGGCCGCGATAGAACCAGTCGCTCCCCTGCTCTGCCAGCGCGCGGAAGGTCTTGGCGAGGTCGGGCTGGCGCAACGTGTCGCCGGCCTTCCATGGCGAGCCGTCGGGCCGGAGGAAAATCGCGCGACTGGATGGAAACTTCTCGATGTCCTTGGTCACGCCCGCGAGGCGGCTGGCGTAGTTGCGCGTAACGGGGAAGCCGCCTTCAGCTGTCTTCGCGGCGGTCAGGCAATGGTCCTTCCATGACAGCTTGCCGAACTTCGTCACGGCCTGGTGGAACGCGGCGACTTCGCCGGGCACACCGGAGGCGAGTGCGCCGGTCTGGCTGAGTTCGGCGACGGCCTTGCCTTCACGGAGGAACATGTCGCGCGTCGCCTTCGCCGGGGCCATCTCGCGCCCGTCAATCGCCACGACTTCGCCGTTGGCGCGGCGGATGACAAGGAAGCAGCCACCGCCAATGCCGGAGTTGTGGCTGTCCACGACGCTGAGAGTGAGTCCGGCAGCGACGATGGCATCCACGGCATTGCCGCCGCGCCGCATCGCATCCACGGCGGCATCGGTCGCGAGCGGGTGGACGGTGACGGCCATGCCGCGCTCCGCCGCGAAAGCACCGAGGGGGAGGATTTGCCACAAGAGGGCGCAAAGAGCACAAAGAAAAGCGGAGGGAGAGATTTCTTTGCGGACTTTGCGTCCTTTCGCGGCCAACCCTGAAGTGCGGAGCTTCTTCATGGGAATGGAATTTCACACCACCGTCAGCGGGCCATCGAAGATGGTGAGGCTGGTGACTTCCGTCTTGGCGAAGTGCGGGCCGTGGCGCTCGCCCTTGGGCGCGTGGAAGAGCGTGCCGGGGCCGTAGGTCACGTCGGACTCGATCCACTCGCCGGACAGGATGTAAGCCCACTCGTTCGTGACCGGGTGCGTGTGGGCGGGGATGCTGGTGCCAGCGGTGAACTTGCGCAGGACGACCAGGCCGCCGGTGGCTTCGTGCTTGTGAAGGATCTTCAGCTCAACGCCGGCGTAGGGGCCGGGCTGCCAGGGCTTGTCGTTGGCGTGCGCCAAGTATTGGAACATGGGGTGATGGCAACCGCTGGCCAACGGTTTGGCAAGTCTGGGGACGCGGAAGGCCAGGACGATTGCTGCTGGACTAGGAGCCGGGACGGCGGCTGCAAGCCGCCGGCACGGATCACGGCGAGTAGCCGAGCGTGGTATTGACGATGACCGGGTTCTTGATGATCTCGACGTGCCAGTCCCAGTAAAGCCGGTTCCAAGTGCTGCCGTGCGAGGGGCGGAGCGGCAGGTTGGCATACCAGCCCCAGTTGGGCGCGTTGCAGAGCTGGCGGTCCACGTCGGTCAGCGCCCAGATGGCAGAGGGAGAACCAAAACCCTCGATGTAAGTGAGGCGCTGCGGGCTGGCAGGCGCGGCGGCATTGCCATAGCCGAAGGGCTTGGCGGCTAGGATGGCGTCGGCGGAGGTGTTGACGCTCCAGTTCACGGAGTAGCAACGGACTTGGTTGCCGAGCAGTGAGTTGGCGGTCGTCTGCCGCTGATAACCCGCGCAAAGGAGGGCTTTGAGATCATTGGTCTGCGTCGCGGCGAGCGTCGCGGGCCGGGGCTGGCTGAGGTAGGGCGCGAGGAACCAGGACAGGAAGGTGTTTCCCGAACGGGTGTAGCTGGGCGGCACCCCGATCTCCATCGGGCCGGGGAGCTTGCCGTCGTAATCGTCCGCGTAGAGCTGGATGGCCAGCCCGACCTGCTTGAGGCTGTTCTGGCACTGCGCCTGGGTGGCCTTCTGCTTGGCCTTGGCCAGCGCGGGCAGCAGCATGCCGGCAAGAATCGCGATGATGGCGATGACCACCAGCAACTCAATCAGGGTGAAGCCAACAACCCGGCGGACGCTGTTTTCGAATCGGTTCATGCGGTGCATCGGACGGCACTGGGCGGCGAAAGATTTCATGGAAACCAGAGGACGGAGGCTCGCGTGCGCCCACGCGGGGGTAAATGGCCCGTTCGAGCCATCGGCGCGCCGGCTGGCTGCCGGCGTGGGTCGCTCGAAGTCTGAACAGCGAACGAACCGCCCGGCGCATCGGACGGAAAGCCGGCTGCCAGCCAGCGCTCCGAGACGACGCGGCTCAGGACTGAACCGCCTTCACCAGCCCGTCAATCGTGTGCGGCTTGGCTTCGGCGGTGGGTTTCAGGCCAAGCGCGACCAACGCTTTCGTGGTCTCCGGGCCGATGCTCGCAGTCTTGAGCGCGGGAAACTTCTTGAGCAACGCCGGCAGCGGGAAACGCGCGTGAAAGTTCTCCACAGCTGAACTGCTCGCGAAGGTCAGCCAGTCCGCGCCGTCATCCAACAGGCGCGCGGCCGCGCCGGTCACGTCCTCGGTCTCGGGCACGGTCTGATACACGGCCACGTCGTCCACAATGGCGCCGGCGTCTTCGAGCAGCTTGGGCAACTCGGGATTCGCCACCTCGGCACGCAGCAGGAGGACGCGGAGGTTTTCCAAGTCGTCCTTCTCCGCGATGGCCTTGGCGATGGCCTTGGCGACGTATTTGTCCGGCATCGCGTCCACGGAGAGGTGAAGTTCCGCAAGCTTGGCTGCCGTGGCCGGGCCGACTGCGGCGAGGCGCACGCAGCCCAGGCTGCGGATGTCGTCGAAGGCCTTGAAGAAGTAGTCGAAGAAGCTGGTGACGCCGTTCGGGCTGGTGAAGACGATCCACTGGTATGTGCCAAGACCGCCCATCGCCTCGGCGAGCATTTCGCGCTTCGAGGGCGCGGTGATCTTGATGGTGGGAATCTCCAGCACGTCCGCGCCGAGTTCCGTGAGCTGGTGCGCAAGCTCGCTGGCCTGCTCGCGCGTGCGGGTGACGACGATGCGCTGGCCGAAGAGCGGACGCCGCTCAAACCAGTTCAGCTTTCCGCGCAGTTTCACGACACCGCCGATGATGGTCACGGCGGGCGCGGTGAACTTCGCCTGCTCGACCACTTCAGCGATGGTCGCGAGCGTGCCCTCGATGCTCTGCTGCCGGCCCGTCGTGCCCCAGCGCACGAGCGCGACCGGCGTGTCAACCGCCATGCCATGCGCGATGAGCTGCTCGGCGATGCGCCGGATGCGCTCGACGCCCATGAGAACGACCTTGGTGCCGGTGGACTTGGCGAGCTGCGCCCAGTCAATGCTGCTCTCGTCCTTCGTCGGGTCTTCGTGCCCGGTGAGCACGGTGAAGCTGGAGCAATGGTCACGGTGCGTGACGGGAATGCCCGCGTAGTTCGGCCCGGCGAAGAAGGAGGAGACGCCCGGCACCACCTCGAACGGCACCTTCGCCGCCGCGAGTTCCTCCGCCTCCTCGCCGCCACGCCCGAAGATGTAAGGGTCGCCGCCCTTAAGTCGCACGACGGTCTGGCCGGCCTTGGCTTTCGTGACGAGCAACTGGTTCAGTTCCTCCTGCGGGATGGCGTGGGCGGCGGCGCGCTTGCCGCCGTAGATGAACTCGGCGGTTTTGGGCGCGAGACGTAGCAGGTCGGGATTGACCAGCGCGTCATAGACCACCACGTCGGCGCGCGCGAGCAACTCGGCCCCGCGCCGCGTGAGCAAACCCGCGTCACCCGGCCCCGCGCCAACCAAATAGACTGTGCCCTTCGACTTCATGTGCGCGGGACTGTAAAAGCGGGGCGCGAAAGCTCAAAGGGCAAAAGGAGCGCGGACGCCCACGTCCGCAACCCGGCTGTCAGCGCGTTCACACTCGACATTGGAATGTCGAGCTACCTTCGTCGTGCGGCGCTGATGCGCGAAACAGCTCGTCATGCGGACGGGGACGTCCGCGCTCCCCAATCCGTTGCCTACTTGATGCCGTGGCTGACGCGCGGGCCGATGGTGTGGCCGCCGTCCACGACCATCGTGTGGCCCGTGACGAGATCGGTGGAGATGAGCGCGAGGATGGCGTCAGCGATGTCCTCGGGTTGGCAGACTTTGCCCAGCACAGCGTGCTTGGCCTTGGCGTCCTTCGCGGACTCGAAGTCCTCGCCCAAGCCCTTCCGCAGCCACTCACCATCAATGAAGCCGGGCGCAACGGCGTTGACGCGGATGCTCGGCCCCAGCGTGCGAGCGAGCGCGAGGGTGAGGTTGATGACCGCCGCCTTCGAGGCGCAGTAGGGAATGCTGCTGCCCGAGCCGACGATGCCCGCGACGCTGGCGACGTTGATGATGACGCCGTCGCCGTGGCGCTCCAGATGCGGACGCGCGGCGCGGGCGCACTGGAACGGGCCTTTCAGGTTCACGCCCAGGATGCGGTTCCAGTCGTCGTCCGTGACGGCTTCGAGGTCAGGAAAGTTGATGAAGCGCGTGGTGCCGGCGTTGTTCACCAGCACGTCGAGGCGGCCAAACTCGCGCACGGCGGCATTCATCATCGCGCGGCAGACGGAGTCGTCCGCCACGCTGCCGGCGAAGCAGGCGGCCTTGCCGCCCAGTGCGCGGACCTCGGCGGCGGTGCGCTCCGCCTCGTCGCGCGAGGTGCTGTAGTTGATGAGCACGCGGCAGCCGCGCCGGGCAAGCGCGAGCGCGGTGGCGCGGCCCACGCCGCGCGAGGAGCCGGTGACGACGGCGGCTTTGCCAGAGAGGTCCATGCGGGGAGGGTGGAGTTCCACGTTCAAGGTTCAAAGTTCAAAGTTGGCCGCCGCGAGTGACTTTGAACCTTGAACTTTGAACCCGGAACTTCACTGTCTGTCGTCGTATGGACGACCTCAACCAACTCGACGAACTCATGGCGTGCCGCCTCGATGACGGGCGCAAGGCCGTGTCCCCCTGCACCATCGTCATCTTCGGCGCGAGCGGCGACCTCACCATCCGCAAGCTCATCCCCGCGCTCTACCACCTCGCCGTGGAGAAGGCGCTGCCCAGCCCGGTGCGCATCATCGGCTTCGCGCGGCGCGAGAAGGACGACGCGTCGTGGCGCGAGGAGCTGAAGGCGGGCGTGGCGCAGTTCAGCCGCTCGAAGTCGGTGGATGAAAAAGTCTGGGCCGAGTTCGCAGCAAACGTGTCCTATTGCCAGGGCGACCTGACCGACCCTGCCGCCTACACGCGGCTGGCGGAGAAGCTCGCGTCGTTCGGCGTGCCCGAGTTGAAGAAGAACCTGCTGTTCTACCTCGCGATTTCGCCGAGCCAGTTCGGCGCGGTGGTCGAGCAATTGTGCGGCGCCAACTTGCTCAAGCGCGACGAACCGCCCGGCGAGTGGCAGCGCGTGGTCGTGGAGAAGCCCTTCGGCACGGACCTGCCCAGCGCGCTGAAACTCAACAACGAGCTGACGCGGTTCGCGCACGAGAAGCAGATTTTCCGCATTGACCACTACCTCGGCAAGGAGACGGTGCAGAACATCCTGATGTTCCGCTTCTCGAACGCCATCTTCGAGCAGCTCTGGAACCGCACCTCCGTGGACCATGTCCAGATCACCGTGTCCGAGAAAGTCGGCGTGGGCGGGCGCGGCGGTTACTACGAGGAGTCCGGTGCGATGCGCGACATGGTGCAGAACCACCTGCTCCAAGTGCTCTCGCTCATCGCGATGGAGCCGCCGGTGTCGCTGGAGGCCGAGGCCGTGCGCGACGAGAAGGTGAAGCTGCTCAAGTCCATCCGCCCCGTGCGCGACGTGAGCAAGCAGGTCGTGCGCGGCCAATACTTCGCCGGCATGGTGGACGGCAAGCTGCGCAACGGCTACCGGCAGGAGGAGAAGGTGAAGACGGATTCCAACGTCGAGACCTACCTCGCACTGAAGCTCTTTATAGACAACTGGCGCTGGAGCGGCGTGCCGTTCTTCCTGCGCACGGGCAAGTCCATGCCACTATCCGCGAGCGAGGTGCGCATCCAGTTCCGGCCGACGCCGAACGTGCTCTTCGCCGCGAAATGCGGGCTGAAGCTGGACCCGAACGCCATCACGCTGCGACTCCAGCCCAACGAGGGCATCACACTGCGCTTCAACGGCAAGGTCCCCGGCGCGAGCCTGCAAGTGCGCCCGGTGCGGATGCACTTCAGCTACGACTCCGAGTTCGGCGCCTACACTCCGGAGGCCTATGAGCGGCTGCTGCTGGAGGCCATCGCCGGCGACGCGACCCTCTTCATCCGCCGCGACGAAGTGGAGACGGCTTGGGGCATCGTGGACCCGATTCGCACCGGCTGGGCGGACAAGCCGCTGACGAATCGAGAGTTCTACTCCGCCGGCACCTGGGGACCGGTCGCCGCCGAAGACCTGCTCGCCCCGACCGGCCACGTCTGGCGCGACCCGCAGCCGGCGAAGTGACGCGCGGCGCATTTGCAAACTCTCCCGCCCATGTCCAATTGGGAACTGAAGTCCTGCGCCAACGCTGCCAGCTTGGCGGAACAGTGCGCCGCTGAATTCATTGGCTGGGCAGCCTCCTCTCCCGCACTCAAGTCCGTGGCAATATCGGGCGGACGCATCGCCAAGGATTTCTTCGGCGCGGTGTCGCGGCAGGCAAAGGAGCGTTGCCAATCGCTTGCCCACGTCCACTTCTTCTGGGCCGACGAGCGGTGCGTGCCGCCGGACCACGCGGAGAGCAACTATCGCGGCGCGGCGGAACTGCTCTTCGCGCCGCTGGGCTTGCCGCCGCAGAACCTCCACCGGGTTCGCGGCGAGGACGAACCGGAGCACGCCACGCGGGAAGCCGAGCGAGAGTTGCGCCGGTTCACGGCGGAGAACACTGCCGGCCAGCCGGTGCTCGAGTTGATTCTGCTGGGGATGGGGGAGGACGGGCACGTCGCCTCGCTGTTTCCGGGCGAGGCGGAGGACACGATGAACTCGCCCGCCGTCTATCGCGCCGTGACGGCGAGCAAGCCGCCGCCGCGCCGCATCACCCTGGGCTACGCGACGATTGCCGCCGCGCATGAGGTCTGGGTGCTGGCCTCCGGCGCGGGCAAGGAGGCGGCGTTGCGGGATTCGCTTTCGCCGACGGGAACAACGCCGCTGGCGCGCGTGCTGCGCGGACGGGAACGGACGAGGATTTTCACCGACATCGCGCGCTGAGGCGGCGGCGCACTCAGCCCTTGAAATCAGGGTGAAACGCGCCCGGGCGGACGCCCTTGCTGGCCGAAATGAACCCGAGCGTCAGCGCACAGGGTTGGCCGTCCCGCAGCGAGAACACGATCACCCGCTCCAAGGTCAGGCCGGGCCTCGGCTCGGAGCAGACCTTGACCATCTCCTCCAGCGTCTGAAACGGGACGTTGACCTCCGCATACTCCAGCACATCCGTGCGGATGAACACCGCCTGGCCGATGGTGTTGGCGGGGGGATTCATTGCTTGTCCGCACCATAGCCACCCACCGGCGCGAGGCAAGCGGGAACTCCGCTACGGCAGCAGCACGATGCGGTAAAAGCGCAGCACATTGCCGGCGGCGGTGCTGTCCGTGAACGAGGCGGTGCCGCCGGAGACCGTGTTGGTCACGATGGGCGTCCAGGTCACCAGGTTCGTGGAAGTCTCGAGCCGGTAGGCGCGTCCGTTGTCCCCGCCAGCGGTCATCTGAAACAGTCCGCCGGGCTGGAACGAAGCGCTGCCGACGGAGAACGGGTTGAACACGACGAGCGTCGCGTTGGAACTGGTGATGGGGCCGAGCGGCGAGCCGACCACGCAGGCGTAGTTGCCCGAGTTGACGAGCTGCAGGCTGCTCAACGCGAGCGACGAGCTGGTCTGGCCAGCCAAGGGCGAGCCGTTGAGCGTCCATTGATACGTGAACGGCCCGGTGAACGCCCCGATCCCCACCGCGCCGACGGCAAGCGTGGCGCTGCCGCCGACGGTGACCGCCGCGTTCGTCGGCTGCGGGCTGATGCTGAAGGGCGGCAGGACGGTGAGCACCGCGCTGGCGCTGAAGACCGAGGTGAACGGATTGGTCACCACCACGTCATACGTGCCGGCATCGCCGGCCTGCGCGTTGGTGAGGGTGAGGCTCTGGTTGACCGCCCCGTTGATGGGCGTGCCGTTGCGGCGCCACTGGTATCCCAAGGGCGCGGTGCCATCCGCCGAGACGGTGAAAGTGACGTTCGAGCCAATGATGACGGACTGGTTGGTCGGGCTGGCGAGGATGATGGACGGGGCGTTCACGAACAGTCCGGCGTTGGCGCTGAAGACGGCATCCACATCGTTGGACAACTGGAGCGCATACAGCCCCACGTTGGCCAGTTGCACGTTGGTCAGCGTCAGCGTGGGACTGAGGGCGTTGGTCAGCGGGAGGCCATTAAAAAACCACAGGAAGCTCAAGGGGGCGTCCCCGGTGCCATTCGCAGCGAATGTCACCGTGGAACCCGCCGTGACCGTGCGGCTGAGCGGGTTCTGCGTGATCACCGGCGGCAGCTTGACGGTCAACGTGGCATTGGAACTGATCAGAACGCCGGTGAAACCACTGACCCGCACCGAGTAGATGCCCGAGTCGGAAGTCTGGGCGTTGGTGATGGAATAGTTCGTGCCGTTGGCCCCCGGGATCGGGGTGCCGTTGAACAACCACTGGTAGATCACCGGCAGGGTGTTCGACGTGACGACGCTGAAACTGGCCGTCTGCCCCAGCTTGATTCGCGAACTTTGCGGGTGCTGCAAAATGCTGAAGTCCCCCGCCAGCGATGCCATGTAGAGGTCGCCGCTGCCGGCGTTGGTCAACGTGAATGAGCCAAACGTGGCCGCTCCCTCGTAGCGTCCGGCAAGATAGAAGCGACCGAGCTGGTCGTATCCGATGCGGGGGCCGGCTCCGAAAAGGCTCGTCGTGGGCGAGCCGCCACTGAAGCCAAACCCGATCGTCGCGCTGGCCGACTGCGCCCACAAGGGCGATCCGTTCGGGTCGAACTTCATGATGAACGTGGCCGTTGTTCCAGAGGTGTTTGCCACGCCGACGGTGCCGAACCTGATATCGGTGGAGTCGAACTGACCGCTCAGGTAGATGTAGCCGCCCGCGTCCGTGGTCACAAAAAAGCCCACTTCATTGTTGGTGTCCGTGCTCACCCCGCGCCGCGCCCACAAGAGCTGGCCCGCCGCGCTGAATTTGGCGATGAAGGCGTCGAACGCGCCTTGGTTGGTCAGCACGGTGGGGCCGAGGGCCAGATCGGCCGCCGCGTAGCCTGACACGATGATGTTGTTCGCCGGATCCGTGGCCAGGCCCAACGGCCCGTCTTCCGCCGGGCTGCCGAACGACTGAATCCAAACCGGCTGCAAGCCTTGCGTGAACTTCGCCATCACCACGTCAGGTCCGCCCCGGCTTGTGATCGTGGTGGCCCCCAATGTGATGTCCGCGTCCGAAACGGCCAGGACTACGACCTCCCCTTGGTTGTCCACACTGAGGCTGCGGGGCGCGTCATTGCCAGCGCCGCCGAACTGGGTGGCACCGAGCGGGTTTCCCGCCAAGTCCAGCTTCACGATGGCCACATCCTGGGCGCCTTGCGACGAGAGGACTTGAAACACGCCCCCGCCCACGTCGATCTGCACGCTCCCCGCGAAATCGAAGGTGGCGAACAGATTTGTCCCGCTCAAAGCCAAACCAGCCCGGCCCGCCGTCGCCGATGGGTTGGTGGTCTCATCCAATGGGCCGCCAAAGGCACGGGCCCACAACACGTTCCCGTTGGGGTCCAGCTTGGCGATGAAAACGTCACGGGAGTTCACGGAGGATTGGAACGTGAACGGGCCAATCGTCATGCTGCCGGCGAAAGACCCCATGACATAGACGTTCCCACCCGCATCGAAGGCGACCCGGTGCGCCCCGGCCACGAGCGTGCCTTGGACTGTCCGAACCCAGAGGGCGTTGCCGTCGGAGTCATACTTCGCGAAGTAACCACCAATCGCACCAACGGGCAGGTTCACGGTGATCGCCCCAAACGTGGTTGGCGAACCGGGGTTCAAATTGCCCACGATGACATAGTTGCCAGCCGGATCCACCGCCATGTCCCTCAAGTCCTCGCTCGCAATGCTGCCCGCCCGCGTCGCCCAGCGGTAGGCTGGTGCCGTCACCTGCGCCTGCGCGGCCCCCAGCAGCAGTCCCAAGGCGAGCATCAGGCCGGCCAACCAGCGCGTCCCCCGCACGGCCAATACGGGCCGGTGACTCGTTCCCTCCCTGCGGACAGGCAAAGGCCCGCGTGCCGTTCTCTTGGTAAGCTGCATTGAGGCGGCATCATCGGGGAAGCGTCCCGCAAAAATCAATACCGTAGAAGCCGCAGACTGCGGAAAGGGGCGCATCTTGCCCCTTGGAGCGCGGCTGTGTCGCAGACCACCCGCAGCAGCCACGTCCGCACACAACGGCTGGCCGACCCGGACCACGCGACCGCAGGCCACGCGCTGCGGCTGGTGTTCCACACACAGCCGCGCTCCGGCCAATCTAACTTCAGGGCAGTGCCCAGATGCGCCCGTCAGAACCTCCGCCGAACTATTGGCTGGTTTTGGAACGCGATTTGACCAACATCGCGGGCCGTGAAGCTCGCCGCCTCCGCCCTGCTTGGATTCGCCGCCGGTCTGGTGTTGTTCTGCTCGCCGGCCGAGGCCCAGCAGCATCGCGCCACCCGGCTGGGCAATCCCGCCACGCGCTTTGCCCCGCCGCTTTACACGCCCGATGACCTGCGTGCGCGCTTCCGCGATCCCAAGCTCCGCCCCGACTTCGCCTCCGTCCTCGCGCAATGGGGCTGGGCGGGCAACCTCGAAGACCTCTTCCGCGCCGCCGAGGCCGCCGAGGTGGTCGAGTGGCCCATCCCCGTCGGCGAGCGGATGCCCTTCATGTCGTCGCGCGAGGGCGGCCGGGCCATCTGCCTCAAGGACGTGCTTTGGGCGGGCAAGGAACCCGCGCCGGCCTACGCGTTCAACTTCACCTCGATGGGCCGCCGCTACCGCTGCGTGACGCCCAAGGCGTGCAGCAACTTCTTCCTCTACGACCTCGGCGGCGAACCTAAGCCCGCGCTGGCCCTCGTGTGCCACGCCCCCGCCCGCGAGTTCACGGGCCGGCCCATGAAAGTCTGCTTCACCCTCCGCAACACCGGCGATGGTCCCGAACCGAGGACGACCATCACCCTGCCCATCCCCGTGGGAGCCGCCTTCAACAGCGCCACCGAGGGCGGCGTCTCGACCGAGGAGCGCGTCACCTGGGAGATTCCCGAGCTGGCCCCGAAGACCAGCCGCGAGGTCTGCGCCGTCTTCACGATGCGCACGCCGGGCCGGGTGAACTTCAAGCCGGTCGCCAGCGGCGCAATCGCCGGCCCCGCCCATTGCGAATGCCAGACCCAGATCATCGGCGTCCACGCCCTCGGCGTCGAAGTCGTGGACCTCGCCGACCCCATCGAAGTCGGCAAGGTCGTCACCTACGTCATCAGCATCACCAACCAGGGCGACCAGGTCGGCACCGGCATCCGCGTCGTCTGCACCGTGCCGGACAGCCAGGAATTCGTCTTCGGCAGCGGCACCACGCCCGTGTCGGCGCAGGGCCGCACCCTCACCATGCAGGTGCTCCCCGCGCTGGAGGGCAAGGCCACGGCCACCTGGCGCGTGCTCACCAAGGCGTTGCGTCCCGACGATTCCCGCTTCCGCGTGGAATACAGCAGCGACCAGTTCGAGAAGCCCATCCGCGAGGACGAGGCCACGCGGCTGTATTGAGTCTCCGCCGACCTTCAGCAGGCTCGCGCCGGCGTTTGGCCCAGAAAGGAAAGTTCGATCAAGGGCCGCTTCTCCGGCGCGTTGGGCAGGCTGAATTCTCCATCTCAAATGGCGAGAAATGTTATCGCGGCCCGGTGGCTAATCCGTCAGATTCACTGGCATGAGAACCTTGATTTGCGGTCTGGCTGGGCTGCTTGCCTGGACGGCCTTCGCGGCCGACCCGAAGCCGAAGGCGAAGACCAAGGCCATGCCCGCGCCCGCCGGCGTGCCGGCCATCACGCGGCTGGAACCGCGCGGCATCCAGCGCGGCGTGGAGACGCGGCTCAAGCTCGTGGGCAGCAATCTCGCGGGGCTGACCAATGTCACCTTCCACAGTCCCAAGCTCACAGGCGCGCTGCTGCCGGATGCGAAGGCGGGCGAGGCGTGGCTCACGGTCAAGGCGGTGGCGGACTTGGCGCGCGGGAGCTACGAGTTGTCCGTGAAGAGTGCGGCGGGCGAGAGTGCGCGGGTGAAGCTGCATGTGGATGACTTGCGGCAGGCGACGGATGCGGCGCAGACGGAAGCGTTGCCCGTGAGTTTCTGGGGCACGCTGGAGCAGCCGGGCAGGCCGGTGGAGTTCAGCTTCAACGCCGTCGCGGGCCAGAACCTCGTCTGCGACCTCGCCGCCGAGCGCCTCGGCTCCAAGGCCGTCAACGCCATGCTCACGCTGCTGGACGCACGCGGGCGCGTGCTGGCGGTGAACCGCGGCTTCGACGGCAGTTCGGACGCGTTGCTCGTCCATCGTCTGACCGCCGCCGGTCGCTACACCGTGCGCGTGAGCGACCTGCAATACATGGCGTCGCCGGAGCATTTCTTCCGCGTGTCAGTGGGCGAGCTGCCGGTGGTCACGGGCGTTTTCCCGCTCGCGGTGCCGGCAGACAAGGAGACGGAAGTGCAACTCTCAGGCGAGAATTTGCCGCCCGGCGCGAGCGCGAAGGTGAAGGCTGGCACGATGGGCGAAGTCACCGTGCCGGTGGACGCGGAGAAGTTCCGCGCCAGGAAAGAATTCAAAGTGCTCGTGAGTGCGACGGCAGAGCTGTTGGAGACGGAGCCGAATGACACGCCGGCCAGCGCGACTTCCATTCAAGTTCCAGGCGGCGCGAACGGACGGTTGAGCAAGCCCACGGACGCCGACCTCTTCCGCTTCGACGCCAAGAAAGGCCAGCGCTGGGTCATCGAAACGATGGCCGCGCGGCGTGGTTCGCCGGCGGACACGAAGATTGAGGTGCTGCACGCTGATGGCCAGCCCGTCGAGCGGCTGTGGCTTCAGGCCGTGCGCGATTCGAGCGTCACCTTTCGTGGCATTGACTCGAACAACCCCGACGTGCGCCTCGTGAACTGGGAGGAGATGGAGTTGAACCAGTGGCTCTACCTCGGCGGCGAAGTGTGCCGGCTCTTCCGCGCGCCGCGCGGGCCAGACGCGGGCTTCCTGCTCTACAACCGCGCCGGCCGCCTCGCCTACTTCGATACCAGCCCGGTCGCGCATCCGCTCGACGAGCCGGCCTACATCGTGGAGCCGCACCCGCCCGGCGTGCGGTTCGTGCCGAACGGACTACCGGTCTTCAAACTGCCCTACGCGAACGACGACGACGGCGAGCGCAAGCTCGGCACCGACTCGCGGCTGAACTTCTCCCCGCCCGCCGACGGCAGCTATCTCGTGCGCGTCACGGAGTCGAAGGGTTTCAGCGGCGACCGTTACGCCTACCGGCTCATTGTGCGCGAGGCGAAGCCGGACTTCACCCCGACGCTCACCGGCGCGAACCAGACCATCCCGCGCGGCTCGGGCCGGAACTTCTCGGTGAAGCTCGACCGCGCGGACGGCTTCACCGGCGCGGTGCGCGTGGATGTGAGCGGCATGCCGCGCGGCTGGTTCGCCTCGACGCCGCTGGTGGTCGAGGCCGGGCATTTCGAGGCCGACGGCTCGTTGTTCGCCAGCGCCGACGCCGCCGAGGTCTCCACCGCCGCGTGGAAACTGGTGAAAGTCACCGCCACCGCGACCGTGGACGGCCAGCCGGTCACGAAGCCGCTGAACAACTTCGGCACGCTCAAGCTTGGCGACGCGCCGAAGGTTTTCCTCTCGCTCCAAAACTCAGCGTTGCCGCTGCCGGCCGCCGCCGTGGGCGCGATTCCCACCAGCATCCCCGAAATCACCATCGCGCCCGGCACGGAAGTCCCCGCGTGGCTGCGCGTCGTGCGCAACGGCGACACGAACCTCGTGGACATGGACATCGAGAACCTTCCGCACGGCATCATCGTCTCGGACATCGGCTTGAACGGCGTGCAAATCGCGGCGGGCGAAGCCGAGCGGAAAATCTTCTTCAGTTGCGCCCGTTGGGTGCCGGAGACCGACCGCCTCTGCCATGTCATCAACCGCAGCGCCCGCCAAAACGCCGGCGACGGCAAGCCGACGAGTTCGCCGGTGCTCATCAAAGTGCGGAAGGCGACGCAAGCCGCCGCCAAGTAGCTCGACATTCCAATGTCGAGAGCCTTGCGCGACTGTGGCGACCCAACCCTCGACATTGGAATGTCGAGCTACGTTCACGCGTGAAAGCTCTCCTCCGTGAAATCTCGCAGTGCATGGTGTGCGCCGCCTCGCTCCCACACGCACCTCGGCCAGTGGTCGCCGCCAGTAGGAACTCGCACATCCTCGTCATCGGACAGGCCCCGGGAAGGAAGGTTCACGCGACGGGAATTCCTTGGAACGACCCAAGTGGCGACACGCTGCGCGCGTGGCTAGGCGTGGACCGGACGGCGTTCTACGACACGCGGAACTTCGCGCTGATGCCGATGGGCTTTTGCTATCCGGGCAAAGGCCGCAGCGGCGACCTGCCGCCGCGCCCGGAGTGCGCCCCGCTGTGGCACGAACGCCTGCGCCGCGCGATGCCCCGCATTCAGCTCACGCTGCTCATCGGCCAATACTCGCAGGCGCACTACCTCAGGGAGAAAGCTGGACCAACGCTCGCTGCGACGGTGCGCCGCGCAGCGGAGTTTCAGCCGGAGTTCCTGCCGCTGCCGCATCCCTCGCCGCGCAACCGGCTTTGGTTGCGGAAGAATGCGTGGTTCGAGGCGGAGGTGGTGCCGCTGCTGCGCGAGCGGGTGAAGGCAATCCTCCAATAGGTCAGGCTGGAAGCCTGACCTACTTCAATACTTCGGCACGCTGTGGTCCACCTCGTCGCTCCACGCGGCGATGCCGCCTTTGACGGACTTCACATACTTGAAGCCTTGCTCGCGGAGGAAGTTCAGCGCCTTGAGCGAGCGCACGCCGCCTTTGCAGTGCAGGTAGTATTGCTGGTTAGGGTCCAGCTCGGTGAAGCGCTGGTTCAGCTCGCTCAACGGCAGCAGCGGCACGCCGTTGACCTTCGCGATTTCGTATTCGTCCGGCTCGCGCACGTCCACGACCTTGATGTGGAGCGACGGGTCATCGAGCGCCTTCTTCATGTCCTGCACGGTGACTTCGTCGGGATTCGTGGCGGGTTCGGTGGACGCGGGCTGGATGCCGCAGAACATCTCGTAGTCAATCAGCTCTTTGATGGTCGGCGCGTCGCCGCAGAGGGGGCACTTCGGGTCGCGGCGAAGCTTGAGTTCGCGGAACTTCAGGTCGAGCGCGTTGAAGAGCACGAGGCGGTTGACGAGCGTGGTGCCCTTGCCCAAGGCGAGTTTCAAAATCTCCGTGGCCTGGATGCAGCCGATGATGCCGGGCAGCACGCCCAGCACGCCGCCTTCCGCGCAGCTCGGCACCATGCCCGGCGGGGGCGGCTCGGGGTAAAGGCAGCGGTAGCACGGCCCGCCGAGGTGCGGCGCGAAGACGCTGGCCTGCCCCTCGAAGCGGAAGATGGAGCCATAGACGTTGGGCTTCTTGAGCAGCACGCAGGCGTCGTTGGTGAGGTAGCGCGTGGGGAAGTTGTCGGTGCCGTCCACGACGATGTCGTAGGGGCGGATGAGGTCGAGGGCGTTCTCGGCGGAGATGCGCGTGTTGTGGAGGACGACCTCAGTGTTCGGATTGATGCCTGCGAGCGTCTCCTTCGCGGACTCGGCCTTCGAGCGGCCCACGTCGGCGTCGGTGTGGAGGATTTGGCGCTGGAGGTTCGAGTAATCCACGGTGTCGAAGTCCACGATGCCAATCTTCCCGATGCCCGCCGCAGCGAGATACATCGCGATGGGCGAGCCGAGTCCGCCCGCGCCGATGCACAGGACAGAGGTGCCCTTAATCTTCTTCTGCCCCGCCATGCCGACCTCGGGCAGGATGAGGTGGCGCGAGTAGCGGCGGATTTCTTCGTTGCTCAATTGCATATCTCAAATCTCTCAAATAGGCTGCGCAGCGTAGTTCCAAGCGATGAGAAAGCAAGTCGGCAGGCCATTATGAGTCGAGGGAAGCCAGCCACTACGGCACACGTGCTTGCCAAAGGCAGCGCGCTGCGGCCCAAGCTCGCCATCGTGCTGGGCAGCGGCTTCGGGCCGGTGCTGGAGCGGGTGGCGGGGGTGAAGGAAATTCCCTACGCGAAGCTGCCGGGCTTTCCTAGGCCGGCGGTGCAAGGCCACGCGGGCAAGCTCGTGCTGGGCACGCTCGGCGGCACGCCCATCGCCGTGCTCAGTGGCCGGGCGCATTACTACGAAGGACACTCAATGGCGGAAGTCACCTTTGCCGTGCGCGTGCTCGCGGAGTTCGGCATCCGCGACCTGCTGCTGACCAACGCGGCGGGTGGCGTGAACCGCCGTTTCCGCCCCGGCGACTTCATGCGACTGACGGACCACATCAACTTCATGGGCGCGAACCCGCTGCGCGGCCCCTGCCCTCCCGGCCTCACGCGCTTTCTCGACCTCTCGCAAGTCTATGACCCCGTGCTCGGTGGCTTGCTGGACAAGGCGGCGAAGAAGGCCCGCGTGCGCTGGCATCGCGGCGTGTATTTGGCGCTGTCGGGGCCGACTTACGAGACGCCTGCCGAGGTGCGCGCTTTCGCCAAGCTCGGCGCGGACGCAGTGGGCATGAGCACGGTGCCGGAGGCCATCGTGGCGCGGCATCTCGGACTGCGTGTCGCGGCGGTCTCGTGCATCAGCAACCTCGCCGCCGGCCTCAGCCCGCACGCGCTTTCGCATGACGAGGTGCTCGCGACGGCCAAAGAAGCGAGTCGCCACACGGGCGCATTGCTGGAAGAATTCGCCCGGCTCTATGGCAGACCTTGAACCACTCTCCCTCCTCCGCGAAGCCGTGCGCGCCAGCCGCCGCGCGGTCGCGCCTTACTCGAAGTTCCGGGTCGGCGCGGCACTGCTCACGAGTGACGGGACAATCATTCGTGGCGCGAACGTCGAGAGCGTGAGCTACGGGCTGACGTGTTGTGCGGAGCGGATTGCGCTCTTCAAGGCGCTCACCGAGGGACACAAACACTTCACCGCCGTCGCCATCGTCGCGCCGAACGCCAAGACCGCGCCATGCGGCGCGTGCCGGCAGTTGCTTGCAGAATACGCGCCGGCCGCGCGGGTGTTCGTCGCGGACAGCCGTCGGCCCGCGAAGTTCCGCGAATTCTCCGTTGACCAACTGCTGCCCGAGGCGTTTCGCTCTTTGCGCAACAAGCGCGCGCGCAAGTGAAAGGCTCCGGTTTCACCCAGATGTTTTTCCGCCGGCCCCAGGCCAAGGCGGATGCGCAGGCTGCCGATTTCCCGCTGGAGTCCGCCGCGTGGCCGGTGCTCGTGGTCAGCGCGCTGGGCGAGGTCACGCAGGCCAACGCCTTCGCCCGCGCGGTGTTCGGCGGCGCGGATGGGAACCCGCCCAAGCGGCTCGTCGGCCTCTGGACCTTCGAGAACGGCTGCTCCGCCGAGCAGTTCCTGCGGCAGCTCGACAGCGGCGCGACGTTCACCTTCCCGCTGAAGCTCCAGACTACGAAGGAGGGCCTGGTCGGCTTCCTCGTCCACATTTCGCCGTGGCTGCGCGGGGGGAAGAAGGAGTTCATCTTTCAGGTTCATCCCAAGCCCGCCACGCGGCCCGCGAGCGTGAACCAGCCGCCCGCCGAGGTTCCTGCGCCGGCGCCTGCTGCTCCGGAAACCAACACCACCCCTGAGCCAAAGCCCGCTCCCGACGCGACCGCACTCACGCTCCAGCAGAAGCTCCTCTGCGCGCTCCAGCTCACGCGCACCGTGGCGATGGACTTCAACAACGCGCTCACGAGCATCATGGGCCACGCGACGCACGTCCTCGGCCAGATGCCGCCGGACCATCCGTGGCGCGGCTCGGTGCAGCAGATTGAGAAGGCCGCCGAGCGCGCGACGCAGGTGTCCTTCGACCTGTCCGCCTTCAGCCGGGAGGAGAAGGAGGCGCAGCCGGACACGTCGGGGAACTTGGGCCGGCTGGTGCGCAAGCTGGTGGACCAATACAAGGGCCGTTCCCCTGGCGCGGTCATCTGGCGTGTGAACCTGGAAACCCGCCTGTTCTCCGCGCCGTTCAGCGAGGCGAAGCTGTCGCAGGCTGTCGAAAAGATTTTGGACAACGCCATCGAAGCCGTCGGCGCGGAAGGCACGCTGTCCGTCTCCACGCAGAATCGTGACCTCAACCGCCCCACCGAGGACGGGCGCGTCACGCTGCCGCCGGGCACCTACGTCTGCATCGAAATCAACGACACCGGGCCGGGCATCCCGGCGGATGTGCTGCCGCAGGTCGTGGACCCGTTCTTCACGACCAAGCGCGGACATCGCGGCCTCGGCCTCGCGTGGGCCTACGGCATCATCACCAACCACGGCGGCTGCCTCGCCCTCACCAGCCCGCCCGGCCAGGGCACGACCGTCCGCATCTATCTCCCCGCGCACGGCAAAACGCTCGAAGAAGGCGCGCTCGCGGACGAGGATTTGCGCGGCGACCAGACCGTGCTCATCGTGGACGACGAGGAATTGCTCCTGACCATGAGCGAGATGGTGCTGACCTCGTTCGGCTATCGCGTGCTCACCGCCAGCAACGGCCGGCAGGCGCTCGACATCATCGAGCGCTCCGATTCGCATGTGGACCTCGTCGTGACCGACCTCGTGATGCCGCACATGGACGGCCACCAGTTGATTCAGCACCTGCAAAACGTCGCGCCCGGCCTGCGCATCATCTGCACCAGCGGCAATTTCCGTCCCAGCAACCGCCAACTTGGCGTGACGTATCTGCAAAAGCCCTTCACGAGCCAGGATTTGCTCCGCGTGGTGAAGGAAGCCTTCCAGCAGCCCGCGCCCGGCGAGCCGCGCCCGGCGGCGGAAGTCCGGTCGGCCAACGCCGCAGCGGAAGAGCAGGCCGACGCGAACTCGGCGGCACAAGTGGGCCACTCGTAGCTTTTCGCGCGCGGAGCGCAGGTGTCCAACCTGCGCGTTGTGAGATGCGCCGCCTCGTGCAGGATGGACTCCTGCGCTCCGCACTTTCCGCTTCGCCGTCCCCTGCCCTTCTGTTACGAAATCCGCGTGCGTTCCGCGGTCCTCCAAGACATCTCGCGCCTCGTGGTCAAGCTCGGCACCGGCGTCCTCACGGACAGCCGGAAGCAGCCGGACCTCGCGCAGATGGAGCAGCTCGTCGCGCAAGTCGCCGCGCAGCGCAAGGCCGGGCGCGAGGTCGTGCTCGTCACTTCGGGCGCGGTCGGCGCGGGCATGGGCGTGCTGGGTTTTGAAGCGCGGCCCAAGGAACTCGCCGAGCTGCAAGCCTGCGCCGCCGTCGGCCAGTCGCGGCTGATGACGACTTACGAGAACTTGTTCGCCAAGTCCGGCCTGCACGTCGCGCAGGTGCTCCTGACGCACGAAGACCTTGAGCATCACGAGCGCCACCTCAACGCCCGCAACACGCTCGTCGCGCTGCTCGACCGGGGCGTCATCCCCATCATCAATGAGAACGACGCCGTCTCCTGGACCGAGCTGAAGTTCGGCGACAACGACAAACTTTCCGCCCTCGTCGCCTCGCTCCTGCCGGCGGACCTGCTCGTCATCCTCACGACGGTGGACGGCGTCATCGAAGGCTTCGGCACGCCCGAGGCGCGCCTGCTGCCGACGGTCGAACGCATTGACGACTCGGTGGAAAACATGGCGGGCGGCACGTTGAGCGCGACCGCCGTGGGCGGCATGGCGACGAAGATTCAGGCGGCGAAGATTGTCACGCGCTCCGGCATCCCGCTCGTCATCGCCAGCGGACGGAAACCCGCCGTGCTCGCGGACATCCTCAGCGGTGCGGAGGAAGGCACGCTCTTCATCCCGCAGCCTGACCGGCTTCCCGGCCGCAAGCGCTGGATTGCCTTCTTCCACCATCCCAAGGGCACGCTCTACGTTGACGACGGTGCAAAGAAGGCGTTGCGCGAGAAAGGCCGCAGCCTGCTGCCGCCCGGCATTACCCGCTGCGAAGGCGACTTCGCAAAAGACGAAGTCGTCCGCATCTGCGACGAGGACGGGACGGAGTTTGCGCGTGGCATCGCCCGCTTCCACTCCGTGCAAATCGCCGACCACCAACTCCCCCGCGAGGAAGTCGTGCATCGGGATGACCTCGTGATTCTCTAGCTGCGCTCGCGACGGAACCACCCGTGATTCGGCACTAATCGCTAATCACTTTTTCCCCATGCCCTGCCCCAAGCCCTCACGCCGCCTCCCCGCCATCCGCCAGCTCCTCGAAGTCATGGCCAGCCTCCGTTCGCCGCAGGGCTGCCCCTGGGACCGCGAGCAGGACCACATGACCCTCCGCACGCACGCCGTCGAGGAGGTTTATGAGCTGATGGACGCCATCGAGGCGGGCGACGACCACGAGATGGCCGAAGAACTCGGCGACCTGCTGCTGCAAGTCGTTTTCCACTGCCAGCTCGCCCGCGAGCGCGGCGCTTTTGACTTCGAGCAGGTGGCCCGCCGCATCACCGACAAGCTCCTGCGCCGCCACCCGCACGTCTTCGGCGACGTGAAGGTCAAGGACGTGGACGAGGTCTGGGCCAACTGGGAGAAGATCAAGCACGCCGAGAAGCACGGCACCAAGCACGCCCGCCCCTCCGCGCTGGACGGCATCCCGAAACACCTCCCCGCCCTCGCCTGCGCCGAGAAGCTCGTGAAGAAGGCGCGCAAAGCAAAGCTCCTCACCTCCTTAAAGCAACCTGTCGGCACCACCAAAAGGAAACTGGCGAAAAACATTTTTGAACTCGCCGCCGCCGCGCAGGCCCAGGGCTGGTCCGCCGAGGAATTGCTGCGCTCGGAGGTTAAGCGCCGCGAGCGCGTCTTCCGAAAAACCGAAATGAAACGCCCGGCGGCTGCTTGACCGGACGGAGCGCAGGTGTCCAACCTGCGTGCAGCCGGACGCTCAAGACACGCAGATTGGACATCTGCGCTCCGTTCAGTAAGTCACGAGGGACTTGACCGGGTAGCCCTTGAGCTTGCTGCGGCCGGCGAGGAACTGTAGTTCGATGAGGAAGTGGACTTCGAGGATTTTGGCCCCGATTTTCTCCAGCAAATGCACTGCCGCCGAGGCCGTGCCGCCGGTGGCCAGGAGGTCGTCCACGAGCAGCACGCGCTCGCCGGGCTTCACGGCGTCAATGTGGATGGCGACGGTGTTGGAGCCGTATTCGAGGTCGTAGCTCTGCTCGTGCGTGGCGTAGGGGAGCTTGCCCTTCTTGCGCACCGGCACGAAGCCCGCACCCAGCCGCACCGCCACCGCCGAGGCGAAAATGAACCCGCGCGCGTCAATGCCCACGACGGCGTCCACGTCGCCGGGTTTGTAGTTCGCGCAGAGGAGATCAATGGTCCCGGCGAAGAGGCGGCCGTCCGCGAGGACGGGGGTGATGTCCTTGAACTGGATGCCGGGTTTGGGGAAGTCCGGGACGTTGCGGATGGCGGCGGCGATGTCGGCAGCGGTGACGTGCTTGCTCATTAAGGGCTAAATGGTCTGCGCCTCGCGCTTCTCGATCATGCGGCGCATCTTGCGCAGGGCGATGTTCTGAATCTGGCGGACGCGCTCGCGGGTGACGCCGAACTTCTGCCCAACTTCCTCCAGCGTCCGCTCCGGGCCGCCGTCCATGCCGAAGCGGTAGGTGAGGATGGTCGCCTCGCGCGGCGGCAGGGTCTTGACCATGTCACGGAGCATGGTGGTGACGGTCTTCTCCTCCAGTTGCTCGTAGGGCGTCTCGGCCTGCTCGTCCTCGATGATCTCGCCGAAGAGGTGCGAATCGTCGCCGTCGCCGACGGGCGCGTCGAGCGAGGCGGGCCGGATGGCCGCAGTGCGCAACTGGGCGACGCGGCTGGCGGTCATGCCCATCTCCTCGGCCAGCTCGTCGTCGGTCGGCTCGCGGCCAAATTCCTCCTGCAGCTTCATCGCCACGCGGCGCATCTTGGAAATCTTGTCCACGAGATGCACGGGCAGGCGGATGGTCTTGCCCTGGTTGGCGAGGGCGCGCTTGATGGACTGCTTGATCCACCACGCGCCGTAGGTGGAGAGCTTGCCGCCCTTCTTGGGGTCGAAGCGTTCGACGGCCTTCATCAGGCCGATGTTGCCCTCGTTGATGAGGTCGAGGAGCGGCATCCCGAGCCAGTCGTAGTCGTGGGCGATCTTCACGACGAGGCGGAGGTTGGCCTTGATCATCTGCTCGCGGGCGGCCTTGTCGCCCTTCTGAATCTTGGCGGCGAGATCAATCTCCTGCTGGATGGTCAGCAACGGCACCTGGCCGATCTCGCGGAGGTAGAGCTTGATCGCGCTGTCGCCATCGTAAGGCGTGCGGGCGCGCTCGGCGGCCTCGCTGGGCGTCGGCAACTCCACACGCGGGACGTTGACGCCGGGCACGGGCTGGCCCGGCTCGGCCGTCGGCGGCTTGGGCGTGCCGGGCCGCGGGCGCGGGCGGAAGGCGTTGAAGGCGCGCCCGTTCTTCGGGGCGGCGCGCTTGGGCGCGGGCGGGCGGGAAACGGCCGCGCGCTCCTTTGTCCCTTTCGCCTTGGTTTTGCGCGCGGCCATGTTGAAGGCAGAGGATTCGTTAGTGGCGACGCTCGCGGCAAGGAAAATTCCCGCCCGTGCCACGCGTCGTTCAACGCCCGAGGCTTTCCAGGTGCGCGATGCGCTCCTCCAGCGGCGGGTGGGTGGAGAAGAGCGCCATGAAGCCGCCGGACTTGCCGGAGATCTTCAGGGACTGGAAGCCGGAGTCCGCGCCCTCACTCGCGAGCCGGGGGTCGTAAATCCGTTGCAGCGCCCGCAGCGCGCCGACCATCTGAGCCTTGCCCGCGAGCAGCATCCCGCCGGCGTCGGCCCGGAACTCGCGCGTCCGCGAGAACCACGCGACGACGATGGCCCCCAGCAGGGTGAAGAGGATTTCAAAGAGGATGACGAAGACCATTTGCAGGAGCGACTGGCCGAAGCTCGGGCGGTCGTCGTTGCTGCGGTTGCCGCTGAGCGCCTGCGCCGCGAGGAAGCCCAGGACGCGAGAGAGAAAGATGACGAAGGCGTTCACGACGCCCTGCACGAGGGTCATCGTGACCATGTCGCCGTTGGCGATGTGCGCGACCTCGTGCGCGATGACGCCTTCCGTCTCCGTGCGGTTCATCTGATGAAGCAGCCCGGTGGAGACGGCCACGAGCGAGCGAGCCTTGCTCGGGCCGGTGGCAAAGGCGTTCACGTCCGGCGACTCGTAAATGCCAACCTCGGGCATCGCCGGCAGCCCGGCGCGCTGGGCAAAGCCGTGAACCATCCGCACCAGTTCGCGCAGCTCCGGGTCGCTGGTGCGCGGGTCAACCACCTGCACGCCCATCATCCACTTCGCCATCACACGGGACAGGGCCAGCGAGATGAACGCGCCCCCCATGCCGAACACGAGACTGAACACGGCCATATAGCCCAGCCAGCCCTCGGTGCCCCGGCGGCCTCCCAATTGCGGGAAGAAATGCAGCACCACGCCCAGGAGGATCGAGAGCGTGATCATCACCAGCAGGTTGACCGCGATGAAGAGGAAGAACCGCTTGCCCATTTGCAGGAAGTTTTTCATGGCTCGTTGTCTAGTTCAGTTGTTCAAGTCCGTGGTGGGTTCGACACCCGCGCCCACGACGCGTTCAGTTCAGCCGGGGGCGTGCCAGCCGCCAAGTGGAACTCTGGCGGCAGATTTGTAGGCGATTTCGCACGGGAGGGCAATTGGCGAATCGAGCAGCCTCGCCCCGCGCTGTCCCAGTGTGCCCGCGCTGTCACAACTCCAGCACCTTCTCGGACTTCGTAAGATTCTTCGCGCCGTTGCGCGTGACCAGCGCCACGTCTTCCAGCCGCACGCCGCCGATGTCGGGGTAATACAGCCCCGGCTCGACCGTCAGCACCTGGCCGGCGCGCAGGAGATCACGCGAACTGGCGCTCAAGTGCGGGGCCTCGTGCAGGTCGAGACCGACACCATGCCCGGCGGTGTGGACAAACCCCTCCATGTGCCCGTCGCGACGAGCAGTCTCGAAGCCGGCCTTCTTGAGCGAGCCGAGAATCGCCCGGTGAACCACCCGGCCCTCCGCGCCGTGCCGCACCAAGTTCAACCCCAGCTCCTGCGCCGCCTCCACCGCCCGATACATCCTGCGCACGCCGTCGGAGGCGCGGCCCTTGACCACGGTGCGCGTTATGTCGGCGTGGAAGCCCGTCTTCTGTGAACGCGGGCAGATGTCGAGCAGGATGGGCTGGTTGGCCCGCAGCACGCCGTGGCCGAGATGGTTGGGGTCGCAGCCCTGCTTGCCGCCCGCGACGATGGTCCGCGCCGACACGCCACCGGCCTGCACCACCGCCGCGTCAATCACCGCGCGCAACCGGTCGGAGGTCAGCGGCAGGCCGCGCCACAGGAGGCGCTTGTTGCGCCCGACCTTGGCGTTCTTGAGCACCTGCATTCCCTCGGAAAGCCCGACTTCCGCCATGACCAGCGCGGCGCTGACTTTCTTCACTTCGTCGGCGGACTTCAGCTCACGCTGCGGGAAAAACTCGCCCTTCACCGGCTTGACCTTCACTCCGGCGTCCCGCAACTGCCGGGCGAAGCCGAGCGAGAAATCCTCCGGCACAGCGACCTTCCGAAGCCCCTTGTCGAGCAGCACAGCGGCTGCTATGTGCGCCAGCGTCACGCGCTTGCGGCCTTCCTTGCGCAGCCGCTCGGCGATGCGCGCCGCCGAGAGGATGCGGCAATGGCCCGCCTGCTTGCGCGCGCGCCCCAGCTCCGCGTCGCTCACGAGGAGATGGCAGCGCCCGCCGAGCCGCAGGTAGATGAGCGTGTCATCCGCGAACATGCCCGCCGCGTAAAGCATGTTGGCGTCGCGCGCGCTGGCGGCGATCATCAACAGGTTGTCGGAGGGCATGGGGTTGGCACGCTAGGCAGCGCTGGAAAACTTGGCAAGCGGAAGAATGGCCAGAGAATTTCGCCGCGCTCACACGCCGAACAGCCGATCGCCCGCGTCGCCGAGGCCGGGGACGATGTAGCCCTTGTGGTTCAGCTTGCGGTCCAGCGCGGCGGTGAATATCGGGACTTCGGGATAATGCCGGTGGACGAACTTGATGCCCTCCGGGGCGGCGAGCAGGTTGACCAACCGCACGCGCTTTGCCTTGCGCTCCGCCATCAGGTCCAGGGCGGACACGGCGCTGCCGCCGGTCGCCAGCATCGGGTCCATGAGGATGATTTCAAAACCGCTCAAGTCCTCCGGCAGGCTCTTGTGATAGGTCATTGCTTCGAGCGTGTGCTCGTTGCGCTTCAGCCCGATGAAGCCGACCCGGGCGTGCGGGATGACGCGCAGGATCGGGTCGAGCATTCCCAGCCCCGCGCGCAGCACGGGCACCAGCAGCACCTCGTGCCGCAGCTTCACGCCGCGCGTCTTCTCCAACGGCGTCTGCACGGTCACTCGCTCCGTGGCAAAGGTGCGCGTGGCCTCATACACCATCAGCGCGGCGACTTCGCCCAGCGCACGCCGGAACTCCTCCGGCTGCGTGGCCTGGTCGCGGAGGCGCGTGAGGTTTTGCTGGATGAGCGGGTGGGTGATGACGGTGACGTTTTTCATGGGAGTTTGATTGGCCGCGAAAGAACACAGAGAACGCAGAGCCGAAACTTTCAACGTCCAACGCTCAACTTTCAAAGGCCGGGGCCTTGCCCATTGGCTGTCTTCGCCTCTGCGCTCTTTGCGCCCTCTCGCGGCAAACCCTACTGCACGACGTTGAACGACAGGAAATACATCCGCCCCGCTTGAAGGCGCGGGAAATCAAAGCCCAGGTCCACCTTCACCGCGTGGGCGTCGGACTTGCCCAGCAGGCGGAAGATGTTCCCGAAGGTGAACGGCGGCTGATACTTCACGATGTTCGCCTCGGTGACGCCCGCCAGCTTCTTCGCGCGCTTCACCGCCACGTCGAAGTTGCCCAACTCGTCCACGAAGCCCAGCCGCTTCGCCTCCTTGCCCGAGAAAATCCGACCGTCCGCATACGACTCCCAATCGCTCGCCAGCTCGGTGCTTTCCTTCTCCAGGCCCGCCTTCTTGTTCGCCGTGCGCGCCGCCGCGCGGCCCTTGCGCACGACGCCCTTGAAGGTCGCGTAGGTCTCGTCAATGAGCGCCTGCACCATCTCGCGCTCGCCCGCCGGGATGTCCTCGGGCCGGCGCGTGCTGCTCATCATGTCCTTGAACTTCCCGCTTTTGTAGACCTGTGGCTGGATGCCGACCTTGTCCATCAGCCCGCGGAAATTCATCCCCGACATGATCACGCCAATGCTGCCCGTGAGCGTCAGCTCGTTCGCCACGATCCACCGGCACGGCGCGCTCACGTAGTAGCCGCCGGACGCCGCCAGGCTGCCCATTTGCGCGACCACCGGCTTGCCGGTCCGGTCCTGAAACTCGTGGATGGCCCGGTAAATCTCGTCGGACGCCAGCACTTCGCCGCCCGGTGAATCCACCTTGAGGATGACCGCCTTCACCTGCGCGTCCTTCTCGGCCAGTTCCAACTCGTCCTTCACGCGCACCACCATGTCGCCGGACCCGTCGAGATCGTGACTCGTGATGACGCCGCCAACGTCAATCGCCACGATCTTGTTGTCCGTGTCCTTGCTGGTGAGCGTGTGCTCCTCGTAAAGCTTCCCGTCCAGCCGCGCCGTGTGCGAGCCGTGGCCGCCCAGGCCAAGGCCAAGGAGCATCACTCCGCCCGCCACAATCACGCCCAGCACCAGCAGCCAGACCCACGCCCGGCTGCGGCGCGGCGGAGGTGATTTCGCGGGAGCGATGAATTGCGGAGGCGGTGCCGGAGCCAGGGGCGGCGGAAGCGCGGGCGGGGGTGATGTCGCCGCAGTTGCGGATGGAGGCGGAGGTGGCTGCGGATTGTCGCTCGATTCCATGCCGCGCACGCTACTGTCCGTCACAGGAGCGGGCAAGTGTGTTTCCGGTGGTCTTGCGGAAGGCGGCCTCACACCGCTTCAGCCGATGAGCTTGTGGTGTCCTCAAGGTTGGTTTTTTCGTTCCCCGTCAACCCCACCCCGCTATGCTCGGGCACACTCATGACACGCCAATGCATCCTGCTCGCCCTTGGGATCGCCATCGCGACAACTCAGGCCGCCGACGCCGCCAAAGCTCTCCACGACTTCTTCGCCGCCGAGTGGGATTACACGATGCAGCGCAACCCAACGTGGGCCTCGCAGCTCGGCGACCGCCGCTGGAACGACCGCTGGGAAGACCTCACGCCCGCCGCCATCGGGGCCGAGCATCGCCACCAGCAGGATGCGCTCGCGCGGTTGCGCAAACTCGACCGCAAGTCGCTCTCCTCGCGCGACCAGCTCAACTACGACCTCTTCGAGCATCGCCTCACGCAAAGCATCGAGGGCCACGCCTTTCGCTGGCACTTCGTTCCCTTGAATCAGCGCGGCGGTCTCCAGACCGAGGACGAACTTGCCGACAGCCTGCGCTTCGAGACGCTCAAGGACTTCGAGGACTGGCTCGCCCGCCTGCGCGCCCTGCCCCGCTACGCCGCGCAGACCACCGACCTCATGCGCGAGGGCATCCGCGCCCGCATCGTCCACGCGAAAGTCGTCATGCAGCGCGTGCCGGGACAGATTGAAAAGCAAGTCGTCGCGGATGCAGAGAAAAGCCCGTTCTACAAGCCCTTCGCCAGCATCCCAAAGGCGCTCTCCGCCGACCGCGAGCGCCTGCAACGCGAAGCCCGCGCCGTGATCGCGCAACAAGTCGTCCCCGCTTACCGCGCGTTCCACACGTTCTTTGTGAAGGAGTATCTGCCCGCGTGCTTCGACGGCGTCGGTTGCTGGCAGATGCCGGAGGGTGCGGCACGCTATGCGTTTGAGGCGAAGAAGTTCACCACCACGTCGCTCACGCCGCGCGAGATTCACGAGCTGGGCTTGCAGGAAGTCGCGCGCATCCGCGCCGAGATGCTCGCCATCAAGGACAAGGTGGGCTTCAAGGGCGAGCTGCCGGCCTTCTTTCAGTTCCTCCGCACCGACGCGCAGTTCTACTACAAGACGCCGCAGGAACTCCTCGTCGGCTACCACGCCATGTCGCGGCGCATTGACCCGCTGCTCGTGAAAGTCTTCAAGACGCTGCCGAGGATGCCCTACGGCATTGAGGCCATCCCGGACAAGATCGCGCCTGACACGACGACCGCCTACTACCGCCAGCCCGCCGCCGACGGCTCGCGCGCCGGCACCTACTTCGTGAACCTCTACCGGCCCGAGACGCGCCCCAAGTGGGAGATGATGGCCCTCTCGCTGCACGAGGCCGTGCCTGGCCACCATCTGCAAATCGCGCTCGCGCAGGAGCAGGGCGAGCTGCCGAAGTTCCGGCGCTACGGCGGCTACACCGCGTTCATCGAGGGCTGGGGCCTTTACTCCGAGCACCTCGGCGAGGAACTCGGCCTCTACGCCGACCCGCACGACAAGTTCGGCCAGCTCACCTACGAGATGTGGCGCGCCGTCCGCCTCGTGGTGGACACCGGCATCCACTCGCTGAAGTGGGAGCGCCAGCGCGCGATAGACTTCTTCAAGGCCAACGCGCCCAAGCAGGAAAACGACATCACCAACGAGATTGACCGCTACATCAGTTGGCCCGGCCAGGCGCTCGCCTACAAGGTGGGCGAACTCAAGCTCAAGGAACTCCGCGCCCGCGCCGCGAAGGAGCTGGGGCCGAAGTTCGACGTGCGCGAGTTCCACGACGTCGTCCTGCGCAACGGTGCGGTGCCGTTGGAGATTCTAGAGCGGTTTGTGAGCGAATGGGTAAAGATGAGGCTGAATGAGCCTCAAACGCCGAACAAGTAATCAAGCAGCCGATCCAGGTGGGCCTTTATTCTCTGCGCCGGCCCGGCTCCCGGCGGAAGCTCGACCAGCGGACGGCTGGGCCGACATTTCACGTTCAACTGGATCAGGCCGTGTTCATTCGCGCAGAGCTGCAGACGGTGCAGGGAAAACCGCTTGCTGAATTGAACTTTCACGGTGGAAGGAGAAAGCACACCGAATGCCTCTCGCAAATGCTCTCGTCGAACGGCTCAAATGTCATGTGCCCCGATTGCGTCTGCCTTGATCTACCCCGTAATCACTCGGCCCTCGACCATGCTCTCGCGCACGAGCAGCATTTCGTCGGATTACCTTCCGTGCGCCAGCAATCTGGGCGAGGAGGCGGGAGGGCCTAGTTCTTCTCAATTTAGAATAGTTCTAAATCTTGACGCGCGAGACTGACGCGCTAACGTCCGTCCCCATGAATGCGGTTGCGAGCAAACCCCCGCCGGAAAACAACCTGAACGAACGCCTGGCCCACAGCGGGCTGCGCCTCACACCCCAGCGCCAGCAAGTCCACGAGGTGCTCCGCGAAAAGATGGACCATCCCACCGCCGACATGGTCTTCATGCGGGCCAAGGCCAAGATGCCGGAGATTTCCATGGCGACGGTCTACAACTGCCTCGATGCGCTGGTGCAGTGCGGGATGGTCCGGCAAGTGACACTGGATCGCGGCGCGACGCGCTACTGCCCGAACATGCAGGACCACTCGCACTTTTACTGCGACGAGTGCGGCAGCGTTCACGACATCCTCCAGACGATCTCGCCCGAAGACGCCGACATCAAGCTCCCGCGCGGTTTCCGGCTAAAGAACATCGAGACCAACCTTCACGGCCTCTGCCCCGACTGCGCGGCGAAGGCCAAATGATTTCAACCACGAATGAACACGAATAGACACCAATTGAAACACAACGGAGCCGGCCCATTGCCTGGCTCGGATTCGTGTTCCTTCGTGTCCATTCGTGGTTAACCCCCTTTCCCCATGAGCGAATCCCTCAACGCCATCGAGCAGTTCGTCGCCTCGGACTACAAATACGGCTTCATCACGAACATCGAGTCCGACACCGTCCCGCCCGGCTTGAGCGAGAACACCATCCGCTTCATCTCGGCGAAGAAGCACGAGCCGGCGTGGCTCACCGAGTGGCGGCTGAAGGCCTTCCGCCATTGGCTGACGCTCGCCGAGCCGAAGTGGCCGAACGTGACTTACACGCAACCGGATTACCAAGCCATCAGCTACTACTCCGCGCCCAAGCAGAAGAAGACGCTCAACTCGCTCGACGAAGTTGACCCCGAGTTGCGCAAGACCTTCGACAAGCTCGGCATCTCGCTCAACGAACAGAAGCGTCTCAGCGGCGTGGCTGTGGACGCCGTCGTGGACAGCGTGTCCGTCGCAACGACCTTCAAGGGCGAACTCGCCAAGCAAGGCATCATCTTCAGCTCGTTCTCCGAAGCCGTTCACACGCATCCCGAACTCGTGCAGAAGTATCTTGGTTCCGTCGTGCCGCACACGGATAACTTCTACGCCGCGCTGAACTCCGCCGTCTTTACCGACGGCTCCTTCTGCTACATCCCCAAGGGCGTCCGCTGCCCGATGGAGCTGTCCACTTACTTTCGCATCGAGGCCGCGAACACCGGCCAATTCGAGCGCACGCTCATCGTCGCGGACGAAGGCGCTTACGTGAGCTACCTCGAAGGCTGCACCGCCCCGATGCGCGACGAAAACCAGCTCCACGCCGCCGTCGTCGAGCTGGTCGCGATGGAGAGCGCGCAAATCAAATACAGCACCGTGCAGAACTGGTATCCCGGCGACAAGGAAGGCAAGGGCGGCATCTTCAACTTCGTCACCAAGCGCGGCCTCTGCAAAGGCGCGAACTCGAAGATTTCCTGGACGCAGGTCGAGACCGGCTCGGCCATCACCTGGAAGTATCCGAGCTGCATCTTGCAGGGCGACAACTCGCAGGGCGAGTTCTACTCCGTCGCGCTGACGAACAACTGCCAGCAGGCCGACACCGGCACCAAGATGATCCACATCGGCAAGAATACCCGCAGCACCATCGTCAGCAAGGGCATCAGCGCCGGTCGCGGCCAGAACAGCTATCGCGGCCAGGTGAAAATCATGAAAGGCGCGACCAACGCCCGGAACTTCTCACAGTGCGACTCGCTGCTGCTCGGTGACAAATGCGGCGCGCACACCTTCCCCTACATTGACGTGCAGAACCCGACCGCGCAGGTTGAGCACGAGGCCAGCACGTCGAAGATTGGCGAGGACCAAATTTTCTACCTCAACCAGCGCGGCCTCGAAACGCAGGACGCCGTGAACATGATTGTGAACGGCTTCTGCAAGGAAGTCTTCCGCGAGCTGCCGATGGAGTTCGCCGTCGAAGCGCAGAAGCTTCTCGGAGTTAGCTTGGATGGCAGCGTTGGGTGAAGACACGAATTGCACGGATGAACACGGATTGAATCCGTTCCAATTCGTGAAATCCGTGTCCACGACTGAACACCGAAAACTGATGACTGACTACTTTCCGAATGAAACAACCCCTCATCGAAATCAAAAACCTCAGCGCCGGCATCAACGGCAAGCAAATCCTCAAGGGCATCAACCTCACCGTCCGCCCCGGCGAAGTCCACGCCATCATGGGACCGAACGGCTCCGGCAAGAGCACGCTCGGCTACGTGCTCGCCGGTCGTAAGGGCTATGATGTGACCGGCGGCTCCGTGACCTACGACGGCAAGGACTTGATTGAGCTGGCACCCGAAGACCGTGCGCGCGAAGGGCTGTTCCTCGCCTTCCAGTATCCCGTCGAGATTCCCGGCGTGAACAACACCTACTTCCTCCGCGCCGCCTACAACGAGCAGCGCAAACACCGGAAGCAGGAGGAAGTGGACGCCGTGGACTTCCTCGCCATCGTGAAGGAGAAGATGAAGCTGCTCGACCTGCCCGACTCCATGATGAAGCGCGCCGTCAACGAGGGCTTCTCCGGCGGCGAAAAGAAGCGCAACGAGATTTTCCAAATGGCCGTGCTCGACCCCAAGCTGGCCATCCTCGACGAGACCGACTCCGGCCTGGACATTGACGCGCTGCGAATCGTGGCCGAGGGTGTGAACAAGCTGAAGCGCCCCGACAACGCCGCCATCGTCATCACCCACTACCAGCGCCTGCTGAACTACATCGTGCCCGACTTCGTTCACGTGCTTTTCGACGGCCGCCTCATCAAGTCCGGCGGCAAGGAACTCGCGCTGGAGCTGGAGGAAAAAGGCTACGACTGGCTCATCGGCAAGAACGGCAAGTAACCGGAGCGCACGATGACCACGACGAAATCAAAAGCCGCCTCCGAACTCGCCGCGCATCTCGCCGCGTGCGAGTCCTTCGCCGCGTCCGCGCCCGGCCCGGAATGGCTCCGCCGTCTGCGCCGTAACGGCGTTACCCACTTCACCGAACTCGGCTTCCCCACCACGAAGCTGGAGGACTGGATTTACTGCAACGTCGCGCCCATCGCGAAGCTCGCCTTCAAGCCCTCTGCGGGTGCCGACGCCAGCGTGACTGCGAAGCAGCTCGAACCCTTTGCCTTCCCCGGCTGGACCGGCTCGCGCCTCGTCTTCGTGAATGGCCACTTCTCCCCTGCCCTCTCGACACTCCCCGCGCCGCAGAAGGGCGTGACGGTCACGAACCTCGCCGCTGCGCTCACCAGCGGCGACCCGCTTGTCCAAGCCCAGCTCGCCCACCACGCCGGCCTTGATGCCAGTGGCTTCTCCGCGCTGAACACCGCGTTCATCGCCGACGGCGCGTTCATCGCCCTCGCGCCGAACGCCGTTGCTGCGGAGCCGGTTCACCTGCTCTTCGTCAGCGCGCCCGGCGACGTGGCAAACACCGCACAGCCGCGCAACCTCATCGTCGCCGGCGCGAACAGCTCGGCGAAGGTCGTGGAGCACTTCGTCAGCCTCGGCGGTGCGGCGCACTTCACCAATGCCGTTACGGAAGTCGTAGTCGGCGAGGGCGCGAACCTTGAGCACGCGAAGTTTCAGGAGGAGAATCTCGAGGCGTTTCACATCGCCACCGTGCAGGCCACGCTGGCGCGTGACAGCCGGTTTCTCTCGCACAGCATCAGCACCGGCGCGCGGCTGGCGCGGCACAACATCAACCTCGTCATGATCGATCAGGGCGTGGACTGCGTGATGAACGGCCTCTACGCCGTCGGCGGCAAACAGCTAGTGGACCACCACACCGTCGCCGACCACGCGCAGCCGCACTGCGGGAGCCACGAGTTTTACCATGGCATTCTCGGCGGCAGCTCGCGCGGGGTGTTCAACGGCAAAATCTTCGTCCGCAAGGACGCGCAGAAGACCGACGCCAAGCAGACCAGCCGCAACCTCCTCCTCACCGACACGGCAATAGTGGACACCAAGCCACAGCTCGAAATCCTCGCCGACGACGTGAAATGCACGCACGGCGCGACCGTGGGCCAGCTCAACGACGAAGCGCTGTTTTACTGCCGCACGCGCGGCATCGCCGAAGTGAACGCGCGCCGCCTGCTCACCCACGCCTTCGCCAGCGAAATCGTGAACCGCATCACCGTCGAGCCGGTGCGCGAGCACTTGGAGCAGGTGCTCTGGGCGCGGCTGGAGGAGTTGATTGAGAAGAAGTGACGGCCGGCGGAGTGTCCAATGTCCAATTCCAAACCCCAAAAGAACGCCCATGAATAGCAAACCTACAGCAGAAGAAAACGGTCGGTTCCGCGGGCGGCTGGTGCTTGCATTCGCTTGGTTGACACTTGCGCTCAGCGGCGGCTGCGTGGGTGGCGGTCCGGCTTACGAACTCAAATGCGAAGTTCGCCGCACGCTCTCCCAACCGATTCCGTTCAATGGCAACCTCGAAGCTGTGACACAACACAGCATGGCTGGTCATCACCTCCAAACAGTGAAGCGACAAGTTCAAGGGGATTATGCCGTCCTTGAACACGGCGGCCTGATTTACGAGGGCACTCGTCGGGCCATCGTTATCAAACCTGCCGGTGAGCCCGCACAGGTTTTTGTCCTGCCGATTCCCTTCATGCCGAAGAATTCAGACTGGTCTGAATGGCGGAAGCCAGATTACGCCGACGCGACACCTGCGCCTGACTTGCGCTTTATGCATGAGGGACGACCAAAGACGGACATTCTCCCGGTTCCTGCCAACTTCTTTGAGATGCGCTTCAAGCTGCATCTTTGGGATTCTCGTCCGAACGCCCCACAGTAACCTTGACGTTCCGCTCAATGAAACCCGCTCTGTCCGTCCTGTTCGCCCTGCTACTGTCGCTCCTTGCGTCCGCGCCTGCCTATGCCGCCCAACTCCTCGCTGGCGTCGCGAAGGTGGACATCACAGACCGCGCGGCGGGGCCGGTCAACGACCCTTCCTACGTGAAAGCGCTCGTGCTCAAGGACGGCGCCACCACCGTCGTGCTCGTCACGGTGGACGCGGTGGCCATCGGCGGCATCGGGCGGATTGGGAATGATTACCTCGGGAAGGTGCGCGCGGAGTTGCAGCGGGAGCTGGGCATCCCGCCTGCGAGCGTGCTCGTCAACGCCAGCCATTGCCACAGCGTCGTGCGGCGCGACACGGACGCGCTCACGGTGCAGGCCGTGAAGGAGGCGGCGAAGAATCTCGTGCCCGTGCGCACCGGGGCCGGGCGGGGACGCGAGGACCGCATCATGGAGAACCGCCGCCTCAAGCTGAAGGACGGCAGCGAACTGGACCTCCGCCGCGCCTACGCGACGCCGCGCGACGAGGACGTGGCCAGCGTCGGCCCCGTGGACGCGGAGATTGGTCTGCTGCGGCTCGACCGCACGGATGGCCGGCCCTTCGCGCTGGTCTACAACTTCGCGTGTCATCCCATCCACGGCGTGCCGGCGGGCGGGAACACGGCGGATTTCCCCGGCTTCGCGTCGAAGGTCATCGAGGAGAATTTCGGCGAGGGCGTGATGGCGTTCTTCGTGCAGGGCTGCGCGGGCGACATCAACCCGTCGCTCTACAAGGCCACGCAGCACCCGCACGACGCGGAGGCTTACGGAAACCTGCTCGGCCTGAGCGCGCTGCGGGCGGCGCGCGGCATCAAGACGGGCGAGGCCAGCCCGTTGCGCGTCGTGCGCGAGACGGTGTCGCTGCCGCGCGCGGCGGACTATGAGCAGCGCATCGCGGCCATCGAGAGCGAGCAGGCGCGGCTGTTGAAGTCGTTTCGCGGCACGAGCCTGAACTTCAAGGCGTTCCTCCCGCTGTTCCTCCAACAAAAACTTTCGCCGGATTTCCCCGCGTATCCAAACTATGGCTACCTCCACGAGAAGGCGCAGGGCCGCGATGCCTTGGCTAAGCTCGACGCCGAGAACCGCGCGAACGTCGAGGCCTACCTGCGAAACATCCAGGCGATGGAGCGGCTCACGCACTTGCAGGTGAACGTCGCGCTGCTCAAGCGCCACCACGCCGAGGCCATCGCGGCGGGCACGCCGACGCTTGACGTCGAGATGTCCGGCCTGCGCGTCGGCGAGTTCGTGATGGTGACGTTCCCCGGCGAGCTGACGGTGGAGCTGGGGCTTGCCGTGAAGAAGCGCGCGCCGGGCAAGTTCAGCTTCGTGGCCGGCTACACCAACGGCTACCTCTTCTACCTGCCCACCGAGGCGCAGCGGAAGAACCCCGGCTACGCGCAGGAAGATTGCGACTGCCTCGTGGCCCCGGAGTGGCGGAAGATTTTTGACGAGCGGACGGATGCGGTGCTGAAGCGGTTGAACCAGTAGCTCGACATTCCAATGTCGAGACTCCGACACCCGCCATCACGACAGAACGACGGAGTCTGAAATTGAACGCGAAGTAACTTAGAATGACCAAGACTCGACATTGGAATGTCGAGCTACGGTGACCGATGAAGAAACTCTCGCTGCCTAAGAGCATTCCCGCACGCCCCACCTTCCGTGGGGTTGATGTGGAGGAACTGTGGCTGGTGCCGGGGTATCGGCGGAACTTGCCGCACTTGCGCGTCGAGGGTGCGACTTACTTCGTGACCTTTCGACTCGCGGACTCCATCCCCGAGTCCGTCGCGAAGCAGTGGCATGAGGAGCGGGACTTCTGGTTGCGGGTGCATGGCGTGGACCCGGCGTGGGCGGAGTTCGACCCAAAGCGTTGGAGCGATGCCTACCAGGCCATCTCCATCGGCGAACGCCGGGCCTTCGAGCGCGAGCAGCAACGGCAGTTCTTGGTCGAGTTGGACAAGTGTCACGGCAGTTGCCTGCTAGCGCAAGCCCACGGCATCGTCGCGCAGGCGTTGGAGTTCTTCCACGGCCAGCGCGTTTGGGTGGGCGACTACGTCGTGATGCCCAATCATGTCCACGTGTTGGCGCAGCCGTTTCCCGGCGTGCAACTCGAAGAGTGGCTGTATTCGGTCAAACGCTTCACGAGCACGGAGATGGGCAAGGACGCCGGACTGAACGCACACGCACTGATGCGTCAGGGACATCTGTGGCAGACAGAGTCCTTCGACCGCATCTTGCGCGGCGTCGAGGAACTGGCGCGCACGCGACGATACATTGCGAACAACCCGGAAAAGCTGCGGCCCGGCACGTTTGCCCTGAAGCAAGCAGACTGGCTCGACGAGTATGCGCCGCCCGCTGGTAGCTCGACATTCCAATGTCGAGTCGAGGAGCAACCAGCATGAAACAGCCTCGCCGCTTACGACAACGGGTTCTCGACATTGGAATGTCGAGCTACGTGGGCGGCCAGATTTCATTCGCGCTGCGCCACCCGGCATTCAACACTTTCCCGCCATGAACGACGACCTCAACGACCTCTACCAAGAAGTCATCCTGGAGCACGCGAAAAGCCCGCGGAACTTCAAGGTGCTGCCCGACGCCAACCGCGTCGCCCACGGCACCAATCCGCTGTGCGGCGACAACTACACCGTCTATCTCGTCATGGACGGCGATGTGGTGCGGGACGCGAGCTTCCAAGGCTCCGGCTGCGCCATCTCGAAGGCGTCGGCGTCGCTGCTCACCAGCACCATCAAGGGCAAGACGCGCGCGGACGTGGAGGCGCTTTTCGGCAAGGTGCATGACATGGTCACCACCGGCCACGCGGACGACAGCATGGGCAAGCTCGCGGCGTTCGCGGGCGTGCACAAGTTCCCGGCGCGCGTGAAGTGCGCCATCCTCTCCTGGCACGCGGCCAAGGCGGCGGTGGCCGGCGGCGGGACGGTGAGCACGGAAGGCGAAGAAAATGCCTGATTCCACAGCAATCAGCTCGGCGCAACAGGAGCACGAAGCGAAATTCGTTCGGGCCTTTGTATTGCCAGAGAAGCAGGAGCGATGGTTGATGATGCTGGCGAAACCAAAGCGAAGAAGCGACATCACTCACTCATTGGCTCATTCACGAGACCTTGATGAAAGCTGGGCCATTCCGATTCAATCGGCTGAACAAACTGCGGCGGGAGTTTCCAGACTGCTTGCCACGAAAGGAGCGCCAAAGTTGTGCCATTTGATTTCGGAGTCCAGCGAGTTGGATGGACGTGAGATGGGTTTGGAAGAAGCCATTGATGCGGTGCTTGGCATGGGTTTGGGCACAGTCGTTTCCTGCATTCCTGGACGGCTTGTCTATTACGAAGCTGAATTCCGAACACGATTCCTTTTGGAACGAAACCAGCCAGTTTGATTTATGCACTCCTACGAAACCGTCACCCTCACCCGCGACGTGGATGCCACGCGCATTCCGTCCGGCGAGAAGGGTTTTATCCCCAAGGGCACCGAGGTCACCATCACGCAGGTGCTGGGCGGCGCTTACACCGTGCAATTCATCGGCGGCCTCGCGCGCATCGAGGGCAAGGACGCCGATGCGCTCGGCAAGGTGCCCGTGGCCGCTCCGGTGCCCAGCACCACGCCCGCGCCCGCCGGGCCGGTCACGAAGGAGGCGCTCGTCGAGCAGGTCTGGACCGCGCTCCGCACCTGTTACGACCCGGAAATCCCCGTCAACATCGCCGACCTCGGCCTCATCTATAACTGCGACCTCACCGAGCTGGGCACCAACAGCTACAAGGTGGACGTGAAGATGACGCTCACCGCGCCCGGATGCGGCATGGGCCCGGTGCTCGTGCAGGACGTGCAGAACAAGCTCCTCTGCCTCGAAGGCATTGACGACGTGAACGTGGAGCTGGTCTGGGATCCGCCGTGGAACCAGGGGATGATGACCGAGGCGGCCAAGCTTCAGCTCGGACTCATGTAGCAGCCGACGTGAGGAGGCTCTGGTTTTTTTATGAAGCAGGTGAGAAAGCGGGAAAGCGTGAAAGTGAGCCGAGTGCTCCCGATGCCGAACCCTCACCTGCCCGCTTTCCCACTTTCTCACTTTCCACTCCGATGACTCCACCAACTCCCGACTGGCAGAAACTCCGCGCGGACTTCCCAATCCTCGACCAACAGGTCCACGGCCATCCGCTCGTTTACTTTGACAACGCCGCCACTTCGCAGAAGCCGCGCGCGGTGATTGACGCCCTCGTGCGCTACTACGAGCGCGACAACGCCAACGTCCACCGCGGCATCCACGAGTTGAGCAACCGCGCCACCGCCGGCTACGAGGCCGCGCGCGTCCGCACCGCCAAGTATCTGAACGCCCGCGACCCGCACGAAATTGTCTTCACGCGCGGCACCACCGAGGGCATCAACCTCGTCGCGCAGGCGTGGGGCAGCCAGTTCATCAAGGCCGGCGACGTCATCCTCGCCACCGAGATGGAGCACCACAGCGACATCGTCCCCTGGCAGCTCCTGGCCGCGCGCACCGGCGCGAAGCTCCGCTTCCTGCCCATCCGCGACGACGACCACACGCTCGACCTCGCGCGCCTCGACGAGTTCCTCACGCGCGACGTAAAGCTCTTCGCCATGGCGCACATCTCGAACGCCCTCGGCGTCGTGAACCCCGTCGCGGAACTCTGCGCCCGCGCGCGCCAGCTCGGCGCGGTCACGCTCGTGGATGGCGCGCAAAGCGCCGGCCACCTCCCCGTGGACGTGCAGGCCATCGGCTGCGACTTCTTCGCCTTCAGCGGCCACAAGATGTGCGGCCCCACCGGCAGCGGCGCGCTTTACGGTCGCCGGGAAGTCCTCGAAGCCACCCCGCCCTACATGGGCGGCGGCGAGATGATCTCCACCGTGGACTACGACCACAGCACCTGGAACACCATCCCGCACAAGTTCGAGGCCGGCACGCCGGACATCTCCGCGCCCATCGGCCTGCACGCCGCGATGGATTACCTCGACGCCATCGGGCGGGAGAACATCTGGCGGCACGACCAGGAACTCGCGGAGCATTGCCACGACCGGCTCGCCTCGCTGAACGGCGTCCGGCTCTTCGGTCCCGCGAAGGGCCGCGCCGGTCTTGTGAGCTTCCTCCTGAACGACGTCCACGCGCACGACGTGGTGACCATCGCCGACCGCTACGGCGTGGCGTTGCGCGGCGGGCACCACTGCACCCAGCCGTTGATGAAGAAACTCGGCGTCCCCTCCACCGCCCGCGCCAGCTTCTACTTCTACAACACCAAGGCCGAGGTGGACCGCTTCATCGAGGTGGTGAAGGAGATACAGAAGTTCTTCGGGGTGTGACGGGCAAGTTCAGCCGCTTCATCCCAGAATCACTTTGGGGCAGCTTCGGGAACCGGCCCGACCGCTCCGCCTCGCCGGTCGCTGGTTCCGCATTCCAGCGCCCGCTCGCGGCGGGCATTCGAGCATGTCGAGCTTCTCCGGTCTCCGAACCCGCCGCGCCTCGCAACTCAGGTAGGCGTTTCCCTTAACCGGCTAGGCCGGACGGCTATTGCGATTCAGGGAGGCAACCTATGGCCGGTGACGCGGCAGGCCGCCTAGTCTCGTCGGCATGACAACGAAGTGGACCGATCCGGCAAGGGGTGGCTGCGGAGTGACCGCCAGCGAACTGTTCAACGTGGTCCTGGTGTATGAAGACCAGTTTTGCGCGCAGCGCGGCCTGGCATTCTATCAAAACCTCATGGGCGAGCTGGGCATCGCGTGCGAGTTCAACCTCAGCGCCTGGAAGTCCGCCGTGCTGGCCCTGGCCCGGCTGGATGAGCTTACGCGGGAACAGGCGGCGGCGGCCGACCTCGTCATCGTCTGCTCACGGGGCAGTTCAGCGCCAGCGGACCAGATTCAGTCGTGGCATCAGCGCTGCGCGGACCTGAAAGATGGCAATGATTGCGCCTTGGTCGTGCTGGATGCCGAGGCCGGGGAAAACTCCAGGGCGGGGCGGCCGGACCAGTTTATTTCCAACCCCGCGCACCGTCGCGGCACGGCCGGCTCTCCTGCGGCAACGGGGTGTGCCCGGGCCGACAGTCGGGCCTGGTTTGCGCCCCGGCAAGCCGCCCGCGCCTGGCAACCGAGGCAGGCTTGCTCAACGAGCGCCACGGCCTGCGCCGGAACCTGATCCCATCGTCCGCTCGAAACCTTCACCCACTGCCCACCATGAACGAAGTCTCAGCCATCCCGCTCGCCGACCTCGCCAACGCCTACGCCACCCGCTGGTCAGCGCAACGCCCGCCGCCGGAAAAGGGGTGGCCGGCCCATCGCGCCGAGCTGCGCCGGACCCGCGAGGCCAACGAGGTGTTTCTCTGCCTCACGGAGTTCCTGCCAGATCATCCGCGCTGCGGAATCCATGAGTGATCCGAGGGGCTGGTCCGGGGAGCCGGGCGCTGACGCACCGCCGCCGGTTCCTGCTTTCGTCAGGGCGCAGCCTTGGTCGCGGCCGGTCGGCAGTGGCATGTCCGCCGCCGGGCGCCGTGATGCGCCCTTTTTTGCCAGCTTGCCAACCAATAAAAGGGTGATATGACCATGCCCGTGACCAAAGAAGTTGTGATCCTGATCGCGGAAGATGACGCCGGCCATGCAGTGCTCATCGAGAAGAACCTCAAGCGCGTGGGCCTGCACAATCCCATCCAGCGCTTCGAGAACGGCCAGGAGATTCTCGACTTCCTCTTCCGCCGCAGCCCTGGTCCGCAGCGCCGGGCGGACACGGCGTATCTGCTGCTGCTCGACATCCGCATGCCGAAGGTGGACGGCGTGGAAGTGCTCCGCCAAGTCAAGGCGGACCCCTCGCTCCGCAAGCTGCCCACCATCATGCTCACCACCACCGAGGATCCGCGCGAGGTCGCGCGCTGCCACGAGCTGGGCTGCAACAACTACATCGTCAAGCCGGTGGACTACGAGAAGTTCTCCGAGGCCATCAAGCAGCTCGGCCTGTTCGTCTCCCTCGTGCAGGTGCCGGACATCAACGGCAAGCCGTAGCGCCGGGACATCCGCCGGAGCGGCCCGCGCGCCTACCGCCAGCTCTTCCACAACGCCGCGACCGAGCGTCCGAGGGAAACCATCCCGGCGAGCTTGCCGAGGAAGCCGGAGGATTCCGACTTTCGCGAACCCCACAGCGACAGCAGCGGGGCCAGTGCGCTCAAGGCGGTCCGCACCTTGCGGGCGAGGGCGACGCCCAAGTCCACCCACACGACGACCGGCTGGAGGTTCTGCGCCACCTCGGCGAGCGCCTGCCGGTTCGCCGCGCTTTGCCGGAGCAGCGCGGCCTTTCGCGCCTGGCACCCGGCTAGTTCTCGGTTTCCAAACATGAGCGGTCTTTCTTGAGTTCGTCGAGCGTGCTGGCAAAGGCGCTTCTCGCCTTCAGGCGCGCCTGCAAGGCCCGCCAGGCCAGCACGGTGACCAGGAGATACAGCCCGCTCAGGCCGGCCAGCGCCGGCAGGAGACCGTTCTCCCAGCAGAGGACGACGATGGTGAGCGTCACCAGCGAGAGGGCCATGAGGCCGAAGGCGACCACGGCGGCGGCGCACAGGATGGCCTCCACCAGCCGGCACTTCTCCTCCTGCAACTCGACGGCGAACAGCTCGACGCGGTTGTGGGTGGTGGCGAGCAGGGCGTCGAGGCCGCGCCGCAGCGAGGCCCAGACGCCCGGTTTGGTTTCAGTGTCCTCGCTCATGCGCGCTCACTTTCTCGTGACGAGCACGCCGATGAGCAGGCCCAGGCCAAACGCGACGCCGATGGATTGATACGGATGCTCGCGGATGGTCCGGTCGGCGGCCTTCGCGCCTTCGACGGCTTTGGCCTCCAGGCGCTGGCAGGCACGCTTGGCCGACTCCATCGCGTCATGCAGGCGCGCGCGCATTTCCTGGGCCTTCGCGCCGGCGGCATCTTTCGAGTCGTGCAGCAACTCCTCGGAGTCGGTGACGATGCGTTTGAGATCGGTGACCAGCTTGTCCGTGTTGACTTCGGTGGCATTCATAGGTGGCTCCTTCCGGTTGGTTTCATTTCCCGTTTCGGTGCCCGCGACGGCGGGCCGTTACACAACGCAGGCTCCAATCCTCGCCCGCAACGGGCTACACGCGAATTGTCAATCGCTGGTCCAATTCACGCCATGGCCTCGTGTGGGTGAAGGCAGTAAGAGCTACCCAATCGAACCCGGGTTGGTTATGACTTCCGCGTGCCTGACCGTCCGCCAAAGTCCACGCCCACGACCGTCTTCGTGGTGGACGATGACTGCGGGCTGGCCCGCCTCATCGAACGCGCGCTCAAGCGCGCCGGCCACACCACCGCCTCCGCCAGCTCCGGCTTCGACGCCATCAACTGGCTGGGACAGCACCGGCCGGAGCTGCTGCTGCTTGACCTGAAATTGCAGGATCTCGAAGGCCGGGAGCTGATCAGCCAGCTTGAGGCGCTCGGGCGCACCGTCCCCTTCATCGTCATCACCGGGCAGGGCGACGAGCGCGTGGCCGTGGAGATGATGAAGCGCGGCGCGCTGGACTACCTCGTCAAGGACGCACAGTTCCTCGACCTCGTCCCCGCCGTGGTGCAGCGCGCGCTGGCGCAGATCGAGCGCGACCGCCGGCTCGCCGCGACTGAGGAGGCGCTGCGCCACAGCGAGGCCATCCTGGCCAAGGCCCAGCAAATCGCACAGCTCGGCAGCTATGAAGTCGAGCTTGGCCCGCCGCCCGTGGCCCGCTGGTCCGCGCAGATGTTCCGCATCCTCGGCGTCGCGCCGGGCGCGGTGCGGCCCCTCTCCGATGAGTTCTTCGACCACTTGGTCCACCCGGACGACCGGGCGCGCGCGCGCGCGACCATCGAGGATGGCATCCGCCGCGGCGAAGGCTGGAAGTTCGAGTATCGCATTCTGCGCCCCGACGGTGAGGTGCGCCATGTGCAAAGCTCCAGCGAGGCCGTCGGCAACAGCGGGGTGGCCCGCAAAATTGTCGGCACCATGCTCGACATCACCGAGCGCCGCCGGCTGGAGCAGGAGATTCTCAGCATCAGCGAGCAGGAGCAGCGGCGCATCGGGCAGGACCTGCACGACGGCATCTGCCAGCAGCTCGCGGGCATCGAGCTGATGAGCCAGGTGCTGGAGCAGGCGCTGGCCCCGAAGGCGAAAAAGCATTCCGCCCAGGCCGGGCAGATTGCCGCGCATGTGCGCGACGCCATCACCCAGACGCGGATGCTCGCGCACGGCTTGTGCCCGGTCGTCTTGGAGTCCGAAGGGCTGATGTCCGCATTGCAGGAGCTGGCCAATGCCACCACGAAGATGTTCGGCGTGGACTGCGTCTTCCGCTGCGACCATCCCGTGCACATCCACGACAACGCCACGGCCACGCACCTCTACCGCATCGCGCAGGAGGCGGTGAGCAACGCCATCAAGCACGGCAGATCGCGCCGCATCGAGGTCGGCCTGGCCGCCGAGTCCAACCGCGTCTTCCTCGCCGTGAAGGACAACGGCTGCGGCATCCCCGCCACGCCGCCGCGCACCGGCGCCGGGCTGCGCATCATGCAATACCGCGCCGGCATGATTGGCGGGTCCGTCATTGTGCAGCGCGGCGAGCCGGACGGCACCACCGTCGCCTGCTCCGTGCATCAGTCCCCGCCGCTGCCGAAGGGCAAGCCACGACGATGAGCTGCTCCCAAAATCCAAATGGCTGCCGCCTCCATCTGCGAGCCTCGCCCCACCAGCGCATCGGTCGGCTGGAGCGGTGGTCCGGGGATCGGATGGAAAGCAGGGCAGAGCACCGCCGACCAGCTTGCTTTGGAGGGAATCCCCGATGAAAACGAAGAAGAAAAAACCCGCCGCGCCCGCGCCGAAGAAAATCCTCATCGTGGACGACCACCCGTTGATGCGCGACGGCCTCGTTGCGCTCATCACCGCGCAGCCCGACCTCGCCGTCTGCGCCCAGGCCGCCGACGCGCGCGAAGCCCTGCAGGCCGTCGAGGCCCACTGGCCCGACCTCGTGCTCATGGACATCTCGCTCCCCGGCAAGAGCGGCCTCGAAGCCATCAAGGATTTGCAGGCCATCCAGTCCGGCCTCGCCATCCTCGTCCTCTCGATGCACGACGAGGCGCTCTACGCCGAGCGCGTGCTGCGCGCCGGCGCGCGCGGCTACGTGATGAAGCAGGAGGGCGGCAAGCGCATCATGGACGGCATCCGCGCCGTGCTGGAGGGCCGCGTCTTCGTCAGCGAGAAGATGTCCGCGCGCATCATGGACGCCTTCACCGGCCACCGGACCGGCGGCGCAGGCAGCTCGGTCGAGTCGCTCTCCGACCGCGAGTTCGAGGTGTTCCAGCTCATTGGCCGGGGCCGCAGCACGAAGGAAATCGCCGCGCAGCTTCACCTCAGCGGCAAGACCGTCGAAGTCCACCGGGTCAACATCAAGGCCAAGCTCAAGCTCGCCACCAGCCCCGAACTGGTCCACTACGCCGTGCGCTGGGTGGAATCGCAGTCTGCCGCCGGCCATTGACGCACGCCCTGCCGTGCGCGGTGAGCCAGAGCGCCTCGCCGGCAAGGCCTGATTCCAATTCCCGGATAAAGTGTGGCGGCTGTGGTGGCGCTCTATGAGCGCCGAGTTGCGGCCGCCTGCACGCCAGGACGACCCGGTCGGCGGCCACAGACCGCCGCCACAGGTTCATGGGGAGAACCCACGAGCCACCAAGTCCCGCGATTTCAGCCCCTGAACCGGAACCCGGCCCTCCGGGCCGCAGCGGCAACTTGCACCGGCCCCCGTGCGAACATCCGCAGCGCCCCCCGGTTGAGGTGGCTGCTGCGGGCCGGAGTCCCGCGCTCCGGTTCAGGGGTAGCCGCGAGGACGAGCACAGCTCGTCCCTGCCGGCGGCGGGCGGGCGCGCAGTGCCTCATGCATTCATTGCTTGGGCGGGAAACTGTTTGACCGGGGGCGTGGGAGGGCGTCTGCTCGCCCCAGCCCAAGGATTTTTTCACCTGAGCCATGAATGGAACGAACATCGCCACCTGACTTGACGGAGCGCCTGCGGCTGGCGGTGCGCGCGGGCAACGTGGGGCTGTGGGATTGGGACTTGCGGACGAACGAGGTGTATTTCTCCCCGGAGTGGAAGCGCCAGCTTGGCCACGCGGAGGAGGAGATCACGAATCGCTTCGCGGAGTGGGAAAGCCGCGTCCACCCGGACGACCTCGCGCCCACGCTGGCGAAGGTGCAGGCGCTCATCGCCAACCCCGTGGCCGGCTACGCGATGGAGTTCCGGATGCGGCACAAGGACGGATCGTATCGGTGGATCCTCGCGCAGGCGGACGTGCTCCGCGACGCGTCCGGCCAGCCCGTGCGGATGCTCGGCTGCCATCTGGACATCACGGAACGCAATCAGGCGGAGGCCCTGCTGAACGCCCAGAAGCAGGTGCTGGAGATGATCGCCACGGGCGCGCCGTTGACGGAAACGCTCACCAACCTGGTGCGTCTCACCGAAACCCAATCCCCGGAGATGCTCTGCTCCATTCTGCTGCTCGACGAAGCCGGCCTGCACGTCCGCCACGGGGCCGCACCGAGCCTGCCGGCGGCGTTTGTCGCGCTGGTGGACGGCCAGCCGATTGGCCCGTGTGCCGGCTCGTGCGGCACGGCGGCCTATCGCCAGGAGGCGGTGTTTGTGCAGGACATCGCCACCGACCCGCTCTGGGCGGCCTATCAGGCGGCGGCGCTGCCCCACGGGTTGCGGGCCTGCTGGTCCACCCCGATTTTCGACCAGCAGCGGCGGGTGCTGGGCACGTTTGCGATGTATTACCGCCAGCCGGGCCTGCCCCGGCCGGAGCATCGTCGGCTCATCGAGTTCGCCACGCACCTGGCGGCCATCGCCATCGGCCGCCACCGGGCCGAGGCGGCGCTGCGGGAACGCGAGCAGCAGATGCATCTTTTTGTCGAGCACAGCCCGGCGGCCATCGCGATGTTCGACCGCGACATGCGCTACCTCGTGGCCAGCCGGCGCTGGGTGACGGACTACCGGCTCGCCGAGCAGAGCATCATCGGGCGCAGCCACTACGAGGTCTTCCCTGAAATCCCGGACCGCTGGAAGGAAATCCACCGGCGCTGTCTTGCGGGGGCCGTGGAGAAATGCGAGGCGGACCCGTTCCCGCGCGCGGACGGAACGACGGACTGGGTCCGCTGGGAGGTGCGACCGTGGCACACAGCGCACGGGGAGATCGGCGGGGTGATTGTTTTCTCGGAGCTGGTCACGGAGCGCAAGCAGGCGGAGGCGGCGCTGCGGGAGAGCGAAGCGCGGCTGCGGATCGTGACGGACAACGCGCGCGTCGGTCTCGTGATGGTCAGCCCCGACCGCCACTACCTCTTTGCCAACGTGGCTTACGCGGAAATCCTCGGCCTGCCCACCGCCGACCTGGTCGGGAAGCGTGTGCCCGATGTGCTGGCCGGGGTTTATGAAAAGCAGATCGGCCCGCGCCTGGATCGTGCGTTTGCCGGGGAGCGGGTCGCCTACGAACTGCAACTGCCCCGGCCGGGCGGCGAGCACCATTACGCCGTCAAGTATGAGCCGATCCGGGAGGGCGACGGCGTGGCGCGCGTCGTGGTGGTGATCGCGGACGTCACCGAGCGCAAACGGGCGGAGGAGGCATTGAGCCTGAGCGCGCACCAAAGCCTCCAGCGTGCGGCGGCCTTGATTGACCTGTCCCGCGAGACCACCGCGAGCCAGCGCGACCTGACCGCAACCTTGCAGCGCATCACCGAGCGAACGGCGAAGACGCTCGGCATCGCCCGCGGCAGCATCTGGCGCTACACCCCGGCGTGCGACGGCATCCAGTGCGTGGACCTGTTTGAAGCAACCTCCGGCCAGCACTCCGCCGGCCTCCAGCTCGCCGCCAAGAACTATCCCGCCTATTTCGCGGCGATGGCCGGCTCCGATGTCATTGACGCCGACGACGCCCACACGGACGCCCGGACCCGGGAGTTCTCGGAGGGTTATCTGCGCCCGCTAGGCATCAGCTCGATGCTGGACGCGGGCATTCGCATCCACGGCCGGCCCAGTGGCGTTGTGTGCCACGAGCACACCGGCCCGGCGCGGCAGTGGACGGCGGATGAGAAATCGTTCGCCGTGGCCATTGCCAACCTGGTCTCGCAGGTGTTCGAGGCCGAGGAGCGCGCCAAGCTCGAAGGCCAACTGCGCCTCGAAGCCGCCGCGCTGAGCGCCGCCGCGAACGAGGTGGTCATCACGGACCGCACCGGCACGATCCAGTGGGTCAACCCGGCCTTCACCAAGACCACCGGCTACACGCTCGCCGAGGCCGTGGGCCGGAACTCGCGCATCCTCAAATCGGGCAAGCACGACGGCGCGTTCTATGAGAATCTCTGGGCCACCATCCTGCGCGGCGAGGTGTGGCGGGGCGAGATGGTCAACCGGAAGAAGGACGGCAGCCTCTTCACCGAGGAGACCATCATCACGTCCGTGAAGGACGAGCGCGGCGTGATCACACACTTCGTCGCCATCAAGCAGGACATCACGGAGAAGAAGCTGCTGGAGGCGAAGTTTCTCCGCGCGCAGCGGCTCGAAGGTCTGGGCGCGCTGGCCGGCGGCGTGGCGCATGACTTGAACAACGTGCTCGCGCCCATCCTCATGGCGTCGGAGCTGCTCAAGTCCCAGAGCACCGACCCGCCGACGCGCCGCCTGCTGGAGATGATCGAGGGCAACTCCCAGCGCGGGGCGGGCATGATCCGGCAGATCCTCGCCTTCGCGCGCGGCACGGCCGGGGAGAAGATCGTGCTGCAGGCGGGCCACCTGTTGAAGGACATCAGCAAGATGATGAAGGAGACCTTCCCGCCCAACATCCGGTGCGAGCTGCGCGTGGCCGGCGGGCTGGAGCCGGTGCTGGGGGAGTCCACGGAGTTGTATCAGGTGGTGCTCAACCTGTGTGTCAACGCCCGCGACGCCATGCCCAAGGGCGGCACCATCACGCTCGGCGCGGAGAACATCGTGCTGGACGAGACCTACGCGCGCCTGAGCCAGGAGGCCAGGCCGGGGCATTACGTCGTCCTGACCGTGGCCGACACGGGCGACGGCATCCCTGAGGAGATCCGGGGGAAGATCTTCGAGCCGTTCTTCACGACCAAGGAGCCGGGCAAGGGCACGGGCCTCGGGCTGGCGACGGTGAAGGACATCGTCGCGAACCACGGCGGGTTCATCCATCTCTACAGCGAGGTGGGCGTGGGCACGCAGTTCAAGATTTACCTCCCCGCCGTGCTCGGGGAGGAGACGACCTCCGACACCACGCTCACAACGCTGCCCGCCGGCCACGGCGAGCTGGTGCTGGTGGTGGACGACGAGGCGGCCGCGCGCGAGATCGTCAAGGCCACGCTGGAAGGCTACGGCTACCGCGTGGTGACCGCCGGCGACGGCACCGAGGCGGTGGCGCGGTTCGTGGAGCACATGAAGGAAGTCCAGCTCCTCCTCACCGACATGCAGATGCCGCACATGGACGGCGCGGCGACCATCCGCGCGCTGCGGAACATCCAGCCGGACTTGAAGGTGATCGCCGCCTCCGGCCTGAACACGCACGAGGCCGCGCTGAAGGCCACGGGCCTCGAAGTCCAGGGCTTCATCCCCAAGCCATTCACCGCCGCCAGCCTCCTGCTCGCCCTCGACGCCGCGCTGCATCCGAAGTGAAAGAGCCGGCCGGGCGACCAGCGCGCTTCCCGGCCCCAGAGGGGCCAGTGAGGGTAGCCGGTGGGCAGATTCGACCGAAGGGAGAGGCGCACCCACCGGTCGGCAAGCCAACCGGGCCGCGCCCCGGCGGGGCGCATGAGCGCCCCGATTGTGTGGCGATGATTCATGCGCCCCGCCGGGGCACCGGGCACTTGGGGCCAGCACCGGTGGGTGCGCTCCCAGGGCGGAGCTTCCCACCGGCTACCTTCATTCGCGCCTCCAGCGCGGCCTTCACCACTCACGCCCGTTCCACCGAAACAGCGGGGAACATTTTGTCCGAGGGCTTCAGCCTCGACTTCGGCCTCAAAGCTGCGGCTTGTCCGCGGGACCGCCCGGCTTCACCGGCAGCAAGAGCACCTTGTCCACGCGGTGCCCGTCCATGTCTATGACCTCGACGTGGTAGCCCGAGTGCGGGAAGGACTCGCCTTCCACCGGCATCCGGCCCAGTTGCTTGAGCACGAACCCGCCGAAGGTCTGGTAGTCCCGCTCCGGCCCGGCGTGCAGTTTGAAGTCCGGCACCAGGCGGGCAAACTCCTCGGCGGCCAGCATCCCGTCCACCAGCCATGAGCCGTCGTCGCGGCGCACCGCGCGGGGTCGCGCGCGCTCGTCGGGCGTGGGCATCTCGCCGATGATGGCCTCCATGATGTCGTGCAGCGACACCAGGCCGATGATGCCGCCGAACTCGTCGGCCACGAGCGCGACGTGCTTGCCGCTTTGCTTGAACTTCTCGAGCAGCCCGCTGGCGGACTGTGTGGCCGGCACGATGAGCGGCGGCACCATCAAGTCCTTCACATTGGCCGGCGCGCCGGCGGCGAGGTTGGCGTAAATCGCCTTCACGGACACGACGCCGACGACGTGATCGCGGTTGCCCTCATACACCGGGAAGGTCGTGTGCCCGCTGACGACGATCTTGTGCCAGACCGACTCGTGCGGGTCGGCGACTTGAAGCCAGATGATCTTGGCGCGGGGCGTCATCAGGTCGCGCACCGGGAGCCGGTCCAGCGCCAGCACGCTGTCCACCATCTCGGACTCGTGCTTGAAGAACACGCCGGCGCGCGTGCCTTCCTTCACCAACAAGCGCACCTCCTCCTCCGTGATGCCCGCGTCCGGCGCGGGCTTGATACGGAAGACTTTCAGGAGCGTGTCCGTGGACCAGCTCAGGAGCGACACGAGCGGCGACGCGAGATTCGAGAGCCACCGCATCGGCCCCGCCAGCGCGCAGGCGATGCCCTCGGGGTTGCCGAGGCCGAGGCGCTTGGGCACCAGTTCGCCGATGACGAGGGTGAAGTAGGTCAGTGCCGTCACTACGAGGGCGAAGGCCACCTTGTCCGCGTAAGCCGCCAGCCAGGCAACCTCCTTGAGCGGCCCGGCGAGCTTCTCTGTCAAGGTCGCGCCGCTGAACACCGCCGCGAGCACGCCGACGAGCGTGATGCCGATCTGCACGGTGGAGAAAAAGGTGTTGGGCGACTCGGCGAGTTCGAGCGCGGCACGGGCGCGGGCGTCGCCGCCCTCCGCCCGCTGGCGGAGCCGTGACTTGCGGGCGGAGACCACGGCCAGCTCGGTCATCGAGAACACGCCGTTCGCCACCAGCAGGGCGAAGATCACGGCCAGCTCCAGCGCGACGGAATTCATGGCAGGAGAGTAGCCGGCCACGGTTGCGATGTCACCGTCCGCCCGCGCAACGACGCGCGCCCAGGCGCGGATTGGAGCGTAAGCGTTTCCCCTAGCGCGCTAGGCTGGACGGCTATTGCGATTCAGGGAGACAACCAATGGCCGGCGGCGCGCCGGGCGGTCAGTCTCGCCGCCATGACATCGCATTGGAACGACTCGCTGAACGAGGAATCATCCTTCATCCCGCCCCATATAGCCACCGCCCGGCCATCCGGGAGCCTGCGCGCATCCGCCACGCGGGCCATGCGCCAATCGGAATTGCTCTTCACCATGGAAGCCAACGAGGTGTTCCTCGCCTTCCTGGAAACGCCGCCGGATTTCTCCCATTGCGGCATCAACGAATAGCCCGCCGGGGAAACGCGGCCGGTCAAATCTTTCCCTGCGCGGCGGCGGCCTGGACTTCGCGGTAGCTGTGGAGGAAGAGGTCGTTGTCCGCCACCGCCTTCTGGATGATGGAGCCGAGGCTGCTGAGGTCGGCCTTGTTGATGACGGCGTGGACGCTCTGCTGGAACGCGTGCATCGGGTTGAGCGTCTGGAGCCGCTCGCTGATGAGGAAGACGACGCAGTGGCGGCGGCGGGCCATGGGCATCCATTGGAGGCCGCGCAGGGTGGTGTTTTCGTCGGGGGTGCCGGCGGCAAAGAGCTCCTCGACGACGACGATGTGGTAGTTCAGCGCGGTGAAGCGCTTGCTGAAGTCCGCGTGGTTGCTGGCAACGTGGATCTTGAAGCCGCACTCCAGCACGATGGTCTGGACGTTGGCGAGGACCTCCATGCTGCTCAACGCGAGCAGCGCGGGCTTGTCCGAGGGGCTGATGAACTCGTATTCGGCGAATTGCTGGCTCATGGGTGGAGAAGGTTGGGAGCAGGACTCACTTCAGCTTCAACGTCAGCGGCGGCGGGGCGGCGGCGGGCGCGCCGTGGGCGGCGGCGTCCTTCTTCATGCCCAGGTTGGTGACGTTCGTGGTCACCTCGCCGCGCTTCTTCTTGATGTTGTCTATGCCGCGCGAGGTCGGGCCTTTCTTGCTGCAATAGAGCAAGGCGCTCTCCTCCGTGATGAGGTTCTGCTCGAAGGCCTCCATGCACGCCTGGTCAAAGCTCTTCCAGCCAAAGGTGTAGCTGGCCTCGATGATCTCGTAGAAGGTCTTGCCCTCGGCCTCGCCCTGGAGGATGGACTCCTTGGTGCGGACGCTGTTGCCCATGATCTCAAGGATGGCCTGACGTCCGCCGCCCACCTTCGGCGCGAGGCGCTGGCTGACGACCCAGCGCAGCGTGTCCGCGAGGCGCTCGCGGATCTGGTCCTGCTCGCTCAACTCGAACATGCCCAGGATGCGGTTGATGGTCTGGCCGCAATCAATCGTGTGCAGCGTGCTCATCACGAGATGGCCGGTCTCGGCGGCGGAGAGGCCCAGCTCGACGGTTTCGCGGTCGCGCATTTCGCCGACGAGAATCACCTTGGGCGCCTGGCGCAGCGCGGCCCGTAGGCCGCTGGAGAAGCGGTCGAAGTCCGTGCCCATCTCGCGCTGGTTGAAGGTCGCCTTCTTCTGCGGATGCACGAACTCGACCGGGTCTTCCAGCGTGACGATGTGGATGGACTTGGTTTCGTTGAGGTCGTTGAGCAGCGCCGCGAGCGTGGTGGACTTGCCGGAGCCGGTCGCGCCGGTGACAAGGACGAGGCCGGTCTTTTCCTTGGAGATTTCCTTGAAAATGGGCGGGAGCTTGAGCTGCTCAAGCGTGGGAATCTGCGTGGTCAGCTTGCGCAGGATGCAGGAGTAGTTCCCGCGCTGGGAGAAGATGTTCACGCGGAAGCGAGCCTTCTGGCCGAGGGAGTAGGAGGAGTCGCACGAACCGGTGCGCAGCAGATCCTCGGTGAGGCGGCGGCTGCCGCCGATGAGATTGAGGGCGATCTGCTCGGTCTGGAAGGGCGTGAGCCGGTCCACCGGCGGGTTGATGGGCACGGCGACGAGCTGGCCGGAGGACTCCACCTGGAGCGGCTTGTCCACGGTGATGTTGAGGTCGGACACGTCCTTGTTGGAGTCCAACATCGTGGTGAGGATGTAGTCGAGTTCGTTGGCGCGCATGGGTCAGAGCGTGTTGCGTGTTGCGTGTTGCGTGACGCGGTCAGATCGCGTTGCGCCTGAATCACGCAACACGGAACACGGAACACGCGAAGTGGAACAAGGGTGCATGGTTGGAATCTGGGCTGTCTGTTGCTCAATCCGCATCGCCATTCGACCGCGCCTCCTCCTGCTCCGCCGGGGTGAGGAAGGGGAAGAATTTTTTCTTGTCGAGGGACTTGTCGAAAGCGTCCTTCGCCGCGATGCGTTTCATGCGCAAGTGATCCATGATCGAGTCGTCCAGCGGCGTGTTGCCGAGCTTTTTGCCGACTTGGATCATGCCCGGAATCTGGTGCGTCTTGCCTTCGCGCACCATGTTCGCAACGGCGGTGGTGAAGACGAGAATCTCCAGCGCGGCCACGCGGCCCGGCTTGTCAATGCGCTTGAACAGGTTCTGCGCCACCACGCCCTTGAGCGCCTCGGAGAGCGTCGCGCGCACCTTGTTCTGCTGGTCGGCAGGGAACACGTCAATGATGCGGTCCACGGTCTTCGCGGCGCTGGGCGTGTGCAGCGTGCCGAAGACCAGGTGGCCGGTGCTCGCCGCCGTGAGCGCCAGCTCGATGGTTTCCAAGTCGCGCATTTCGCCGACCAGAATGATGTCCGGGTCTTCGCGCAGCGCGCCCTTGAGCGCGGATGCGAAGGACTTCGTGTGCATGCCGACCTCGCGGTGGTTGATGAGGCAGCCCTTGCTCTGGTGGACGAACTCGATCGGGTCCTCGACGGTCAGGATGTGGTCGTGGCGGTTCTTGTTCGCGTAGTCAATCATCGCGGCGAGCGTGGTGGACTTGCCGGAGCCGGTGGGGCCGGTGACGAGCACGAGGCCCTTGTGCATCATCGGGAACTTGCGCAGCACGGCGGGCAGCGGGGCATCGAACTTCTCGAAGTCCTCGAAGGAAAGCACCGTGCTGGGAATCTGGCGGAAGACGGCGGAGCAGCCGTATTTCTGATTGAAGAAGTTCGCGCGGAAGCGGGCGACGGTGGGGATTTCGTAGCCGAAGTCCACGTCGCCGGTTTCCTCGAACTGCTTCACTTTGATTTCCGGCGCGATTTCGTAGAGCATCGCCTTGAGCGCGTCGCTCTCCAACGGCGGGTAGTCCACGCGGCGCAGTTCGCCGCTGATGCGGAGAATGGGCGGGCTGCCGGAAGCCAGGTGCAGATCGGATGCCTTCTGCTGCATCATCAGGTTGAAGAACGCGTCAATCTTGGCCATAGGAAATCGGGTTTATGTTTCGGCGTGTCATAACGAATAGCGAGGCGGACTGCAAGCCATCGCCGTCAATGGAGGAAATTCTTCGCGAGGAAATCGCACGGTGTGGTCCCCTGCCCTGCGCGCGCTTCATGGAACTGGCGCTCTACCACCCGGAGCACGGCTACTACGAACGCAACCGCGCGGCGGTTGGCCAGCGCGGGGACTTCTACACGAGCGTGAGCGTGGGTGAGCTGTTCGGGCAACTGCTGGCGTTTCAGTTCGCCGAGTGGCTCACCGAACTCGGAACGCGGAATGCGGAACGCGGAATGGCCGACGCGCCGCTTCAAGTCGTCGAGGCCGGCGCGCACGACGGGCAACTGGCCGAGGACATTTTGCTCTGGCTGCGAAAGCGTCGGCCCGACCTCATGGACCGGGTCGAGTATTGGATACTCGACCCATCCGAGCGGCGGCAGGAATGGCAGCGCGGTCGCTTAAGCATGTTCGGCTCGCGTGTTCGGTGGTTCGCAAACTGGGGCGAAGTTCAGCAAGCCGGCGGCGTGACCGGCGTCATTTTCGCCAACGAGCTGCTCGACGCCTTCCCGGTCCACCGGCTCGCGTGGAGCGCGGCGGAGCAGCGGTGGTTCGAGTGGGGCGTGCGGAGCATGGGCGAGCGCTTCATCTGGACGCGGCTGCCGGAGCTGCACGCGAATGTCGCCGCGCTGGCGCAGCCGTCCGCCGCGCTGGGCAACCTCGACGAGGCGCTGCGGGAAAGTTCCTGGGCCAGCCTCGCACCCGTGCTGCCGGATGGCTTCATTCTGGAACTGGCCCCCTTCGCGGAACTCTGGTGGAACATCGCCGCGCAAAGTCTGCGGGCGGGCAAGCTGCTGACCTTCGACTACGGCCACACCACCGGCGAGGTCATCAACCCAACCAAGCCCGCCGGCACGCTCCGCGCCTATCGCGACCACCAGCTTGTGGACGACATCCTCGCCGCGCCTGGCACGCAGGACATCACGGCCCACGTCAGCTTCGCCGTCATCACCCACGCCGGCGAGCGCGCCGGCCTCGCCACCACGGAGCTGACCGAGCAGTCCCGTTTCCTCACGCGCATCGCCCAGCGCACGATGCAGCAGCCCGCCGCCTTCGGTGAATGGACGCGTGAGCGGGGGCGGCAGTTCCAGACCCTCGCACACCCGGACCATCTGGGACGCAGCTTTTCGGCGTTGTTGCAGGAGCGGGCCTGAGCTTTCAGCCCAGAAGCAATCCCCAAAGATTCAGGGAAGACAAGGATCGAGCAGGTGAAGGCGGGCCAATCTTTGCCTTGCCTGAATCTTTGGGCTTTTTCCGAATGTCGGGGCCATTCGCCGCCGATGGTTAAGCTTGCCGCGCCGCCGGGGCTTTGCCATCTTGGCGCTACGTTCAGCCCAAACCCGATGTCCCGCCCTCACGGCAAACGGCTTCAGTGGCACGCAGCGTTCCTCGGACTGCTGCTGGCTTGGGGAGTGTGCGCGCCCGGCGCGTGCGCGGCGGAGGACAGTTATCAGAAAGCCCCTGCCCCCATCGGCGAACTGCTCTCCACGCCCGCCGCGCCCTCGGTCCACTTTAATCCGCAGCGCGACGCGATGATCATCTACCGCGCCGAGCGGCACCCGCCGGTCGCGGATTTGGCGGAGCCGGTGCTGCGCCTCGCCGGCCTGCGCATCAACCCGCTCAACAACGGCCCGCACCGCACCGCGCGCTGCGTCGAGCTGACGTTGCACCCGCTGCCCGAGGGCAAGGAGCGGCCCATCCCGATCCAGCCCGGCGCGCGCATCACGCCGCCGGCGTGGTCGCCGGATGGGAAACAATTCGCCTACCTTCGCTTCGGCTCGCGCGAGGTCGAGCTGTGGGTGGGCGACGCCAAGCGCGGTTCCGTCCGCCGCCTGCGTGGCGGCCTCAACGCCGCCATCGGCGAGGCGTTCCAGTGGATGCCCGACAGCCAGTCGCTCCTTTGCCAGACCCTCCCGGCGAACCGCCCCAAGCCGCCCGCAGTGCCGCGCTCGCCGGAAGGCCCGGTGGTGCAGGAAACCACCGGCAAGGCCGCCCCCGCGCGGACCTTCCAAGACCTCTTCGAGTCGCCGCACGACGAAGACTTGTTCGACTACTACGCCACGTCGCAACTCGCGCTCGTGAACGCGAAGAGCGGCGAATCCAAACTCATCGGCCCGCCCGCGATCTTCTCCACGCTCGACGCCTCGCCGGACGGCCAGCATATCCTCGCGTCGCACATTCAGCGGCCCTACTCCTACCAGCTCCCGGCCACGATGTTCCCGCGCACGGTTGAAGTGCTGACGCTCGACGGCAAGGTCGCGTTCCACCTCGCCAGCCTGCCGCTCGCGGAGGAAATCCCCATCGGCGGCGTGCGCACCGGCCCGCGCAGCTACCAGTGGCGTCCGACCAGCCCAGCGACGCTCGCGTGGGTCGAGGCGCTCGACGGCGGCGACCCGCGCAAAAAGGTCGCGCACCGCGACCGCATCCTGATGCTGGACGCGCCCTTCACCGGCAACCCGATTGAGCTGGAGCAGCTTGAGCATCGCTTCCAAGGCCTGACCTGGACCGAGCGGCCCGACATGGCACTCGTGCGCGAGTATCAGGCCAGCCGACGCTGGAACCGCACCTGGCTCATCAACCCCAGCGCGCCGACCGAGCCGTCTCGCTTGCTCTGGGACGTTTCCTCGCAGGATCGCTACAGCGACCCCGGCTCGCCCCTGCTCCGTCCGCTGACCAACGGCTTCCGCGTCGCGCGCGTGCATGAAGGCAGCCTCTTCCTCGTCGGCGCGGGCGCGACGCCCGACGGCGAGCGCCCGTTCCTCGACACGTTCAACCTCGTTTCCCTGCGCTCCGAGCGCCTGTTCCAAAGCGACGAGGCCTCGCACGAGTCCGTCGTCGCCCTGCTCAAGCCTGACGCCGCGCAGTTCATCACCCGCCGCGAATCGCCCACGCGCCCGGCCAACTACTTCATCCGCACCCTCGCCGATGGCGCGCGCCAGCCGATCACGGAGTTCCCCGACCTCATGCCGCAGCTCCGCGGCATCCGCAAACAGCTCGTCACCTACCAGCGCCCCGACGGCGTGCCGCTCTCCTTCACCCTCTACCTGCCCGCCGACCACCAGCCCGGCCAGCGCCTGCCGACGGTCCTCTGGGCCTACCCACGCGAATTCAACGACCCCGACACCGCCGGCCAGGTCACCACCACGGCGAACCGTTACACCACCTTCAGCGGCGCGAGCCACCTCTTCCTCGTCACGCAGGGCTACGCCGTCCTCGACAGCGCCACGATGCCCGTCATCGGCGACACCAAGAAAGCCAACGACACCTTCCTCGAACAAATCATCTCCAGCGCCAAGGCCGCCGTGGACAAGGCCGTGGAGATGGGCATCGCCGACCCGAACCGCGTGGGCGTGGGCGGCCACAGCTACGGCGCGTTCATGGTGGCGAACCTCATGGCGCACACGGACATCTTCAAGGCCGGCATCGCGCGCAGTGGCGCCTACAACCGCACCCTCACGCCCTTCGGCTTCCAGAACGAGCGCCGCACCCTCTGGGACGCGCCGGAGGTTTACGCGCGCATGTCGCCCTTCATGTTCGCCCACCGCATCAACGAGCCGCTGCTGCTCATCCACGGCGAGGCGGACAACAACCCCGGCACCTTCCCCATGCAGAGCGAGCGCCTCTATCAGGCCGTGAAGGGCAACGGCGGCACCGCGCGCCTCGTGCTGCTCCCGCACGAGAGCCACGGCTACGAGGCCCGCGAAAGCGTCGAGCACGTCCTCTGGGAAACCCTCCACTGGTTTGACAAATACGTGAAGCGCGCCCCCGAGCCGGCGGTGAGCACCTTCACGCCGAGCGACCTCCCGCCGCCGTGAAACCGGAGCGCAGGTGTCCAACCTGCGCGTCCTCGTCCAGCCGCAGGTTGGACACCTGCGCTCCGAGAAATTTCTTTCCACTTCCGCCCGCCTTCTGCTTCGCTTGCCGCCCAGACCATGAACCCGATCACCCGCCGCCATTTCCTCCAGACCACCGCCGCCACCCTGCTCGCCGCGCCCGCCGCGCGGGCCATCGAGCCGCTGGGCCGCACCGGCAAGGCCCGTCTGCAACTCAGCCTCGCCGCCTACTCGTTCCGCGAGTTCTTCGCGGGCGAACTCCAGCGCGGCGCGGGCAAGAAAGGCCCGGCCCCGGGCGCCTCGATGGACATGTTCAAGTTCCTCGATTTCTGCGCCGAGCACGGCTGCGACGGCGCGGAGCTGACGAGCTATTTCTTCCCCAAGGCGCTCTCCGCCGACTATCTGGTGCAGGTGCGCCGGCACGCGTTCCTCAAGGGCGTGGCCGTCAGCGGCACGGCCATCGGCAACAACTTCTCGCATCCCAAGGGCGAGAAGCGCGACGCGGAGATCGCGCTGACGAAACAATGGATTGACCGCGCCGCCGTGCTGGGCGCGCCGCACATCCGCGTCTTCGCCGGGCAGACCAAGGAGCTGGACCGGGAGGCGGCGGACAAGCTCGTGGTCGCCGCGCTGGAGGAGTGCAGCGATTACGCCGGGCAGAAGGGCATCTTCCTCGGCATCGAGAACCACGACGCCATCGGCAGCGCGGAGCACCTGCTCAAGCTCATCAAGCCGGTCAACAGCCGCTGGCTCGGCGTGAACCTCGACTCCGGCAACTTCCGCACCGCCGATCCCTACAAGGACTTTGCCGAAATCGCGCCCTACGCGGTCAACGTGCAGCTCAAGACGGAGATCAACCCCGTGGGCGCGGCCACGAAAGGTCCGCAGCCGGCGGACCTGCCGCGCTTCGTGAAGCTGCTGCGCGCGGCCCACTACCAGGGCTTCGTGGCGCTGGAGTTCGAGGGCAAGGAAGACCCCTTCAAGGCCGTGCCGCCGGTGCTCAAGCGGATGAAGGAGTTGTTCGCCGCGTAATCGTAGTCGCAACCTTCAGGTTGCGGATCGGTCCTGCTTACCAGACTCGCAGGCTCAAGCCTGCGACTACGGCTTGCCCGCCCTGCCCCGCCTCCCTACGCTTCGCCGCCATGCTCCTCAAGCTCACCAGCCTCCTCGGACTGGCCGCGTTCCTCGCGATGGCCTGGGCACTGTCCACCGACCGGAAGCGGTTTCCCTGGCGCACCGTCATCACCGGCGTGCTGCTCCAGTTTGTCTTCGGGTTGTTGATCCTCAAAACGGAACCCGGGCAGAAGTTCTTCAAGAGCTTCTCCGACGCCGTCAGCGCCGTGCTCGGCTACGCGGCGGAAGGCTCCAGCTTCGTCTTCGGCCCGCTGGCGAACGCGGAGGCCATTCAGAAGGGGCTGGCCATCCCCTCCGGCTTTGTCTTCGTCGTCACCGTCACCGGCACCATCATCTTCGTCTCCGCGCTGTCGTCCCTGCTCTATCACTACGGCGTGCTGCAATTCATCGTGCGCGGCGTGGCCTGGGTGATGGAGCGACTGATGAAGACCAGCGGCAGCGAAAGCCTCGCGGCGGCGGCGAACATCTTCATGGGCCAGACCGAGGCCCCGCTCATCATCAAGCCCTACCTGCCCAAGATGACCCGCAGCGAAATCATGGCCCTGATGACCGGCGGCATGGCGACCATCGCGGGCGGCGTGCTGGCGGCGTATGTGGGCTTCGGCGTTTCCGCCGGGCACCTGCTCACGGCGTCCGTCATGAGCGCGCCCGCCGCGCTGCTCATCGCCAAGATCATGCTGCCCGAGACCGAGGTGAGCGAGACCGCTGCCGGCGCGAACGCCAAGATCGAGCGCCAGTCCCACAACGGCCTCGACGCCCTCTGCCGCGGCGCGAGCGACGGCGCGCTGCTCTCGATCAACGTCATGGCCATGCTCATCGCCTTCGTGGCGGTCGTCGCGCTGGCCAACGGCCTGTTGAGCTGGGGGCTGGGCGAGCTGGGCGTGAAACACGACGCGCCGCTGCAAACCCTGTTCGGCTGGCTGAACTACCCCTTCGCCTGGCTCATGGGCGTGCCGCTTAAGGACTGCTTCGCCGTAGGGCAAATTCTCGGCGAGCGCATCGTCCTCAACGAGTTCATCGGCTACCTCTCGCTGGCGAAGGTGCAGGCCACGCTCGACCCGCGAAGCGTCACGCTCACCACCTACGCGCTGTGCGGCTTCGCGAACTTCGCCAGCATCGCCATCCAGATCGGCGGCATCGGCTCGATGATGCCCGAGCGCCGCGCGGACCTCGCCCAGATCGGCCTGCGCGCGATGATCGGCGGCCTGCTGGCCTGCTACGTGACGGCGACCATCGCCGGCCTGCTGGTGAACTGAACCTCACCGCGCATGGCCAACGAACCCTCCGGCACCCCCACCGCCTCCGCCCTCGACCGCGCCCGCACCAAGGCCTACTGGCGCCTCCTCCCGCTCCTCTTCGTCTGCTACGTCATCGCCTACGTGGACCGCGCGAACGTCTCCATCGCCAAGCTCACGATGACGCGCGACCTGCCGGGCTTCGACAACGCCGTCATCGGCCTCGGCGCGGGGATGTTCTTCCTCGGCTACTTCCTGCTGGAGATTCCCGGCACGCTCATCGTCGAGCGCTGGAGCGCGCGCAAATGGATCAGCCGCATCATGGTCTCGTGGGGCATCGTGGCCGCGCTCACGGCGCTGGTGAAGACGCCGGAGCAGTTCTACGGCGTGCGCTTCTTCCTGGGCCTCGCGGAAGCCGGCTTCTTCCCCGGCATCATCGTCTATCTCACGCACTGGTTCCCCAGCCGCGACCGCGCCAAGGCGCTGGCCTACTTCCTTGTCGCCACGCCCTTCGCGCAGATCTTCAGCCCGAAGATTTCCAACGCCCTGCTCAAGATCGGCACCGACGAGGTCGTCAACGGCGTCACCGTGCATCACCCGGAGCTGTTCGGCCTCGAAGGCTGGCAGTGCGTCTACATCTTCTGGGGCATCCCTGCCGTGGTGCTGGGCGTCGTCGTGCTTTTCGCCATGACCGACCGGCCCAAGGACGCCAAGTGGCTCACGACCGAGGAACGCGACGCCTTGGAAGCGGAGCTGGAACGCGAACGCGTCAGCCGCTCGCAAGGCAAACGCATGACCGTGCTGGAAGCCCTGCGCCACCCCAAGGTGCTCCTGCTCGCGCTGGCCTACTTCTGCACCGTCACCGGCAGCTACGGCATCGAGTTCTTCCTGCCGAGCATCTTGAAGGACTGGTATGGCATGAGTTTCAACCAGCTCACCTGGCTCGTCATGCTCCCGCCAATGCTCGGCCTGACCGGGCAGCTCTTTGTCGGCTGGAGTTCCGACCGGCACAAGGAACGCCGCTACCACGCCGTCGTGCCCATCATCATTGGTGCGAGCGCCATCGGTCTCGCGCCCTTCACGCGCGGCGAGCTGTGGCTCACCGTGCTGTGCTTCATGGTGGCCTTCGCGGGGTTCAAGTCCTACATGCCGGCCTTCTGGTCGCTGCCCAGCCTCTTCCTCACCGAGGCGGCGGCGGCGGGCAGCATCGGCCTCATCAACTCCATCGGCAACCTCGGCGGCTTCCTCGGCCCGACCGTGCTGGGCGCGGTGGAGAAGAGCACCGGCTCCTACGCCGGCGGCCTCTGGTTCCTGTGCGCCTCAATGCTCGTCTCGTCCGGGATCATCTTCTTCCTCGGGCTGGGGCACCGGGAGGAAGTGGGGAAGTGAACCGTGTCGTGCCGCCGTAAGCGCTCCACGCCTCACTTGGCCTTCTGGACTGCATAGACCCGCGCAAACCATTGCGGCGGCGTCTCGGTGCCGCCGGGCGCGGGGGGGGGCGGCGTCTTGCCGACGACGGCAAGCCGGATGACACCGCTGTCCACCAGCGACTTGACCAGCGGCGACTGCGTTCCCAAAACCACCAGGCTCGCCTGGCTGCCCTTCAGCGCGGCGATGTCGTTCGGCGGCAGTGATTGCGGGAAGTTGCCGAGATAGACCAAGGCCTTTGCGCCCGCGCCCATGCCGGCCAGTTTGGTCGCGTGCTGGGGCGGCCAAAATCGCGGATCCTCCGACATGCTGCGGGGAAGCTCCCTCACTTCCTTGAGCGTCACGCCCTTGCTCTTTCCCAAACCGGCCTTGAAGCCTTTGACCTGTGCCTCCGCGCTTGGGTTCTTGGTGCCGTCCATGGTTTCCACCACCAGCACGACGCTGCCCTGATTGTTGAGGAGCGCGGCGGTCTCGGCGGCCAACGTCGAACCGAGGTATTCGAAGGGCTTCGTGCTCGCGCGGGGTGAATCACCGGAATTGGAGCGCACGAGATGGACGACCGAACCGGCGATGGCAAGGACGGCGACCAAGGCGATCAGGAGCGTTTTCTTATCCATGATGAGATGCGGAGTGAACTAAATCAGAGCCAAAGTTTTCGGAGAACGACCCCGGCAGAATCTGCGGAGCCAAACCGAACAAGCCAGACCAAAGCCTTCGCTGCGGCTGTGATCGTAATGGCCTGGCGCTGTCGTTTCCACCCCAGGACGATTTAGCGGAGGTTCCAGTTGTTGTCGTTGGCTGTGCCTGAGGCGATGCCACCGAAGGTGATGGGGCTGGTCTTGGGCACCATCTCGGAATGTCCGTCCATGAATGTTATGGAGGACTTCCCGTCGTGAGCCGTGCCGATGTTCGGGCTGTAATAGACCAGCGTGTAGTTGTTGGCGTTGGCTGGGTCGCCGCCGTTGAAGGTCGTCAGGTTGTTGTAGGTGCCCGGCGTGGTCGTGTAGGCATACCACCACAAACTCGCGATGCAGGAGGTTTCAAACGCAAAGACCTTGTCCGCAGTGCTCCGCACCGTCGTAAGCCGGACGGGGTTGTTGGCCGGAGCTCCAGAGATGTTCGCGCCCAAGCCCGTCGCACCGAGGTAAGGATTAAGCCGGAAGCGCATGTTCGCGACGAACTTCGTTGACCCATTCGCATAGACCACGGTCGGGATGGATCTTGGATCGTCGTGGGGTTGCACTGGACAATCGTAGCTGCTGTTGCCGGGTTGACCCGTCGGCCGGCCCGCCGGCGGCGTTGGGAATCCGGTGCAGTTTGCCGGCACGGTCATGTAAGGCGACATCAACGAACCGCCGCCTGTGGCACTGTAGTATGGCTCGCCAGTGCCGGGGAGGCCCCCAACCGACCAAGCATACGGCAGCCGGTCGTCTTGATCGGCCGCGTAGAGCGAAGACGAGATGCCCCATTGCTTCAGGTTGTTCGTGCAGACCGTCCCTTTGCCCTTGCTCTTCGCCTTGGCCAGCGCGGGCAACAACATCCCGGCCAGAATCGCGATGATGGCGATGACGACGAGCAGTTCGATCAGGGTGAAGCCGCGCGCGGCGAGTGAACGACCTCGGGATAAAGCAAAGTTCATAATCGGGTCTGGATGTGTTGCTGCTCTGCCACGGCCTCCCATCGCTGCCAATCACGGCGCACTACCTTTGATCCGCTGGGCGTTAGTTGTTCGTGGTGTCGCAACTTCTGACGCGGCGGGCTGGTTGTCATTCAGTAGTCTTGCCCGACGGGAGCCTGTCTGGGCGGGAGAACTTGGTTGATTGACCGATGCCGGAGCGACGTCAAGTTGCGCACGGATGAAACCGAAACCCGTTGTCGAAACGGAAGAGAAGACCCGGCATTACCTGAAGCTGGTCGGAGCGCTCTTGTTCCTGATCGGTGCCGGCTGGTTTCTCTTTCGCTCGCTACGAGGGGAGGTGCGAGAGCCGAACCTGAAACCGTTTGCGTCGTTGGGAAGCTACGCCGCACTGGAGACTGCGAAACTGCTGGGCAGAGCAGCTAAGATCCTGGTCATCTACGACAGCAATCCCGTCGGCATGGCGGGAGCCGGAAAGCCCCTGGGCAGGCAAGCAATTGAAGTTGAGTCGTTCAAGGCCAAACTGGGAAGCTCCGGCCGGTTCTCCTTTGCACCCGACTGGAAGCTCCCACGCCCGGCAATGGCCGTCTCAACTGTTTGGCCGAAGGGGGAGTTTGAGCGACTCCTCAGCCAGCAGTCGGCGGAGACGGCGCTGGTGATTTTCTGCGACCCTCCTGCGCTCAACATGACCGACAAAGCCAGACTGAAGGCGCGCTCCGGTCGCCTCATCCTCGTGGGGGCTTTGATGCCAACGGCCCAAGGCCTAGTGCGGGAAGGCGTCGTGCATCTGGCGGTGGCCACCCGTGTCCCTCCGCGACCGAGCGAAAAGGCGTCCGAAAGCCCGGACGAATGGGTGGCCCGTGTGTTTGCGAGGCTGACCCCGGAGACGAGCCGTGCCCCCTGACAGGCACCTGCGCTACCGCCCCAAAACCCACCAATTGTCGTTGGTGCTGTTGTGCATGGCCGGATGATTGATGTCAGGAGCCTCCACATGACCATCTAGGAACACCATTGACGCGCGCCGATTATGGAAGGTGCCGATGTTCGGGCGCCGCCACGAAACCGAGTATTTCCATGGATCAGCCCGGCTGTCGCTTTGGGAGCCGGTGAAATATGTCGGCGCATGCCCGGGCGTCGGGGTGTAAGGGCGCCAATCTTCCGTGTCGTAGGCCAGAACACGCTCGGACGGCTTGGACACTTGTTCCATTTTGAACGCAACGGCAACCAAGGCACCCGCCGCATCGCGCGCCCAAGTGCCGCCTTCTCCGCCTGCGGGTGCGCCGTTGATCGTTCCCGGTCCCATGCCGGCGATCCCCAGGTAGGGATTTGCCCGAAAGTGCGAGCTTTCAACCCAATCAAAGCCAAAAGTTTTTTGAGCAACGCGTGGAACATACGTGCTCCGATCAAACGGGCCGAGGTCTGGATACGTCAAAACATCGCGGGGGAATCCAGGACAGGTGTAGCTCTTTATTCCTCCCAAGTAGCGTGTCAGCAATGACAGCCCGTTGCAGGCTCCATACGTGGTGACACCGCCATACGGGTTTTCAGAGGGTGAGATGTAACCGAAGGGGAGTTTTTCTCCATCCCCGCTGTAAAGGTAGGCCGCCGTCCCGAACTGCTTGACTTGATTGCTACAGGCGGTCGCTTGGGCTTTCATCTTTGCCTTGCTCAAGGCTGGCAACAACATCCCTGCCAGAACCGCGATGATGGCGATGACCACCAGCAGTTCGATGAGGGTGAACGCGCGCGCGACTTTCCGCCGTCCAGCTCCGGGCTTGACGTTGGTTGAGGTTGGCATCGCAATCACAGACGCACCATGCGCGCCGTCATTCAGCGGGTCTCCCAGGCCAGCGTCACCATCGCCGGGCAGGTCAAAGGGGCCATCGGGCGCGGGTTGCTCGTGCTCGTGGCGGTGGAGGACGCGGACACGCCGGAGGACAGCGAGTGGCTCGCCGGGAAGCTGGTGCGCCTGCGCATCTTCGCGGACGACGCGGGGCTGATGAACCGCTCGGTGCAGGACGTGGGCGGGGACATCCTGGTGGTGAGCCAGTTCACGCTCTTTGCCAGCACGCAGAAGGGCAACCGGCCATCCTACCTCCGCGCCGCGCGGCCCGAGGCGGCCATTCCCAAATACGAGGCGTTCGTCGCGCGGCTCACGGCGGAACTCGGCAAGCCCGTCCACACCGGCGAGTTCGGCGCGGACATGCAGGTGGCGCTGGTGAACGACGGCCCCGTGACCATCACGGTGGACACGAAGGCGCGGGAATGACCGTGCCGGCGATTTGCAATCGCCGCAGGGCGGGCTGGCCGCCCGAACTACTTGTCCGGCCAGCGGCCCGGCCCACGGCGGGGCAGCATCGAGACGCGCCCATTCACGCCGCGTTGTGATGTGCCGGTTGGACACCGCTGCTCCGGGTGCGCACACTCGGCACATTGTGAACACGGGCAAGCCGGCTCCTCCCCCGCGCCGCACGCGCTGGGTGACGCTCACCTTTGGGGTCGCGCTGGGCGTGTTCACGGCGCTGACCGTCCGCGACGCGGGCCGGCCAGCCGTCCGTCCCGTTGCGGGCGGCACGTTCACCGGGCGCGATGTGGACGGGCGATTGGTGCAGGTGTGCCTGTTTGACCAAGGCTACGGCTTGTCGGGCTGGCAAGGCTGGCTGTATCGCGAGGGCCGCGAGCAGACGGAATGGTTCAGCACGACGAACCGCGCGCACCCGTGGCAGGCAGTGATCAACGTCCGCGAGCGCGAAGACGCGCCGAAGCTGCCTGAGCCAGTCGTCGCCTCGACCGATGACCCGCTATGGCTCAACGCCACGCTCCCGCGCACCAACGGCTGGGCCAGCGACACGGCGAACCTGACGCGGCAGTTCGGGCATGTGAGCTTCCGGCGGCTGACGGGGCTGCGGCTTTGGGGCTGGGGCGGGACGCAAGAGTATCGCGCGCAGTTTCCGCGCTTGCCATCTAGCTCGGCCTTTTGCGCCGCCATCACCGGGGGAATCCTGCGGCGATGCGAGACGGAGGCTGAAAAATTCACCGCCGAGCCAATGGAGTTCTGGCGGGAGAATCTGCGTTCCCGCCAACCCATGACCTTGAACCAGCACGAGTTGACGGCGCATTGGCAGCCTCGCCTGCTCACGACCAACGTCGCCAGTTTTTGCGTGTGGAGCTACGATGAAGTGGGCGGCAACGGCAACCATTCACACTGGAGCGGGGAGAACTTCGTCTGGGAGGCCGGCGAGATTCGCACGCTTCGCCTCGTGGACCTGTTGGGCGGACGGGCGGATTGGCCGGTTGAACTCCGGCAACGATGCGCGCAGAAACTTGAAGCCATCGGCGCCCCAGATTATGCGCAGGGTGCCGTCACCGAGAAGACCACTGCCCCGGCTGTCTTCACCGTCTCGCCCACCGGCCTCCAAATCTACTTCAACCCCTACGAAATCGCCTCCGGCGCGGATGGCGAGTTCGTGCTCCACTTCGACTACGCCGAGTTGAAGGGTTTGCTCCGCACCGACGGGCCGGCGCGCTGGCTGCCGCGTGACCAGTGACGGTCGTTGGCTTGACGCTTGCGGCCCGGAATGGCCAGAGTCCGGGCATGAAGCCGCTTTCCTCACTGCGTCTCCTCGCGTCCTTGTGCGCCGCCTCCATTTGCTTCGCCGCCGCGCTGCCCGCCGCCGCCCAGTTCAAGGAAATCATCTGGGTGGACGACGACTTCCCGCCGGGCGCGAACTCGCAGGTCAACGCGGACAACCATCCGCACTCGTGGGTCACGCAGGGCGACGGCAACCAGGTCTTCTTCGGCAAGAAGGCGCTCCAGCGTTCCGGCATGGGCGTGGCGCAGGACTACTTCTCCACCTGCGACAAGCCGCTGCTCGTGTGCGAAGGCGACAAGCTGTTCACCCACATCTACCTCACGCCGGAGAACCCGACCCGCGCCGTGATGCTCCAGTTCCACTCGTCCGGCTGGTATCACCGCGTGTTCTGGGGCGATGGCGATGCCGTGCCCTTCGGCACGCCGCGCACGACGCAGAAGGTGGACATGGGGCCGCTGCCCGCCGCCGGCAAGTGGGTGCGCCTCGAGATCGAGGCCGCGAAGCTCGGCCTCACGCCCGGCATGGAGATCACCGGCATGGCCTTCACCATCTGCGACGGCGAGGTGTTCTTCGACAAGACCGGCCTCGCCACCACCGGCAAGGAGCCGCCGCACGGCGAGGCGCGCGACGTGGTGTGGCTGGACGACGACTTCCCTGCCGGCTCCACCCCGCAGGCCTCCGGCGCGCCCGCGCAATGGGTCACGGCGGCGGACGGCAAGGTCCACTCCGGCCAGCGCGCCCTCAAGCGCACCGGCGGCGGCCCCACGCAGGATTTCTTCACGGGCGCGACCAATCTGACGGAGCTGAAGCGCGGCGACGTGCTTTACGCGCACGTCTTCATTGACCCGACGGCGAAGCCCAAGGCGGTCATGCTCCAGTTCAACGACGGCGTCTGGGAGCACCGCGCCATCTGGGGCGACCCCGAGGGCATCAAGTGGGGCGCGCTCAACACCGTCAGCCGCCGTCCGCTCGGCCCGCTGCCCGAGGCCGGCAAGTGGATTCGACTCGAAATCCCGCCTGCCAAGATCGGCCTCTACCCCGGCGCGAAGCTCAACGGCATGGCCTTCACGCACGAGGGTGGCACGGTGTATTGGGACAAGGCCGGGCTGTCGAATCCGGGGCCGGGGAAGAAATAACCCGTGCCGGCGACTTGCAGTCGCCGCCCAGCGCGTCCGGCGGTGGCGGGCGGGTTCGGACAAGGACGCCACAGACGGCGGTTGCAAACCGCCGGCACGGCCATTGCCAAGCCACACGAATTGCCCAAAGGTTGCCGCGTCCGCCCGTTGCCGCCGGTGAATCCGCCCGCGCCGGCACGGGTCGAACAAACTGATTTTATGCCGACACCACGCCTGTTCCTCGGTCTCGCCATCGGCCTGCTGGCCGCGTCCACCGCGCTGGCCGCGCCCGCGAAGAAGGTGGATTACAACCGCGACATCCGCCCGCTGCTCTCCGACAACTGCTTCTTCTGCCACGGCCCCGACGAGAAGCAGCGCAAGGCCAAGCTCCGCCTCGACGTGCGCGAGGACGCCATTGCGGCGAAGGCCTTCATCCCCGGCAAGCCCGACGCAAGCGAGCTGGTGAAACGCCTCTTCACCAAGGACGCGGACGATCTGATGCCGCCGCCGGACTCGCACAAGAAGCTCACCGCCGCGCAGAAGGATTTGTTCAAGCGCTGGATTGCCGACGGCGCGGAATACCAGACGCACTGGGCCTACGTCGCACCGAAGCGCCCCGCTGTGCCCGCCGGCAGGAACGGCGTGGACCATCTCGTGCAGGCGCGGTTGAAGGAGGTGCGCCTCAAGCCCTCGCCCGAAGCCGACCGCCGCACGCTCGCGCGCCGGCTCTACTTCGATTTGCTCGGTCTGCCGCCGAAGCCGGAGGAAGTGGACGCCTTCTCGAATGACAAGTCGCCCAACGCCTACGCGAAACTCGTCGAGCGCCTGCTCGCGTCGCCGCACTACGGCGAGCGCATGGCCATCGGCTGGCTGGACGTGGTGCGTTACGCGGACACCATCGGCTATCACTCGGACACACCGCGCAACGTCTTCCCCTACCGCGACTACGTCATCAAGTCGTTCAACGAGAACAAGCGCTTCGACCAGTTCACGCGTGAGCAGCTCGCCGGCGATTTGTTCCCGAATGCGTCGCAGGAAACGCGCGTCGCCTCCGCCTTCAACCGGCTCATCCTCTCCACCGAGGAGGGCGGCGCGCAGCCCAAGGACTACGAGCAGCGCTACCTCACCGACCGCGTCCGCGCCGTGGGCACCGTCTGGCTCGCGCAGACCACCGGTTGCGCCCAGTGCCACGACCACAAGTTCGACCCGGTGACGATGCGCGACTTCTACTCGCTGGGCGCGTTCTTTGCGGACATCAAGGAGCCTATCGTCGGCCGGCGCGAGGAGGGCATGCCCGTTCCCAGCGCGCAGGACACGGCGGAAGTCGCGCGGCTCGATGGCGAAATCACCAAGTTCCAGTCAGACTTCGACGCGCCGCATCCCGAGCTGGCCGCCAAGTTCAACGCCTGGCAGGACGCCGCCTTCACCGCCGTGCAGCACGACGCGAAGTGGAAGCCGCTGAAGCCCGCCAAAGTCGCGTCCGCACAAAAGTCGAAGCTCGCCGTGCAGGCCGACGGCTCCGTGCTCGCCAGCGGCAAGACGCCGGACAAGGACACTTACACCGTCACCGTCACGAACGCGCTCAAGGCCATCACGGGCCTGCGCGTCGAGGCGCTGCCCGATGACTCGCTGCCCGCGAAGGGGCCGGGGCGCGGAGCGAATGGCAACTTCGTGCTCACCGAAGTCGCGGTGAAAGTCCAGGCGGGGAAAGCCAAGGCCGAGCCGGTGAAGCTTGCTGCGGCGCGTGCGACGATCGAGCAAGCCGCAGCCGGCTCGCAGAAAGCCTGGGCCGCCGTGTCAACGATTGATGGCGATGCGAAGGACGCCACGCTCGGTTGGGCCGTGCTACCGGAGGTCGGGCAGGCGCAGCACCTCGTGTTGGAGCTGGCCGCGCCGCTGTCCGTCGAGGCGGGCGACACGCTGACGATTGAGCTGCGCCAGAACAGCACGAAGAAGGAGCACCTGCTCGGGAAGTTCCGGCTGGCCACGACCAGCGAGGCCGAGGCCGCACGCGTTGCGCATCCGGCCCCGCCCCCGGCGGACATCGCGGCGATTCTAAAGGTCACGACCGACAAGCGCGCCGCCGCGCAGAAGGACAAGTTGTTCGCCCACTTCAAGGGCCTTGCGCCTGAGTTGGCGAAACTGCGCCAACAACTCGCCGATGCGAAGAAGGCCAAGACCGACTACGAGGCGAAGATTCCCAAGTGCATCGTGTCGGTGTCGTCGGAGACCAAGCGCACGGTCCGCATTCTCCCGCGCGGCAACTGGATGGACGAGAGCGGCACGGTGATGCAGCCCGCGCTGCCGGCCTTTCTGCCGGTCTCGCTCAAGAAGGACGCGAAAGCCGACGCGCCGCTCACGCGCGCGGACTTGGCCGAGTGGATTGTGGCGAAGGACAATCCGCTCACCGCGCGCGTGTTCGTGAACCGGCTGTGGAAGCAGTTCTTCGGCACCGGTCTCTCGAAGGTGCTCGATGACATGGGCGCGCAGGGCGAGCCGCCCGTGAATCCCGCGCTGCTCGACTGGCTCGCGAGCGAGTTCCGTGACAGTGGCTGGGACGTGAAGCACATGGTCCGCACCATCGTGAACAGCTCGACCTACCGGCAGACTTCCGTGGCGACGAAAGAGCTGCAAGCGCGCGACCCTTACAACCGCGAGCACGCCCGCCAGAGCCGCTGGCGCATCGAGGCCGAGATGGTGCGCGACAACGCCCTGACCGTCGCCGGCCTGCTGAACCCAAAGATTGGCGGCCCGAGCGTGAAGCCTTACCAGCCCGACGGTTATTGGGAGAACCTGAACTTCCCCGTGCGCAGCTACGATGCGAGCAAGGGCGACGACCAGTTCCGCCGCGGCCTCTACACCTGGTGGCAGCGCAGCTTCCTGCATCCCTCGATGCTCGCCTTCGACGCGCCCAGCCGTGAGGAATGCGCCGCCGAACGCACCCGCTCGAACATCCCGCAGCAGGCCCTCGTGCTGCTCAACGACCCAACCTACGTCGAGTCCGCCCGTGCCTTCGCCGCGCGCATCATGAAGGACAACCCCGGCGACGCGACCCAGCGCATCAAATGGGCCTGGCGGCAAGCCTTATCCCGCGCCCCGCGTGCCGATGAACTCGCCACCGCCCGCGCGCTCTTCGACAAACACCTCGCGCAATACAAGGCCGACGCCAAAGCCGCAGAGTCGCTGCTGAAAGTCGGCCTCGCCACGTTGCCCCCCGTCGCCGACCAGGCCGAACTCGCCGCGTGGACCAGCGTCGCGCGCGTCATTCTCAATCTTCACGAAACGATTACGCGCTCCTAAGCCATGAATCTTCATTCCGAACTCCGTCAGTTCCGGCAGCAACAGCAGACGCGCCGCGTCTTCCTTGGCCGCACCGCGCAAGGCGTCGGCACGTTCGCGCTGGCTTCTTTGCTGAACTCGCCTGCTTTCGCCGCCGCGAAGAAGGCCGCTTCACCCGCGAAGGACAAGTGGCTTGGCGTCGTAAATCCGCTGCACTTCCCCGCCAAGGCCAAGCGCGTCATCTGGCTCACGATGGCGGGCGGGCCGTCGCACTTGGAGACGTGGGATTACAAGCCCCAGCTCGCGAAGATGCACGGCGAGCCGATGCCGGAGTCGTTCACGAAGGGCAAGCAAATCGCCCAGCTCCAGAACGCGAAGTTGAATTGCTTTGGCCCGCAGCTTGGCTTCAAGAAGTTTGGGCAGAACGGCCAGGAGATTTGCGAACTTCTTCCGCTCATCGGCTCCGTGACTGATGAGATGTGCGTCATCCGCTCGATGACCACCGAGGCCATCAACCACGACCCGGCGCACATGTTCATGAACACTGGCTCGCAGATCGCCGGTCGTCCCAGCGCGGGCGCGTGGGTCACTTACGGCCTCGGCACGGAGGCGGAGGATTTGCCCGGCTTTGTGGTGCTGACTTCGCTCGGCAAGGGCGGGCAGAACCAGCCCATCGCCGCGCGGCAGTGGTCGCCGGGTTTCTTACCGAGCCGCTTTCAAGGCGTGCAGTTGCGCAGCAAGGGCGACGCGGTGCTCTACCTCGGCACGCCCGCCGGCGTCACGCGCGACCGGCAGGGCGACGTGGTGCAGGCCGTCAACTCGCTCAACAAGAAATACGATGCCGTCGTGGACGACCCGGAAATCGCCACGCGCATCGCGCAGTATGAAATGGCCTTCCAGATGCAGGCCAGCGTGCCTGAGCTGATGGACACCGCGAAGGAGCCGCAGGCCATCATGGACCTCTACGGCTGCAAGCCCGGCGACGGGTCGTTCGCGGCGAATTGCCTCCTTGCGCGCCGGCTCGCCGAGCGCGGCACGCGCTTCATCCAGCTCTACCACAAAGACTGGGACCACCACGGCGGCGTGAAGGATGGCATCACGCAGAAAGCCGCCGAGATTGACCGCGCGTGCATGGCGCTCATCACCGACCTCAAGCAGCGCGGCATGTTCCAGGACACGATAATCGTCTGGGCCGGTGAGTTCGGGCGCACGCCGATGAGCCAGGGCGGTAGCGGTCGCGACCACCACAACGCCGGCTTCAGCATCTGGCTCGCGGGCGGCGGCATCAAAGGCGGCATCAGCTACGGCGCGACCGACGAACTCGGCTACTCCGCTGTCGAGAACGTCGTCAACGTCCACGACCTGCACGCGACGATTCTGAAACTCCTCGGCATTGACCACACCCGCTTGTCCGTGAAGTTCCAGGGCCTCGACGCCCGTCTCTCCGGCGTCGAAGGCGCGAAGCCGATTCAGGGAATTCTGGCGTAAGTGCTGCGCGGCATTCCTGCCGCAGAAGCACCGGATCGTCGCTAGGCCGACACCCACCTTCGCGCCCGACTGCTCCGTAAAATTGCCTCGCACAGGCGCACCTCGTGATGGCCGTCCTCCGCCGTGGCGAAAAGCGCCGGTCTCCGCCGCCCGCTCGCGATGTGCTCATAGACCGCGCGGTAGTGCATCTTGTGGCTGTCGGGGAAGCCCTCGGGATGGCCGCCGGGATAGTCGGTGAAGCCCGCCACGTCCTCGCTGAAGCCGGCGGTCGCGCGCTGGAGCACCTGGTTCGGCTCATCGCGGCGGCCCACGAGGATTTCGTTCGGCTGCTGCAAATCCCACCGCACGCTGCCCTTGGTCCCGTAGATGCCCAGCGCGAGGCTGCATTTCCAACCGGCGGCGACCTGCGAGATGGAGGCGTTGGCGTGCGTGCCGTCCACGAAGCCGTGCTCCGCCCTGCCGAACTTCAGCAGCACGCTGCCAAAGTCCTCGGTGTCGCAGCGGTAGGGCGCCATCGTCTTCGGGTCCGCCTTGGCGAAGGTTTGCACCTCACCGCGCGGTCGGTAGCGCGTCTTGTGGAAGGTCTCCAGATGCGCGAACACGGCTTCCGCGCGCGCACCGAGGATGAATGAGACGGCGTCAATCCAATGCGTGCCGATGTCGCCGACGGCGCGGAGCTTGCCGCCCTCGCTGGCGAGGAGCCGCCAGTTGTAGTCGGTCTCGTCCAGCAGCCAGTCCTGAAAGAAATGCCCCTGGACGTGGATGATCCGGCCCAGGTCGCCGCGCTGGACCAATGCGCGCATCTGGAGCACGGCGGGAAAAAAGCGGCACATGTAGTTCACGGCGAAGACCGGCGCGTTCTTCCGCTTCACAACGGTGACAACCCTCGCCGTCTCCCTCGCCGTCATGCCCAGTGGCTTCTCGCAGACGACGTGCTTGCCCGCCGCTAGCGCGGCCAGCGACTGCTCGACGTGAACCTTGTTCGGCGAGGTGATGTGGACGACATCCACGTTCGGCGAGCGCAGCAGGGCGTGATAATCGTAGTCGCCATAAACCTCGGGGATGCCCCACCGCTCGGCGGTGGCGCGGGCGTTCCTGGTCGAACCGCAGATGGCCGTGACCTGCACGCCCAGACGTTTGAGCGCCTCGATGTGGACCGGGCCGATGAAGCCGGTGCCGATGACGCCGGCGCGGAGTTGATGCAGCGGGATGCTCATGGGCGGCAGCGTGGCTTGAATTGACATCGGCTGGCAATCCGTCTTCCTACGTGCCGTCAAACGCATGAACGCAACCAAACTTTTGCTCGCTGCCGCGCTGCCCCTTGTCTCCGCTTCGCTCTCCGCCGCCGAGTGGCCGGAATGGCGCGGCCCCGGCGGGCAGGGTCACGCGAAGGCCACCGGCCTGCCCGCGTCGTGGAGCGAGACCAAGAACGTCACCTGGAAGACCGAGCTGCCGGGACGCGCATGGTCCTCGCCGGTCATCGAGGGGAATAACATCTGGCTGACCACCGCCCTTGAGACGCCCGCGAGGAAGGAAGACGCCGAGCGCCGCCTCAAATCCAACACCGGCGACCAGGCGCTCACGTTGCTGGAGCGGGTCGAGCTGCGCGCCCTGTGCGTGGACCGTGCCACCGGCCAGCTCACGCGGAACATCCTGCTGCTGTCCCTGCGCGAGCCGCAGTGGGTCCACGCGCTCAACAGCTACGCCTCGGGCACGCCGGTCATCGAGGACGGGAAGCTCTACTGCCACTTCGGCGCGATGGGCAACGCCTGTCTCGACACCCGCGCCGGCAAGGTGCTGTGGACCAACACCGACCTCGTGGTCATGCACGAGAACGGCCCCGGCAGCACGCCAGTCGTCTGGAAGAACCTGATGGTCTTCCACCTCGACGGCAGCGACCGGCAGTTCATCGCCGCGCTCGACAAGCGCACGGGGAAACTGGCTTGGAAGACGACGCGCTCCGGCGAGATGAACAAGAATCCGCAGCTCAAGAAATCCTACGGCACCCCGCTCATCCTGGCCATCAACGGCCGGGAGCAGATCGTCTCGCCGGCCTCCGACTGGATTTACGGCTACGATGAGCAGGGCAAGGAGCTGTGGCGCGTGAAGTATGGCCAGCTCGGCTTCTCGCTCACGCCCCGGCCCGTGGCCGGACACGGGATGATTTTCATGAGCAGCGGCTTCATGAAGGCGCAGATCCTCGCGCTCAAGTATCAGGGGCTGGAAAAGCCTGAACTCGCCTGGCGCTACGAGAAGGGCGCGCCGACGATGCCTTCGCCGCTGCTCGTGGGCAACGAACTCTACTTCATCACTGATTCCGGAGGCCTGTTGACCTGCCTCGACGCCAGGACCGGCGCGGAGCATTACCGCGAGCGCCTCGGCGGCAACTACAGTTCGTCCCCCACGTTTGCGGACGGCAAGATTTACATCCACAGCCGCGAGGGGCTGACCACGGTCGTGAAGCCGGGAACGAAGTTTGCCGTGCTGGAGAAGAGCCAGCTCCCGGGAAAAATCTTCGCCTCGCTCGCCGCCGCCGACAACGCGCTCTTCCTGCGCACCGACACGGCGCTGTATCGCATCGAGGAGAAGGCCGGCCAGCGGGCGGCGGCCCGGTGAGCCAGGGGCCGCCGGTCCGGGTCACTTGACCGGTCTGGGGATGTGCACCGTCACGCGGGTTCCCTTGCCGACCGTGGAGGCGATCCACATGGAGCCGCCGAGCTTGCAGGTGGTGTGATACGCCTTGGTCAGGCCAAAGCCGCCGCCCTTGGTGGCCTTGTCGCGGACGTTCGAGGCCCGGTAGCCAAAATCCACCACGCGCTCGATCTCCGCCTCGGGAATGCCGGAGCCGGTGTCCTCCACCACCATGCGCAGCTCCCTGCCGTTGTCGTGCAGGCCGGCGGCGATGTGGCCGCCGGGGGCGGTGTATTTCCGCGCGTTGGCGATCAGGTCCCGGAACACATCCTGCAACACCGGCGGCATGTTGATGGTGTCGCCGTCCACGCTCTCGATCTTGAAGTTCACGAGGTAGTCCATGGGATCCTGCGAGGCGATGTTGAACAGGATGTGATACCGCCCCTTGCTGTTCTTCTCGAGCGCGGCGAAGAAGTTCACGAAGTTGTCGGTGAGCTGCAGGATGCTGTGCGGCCGCCAAGTGCAGCCGGTGCGCTGGCGCTCCTGATATTCCCCGAGCCGGACGGCCATGACCTTGAGGATCGAGTCCAGGTTGGCGGCGGCTTCGCGCGCCGGAACATGGCTGGCGGCGTCCGGCACATGGCGCAGCAAGTCCGACCATTCCTTGAGGAACGCGGCGTGCAGGCTGGCCGCCGTCCGGGAGGCCTCGTCATCCAGCCGCCCGTCGCGCACCAGTTGCAGCACCTCGTTGGCGAGCCGGGTCGTCTCCGCCAGCGCGGCGGGATCCTGCAGGTCGAGTTTGAGCAGTTGCAGCTCCCCCATCAGGATGTTGAGGATGTTCAGGAACGAGTGCAGGTCCAACTGGGCAAGCTGCTGCTCGGTGATGTTCAGGGGCTTGGTGATTTGCATGGAAAAGGTTCGGTTCCCCCGCTTGGGTTCAGGCCGTCGGCGCCGCCGCGTCGCCCTCCAGCTTGACCAGCACGGCGCGGAGCTGTTCCAGTTCGATGGGCTTGGCCAGGTGCTCATCGAAGCCGACGGCCAGATAATCCGCGTGCATCATGCCCATTTGGCCGGCGGAAACCGCCATGATCTTGAGCCGCCGCCGGCGTTCAGGATGCGCCGCCGCATCCGCCTCCCGGAACATCCCGATGGCCTCGATCCCGTTCGTGTCCGGCATTTCCACGTCGGTGAACACCAGGTCGAATTCCTGGGCGCGGATCTGCGCCACGGCGGCGGCGACATTCTCGGTCGCCACCACCGTGCAGCCGAGATGCTTGAGAAACAATTCGGCCACGCGGCGGTTCATGGCCACGTCGTCCACCAGCAGCACGCGCAGATGAGCGTGGGATCCGGTGGCGGGCGGGGTGGTTCCGGGAGCAAAGTTCATGGCGTTGGACTGGATGTGAGCGACGCGGGCATCATCGCGTGGCGGGCATTTCCCCGTCAACGGCATTCAAAATCCCCGCGTTGGTGCCGCCTCAACTTCCGGCCGTCTGGCGTTGCGCCAGCGGCCAGCTCGGCTTCACTTCCTCGTCCAGCGAAGTCGGTGCGACGCCGTGCTGGAGCTTGCGTTCAGCCAGGATGCCGACCATCGCGGCGTTGTCGGTGCAAAGCGATTTGTCCGCGAGACGGAGCGTGAGGCTGTTTTGCGCGCAGGTCTCGGCGAGCTGTTTGCGCAGGGCGCGGTTGCACGTCACGCCACCGGACGCGGTCACGCACTTCACACCGAGGCGCTTCGCGGCCCGCACAGTCTTGGTCACCAGCACGTCCACAATGGAGGCGCGCACGCTGGCGCACAGGTCACGGACGCGGTCTGGATCGTCGAGGATGAACGGCTGGTCGCGGAGGAAGTAGCGCACCGAGGTCTTCAGACCGCTGAAGCTGAAGTCGTCGTGCAGGTCGCGGATCATCGGGCGCGGGAAGTCAAACGCGCGCGGGTCGCCTTGCTCGGCGAGCGCGTCCAGCTCCGGGCCGCCGGGATAGGGCAGGCCCATGAGCTTGGCGGACTTGTCGAAACACTCGCCCGCCGCGTCGTCCACCGTGCTGCCGAGCAGGTGGTGCTTCAACTCGGCCTCGACGAAGACGAGCATGGTGTGGCCGCCGCTGACGATCAGGGAGACGTTAGGCTGGAAGCTCGCGAAGTCGGCGACGGACGGCTGGCCGGCAATCCACGGCGAGTAAAGATGCGCCTCGTGATGGTGGATGCCGAAGAAGGGTTTGCGCAGTGCGAAGGCCATCGCCTGCGCGGCGCGCGCGCCAATCATCAAGGCCTGCGGCAGGCCGGGGCCAAGGGTGGCGGCGATGGCGTCCAACCCGTTTGGTGTCCTGGCTTCAGCCGGTTCGGAAGCCACGGAGCCGCCTGAAGGCGGGACACCGAGCGCGGCGTTGGCAGTCCGCAGCGCCTCGCGCGCTACTGGCAGCAGGTTTCGCAGGTGCTCGCGGGTGGCCAACTCGGGCACGACGCCGCCGTATTCGGCGTGGAGCTTGATTTGCGAGGAGACGACGTTCGCCAGCACGCGCCCGTCATGGATGACGGCCACGCTGGTCTCGTCGCAGGAGGATTCGAGGGCGAGGAGCACCGCGCCTACTTCTTGGCTGGCTCGGCGGCTTGCGCCGCCACCTTGCCCACGGGTTTGCCCTGCTTGTCGTAGAGCAGGATGCCCTTGAGCATGTCGGTGGCGCGGTCGAGCTGCGGGTCGCGGGCCTTGGCCACCCGCTCGCGCTCCGTCGCGTCGAGCGCATCCAGCGGGGCACCCGAGCGCTTGATGGCGAGGAAGCGCTCCTCGTCCGCAGTCATCGGCACGACCACGTCGGGCGTGATGCCCTTCTCGTGGATGACCTTGTGGCTCGGCGTGTAATACTTCGCCGTCGTGAGGCGCAGCGCGGAGCCGTCGGAGAGCGGGAGGATGCTCTGCACGGAACCTTTGCCGAAGCTCTGCTCGCCCAGCACCACGGCGCGCTTCAAGTCCTGCAGGCAGCCGGCGACAATCTCGGACGCGCTCGCGCTGCCGCCGTTGACGAGGATGACCATCGGCAACTGCGGACGCGGGTTGCGGCCCGACGCGGTGTATTTGGCGATGTCGGCGACCTGCCGCGCCTCGGTGGAGACGACGAGCTGGCCGCGCGGAAGGAACTTCTCAGACACCTTCACCGCCTGGTCGAGCAGGCCGCCGGGGTTGTCGCGCAAATCCATGATGAGACCCTTCATGCCGGACTTCTCCAGCTTCACGAGGGCACTTTCCAGCTCCGCGCTCGTCTGCTCGCCGAACTGGCGCAGGCGCACGTAGCCGATCTTGTTCTCGTCCAGCGGGTATTCGCCGCGGCCGTTCTGGTCACGCACGCTGGAAACCTTGATGACCGCGCGCGTGAGCTTGACCTCAGATTCCTGCTCCGTAGCGGGGCGAAAAATGGTGACGGTCACGTCGGTGCCGGGCTTGCCGCGCAGGCGGCGGACGGCGTCCTCGAGGTTGAACTTCTCCGTGGTCTGGCCGTTGATCTTGATGATGCGGTCCCCGGCGGTGATGCCGCCCCGGCCGGCCGGCGTGTCCTCCATCGTCTCGGAGACGGTGAGCGTGACACCCTTGCCGGGGCTGTTCGTCCGGATGCCAATGACAATGCCCACGCCCCCGAACGCCCCCTCGGTGTCCTTGCGCATGTCGTCATACTTGCGCGCCTCCATGAACTCGCTGTGCGGGTCCAGCGAGCTGACCATGCCCCGGAGCGCGGCGTGGATGAGCTGCTGGTAGGAAATCTTCCCGCCGTCCACGTAGTTCTGCCGGATGGTTTCCAGCACACGGGTGAACAGCTCGATGTTCTCGTAGGCGTTTTCCTTCGTGGCGGTCTCGGCGTGCGAGAGGTAAAGCCGCGTGCCGAAGAGGAGGTTCAGGCCGAGCACGGCCACGAGCAGTCCGAGGAAGAAACGTCGTTTCATATTACCGTTGTGCCGACAGTAGGAGCCGCCCAAGTGCTTGGCAAGTGAGGGCTTCACCGCAGGCCGAAGAGTGGACTGGCCGCCCGACTCAGCCGTTCATTCTTTTGAGGAGCTGCTCCAAGTAAGGCAGGTCCGCCGGCGAAGTCGCCTTCGGATTCGGCTCCTGGCCCTCCACCAACGCCACCGGCTGGCCGATCAATTCGCACGCCGCCGTGTCATCCGTCACGAGCACGCCGCGCTCGCGCACCGCCGCCAGCGCCCGGCGAATGACTTCCACGCGGAACGTCTGCGGCGTCTGCACCGCCCACAAGCGCGAGCGGTCAATGTGCTTGGCCACGCGCGTGCCGCCGTCGGATTCCTTGATGGTGTCGGTCACGCGCTGCGCGGCGACGGCTGCGCCCATTTCGCGCGCCGCTGCGATGGTCGCCGCGATGACTGCCTGGCTCGTGCAAGGCCGCGCGCCGTCCTGGATGGCGACGATCTCGCAGTCCGGCGACAGCGCCTGCAAGCCGTTCCAGACCGAGTCCTGCCGCTCCCTGCCGCCGACGGCCAGACGGAACGGTTTCTTGAAGCCAGACTCCACCGCGAGTTTGCGAAACTCCGCCTGCATCCCGTCCCGCACGACCAGCACCAGCTCGTCCACGCCCGCCGCTGCGTCGAAGCGCGCCCAAGTGTGCGCCACGATGGGCCGACCGGCGATTTCGAGGAAGAGCTTGTCCACGCCCGGCCCCATGCGCGTGCCGGAGCCGGCCGCGACGATGACGGCGGAGACGTGTTGCGTGCTGCGTGTTCCGTGTTGCGTGTCCACGAGTGCGCGCAGGCTAAACACGCAGCACGCAACACGCAACACGCGCCACGATCAGGCGGCCTGCAAATCCGACACCTTCAACTGCACGTTGCGGTTGCCACGGAACTCGTTCACCTCGGCGGTGAAGGCGAGATTGAAGCTGGCCGGCGGATTGAAGTTCTTCGGCACGTTCCACCAGACGGCCTCGCGGATGTCGCTGCCGTCGGTGACGTGGAGTTTCAAGTGCTGCTGCTCCTTGCCCATGCGCAGCGGCGGGCGGTGGAGACGCAGGCCGGTGGCGCAGAATTGCAGCGCGGCATTGCCCATGCCGGTCGGCGCGAGGCGGGCGAGTTCCTCCAGCCGCTCCACGGTCAGTTCGCGGAGCGTGACCTCGGCGTCGAGTTTGAGCACGGGTTGAAGCTGGTCGGGCCGCAGCGAGCGGCGGGCGATGGCGTTGAGGCGCTCGCGGAACGGGCCGACGTTCATCGGTGCGATGGTGATGCCGGCGGCCATCGCGTGACCGCCGTGGCGGACGAGCAGGTCGTCGCACTCGCGGAGCGCGGCGGCGAGGTCGAAGCCCTCGATGCTGCGGCCCGAGCCGCGCCATTGCTCGGCATCGCCGCCAAGGATGAGCGTGGGCCGGTAAAACTCCCGCAGCACGCGCGAAGCGACAATGCCCACGACGCCGATGTGCCAGAGCAACTGCCCCTCGACGATGACGAAGTCGCGCGCGGGGTCGAAGCGCACCCGGATGGCTCCGGTGACCTCGTCGGTGATGGTGCGCTCGATTTGCTGGCGCTCGCGGTTGCGGTGGTCGAGGGCGCGGGCAATGGGTTCGGCGGCGGCGAGGTCGGACGCGAGCAGGAGTTGCAGCGCCTCGGCGGCGTTCTCCAGCCGGCCGGCGGCGTTGAGGCGCGGACCGAGTTGAAAGCCGACTTCGTAGGTGCCGATTTCTCCCTCGATGCCTGCCGCTGACTTAAGCGCAAGCAAGCCGGGACGGCGCGTGACGTTGAGCCGCTCCAAGCCAGCGGTGACGAGGATGCGGTTCTCGCCCGTGAGCGGCACGAGGTCGGCGATGGTGCCGAGCGCGACGAGGTCGAGCAGCGGGCGGATGTCGAAGGCGGCGAACCCGGCGAGTTGCAGGTCACGCCCGCGCTTCACGAGCGCATGGGCGAGCTTGAATGCGAGGCCAGCGGAACAGAGTTCGGTGAAAGTGGCGGGGCGGGGCCGCACGTTTGGAGTCCCGCCTTCAGGCGGCACAACGCCCCCACCGACTGAAGGCGGGACTCCAAGCTGCGGATTCACCAGCGCGAACGCCGCTGGCGCTGGATCGGAGACTTGGTGATGGTCCAGCACCAACACGTCCACGCCGCGTTGCTTGAGCCAGCCGATGGTTTCCACCGCCGTCGAGCCGCAGTCCACGGCGAGGAGGAGTTTGGTGCCGGGGAATTTAACGAGACAGTTCTCCACGCCGTCCTGGCTCAGGCCATAGCCCTCGTCCATGCGGTGCGGCAGGTAAAAGTCCACGGACCAGCCGAGCGCGCAGAAGACTTCCAAGAGCAGCGAGGTCGAAGTCACGCCGTCCACATCGTAGTCGCCGAAGATGACCAGCGGCTCGGCGCGTTCGCGCGCGGCGAAGATGCGCTCCACGGCGGCGGCCATGTTCGGCAGTGCGAAAGGGTCGGCGAGGTTGCGGAGGCGCGGTTCGAGGAAGCGGGCGACGGCCTCGGGTTCGCTGTGTCCGCGGTTGAGGAGGCATTGCGCCAGCAGCGGAGAGACGCCGAACTGCTTGCTGAGTGCGGCCGCGAGCGCGGGTTGCGGCGGCGCGATGGACCAGCGGTATTTCATCCCAGCAGCAGCACGCCGAAGAGCCATTGGTAGATGCGCTGAAACGCGGCCTCAAGGACGTGCAGAATCACCATGAGGTAGATGGCCGTGCCGACGGACACGGCGTAGCCCACCCAGATGAGGAGGCCATCCTCCTCCATCATGCTCGCCGCCAGCAGGATGATGGAGTAGGCAGGCAGGGAGTTGGTGAACGGCGGAAAAGGCGGGAACGGCAGCATCAGCAGGAAGGCCATGAGCGCCACGAGGAGGGCGTTGGCGAAGCGCACGGCGGACCAGGTGAGCCAGACGGAGCGCCGGGGCCTGGCGAGCTTCTCGATGACACTGAGCATTTTCACGCTGGCGGAAACAACTTTCCGGGTGAAGCCGCCTTCCAGCGACCGCTCCCCCAGCGCCTTGGGCAGGCGCGGCGGCAGGCCCATCGCCAGCCGAACCGCCAGCACGCCGATGACGAGGCCGAGCACGGTGCTCACCCCTGGCAGCGGGATGGGCGTGATGAACGGCAGGCTGAGGAGGATCACCACGAGGAACAGTCCCCGCCCGCCGGTGTCCTTGAGCAGGCGGTTTAACGTGAGCAGCTCGCCCTCCGGAGCCTGCTCGACCAGCCGGGCCAGTTCTTGCGAGAGCGTCTCGCCGTCTTGCGTGTGTCGGTCCATTTCGTCGCGGCGAACGATGCGGGCGGGGATGGGGAAGGTCAACGCCGGCCGAGGAGGGGAGGCTCTGCCCGTCAAGCCGCGCCAAAATCCGGGCGCCGTCGGCGCGGCAAAAGTGTCCCGCTCACAACCGGCGTTCGCTCGCGGGAATGTGCACCACGGTCAGCGCGCAGGAATCCCAGACCCGCGTGCCCCGGCTGCAATTCCAGGTGATGTAAAGCGTCTCGCCCTTCGCATCGAGCGCCACGCTGTAGGTGCCGCGCGGGGTGACGCCGTATTTCTGGGTGTAGAACGGGTGGAGGAACGCGATGACTTTCCGGGTCTTCGCCTTCGTGTCGTATTGCACCACGGCTGAGTTGTCCGTCTCGCTGCCGCCGTGCGCACCGGGAACGTAGTAGAGGAAGCGCCCGGTCGGGTCGGCGTCGAGGGTGGTGATGTATTGGTTCGTGCCGACGGCGGCGGGGCCGAGCACTTCGATGCGCTCGGTCTTCGGGTGGAAGGCGTAGAGCTTCGACTCCGTGCCCTTCACCGGATGCGGCACGGTGTAGATGATGCCCTGCGGCGTCTCGTCGCTCGCGGCGCGGAGGCCGATGCTGCCGGGGATGGAGGTTGGCTTGCCGGGCTTGGCGGGATCGAAACGCACGAGGTCGCTGCCGGTGAGCGAGTCCACGTTGAACCAAACGCGCCCCGTGGACGGCGAGAAAATCATCGCACGCGCCGGACCGCCGAAGCCGGACCAGATCATCTTCCGCGCCGCGAGGTCGTAGGCGAAGAACGTCACGCTCTTCTCGCCCGCGCGCGTTTCCGGCTCGGTGCCGCCGTAGAAGATGAGCCGCTGCGGGTCGGTCAGGCCGGTGGGGATGCAATGGCCGGGCACGGGGCCTTCGGCGATGATTTCCGCCTTCGCCGTGGCAGGATTCACGCGGAGGAGCCAGTCACCCTTGTAATCCTTGTCGCCATCCGTCGCGCGCGTGCCGCCGCGATGCGTGCCGCAGTAAATCCAGCCGTCGCGCCCGAGCGCGAGCTGCGTGTGAATCTTCCCCGGCGTGTAGCGCCCGGCGGGCAGGCCGAGCAGCTTCTTCACGTCCACGAGCTGCCGGAACTTCCTCGTCGCCGGATCAAACTCGTAGATGAACGCCGTGCCGCTCGGCGCAAGATGGTCGCCGATGGACGCGTAGTATTTGCCGTTGGCGAAGAGGCTGTCGCCCCAGTTGGACCACGGGTTGCCGCGATAGGTCTGACCGGGGAAGTAAGCGAAGTCCACCGTCGGCGGCGTCTTGGCGACGGTGACGGCCGGCAGCAACGTGGTGGGCGGCTGGAGGAAATCCGGCGACATGTCGGTGACCATTTCCTTCCCGCCGGGCAGCACGGGCGGATAGGGAACTTCCGGCTCGGCCTTCGCCTTGGGCTTGGCAGGCTTGGGCGCGGCGGACTTCGCGGTTTGGGCTGAAAGCGTCAACGCGCACGCGAGGGTGGCGGCCAGCAGGAGAACGGGGTTCATGGCTCAGGCTTCGACTGCGGGCACCGGGGCTGGCTTCATGCGGCCCGCGCCTACAGCCCGCGCCAGACCAGCTCCAGCGCGATCAGCGCGTAGCTCGTGGTCAGCGCGGTTTCCTTTTCCCACCAGCGGGCGTTGTCATTCTCCCACGAGCCGTCGCGCTGCTGGAGGTTCATCAGGCGCAACGCCACGTCGCGCCGCCAGTTCACGCGCCGGCCGTCCTTCGTCTCCAACTCGTGGACCTGCGCGGCGGTCAGCCCCTTGGTGAGCAGGTGCAGGTAGTAGTAAAGCCCTTGCGCGCCCATGCCGGGGTTTTCCTCCAGCGTGTAGTTGGCGCGCAGCCAGTCCAGCACGGCGGTCACGCGGGCATCATCGCGCTTGAGGTCGGCATACACGTAACTCAGCAGTCCCGCATAGCTGGCGCTGCCGTAGGAACGGAGCGCGACCCGGCCCGTCTGCGAATTGGTCGCCCCGCCCGCCATGCTGTGGCCGGGATAATAGATGAAGCCGCCCTTGTTCGCGGGATCGGCGGAAGCCCACGACTCGGGATTCGAGCCGGGCAGGTTCTGGCAGTGCTGGAGAAAACGGATGGCCGCCTGCCAGTCGAGATCCTTGTTGTCAGCGGCCTTCGAGTCGGCAATGAGGCGCTTGCTGTGGTAGAGAGCTTCCAAGGCGATGAGCGTGTTGTTCAGGTCGGAGTGCGAATACTTGTTGCCGTAGCCGACGCCGCCGTCGAAGGGCGTGTCGAGCCGGCCCTTTTCGCCGAAGTCCACCTGCGTCCCGACGATGAACGCGCGGGCCTTGCGCGCGACGGCGTCGTAGTCCGGGCGGTTGGCGGAGACCAGCGCAAGCAGCGCGAGCGAGGTGTTGTAGTTCGCCATGTTGGTGGCGTAGATGCCGCCGTCGGGCTTCGCGCTGGCGAGGAGGTGGGCGTAGCCGCGCCGAATTTGCGGCGGGGGATTCTTCAGGAACCTGCCCGACGGCTCGCCATTGAGCGCGATGAGCGGCAGCGCGGTGACGGCGGGATGGTCGGGTGTGGTCCACCAGCCGTTCGAGTTCTGGTTCGCCAGCAGCCACGCGAGGCCCCGGTCAATGGCGCGCTGCACTTCGTGGCGCAGGGACTCGTCGTGACCGAGCGGGACGGGCACCGGCCCGCGCTTCGGCGCGTCCGCGGCGTGAACACTCGTTGCCACGAGCGGGGCGAGGGCGAGGAGGAGCAGCAAGTTCGGGCGCATAGGACAGTGCAGCAGTCGAGACTGGCTAGCACGGGCCGGTGTTCAATGCGAGGCAGAAGGCGTTGAACAGCGTGCAATCGGCGCTTGCCCCGACTTCACGTTCTGTTACGACTCGCCGCGTGAGCGAAGACAAGCAACTGCGCCTCGGCATTCTCGGTTCCGGCAAGGGTTCCAACATGGTCGCCATCGCGGACGCCATTGCCGCCGGCAGCGTCCCGGCGGAGATCGCGCTCGTGCTCAGCGACGTGGCGGAGGCGGGCATTCTCACCCGCGCGCAGGAGCGCGGCCTGCCGACGAGGTTCATCCCGCCGGGCAAGTTCCGCACCAAGCTCGATGAGGAGGCGGAGGCGGCTTACATCGCGGCGCTGAAGGAGGCGGGCGTCGAACTGGTCGTGCTCGCCGGCTTCATGCGCATTCTCAAGGGCGAGTTCCTCCGTGCCTTCCCGCAGCGCGTCATCAACATCCACCCCTCGCTGCTGCCCGCCTTCACCGGCCTCGAAGCGTGGAAGCAGGCGCTCGACTACGGCGTGAAGTTCACCGGCTGCACCGTGCATTTCGTGGACCAGGGCGTGGACACCGGCCCCATCATCGCGCAGCAGACCGTCCCCGTCCTGAGCCGCGACGACGCGGACACGCTGCACGGGCGCATCCAGTTCGCCGAGCGGCAGCTCTACCCGATGGCCATCTCCGCCCTCGCGCGCGGGCTGGTGCGGGTGGAGGGGCGCAAGACCGTGACCGTGAGCGCGGATCAAAGGAGCTAGCCGCTTGAAAAGCGCGGTTGAGCTGCTGCCGCCTTTTACCTCTCAACCCTCAACCTTCAGCCCTCAACTTTCGTAGCCATGTCCTCCGGCTACATCCACACCTTCTCCGCCGAGGAACAGGCGCGGCTCGTGGCGCAGGCGGCGTTTCTGGAGTCGTTCATTTTTCCGACCATTGACCTCGCCGGCTGCGCGCGCGTGCTGGAGGTCGGATGCGGCGTGGGCGCGGAGCTGCAAATTCTTCACCGCCGCTTCCCGCAGGCGCGGCTGACCGGACTGGATTTCTCCGAGGCGCAACTGGCGAAAGCCCGCGAACTCTTGCACGCGGAACTTGCCGCCGGCGCGGTGGAACTCCGCCAGGGCAGCGCCTACGAACTCCCCTTCCCCGACGCCAGCTTCGACGGCGTGTGCCTCATCTGGGTGCTCGAACATCTCAACGACCCGGTGCGGGCGCTGCACGAGGCTCGGCGCGTCCTGCGGCCCGGCGGCGTGCTCAGTGTCACCGAAGTTTTCAACGCGGGCCTGCGCGTCGAGCCGCCCTGCCCTGCGCTCGCGGAATACTGGGTCGCCTTCAACACGCTCCAGCGCCAGCTTGGCGGCGCGCCGGATGTGGGCGCGGAACTCGCCACGCTCGCGGCGGCGGCGGACTTCGGCGAAATCCAGTTGCGCGCGCTCCCGGTGCGGATGGACGCGCACATGAGCGATCCCGCGCGACGCCACGAGTTCACGGGCTACTGGCGGACGCTGTGGTTGAGCGGCGCGGCGCAACTGCTGGAGCGCGGTTTGGTGCCGGCCGCGCTGGTGGAGACAATGCAGGCGGAGTTCACCGCGCTGGCGGAAAACCCGGTGGCGACTTACGACTACTCGGCGCGGCAGGTGACGGCGCGGAAGCCGCGGGGAGCAGGTTAAGCCTCCGGCGAGCACGCGCAGCTTGCGCGCGGACGCGAATTAGTTTCAAGGAAACGGGTGGCGGCTGCGTCAAGCGTTCGTGCCGGGCGCGTTTGCCCAGGCCGCAGATCACCGGCGACTTCATGGACAGTTTGAGCAATCAGCAAAAACCCAAAGTGCGGTCGCCGTTGCACTTCGTCTTCCGCCATCCGCTGGCATTGGAGACCGAGACGAGCTGGTTTCTCCTGCTCGGCGTGCTGGACTTGGTGCTGACCACCGTGCTGCTGAACACCGGCGTCGCACACGAGGCCAATCCCCTGGCCCGCAGCTTCCTGTTCAGCGCCGGCCTGCACGGCTTGATTGCCTATAAATTTGGCCTGCTCACGGTGGCGGCGGTGGCCGTGCAAATCATCACCCTCCGCCGGCCACGGACGGCGAAGGTGGTGCTGCACACGGGCATCGGAGTGCAGTCGTTGGTGGTGTTTTACAGCGTCGGCCTGCTGGCCAAAATCGCGCTCTGAGGCGCGCGAGCCGGCAGCCAAACATCCGGGGAACGTCCTGAGAACGTCCTTGGAGCAGCCGTTCGGAGGTGAGGCTGGCGGCCATCGTGGGAGTAATCGAAACGGGGTGGAGGAGTGCAAAGCAGCCTTGTCCGGCGATTGAACCCGTGCGCACCGCCGCCCCGGTCGCGATGAAAAAGCCAAAGAAAACTATCGCCTTCCCCCGGCGGACTTGGCAGATAAACCCCTCCACGCGCGGCGTGGAGTCGGCGAAGCGGTGATCGCGGACGCGCGAGCCGAAGTGACGGAAGCGGAATACGTAAAACGTAAAGCGTAAGCGAGGCGTCCGGACGCCACAGCTTACGGGTTACGTTTTACGTTTTACGGTCACATGAAGAAATCGGAAGCAAAGAAGACGACGAAGCCCAAGCTCCGGCTGGGCCTGCCGAAGGGCAGCTTGCAGGACGCCACCATCGAGAAGATGGCCAAGGCGGGCTTCAACGTGCAGGTGAGCAGCCGCAGCTACGTGCCCTACGTGGATGACGAGGAGTTGGAGATCCGGCTCATCCGCGCGCAGGAGATCAGCCGCTACGTCGAGCACGGCTACCTCGACGCCGGCATCACCGGGCACGACTGGATTGTCGAAAACGGCTCGAAGGTCCACGAGGTCGGCGAGTTTATCTTCAGCAAGATTTCGCGCCAGCCGACGCGCTGGGTGCTGGCGGTGCCCGAAGAATCTTCGATCAAGTCGGTGAAGGATTTGCAGGGCAAACGCATCGCCACGGAGGTCGTGAACCTGACGAGCCGCTGGCTCAAGAAGCACGGCGTGAAGGCGGAGGTCGAGTTCTCCTGGGGCGCGACCGAGGTGAAGGCGCACGAGCTCGTGGACGCCATCGTCGAAGTCACCGAGACCGGCTCCTCGCTGCGCGCGAACAAGCTGCGCATCGTCGAGACGCTGCTCACCTCCACGCCGCGCCTCATCGCCAACCACGACTCGTGGAAGGACGGTTGGAAGCGGAAGAAAGTCGAGACGCTTTCCCTGCTGCTGCGCGGCGCGCTCGAAGCCGAGTCGAAGGTCGGCCTCAAGATGAACGTCCCCCGCGCCGGCCTGAGCAAGCTGCTCACCGAGCTGCCCGCGCTCCGCAATCCGACCATCTCGCAGCTCAGTCATCCCGAGTGGGTGGCCGTGGAAACCATCATTGACGAGAAGATCGTCCGCGAGATCATCCCGCAGCTCAAGGCGGCGGGCGCAGAAGGAATCATTGAGTATCCCTTGAACAAGGTGGTATATTGACCGCGTTTCGCCGAAGGGCGGTCGCAATTCGACCGTCCAAGGCGCCGCAACGAGCAAACTAACGATATGGGTTCCCTGAAAAAACGCCGGAAAGCGAAGATCAACAAACACAAACGCCGGAAGAAGTTGCGCCTCAACCGCCACAAGAAGCGCACCTGGCAGAAGTAAGCGCCCCCGCGCTTGCGTTACGCTTCAGACGGCACAGTCCTGCCACGCGGGGCTGTGCCGTCGTTCTTGTCCGCGCCGCCACTCATCATGCGACCGATTGTCGTTCACTCCGTTGTCGCGCTCGCCGCGCTGGGCACCTTGATCGGCTGCGCCACCGCGAAGAAGGCAAAGGCTCCGGCGGCGGCACCGACCGCCAAGGTCGCCGTCACCAACGCCCCGCTCACCAAGGACGAGATGGAGAAGCGCGTCGAGGCGCTCGCGCGCTTTGCCGCCGGGGTCAGCGGCGAACTGCGCGAGCAGCCGGACGAGGCTCTGGACCAGTTCTACAAATCCGTCCTCGCCGACCCGACGAACGAGCCGCTCGCCATAGATGTTGCGCGCCGGCTCATCCGCAAGAAGGAGTCCGAGAAGGCCATCGAGATTCTCAGCAAGTGCGCCGAGCAACGCTCCGCCACCGGCTTTGTGGATGCCTTGCTGGGCATCGCCTACCAGCAGGCTGGCAAGACAGACCTCGCCATCGCCGCGAGCCGCAAGGCCATCGTCAAGCTGCCCAAGGCGCTCCTTGGCTACCAGAATCTTGCGACCATTTACCTCCAAACCAACCGGCCCAAGGACGCGCTCGCCGCGCTCGATGAGGCCGCCGCGCTCGGCGTGACCGAGATCAACTTCCTCCTCGAACTCGGCGAGGCTTACCGCAACTACGTGTCCGTTCAGCCGCGCCAGTTTGAGTCCGTCAAAGCCAAGGTCATGGCGACCATCGAGGCCGCCGCGAAGCTCGATCCCAAGGGCCAGAACCTCATCTTCCGCCTCGCCGAGCTGTTCAGCTTCGCGGGCGAATACAAGCGCGCCGCCGAGCTGTATGTGAAGTTGCTCGAGCGCTTCCCGAACCAGGCCATCCTGCGCAACCGCATTGTCGAGCTTTACCTCCGCGCCAACGACCTCAAGGCCGCGCAAGCCCAGCTCGACGCCCTCGTGCGCGACCAGCCCACGAACCCGCTCGCGCACTACTTCCTCGGGGCCATCGCCGCCGAGCAGAAGAACTGGGAGAAGGCCATCGAGTTTTACACCAAGACCATCCAGCTCAACGAGGGTGCGAAGCAGGAGTTCGAGCCGGTTTATTACGACCTCGCGGGCGTTCACATCACCAACGACGACGCGGAAGAGGCGCTGAAGCTGCTGGAGATGGCGCGCAAGAAGTTCAAGGCCACCTTCCTGCTGGAATTCTACTCCGCCCTCGCGCACAGCCGTTCCAAAGACTACGCGGCGAGCATCAAGCACTTCACCGCCGCCGAGCTGCTCGCCAAGCGCGACGAGCCGGAGCGGCTCACCGCCCTGTTCTTCTTCCAGGTCGGCACGGCCTACGAGCGGCACAAGGACTTCAAGCAGGCCGAGAATTACTTCCGCCAGTCGCTCAAGCTCGCGCCCGACTTCGCCGAGGCGTTGAACTACCTTGGCTACATGTGGGCCGAGCGCGGGGAAAACCTCACCGAGGCGAAGGCGATGATCGAAAAAGCCGTGAAGCAGGAGCCGGAGAACGCCGCTTTCCTCGACAGCATGGCTTGGGTGCTCTTCAAGCTGAACCAGCCCAAGGCCGCCCTCGAATATCAGCTCAAGGCTCTCAAGCACCAAAAGGAGCCGGACGCCACGCTGCACGACCATCTCGGGGACATCTACGCCGCGCTCAAGCAGCCCGATCAGGCCCGCGCCCAATGGGAGCACGCCCTCACGATCGAACCCTCCGAGGCCATCCAAAAGAAGCTCAAGGCCGCCGTGCCGGCCAAGCCCTGACCGGCATGGAGCGGCGCTTCTCCAAGCACTACAGCGTGGCCGAGGCCCGCGCGCTCCTGCCCCAGCTCCGCGTCTGGTTCCCGCAGCTCCAGCGCCTCCGCCGCGACCTCGCCTCCTACGACCAGAGCACCGGCCCGCGCCTCACCGACGGTGATGACTTCGGCGGTGGCAAGGTCAACCAGTGGATTCGCAATCTCAGCGCGTTCAAGGAACTTTTGGAGGAGTTCAACCAGCGCGAAATCCAGGTAAAAGACATTGAGCGCGGTCTGGTTGATTTCCCCGCCATCCAGGCCGGTCGCGAAGTTTTCCTCTGCTGGGAGCTGGAGGAGGAGGACATCACCCACTGGCACGACCTCGACAGCGGCTTCGCCGGCCGCGAAAAATTGTAGCCACGCACGCCCCATGTCGGCGAGTCCGGCCCGCATGTCCTGAACCCGAACTCCGAAATGGGATGACCGAAAAAATGAAAGCCGCCGAAACGAATTGTGACGGCAACCGGGAAGGGGTGGGGAAAATTGTTCCGCTCCATGTCCGCCAAAGGCTTCTCTCCCTCCCACTCGTCCTGCACCTCAAGCAGCCATGCAGCTCCCGCCCCACCTGAACAAGCTGCTCCTGCTCGCTGCGCTGACCCTGTTCACCGCAGGCGCCGCAACCGCCAAGGACATCAAGCTCCTCAACGTCTCCTACGACCCAACCCGCGAGTTATATCAGGACTTCAACGTCGCCTTCGCCAAGCACTGGCAGACCAAAACCGGCGACAAGGTCACGGTCCAGCAATCCCACGGCGGCTCCGGCAAACAGGCCCGCAGCGTGATTGACGGCCTCGAAGCCGATGTCGTCACGCTCGCGCTGGCCTACGACATTGACGCCATCGCCGAGAAAGGCCGGCTGCTGCCGAAGGACTGGCAATCTCGACTGCCCCACAACAGCGCGCCCTACACCAGCACGATTGTCTTCCTCGTGCGCAAGGGAAACCCCAAGGGCATCAAGGACTGGAGCGACCTCGTGAAGCGGGGCGTCGGCATCATCCCGGCGAACCCGAAGACCTCCGGCGCGGCGCGCTGGACGTATCTCGCGGCCTGGGGCTACGCGCTGAAGCAGAACAACGGCGACGAGGCCAGGGCGAGGGAGTTCGTCGCGAAGTTCTACCAGAACGTGCCCGTGTTCGACACCGGCGCGCGCGGGGCGACGACCACGTTCATCCAGCGCGGCATCGGCGACGTGCTCGTGGGCTGGGAGAACGAAGCATTCCTCGCGCTCAAGGAGCAGCCCAAGGGTGGCTACGAACTCGTCGTTCCCTCCGTCAGCATCCTCGCCGAACCGCCCGTGACCTTCGTGGACAAGGTGGTGAAACGTCGCGGCACTACCGACGTGGCGAAAGGCTACCTGGATTATCTCTACTCGGACGAAGGCCAGGAAATCGCCGCGCGCAACTACTACCGTCCACGCTCCGCTGCTGTGGCAGCCAAGTTCGCTGACAAGTTTCCGAAACTTCAGCTCTTCACCATTGATGAAGTGTTCGGCGGCTGGCAGCAGGCGACCAAGGCGCACTTCGCCGACGGCGGCCACTTTGACCAAATCCAGCGACGGTGAACGACCGGCAGAATTCGCCTTGTTCACTCCCCAGCCGTGTTGAACTCTCCGCTAGTCACCAGCAACCGCGTTTTGCCGCTCACGCTTCATGGCTGAGAACCGCTTCCGTGTCCTGCCCGGCTTCGGGCTGACGATGGGCTTCACGCTCTGTTACCTGAGCGTGCTCGTGCTCGTGCCCGTCGGCGGCCTGTTCCTGCGCACGTTCAGCCTCTCGTGGGCGGACTTCTGGAGGCTCGCCACCACGGACCGCGCGCTCGCGGCCTACCAGCTCACGTTCGGCGCGTCGCTCGCCGCCGCCGTCATCAACGCCGTGTTCGGCACGCTGCTGGCGTGGGTGCTGGTGCGCTACGACTTCCCGGGCCGGCGCTTCATTGACGCGCTGGTGGACTTCCCCTTCGCGCTCCCCACGGCGGTCGCGGGGCTGACGCTGGCGAACCTCTTCGCGGAAAACGGCTGGCTCGGGCAATTCCTCGTGCCGCTGGGCATCAAGGGCGCGTTCACGCCGCTGGGCGTGGTCATCGCGCTCACTTTTGTCGGGATGCCGTTCGTCGTGCGCACACTGCAACCCGTGCTCGAAAATCTCGACCGCGATGTGGAAGAAGCCGCCGCCACGCTCGGCGCGGGACGCCTGCGCACTTTTCTCAGCGTCATTGCGCCGACGCTGCTGCCGCCGGTGATGACGGGCTTCGCGCTCGCGTTCGCGCGGGCCATTGGCGAATACGGCTCCATCGTCTTCATCTCCGGCAACCTGCCGATGAAGACCGAAATCGCACCCTACCTCATCGTCATCCGGCTGGAGGAATACGACTACACCGGCGCGATGGCGCTGGCCGTGGTGCTGCTCGTCATCTCCTTCGCGCTGCTCGCGGTCATCAACGTGCTGGAGCAGTGGGCGAACCGCTTCGCGAAATAGCATGGCCGCCATACCCAAACGCCAGCTCACCGCCGGCCAGCGCAAGTCCCAGCGCGGCACGGAGGAGTCGCCTTTCGTGAAATGGCTGCTCATCACCGTCGCACTGCTCTTCTCGCTCGTCTTCCTGCTGCTGCCGCTGGTGAACGTCTTCGCGCAGGCCTTCGCCAAGGGTTTCACGGTCTATTGGGACGCGCTCAAGCATCCCAACACCCTCTCCGCGATGAAGCTCACGCTGCTCGTCACCGCCATCTGCGTGCCGCTCAACGTCCTGTTCGGCCTCGCCGCCGCGTGGGCCATCACGAAGTTCGAGTTCCGGGGCAAGTCGCTGCTGGTCACGCTGATTGACCTGCCGTTCTCCGTGTCGCCGGTGGTGGCCGGCTTGATGTTCGTCGTGCTGTTCGGCCTGCAAGGCTACTTCGGCGAATGGCTGGCCGACCGGGAAATCCGCATCATCTTCGCCGTGCCCGGCATCGTGCTGGCGACTCTCTTCGTCACCTTCCCGTTCGTCGCGCGCGAACTCATTCCCATCATGCAGGCCGCCGGCTCGGATCAGGAGCAGTCCGCGCTCACGCTGGGAGCGAACGGCTGGCAGACCTTCTGGTATGTCACGCTGCCCAGCGTGAAGATGGGCCTGCTCTACGGCACCATCCTGTGCATCGCGCGCTGCGTCGGCGAGTTCGGCGCGGTCAGCGTCGTGAGCGGCCACATCACCGGCAAGACCGACACTGTCCCGCTGCATGTCGAAAAGCTCTACAACGAATACCAAGGGGCCGCCGCCTTCGCCGTGGCGAGCATCCTCGCGCTCGGCGCGCTGCTGACGCTGGGCTTGAAGACCTGGCTGGAGTGGCGCGAGGCGAAGTTGGAGGGACTGGGGCAGCAGGCGGAAGCGGAGGTGCGGCCGTGAATTTCTCTCCGCCTCACAGTCGAAACGTGTTGCGTGCCCCGTGCGCACCGCCTTCACGCAACACGCAACACGCCGCCCGGATTCGCCATGAGCATTGAACTGAGGAACATCACCAAGCAGTTCGGCGGCGTCTCCGCCGTCAACGACGTGAGCTTCACCGTCGCCGACGGCCAGCTCGTCGCGCTGCTCGGCCCGTCCGGCTGCGGCAAGACCACGGTGCTGCGGATGATTTCCGGACTCGAAGCGCCGACCGCCGGTGACATCTTTGTGCGTGGCAAGCGCGTCAACGATGTGCCCGTGCAGAAGCGCAACATCGGCTTCGTCTTCCAGGGCTACGCGCTCTTCAGGAGCATGAGCGTGGTGGACAACATCGCCTTCGGCCTGAAAATCAAGCGTTGGCCGAAGGCCGAGCGGGCGGCGCGCGTGGCCGAACTGATAGAACTGCTCGACCTGAATAATTTGGAGCAGCGCCTCCCGCACCAGCTTTCCGGCGGCCAGCGCCAGCGCGTCGCGCTCGCCCGCGCGCTCGCGCCCAAGCCGGATGTGCTTCTGCTCGACGAACCCTTCGCCGCCGTGGACGCGAAGATCCGCCAGGAGCTGCGCGAGATGCTCGTCAGCCTCCATCACGAGCTGAACGTCACGACCATCTTCGTCACGCACGACCAGGAGGAGGCGATGGAGGTCAGCAACCGCATCGTCATCTTCGACAAGGGCCGGCTCGCGCAAATCGGCACGCCGCGCGAGGTCTATGAGGAGCCGGCGAGCGAGTTCGTGGCGCGCTTCGTCGGCGTGATGAACGTCCTCGACTGCGAGGTGCGCGACGGCGTGGCGCGCTTCGGCGAGCTGGAGTTCCAGGCCCACGGCACCGCTGACGGCCAGCGCCTCCGCATCGGCTTCCGCCCCTACGCTGTGCAAGTGTCCAACGACCTCACCGCGCACCGCCATCGCGCGGTGCTGCGCCACACTTACTTCCTTGGCGTCCTGCTGCGCCTGGAGCTGGAACTCCCCAGTGGCCTCATCATCCGCGCCCGCATGTCGAAGGAGGAATACGCGCGGCTGAATCTCGCCGAGGGCCGCGAGGTCTCCCTGCAAATCCGCCAATACCGCGTGCTTTCCCGTGAAGGCGAATCGCTGCCGCCCGAGGTCTCCGTCACCCACAGCCTTTCCCTCAGTCCAGGCGAAGGGATTTAGCGGCCGTCACTCCTGTCGCCCGCCGAGCGCTGCCAGCAGCCGCGACTGGAAGAGCGCGCAAATCTCCATCGCCACCACGGAATCAAGCTGCCCGGCCAGCACCAGCGGAGCGAGTTCCTCCGGCCTGCCCAGCTTCATCCACAGGCCGACGCGCACCTCGTTCAGCACGCGCAGCAGCCAGTCCATCTGCGCGGTGGTCAGGCGCAGGCGGAAGCCGCTCTTGTCCTCGGCGAAGCGGCCTTGCTCACCGAGGAACGCGTCCAGCAGCCGCTTGTGCTCGGTGCGCTGCTCGGCCAGCGCTTCTTCGAGCGAGCGCTCGTGCTCGGCGAGCTTCTGCTCATCCCCGCTCTTCGAGAGCGGTGCGACCGGGCCGCTGCCGACGGGAAACATCTTCAGCACGTGCGTGAGCAAGGCCCGCTCGCGCTTGGCGAGGTGGAACACGAACAGCCCGTCCTTGGCTTCCACGAGTCTCACTCGCCCGGCTCCATGGTGGCGTGGAGCTGATACTTCTGCAGCTCATGCACGTAGAACTCCGCGCGCTCCATCGTCTCGCGCGTCAGCACGCTCTTGCCCTGGTTGTGCACCTGCAGCATATGGAACTCCGCCTTCTCCTTCTTCCACGCAAAGACCTGCTGGAAGACGTGCGTGACGAAGTCCATCAAGTTCACCGGGTCGTTCCAGCAGATCACGAGAAAGCCGGGATCAAGCCTCCCCTTCGGCTTCGTCTTCTCCTCGCGGATGATGTCCGGGGCAACTGGCGGTTCAATGGTCGTGGCCACGCGCACAAGATAGGAAGCGCCCGCTGAATTTTCAATCACCCCGGCCATCCAAACTGCGTGACTGTGCCCGTCATCACGCGGTTCGCCCTCGCCGCCCTCCTCCTCGCCACTCTCTGCGCGCGCGCCCAAGACAAGCCCGGGCTGCTGCTGCTGCAGCGCGCGAAGTCCGCCAAGCCCGCCGCCAGCAAACCCGTCCCCCCTCCCGCCGCGACCAACTCCCCTGCCCTCTCCGTCAAGGACATCGCCGCCCGCGTCAAACCCTCCCTCGTCACCATCACCTTCACCGGGCGCGACGGCTCGGTGGACGGCACCGGCTCCGGCTTCGTCGTCGCGCCCGACGGCCTCATCGCCACGTCGCTGCACGTCATCGGCGAGGCGCGGCCCATCAAGGTCCAGTTCGCCGACGGCCAGAAGTTCGACGTCACCGAAGTCCACGCGTGGGACCGCCGCTCCGACCTCGCGCTCATCCGCATTGACGCGAAGGGCCTCACGCCGCTCCCGCTCGGCGATTCCGACACGCTCGAGCAAGGCTCGCCCATCGTCGCCATGGGCAACCCGCGCGGCCTCGACTTCAGCGTCGTCTCCGGCGTCGTCTCCGCCCGCCGCGAGGTCAAGACCGGCGACCTCGACGCCGACGCGATGATTCAGCTCGCCATCCCCATCGAGCCGGGCAACAGCGGCGGCCCGCTCCTCGACATGGCGGGCCGCGTCCACGGCATCCTCACGCTCAAGTCCGCGCTCACGGAAAACCTCGGCTTCGCGATGCCCATCAACTCGCTCAAGCCGCTCCTCGCCAAGCCCAACCCCACGCCCATCGCCCGCTGGCTCACCATCGGCAACCTCAACCCCCGCGAGTGGCAGCCCCTCCTCGGCGCGCGTTGGTCGCAGAAGGCCGGGCGCATCTCCGTCGAGGGCACGGGCAAAGGCTTCGGCGGTCGCGCCCTCTGCCTGAACCAACGCGAAGTCCCCGCCGTCCCCTACGAAATTGCCGTGACCGTGAAGCTCGACAGCGAGAGCGGTGCCGCCGGCCTCATCTTCTCCGCCGACGGCGGCGACCTCCACTACGGCTTCTACCCCACCGCCGGCCAGCTCCGCCTCACGCGCTTCGACGGCCCGACCGTCTATTCGTGGGCGATTCTGAAGACCGTCCCCTCGCCCCACTACCGCGCGGGCGACTGGAACACCATCAAGGTCCGCGTCGAGAAGGACCGCCTCCTCTGCTACGTCAACGACCAGCTCGCCATCGAGTCCGACGACGCCACCCTGCGCACCGGCAAGGTCGGCCTCGCCAAGTTCCGCGACACCAAGGCCGCCTTCAAAAACTTTCAGGTCGCCAAGACCATCCCCTCCGCCGCCACGACCGCAGGCTTGGAGCAAGACCTCATCAAGCAGCTCGAAGCCCTCACCACGCCGCCGAGCGACAAGCTCCTGCTCTCCCTCCAGACTAACGCCGCCGCCAGCCGCGCCGTCCTCACCGCGCGCGCCGACCGCTTGGAGAAGGAAGTCAGCCAGCTCCGCACGCTCGCGCGCACTGTCCACCGCCGCGACATCCAAGCCGCCCTGCTCCGCGAACTCGACCAGCCCGAGACGAAGATTGACCTCTTCCACGCCGCGCTCCTCCTCGCCAAGCTCGACAACGAAGAACTCGACCTCGCCGCCTACCGCCGGCAGCTCGACGACATGGCCCGCGACATCACCGCCCAGCTCGCCGCCATGCCCGACGAAGAGACCAAGTTGAAAGCCCTCAAGAAATTTCTCTTCGAGGAAAACGGCTTCCACGGCAGCCGCGCCGACTACAACAACCGCGCCAACTCCTACATCAACGAAGTCCTCGACGACCGCGAGGGCATCCCCATCACCCTCTCCGTCGTCTTCCTCGAACTCGCCCGCCGCATCGGCCTCGACACCGTCAGCGGCGCGCCCGTGCCCGGCCACTTCATGGTCCTCCACCGCCCCAAGATGGGGAACCGCCAGCTCCTCGACATCTTCGATGGCGGAGTGACCGTCCCGCCCAAGCGCGAAGAGGAACTCCGCCTCACCGACGAAGACCTTCAGCCCGCCACCAAGCGCTCCATCATCGTCCGCATGTTGCGCAACCTCATCTCCGGCGCGCGCGCCACGCAGGACGCCGCCGCCATGCTCCGCTACCAGGAACTCATTGTCGCCCTCGCCCCCGAGTCCCCCGGCGACCGCATCGGCCGCGCCCTGTTGCGCCTGCAAAACGACGACCCCGAAGGCGGCCGCCTCGACCTCCTCTGGCTCCTGGAGAACCGCCCCCGCGGCGTTGACCTCGAGCGCATCGAGCAGCTCCTCCGTTCGCTGCGCTGAACCCGAACTCCCCAGCCCCTCCGCAAGCACTCCGACCGCTACTTGGCCTGCTTCGCATCCGGCTTCTTCGCCTTGTCGGGCTGCGAGAGCTTGGCGCGGAGGGCGGATTGGAACTCCTTGAAGTTCAGGTCCACCACGGTGAATCCGTCCTTGCGCGGGGATCTGGCCAGCAGCTTCTCCAGCCGCGCGGTGCGCTCGGGCGTGGCGGGGTGCGTGCTGAGGAACTCCAGCGCGTCCAGCGCGTCGCCGCCGGGGAGCTTCTCGCGCAGTTTCGCCTCCTCGCGGCGCAGCTTCTCGAAGAAGGTGATGATGCCGCGCGGGTTCAGCTTCGCGGCTTCGAGGTAGCGGAAGCCCTGTTCGTCCGCCTCGCGCTCGTGGTCGCGGGAGAACTTCTGCGTGAGCAGGAAGGGCGCGTGGTCAACCAGGATGGCCGCCAAGCCCGAGGCATCGCCGAAGAAGGTGGTGACGATGGCGTAGAGGCCCAGGCCCTGGACGATGCCTCGCACACCGTGCTGCTGGGTGACGTGGGAGATCTCGTGCGCGAAGACGCCGAGGACTTCCTCGGGCGTGTCCGCCGCGAGAAGGAGGCCGGTGTGGAAGACGACGTTGCCGCCGGGCAGGGCGAAGGCGTTGAACGAGGCATCCTCGACGAGGTGCAGCTTGAACTGGTAGCGGTCCTGCGGCACGGCGGCGAGGAGCGGCGCGGCGAGCTGCTCGAACTGCTTCCTCACGACCGCGTCGGTGACGAGCTTGCGGCCGAGGCTGACCTGCGTGAAGGCGGTGTCGCCGAGCTTCTGCTCCCACTCGACGGGCACCTGGCGGGCGACGGCCCTGACCATCGGGTCTTTCGCCAGCCACACGCCCGCGATGGCCGCGACGAGAAGCGTGAGGATGCCGAAGGTGATGCAGCGCGAGACGAGCTTGCGGCGGCGAATGCGGTCGCGCGCCCGGACGAGCGCGGGGTTCTGCGCGAAGGCCGGGTGGCTGAGGATGGCCTGGTCGGACGTGAAGATGGAGGCCTTGGGAAAGCTCGTGTGGGCGAAGAAGACCAGCCGGTCGCTCGCGCCGCCCATCGTGACCTGCACGCCCTCGAGGGGAAACGCGAGGAAGGCGTCGTCGCCCGCGAAGTTCACCATGCCGCCGTCAATGCGCAGCGTGCCCGCGATGCGGCGCGTGCCATGCTCCGGGAGAAACGCGCCGGCCTCGAAGGAGTCGGGAGTCGAGCGGGTGGGCATGGGTCAGTCGGCGAAGGCGAGCAACAACACCACCACGAGGAATCCAATGCCCGGAACGAGAGCGAGCAGCGCCAGCGGCCCGGATTTGCCGCGCGCCTCGCAGAGCTTCCAGAGGAGGAACACGCTGGCGACGACGTTCACAAACGGGATGAAGAACAACACGATGAGCCACACCGGCTGCTTCGCGGCTTCGAGCAGCGGAATCAGGTGGGCGATGGGAATCCAAATCAGGATGCCCGGCGTGGTCCCGATCTTCTCGCAGATGCGTTTGAAGCAAAAGCTCATGAACACATGGACCACAAGGGCGAAGAACAGCACCGCGAGGAGCACGGCGATGCTGAAGCCGAGGGCGGCGGCCTTCTGCACGCCGGAGGCCGAGCCGCCTTGCTGGACGAGGAAGTTGAACAACGGACTGTCAAGGAGGGGCAGGTTCATGGTGTTGGTCGGGTTGAGTCAGCCAGGCACATTTGAGTTTCGGAACGTGCGCAGAGTGAGAGAGCGGCGCGGGGGATTCAATGCCGAAAGGCGGGACGCTACAAGCGCGGCCCTCCGGGCCGCAGAGAAGTGCCCCGCTCGGCACGCACTCAAGCATCTGCGCGCCGCATTACCCCCCAGCCTGCTGCGGCCCGGAGTGCCGCGCTCCTACTGCTTCAGCCCGCGCACGAAGTTGTCCATGCGCGCGAGGCCCTTCTCGATGTTCGCCATGCTGGTGGCGTAGCTCAGGCGGATGTAGTCGTCCGCGCCGAAGGCGATGCCTGGGACGGCGGCGACCTTCTCCTGTTCGAGCAAGCGTGCGCAGAACTCGGTGGATTTGAGGCCGGTGCCGCTGATGTTCGGAAAGAGGTAGAACGCACCTTTCGCGTTGGCGCAGGTGATGCCGGGCATGGCGTTGAGCTTCGCGTGCGCGAAGCTGCGGCGCTTGGCGAACTCGACGAGCCAGCCCTTCAAGTGTTCCTGCGAGCCGTTCAACGCGGCGACCGCGCCCTTCTGCGCGAAGCTCGTCGGGTTGCTCGTGCTGTGGCCTTGGATGGCGTCAATGGCCTTGGCAATCGGCTCCGGCGCGGCGGTCCAGCCCAGCCGCCAGCCCGTCATGCTCCACGCCTTCGCGAAGCCGTGGACGATGATGGTGTGCTCGAAGTGCGCCGGGCTGAAGCTCGCGACGCTCTTCACCACCGCGCCGTCGTAAGTGAGGTGCTCGTAAATCTCGTCGCTCATGATGAGCACGCCCTTTTCCACGCACACGTCGCCGAGCGCCTTGATTTCCTCGGGCGAATAGACGCTGCCGGTCGGGTTGCTCGGGGAGTTGAGGATGAAGAGCCGGGTGTTCGGCGTGATGGCCGCGCGAAGCTGCGCGGGCGTGACCTTGAACTCGGACTTGTCCGTCGTCTCGATAATGACCGGCTTGGCGCTGGCGAGCTTGACCATCTCGGGATAGCTCAACCAATACGGCGCGGGGATGATGACCTCGTCGCCCTCCTGGCAGGTGGCCATGATGACGTTGTAGCAGGAATGCTTGCCGCCGCAGGAGACGATGATTTGCGACGGCTTGTAAGTCAGGCCGTTCTCGCGCTGGTGCTTGTCCGCGATGGCCTGCCGCAGCTCGGGAATGCCGGCGGCGGGCGTGTATTTCGTGAAACCGGCGGCGAGCGCGGCGGCACAGGCGTCCTTGATGTGCTGCGGCGTGTCGAAGTCCGGCTCGCCCGCGCCGAAGCCCACCACGTCAATGCCCTCGGCCTTCATCGCCTTGGCCTTGGAATCAATGGCCAGCGTGAGCGAGGGCGAGAGGACTTTGGCGCGGTCGGCGATGCGATAGTTCATAAAGCGGGGCGGAGGTTTGGGCAGCGCGCGGGCGTGCGCAAGGGGAAATTGGGCGGTGAAAAGCGGCAGGCCAGCGACGCGCATTCGGTGGGGCGAGCGTCCTCGCGAGCCGTTTCCCTACCAACCGAATGGCCCGGCTCGCGAGGACGCTCGCCCCACCAACCTCTGTCGGGTGACAGTGTGGCAGGAGCGGCTGTAAGGTTTAAGCTGCTCAACCGACTCACTGATGCCGCACGACGCGGCACCGAGCCAAATCATGAACTCATCCACCACGCTCTCCCACCCCGCCGAGCCGCTCGCCCGGCCCGCTCCCGAGCCGGTCATCCTCGTGCTGGCGGACATCAGCGGCTACACGCGCTACATGACGGCCAACGCCACCTCGCTCGCCCACAGCCAGCTCATCATCACGGAGTTGTTCACCGCCATCCTGCGCGAGGTGGAGCTGCCGCTCGCAGTGGCGGAAGTCGAGGGCGACGCGGTGTTCCTGTATGGCCGCAAGCAGTTCTGTCCGATGCCGACGGACGAGGCGAGGCGCGTCATCGGCGCGCGGCTGGCGCGGTTCCTCGACATCTTCGCGGCCAAGGTGCTTGAACTCAGCCAGGGCAATCACTGCACCTGCGGCGCTTGCACGCACCTGCCCCAGCTCAAGCTCAAGGTGCTCGTCCACAGCGGCGAGGCGCTCTTCTACGAGCTGGCGGGCTTCCGCAAGCTCTCGGGGGTGGACGTGATTCTCGCGCACCGGCTGCTGAAGAATTCCGTGCCGCACAAGCACTACCTCATGCTCACCGAGGCGGCGCGCGCGGACGTGGAACTGCCCGCGCATTTGGAGGCGTCCGAGGGCGTCGAGTCGTATGAGGACATCGGGGAGATTCGCACGCACATCTTTCTGCCGCGCGGGGCGCGTCCACCGGAGGCAGCGGCACGGCCCAGGACAACTTGGCGGGACCGCGCGCGCTGGCAGGCGGGCCTGTGGTGGACGCCGCTGGTCGAGCGATTGCGACGGCTGCGCGGCGGGACTCGCGAGTTGAAGGTGGCGGCGTGAACCGCTATTGAACCCGCGTGCAAAGCCCGTCCGCCGATTCAAGTGCCGCGCGCCTCGCCGACCCGGAAGCGTGGGTGGACGAGTATGGCGACTACCTGTTCCGCTACGCGCTGGTGCGGCTGCGGGACGAGTCGCTGGCCGAGGACATGGTGCAGGAGACGTTTCTGGCCGCGCTGAAAAGCGATGCGGCCTTCGCCGGACGGTCCGCGCCGAAGAGCTGGCTGGTCGGCATCTTGAAGAACAAAATCGTGGACCACTACCGCAAGGCGAGCCGGGAAACTCCGTTCACCGACCTGGAGTTCATGGCGGACGAACAGAGTGACCGGTTCATCCCGGACGGATTGTTCAAGGACGCCTGGATTCACGAGCTTGGTCCGCTGGAATGGTCGCCCGCGCCCGGAGCCGGGCTGGACAGCGAGGCGTTTTGGAAAACCTTCCACGAGTGCTCCGGCAAACTGCCGCGCAAGGTCGCGCGCGTCTTCCTGTTGCGCGAGGTGGACGACGTGTCCACGGAGGAGATTTGCGCGCTGCTGGACATCAAGCCGAACCATCTCTGGGTGATGCTGCACCGCGCGCGGATGGCGTTGCGCGCGTGCCTGGAGGCGAACTGGTTCGCGCGACCGGAGGGCAAGCCATGAAGCCCGGCCCCGTCAAAATGTGGTTCATCACCTGGGTCTGGAACCACACGCCGACGTGCAAGGAAGTCACGCGCCTCGCCTCGCAACGGCTGGACGGCCCGCTCCCGCTCTCGACGCGCCTGCGCGTGTGGCTGCACACGACGATTTGCGCCTGGTGCAAGCGCTACCTTGAGCAGGTGAAGCTCGTGCGCGACGCCGCGCCCGGTTACGCGGACAAGGTCGAGCAGGCGTCGGAGAAATCCCTCTCAGCCGATGCCAAAGCGCGAATGAAGCGGGCGATGCGGGAGAAGGATGCCGAGTGAGCGCGAACTGGTTGTAAGTTTTCCCCTGCTGCTCCGACTCACTTCCAAATGAAACACCTGAAACTCTACTCCCTGCTCGCCTCCACCATCCTCTTCGCCGCGTTGTTCGCGACCGCGCCGATGGCCCGCGCCAACCCCGACGACTTCACCCTCCAGTCCGCGACCAGCAAGGCGACGTTCAAGCTGTCGGACGCCAAGGGCAAATATGTCGCGCTGCATTTCCTGCTCAAGACGGAGTGCCCGCTGTGCCTGCGCCACACGCGGGATTATTTCGCCAAGGCCGCCACGCTGCCCAACGTGGTCCAGGTCTTCGTGAAGCCCGACACCGACGCGGAGATCAAGGCTTGGGCCGGCAAGCTCCCCGCTGACGAGCTGGCCCGGCATCCGGTTTACCGCGACCCGGACGCGAAGCTCGCCAAGGCGTTCAACATCCCCGGCGGCTACAAGTTCCACGGGCAGGTCGTGCATTTCCCCGCGACGGTGCTGCTGGATCCAGCCGGCAAGGAAGTCTTCCGCCACGTCGGCAAGAGCAACAGCGACCGACTGTCGTTTGAGAAGCTGGCCGAGAAAATCGGCGGACTCACCAAGCCCAAGCCGTGAGGCATGAAGAGCGGCTGCCAAGAAACTGCCACGGCCGCGCTGAACACGTCGGGGCGCGTTCGCGTCAGGTTTTCAGTCTTATGCTGAAAATCTTCGGCTCCTCCTCCGGCAAACTGTGCGACGGAACTTCACGCCGCGACTTCCTCCGCGTCGGGGCGCTGGGCATGAGCGGGCTAGCGCTGCCGCAGTTGCTGGAGGCCGAAGCGCTCGCGGGGATCGGCAAGTCGCACAAGGCGGTCATCATGATTTACCTGGTCGGCGCGCCGCCGCATCAGGACATGTATGACCTGAAGATGGACGCGCCCGCCGAAGTGCGCGGCCCGTTCCGGCCCATCAAAACCAACGTCCCCGGCATCGAGATTTGCGAGCACCTGCCGCGTTTGGCGCGCATCATGGACAAGCTGGTGCCGCTGCGCTCCGTCTATGGCTCGCCCGACGGCGACCACGATTCCTTCATCTGCTACACGGGCCGGCACAAGCGCATTCAGCCGCCCGGCGGCTGGCCGGCCATCGGCTCCGTTGTCTCGAAGCTGCAAGGAGCGGTGGACAAGTCCGTCCCGCCGTTCGTCGGCCTCGCGCCGAAGGCGGGGCATCCGCCGTATGGCTCGCCCGGCCTGCCCGGCTGTCTTGGCGCGCCGCAGGCGGCGTTCCGTCCGGCGGGCGAGGGCATGAGCGACCTCACGCTGAACGAGATTTCCCCCGCGCGCCTCAACGACCGCAAGTCACTGCTCGCCTCCTTCGACCACTTCCGGCGCGACGTGGACAACAGCGGCGTGATCGAGGGCCTCGACGCCTTCCAGCAGCGCGCGCTTGGGATGCTGACTTCCAGCAAGCTCGCCGAGGCGCTCGATCTCTCGAAGGAGGACGCGAAGACGCGGGAGCTTTACGGCAAGGGCTTCACGGGCAACTACGGTGACGGCGCGCCGCGCAACCTGGAGCACTTCCTCATGGCCCGCCGCCTCGTCGAAGCTGGTGCGCGGGTGGTGACGTTGAACTTTGGTCGCTGGGACTTCCACTCGGACAACTTCAACGAGGCGAAGAACACGCATCTGCCCTACTTCGATCAAGGCATGGCGGCGCTGGTGCAGGACTTGCACGACCGGGGCATGGACAAGGACGTGGCGGTGGTCGCGTGGGGCGAGTTCGGCCGCACGCCGACCATCAACAAGGACGCGGGTCGCGACCACTGGCCGCGCGTGGGCGGCGGCCTGTTGGCGGGCGGCGGCTTCCGCACCGGACAGGTCATCGGCGCGACGGACCGGCTGGGCGGGGAGATCGCTGAGCGCGGCGTCCACTTCGGCGAGGTCTTCGCATCGCTCTACAAGCACCTGGGCCTCGACCCGCACGACACGACCTTCACGGACCTTTCCCGTCGCCCGCATCCACTGGTGGACTACCAGCATGAGGTGATGAAGGAGCTGGTTTGAATGGTCGGCTGCAGGCGGTTATTGCCATCGGCCAAAACGCATCTTGACCCTTCTTTCCCGTCCGTTAGCTTCTCTCAGTCAACCCGACGAATTTATGAGCACTGAAAACAACTCCACTGGCTCCGGCGCGTCGCGTCGCGAGTTCCTCAAGTCTGCCACTGCTGCCACGGCTGCGGTTGCTGCCACCGGCATTATGAAGACGCCGGTCTATGGCCAGAACCAGGCCCCGTCCGCAAACGTGACCGGCGCAAACAACCGGATCAACGTCGGATTCATCGGCATCGGTGGCCAAGGCTTCAACGCCCATGTAAAAAACGCAAAGCTCTTCGCGGGGGAAAACAACCTCGGTCTCGCAGCCGTTTGCGATGTTTCAAAATACCGAACGGGCTTCGCCAAGGACCATGTGGCGAAGGACGAAACAGTAAAAGGCAAGGATGGATCAACCTCAAACGTGAAGGGGCACTCCGGTGTCCAGGCCTACGCGGACTACCGCAAACTGCTGGAGCGTAAAGACATTGATGCCATCTTCTGCGCGACGGTGGACCACTGGCACACGAAGGTGTCCGTCGCCGCGTTGCAATCCGGCAAGCATGTGTATGTCGAGAAACCGATGACCCGCTACCTCAGCGAGGCGTTCGAGCTTTACGACACCGTCAAGAGCACCAAGAAGATTCTCCAAGTCGGCTCGCAGGGCTGCTCGGATATGAAGTGGCACGAGGCCGCACGGCTCATTCAAGCCGGCAAGATCGGCCCCATCGTCATGTCGCAAGGTTCCTACATGCGGAATCAACCGAAGGGAGAGTGGAACTATCCCATCCAGACGTGGTGCACGCCAGAGGACACGGACTGGAACACTTGGATCAATCCGGTCGCAAAGAAAATCCCCTTCAACGCCGACCACTATTTCCGCTGGCGCAAATACTATCCCTACTGCGCCGGTCTGCTGGGCGACCTGTTCCCGCACAAGCTGCACCCCTATATGCTCGCTACCGGCAATCCGGAGTTCCCGACGCGCGTCGCGGCGGTGGGCAGCAAGAAGTTCCATACGGACAGGAACACGCCGAACACGCCTGAGCGCGACGTGCCCGAAATCATCCAGCTCATCGCCGAGTTCCCCAGCGGCTACGTGATGCACGTCACCAGCAGCACGGTGAACGAGGTCGGCACGCAGGAAATGATCCGCGGCCACAAGGCCACGCTCACGATGGCTGGCAACAAGGTGGAACTGACACCGGGTCGTCCCTTCACCGAGGAGATTGATCCCTACACCAGCCCGGCCATGCCTGGCGAGAGTGTCCCCGCCCACCACAAGAACTGGTTCGACAGCATCCGCGCCAACAAGCAGCCCAACGCAGGCATTGACCTCGCCACCAAGGTGCAGACCGTCATCTCGCTGGCCGAAATGTCCGAGCGCCTGAGCATCATGTGCTCCTTCGACCCGAAGACGCGCAAGATCACCGACGGCTCCGGCAAGGAGGTGAAGCCGCTCACCTACGGCAGCCTGCCGTTGTCCTGAGCTGCCGGGACATGAATTCACGCCGGGCTTTGTGGTGTGTCACCGCGAAGCCCGGTTTTCTTTTCGCCGAGTGGAGTAACGGGGTGAAGGAGCGGTGGAGTGATGCACCGAATTGAAGCATTGCCCCATCACTCCATAACTCCATCACCCCGTTCGCTCCACGCCATGACCACCGTTACCCTCGCCCGGCACGCGATGGCCACGCGGTTTGAACTCGTCCTGCACGGGGAGGATGAGCTGAGGTTGCGCGCGGCGGGCGAGGAGGCGTTGGATGAAATCGCGCGGCTGGAGGACGAGCTGAGCTATTTCCGGCCAACGAGCCAGGTGTTTCGGCTAAACCAGGAAGCGGCGAAACGACCCGTGCGCGTGACACCATGGTTGTTCCGCCTGCTGCAACAAGCCCGCCAGCTCACGGAGGAAAGCGGCGACACCTTCGACATCACCGTCGCGCCACTCATGCGCTGCTGGGGCTTCTACACGCGGGAAGGGCGTGTGCCGGAGCCGGCGGCGCTGGCGGAAGCGCGTGCGTGCGTGGGTATGAAGTTGGTGGAGTTGAACGAATCCGACTCCACGGTGCACTTCGCGCGCGAGGGCGTGCAACTCGACCTCGGTTCCATCGGTAAGGGCCACGCCGTCGAGCGTGCGGGTCTGCTGCTGCGCGAGGCGGGCGTGACCAGCGCGCTCCTGCACGGCGGCACGAGCACGGTGCTGGCGATTGGGACGCCGCCGGACGCAGATGGATGGAAGGTCGGTCTCGAAGACCCGGCGAACTTGCAGATCCTCCGGGACCACCCCGGCGTGCTCCTCCTGCCGCTGGCAACGGTGAAACTGCGCGACGAGTCGCTTTCCGTCTCCGCCGTCTGGGGCAAGTCCTTCACTGCGGCGGACAAGAGCTACGGCCATGTCATTGACCCGCGCACGGGGCAGCCGACCACAGGCGCGTTGCTCGCCGCCATCGTGCTGCCCTCCGCCACGGAGAGCGATGCGCTCTCCACCATGCTGCTCACGCTCGGGCCGGATGGTTTCGAGCGGGTGGCAGGGTTGCGTCCGGGCTTGCGCGCATTGGTGGCCAGCCACGGGCAGGCGGATGAACCGCTGCGGATCACCGCGCGCGGCTTCGAGTTGCCCGTCCGCTGAGTTCCAAACTCCCCAAGCAAAAGCGCCGGCGCAAGGCCGGCGCTTCGCAGTAAATTCAAACCGTCAGCCGCTGCCTACGCAGTGACCAGCGGAGCGCCGACCGGCGGCGGACGCAGGCCGAGTTCCTCGGTGTCAATGAAGCCCTGCAACTGCCGCAGCCGCGTCGGATGGCGCATCTTGCGCAGCGCCTTGGCCTCGATCTGGCGGATGCGCTCGCGCGTGACCTTGAACTGCTTGCCCACCTCTTCGAGCGTGCGGCTGTAGCCATCGGCCAGGCCGAAGCGGAGTTCGAGCACCTTGCGCTCGCGCTCGGTGAGCGAGTCGAGCACGTCGGCCAGCTTGTCCTTGAGCAGGCTGTAGCTGGTCATCTCGGACGGGTTCTCCGCGCTCTTGTCCTCGATGAAGTCGCCGAAATTCGTGTCCTCGCTGTCGCCGACGGGGGACTGCAAGCTGATCGGCTGCTGCGCCATCTTCATGATGGCGCGCACGCGCTCGACGGGCATCTGCATCTCGTCGGCGATCTCCTCGGGCGTCGCCTCGCGGCCGAAGTCCTGCACGAGCTGCTTCTGCACGCGCATCAGCTTGTTGATCGTCTCGATCATGTGCACCGGGATGCGGATGGTGCGGGCCTGATCGGCGATGGAGCGGGTGATCGCCTGGCGGATCCACCACGTCGCGTAGGTCGAGAACTTGTAGCCGCGGCGATACTCGAACTTCTCGACCGCCTTCATCAGGCCCATGTTGCCCTCCTGGATCAGGTCGAGGAACGAGAGGCCGCGGTTCGTGTATTTCTTGGCGATGGAGATGACGAGGCGGAGGTTGGCCTCGACCATCTCGGTCTTCGCTTGGAGGGCCTTGGCCGAGAAGTGCAGGAGTTGCTTGTAGGCGTTGAGGTAGTCCTCGTAGGGCATGCGGACGAACTCCTCCAGCGCCTTGATCTTCTTGCGCTCGCCTTCGGCGATCAACTGCGTCTGCGCGGACTTCCGGTGCGCCTCGACCTCCTCGATGGTGCGCAGGCTGGCCTGGACCTTGTCGTGGATGTTCTCCGCGACGAGCGCCATCTCCTCGATGACCTTCTGCTTGTAGAAAAACTTAGGGAACGACCGCTGGAGCTTCTCGTCGGTCTTCTTGAAGGCGGCGTGCTCCTTGTCCTTCTTCGCCTTGTTCGGCGCGTGCTGCCACCCGGAGTAATGCTCGTCCACCGTCTGATCCTGGCCGCGCACTTCCTTCACGAGCTTGCGCAGAGCCTTGAGGTGGTTGTCCCGGCTCTCGATTTTCTTGTCAATGATGACGCGGTCGAAGCGCTCCTTGGGCGGCTCGGAAATCAGCTTCTCCGCCAGCGCGATGTGCTCCTTGCCCGCGAAACCGAAGCTGTAAATGATGCGCTTGACCTCGTTCTCCGCGTCCTCGATGCGCTTGGAGATCTCGACCTCCTGCTCGCGCGTGAGGAGCTGCACCTGGCCCATCTGCTTGAGATACATCCGCACCGGGTCGTCGAGGATGTCCAGGCGGCTCTTGTCCTCCTGCTCCTCCTCCGGCTCGGGCTGCTTGACGCGGTCCACCTCGGCCTGGTCCACGATCTCGATCTCGAGATTGCGGAGCTTGCTGTAAATCTCGTCGAGGTCCTCCGCCGTGACGACGCTGTCCGGCAGCGCGTCGTTGATGTCGCCGTAAGTCAGATAGCCCTGCTCTTGGGCCAGGCGGACCAGCTCCTTGACCTTCTCCGTCAAGTCCACGCCGGACTGGGTCTTGATGGCCTCGGTGATCTGCGGGACCGCGCTGGAATTGTCACCCACGGCGGCAGCCTGCACGAGCGCCGTGGCAAACGCGGCGGACGGGGTGGGGGTAGCGGGCGCGAGCTTGGCGGCGGACGCGCCGTTTTCGGGCTTGGTGGGCTTGCGGGAGGCGGGCGCGGGTTTGGCGGCGGGTTTGGTGGTGCCGCTCTTGGCGGCGGGCTTGGAAGCCTTTGACTTTGCCATAGTAATGGTCGGGTGCGCTCCGGCTTTCCGCGCCGGAAAAGAGCCGCCGAATATGGTTACACCCCCCTTGAGAGTCAAGGGGAGAGATGCGGAATAACAGGGCTGACAGGGAACTTGCGGAAAAGCCCCGATAATCCGCCCCCTTCGCACGCTGCTTGCGGGTCAGCTTTCCTGCCGCGCCCGCAAATCCGCCACGCACTCGACGTGCTGCGTCTGCGGGAACATGTCGTGCGGCGTCACCTTCACCAGCTCGTAGCCGCCCGGCGCGCAGAGAATCTGCAAATCCCGCGCCAGCGTCGCCGGATGGCACGACACGTAAATCACCTGCTGCGGTCGCGCCCGCCGGATGCGCTCCAGCGCCGGACGCGGGACACCCGTGCGCGGCGGGTCCACCACCAGCGTCGTCGGCTCGCCGGGATGCCGCGCCAGCAGCCCGCCAAGGTAATCCTCCGCCGGGCCGCCCACGAACTGCCCGTTCGTCACCCCGCGCAACGCCATGTTCTCCTTCGCCGCCTTGATCGCCAGCCCGTCATACTCCACGCCCACGAACGACGTGACCAGGTCCGCCAGCTCCAGCGCGAAGAACCCCACGCCGCAATACGCGTCAATCAGCCGCCGCGACCCCGCGTCCCGCAACCGCTCGCGCACCGTCTCCACCAGCTTGGGCAGCAGGAAGAAATTGTTCTGGAAGAACGAATCGCGCGGCACCACCCAGCCCTCCGGCGTCACCCGCAGCGTCACCTTCAAGCCCCCGCGCGGCGGCGGGTTCGCGATCACCTGCTGCAAATCCTCGTTCAGCACCGGCTCCGCGATGGCGCACTCGTTGATGCTCACCACGAACTCGTTGTCCATCCCCAGGAAGCCCAGCTCGATGCGCTGCTGCCGCTTGTTCCACTGCGTCCGCACCATGATGCGGTTCCGGTAGCCGTAGGGCTGCGGGCACGGCACCACCGGATCAATCACCGCCGCCGGAAACCCGCCCACCCGCTGGAACAAATCCGCGATCTGCTTGTGCTTCGCCCGCAACTGCGCCGGATACGCCACATGCTGATACTGGCAGCCCCCGCACTCACCGAAATACCGGCAGCGCGGCTCCACCCGCTCCGGCGACGCCGCCACCAGCCGCACCAGCCGCGCGCGCGCGAACTTCTTCTTCACCTCCGTCACCTCCGCCTCGACCACCTCGCCGGGGATCACGAACGGCACGAACACCACCAGCTCGCCCACGCGCCCCACGCCCTCGCCGCCGAACGCGAGGTCGTGAATCGTCACCGTGATGAGTTGTCCCGGCGACAAGCCGGGTGAATCAACTGCCATGGTGGGAGCTTCGCGTGGATGCACTGGCGTAATCAATCTTCCGTCGCGGAGCTGAATCGTTTCCACACCTGCCCGCCCCTCTTGCGAGGGGCGGGCTTCCCGGAGGACGGGATGGTGGAGACGCCAGCAGCTCTTGAGAGGCCGCCAGCGGTGAAGAGTCACTTCTTGTGGGCCTGCTCGTAGTGCCGCTTGAGCAGGTCCTCGCCGAAATCGTTGGTGAAGTCGCGCCACACGGCGTGGACGTGGTTCGCGCCGTTCTGCGTGTTGTCGTATTCGAGCAGGAAGGTCGGGCCTTGGACGCGGTAGTAGTGGCCGTCACCCCGGTTCAGGCCGCCGGCCCACGCGAAGGCGACCTTGTCCCAGCCGGCCTTGGCGATTTTCGCGAGGTCGCCCTTCGCCACGTCGGGGCGGACGCGGTTGGCATACTCGGCGACGACCTTCTTGAGCAGCTCCTGCTGCGCGCCGTTGAGCTTGGCGTAGCTGATGCCCTCGGGGCTGAGGCGGTCGGCCTTGACCTTCGCGCCGGTGATGATGTCGGGCGGCGCTTTCTCGGCGAAGATGGCGGTGGGGCGCTGGTCGGCGCTGAGGGATTTGACGAGTTCGCGGCCCAGGTCCTCCTCGACGCCCAGCACGCGCAGGCCCTTCTTGCCGCCTTCGCGGACTTCCGCCGGGTTCGTGCCCATGAAGGAGGGGACGGCGGCCACTTCCTTGCCGTCCACGATGGTGAAGCTCATCGAGAGGTGGTGGCCCTCGAAGCGCCAGGCCCAGGTGCCCTTCGCGTCGGGCGTGCCGTAGATGCTGACGAAGTAGAGAATGGGGTTGCGGTCCACCCGGGAGTTTTTCTCGAACTCCTTGAGGACGGCCTCAAGGCTCATGATGCCGGTGGCCTTGGCGTAGCCGCCCTCGCTCAGGGCGGATTGCAGGAGGGCGAGGGCGAGCTTGCGCTGGGCCTCGGTCATCTCGGTGAAGGGCAGGCCCTTGCGCCCGAACGACACCATTTCCGTGGGGATGAAGTGCCAGGCCTGCCGCGCCTCGGCCTTGAGGTCCGCGTAGTGGGCCTTGGCCTTCTGCTCGGGCTTGAGGGTGCCGAGGAACTTCTTGGCGGCGTCCGCCATCGCGTCGGCGGCGGGGTGGGCTTGCAGCGAGAGGGAAAACGCGAGGCCGGCGGCCAGCAGCGCGGCGCGGCGGAGGAGCGGGCGAATGTTCATGCGGTGATTCAAGACGAGCGGCGGGACAAAAACGATGCAAAAAAGTTTGCCCATCGGCTGACCGGCTTAAATCCGCACCTTGAACTGCTCGCCGTGCTTGAGCGAGAGCGCGAAGCCGGCCATCAGCTCGGGGATCAGCTCGAGGTCGCGGAGGTTCACCAGCTCGACGGGCGAGTGCATGTAGCGGTTGGGCAGGCTGATGAGGCCGCTGGCGATGCCGCCGCGCGTCCAGAAGATCGCGTCGGTGTCCGTGCCGCTCGTCGCGCTGGTGGCCTCGTGCTGGAGGGGAATCTTGAGGTGCGCGGCGACCTGCTCCAGCCGCTCGACGACGGCCGGGTGGTTGCAGATGCCGTGCGTGACCGCCGGCCCGCCGCCGAGCTTGATGTCGCCGTGCATCTGCTTGTTCACCGTGGGATAATCCGTCGCGTGCGTCACGTCCACGACCAGCGCCACGTCGGGCTTGAGCGAGTAGGCGATCTGCCGCGCGCCCAGCAGGCCGACCTCCTCCATGATGTTCGAGACGACGCAGACCTCCGCCTTGAGCCGCTTCCGCTGCGGGCACAGCAGGCGCAGCGCCTCGGCCACGGCGAACGTCCCGATGCGGTTGTCGAAGGCCCGCGCCACCGCGAGGTCCCCGCGCAGGTGCTCGAACTCGTTCGTCATCGTGATCGGGTCGCCCACGCGCACGAGCGACTGCGCGTCCGCCTTGTTCACCGCGCCGATGTCAATGAACAGGTCGGCGATCTCCGGCACCTTGCGCTCCTTTTCGAGCCGGAACAGGTGCGGCGCGACGTTGCCGACGACGCCCTTGACCGGCCCCTTGCGCGAGTGGACCACGACGCGCTGCGCCTTGGCCACGATGGGGTCCACGCCGCCGAGCTTGCGCACCCAGATGAAGCCGTTGTCATCAATGAAGTTGACCACCAGCGAAATCTCATCCGCGTGCGCGGCGAGCATCAGGCGCGGCCCGCCGCCCTTGTTCAGCACGGCGACGCAGTTCCCGTAGGCATCGGAGAACGTCTCATCGGCGAACTCCTTCACATAATCGAGCCAGACCTTCTGCCCGCGCGCCTCGTGGCCGGACGGGCTGGGGGTGTTGACGAGTTTGGTGAGGAAGGAAAGTGATTCAGAACGCATGGGGCGTAGGGTAGGCAGCCGCCGACGTAGTCGCAACCTTCAGGTTGCGCAGCCGCAAGGATTCACCCGCTGCGCAGGCCAAAGCCAGCGAACCCCGCCCGAAAAAAATCTGGCGGCCCCGCCCTGCCCCGTTAAGCTGCCGCCCCTAACTCGGTTTTACCCGACTCAACCAACATGGAACCTACAGGCGACATCGCAGTCATCGGCCTGGCCGTCATGGGCCAGAACCTCATCCTCAACATGAACGACCACGGCTTCACCGTCGTGGCCTACAACCGCACCACGTCGAAGGTGGACGACTTTCTCGCCAACGAGGCCAAGGGCACCAAGGTGCTCGGCGCGCACTCCATCCCGGAGATGATGAGCAAGCTCAAACGCCCCCGCCGCGTCATGCTCATGGTCAAGGCGGGCAAGCCGGTGGATGAATTCATCGAGACGCTCCTGCCGCACCTCGAAGCGGGTGACATCGTGATTGATGGCGGGAATTCCCTTTTCGGCGACACCGACCGCCGCGTGAAATATCTCGAAGGAAAAGGCTTTCAGTATATCGGCACCGGCGTGTCCGGCGGTGAAGAAGGCGCGCGGCGCGGGCCTTCGATCATGCCCGGTGGTTCGCACTCGGCGTGGGCGGCGGTGAAGCCGATCTTCCAAGGCATCTCGGCCAAGGTGGACGGCGGCGCGCCCTGCTGCGACTGGGTGGGCGAGGGTGGCGCGGGCCATTACGTGAAGATGGTCCACAACGGCATCGAGTATGGCGACATGCAGCTCATCTGCGAGGCCTACAACATCATGAAGCACGGCCTCGGCCTCAGTGCCGACGAGATGCACGAGGTGCTCAAGGAGTGGAACCTCGGCGACCTCGACAGCTACCTGATCGAGATCAGCCGCGACATCCTCGCCAAGAAGGACGAGGACGGTTCCCCGCTGGTGGACAAGATCCTCGACACCGCCGGCCAGAAGGGCACGGGCAAGTGGACGGTGATCAATTCGCAGGACCTCGGCATCCCCATCACGCTGATGGCCGAGGCGGTCTACTCCCGTTGCGTCTCGGCGCTGAAGGACGAACGCGTGAAGGCGGCGAAGAAGTTGAAGGGGCCACGTCCTTTCCTCACGAGCATCGCGGCGAACCCCGAGCGCAAGAAGCAGTTCATCGCCGACATTCGCGACGCGCTCTACGCCTCGAAGATCGTCAGCTACGCGCAGGGCTACATGCTCATGCGCGCCGCCGCCGCCGAATACAAGTGGAACCTCAACTACGGCGGCATCGCGCTGATGTGGCGCGGCGGCTGCATCATCCGGTCGCGCTTCCTGGGCAAGATCAAGGAAGCCTACGACAAGAATCCCAAGCTGATGAACCTGATGCTGGACGACTACTTCCGCGGCGAGATTAAGCGCTGCCAGAAGGGCTGGCGCAAGATCGTCTCCACGGCGGCGCTGCGCGGCATCCCCGCGCCGGCGTTCAGCACCGCGTTGAGCTTCTACGACCAGTATCGCAGCGCCGTGCTGCCGGCGAACCTGCTTCAGGCCCAGCGCGACTACTTCGGCGCGCACACCTACGAGCGCCTCGACAAGCCGCGCGGCGAGTTCTTCCACACGAACTGGACCGGTCGCGGCGGCAACATCTCGTCGAGCACTTACAACGTGTAAGCAACGCAGTCTTCGAGGGTGTCGCCTGTGATGGGCGACACCCTTTTTGCTGCAATGGGCCGGGGTTTTCAGCAAGCTGGCCCGCGCAAAGCGATTAGCCGCCTGACTTGATGAAAAACGTCGTCCTCCTCGGCTCCACCGGCTCCATCGGCACCAGCACGCTCAAGGTCGCCGATGACCTGCCCGACCGCCTGCGCATCCTCGGCATGGCGGCGGGCAACAACTCCGAGCTGCTCCTCGAACAGACCCTCAAGTATCAGCCCGCCGCCATCTCCATCACCGACCCGGCGAAGGCCAACGAACTCCAAGCCAGCCTTGGCACCAAGGTCACGGTCCACGCCGGCAACGAGGGTCTCCTCAAACTCGCCACCATGCCCGAGGCGGACATCGTGCTCATCGCCATCGTGGGCACCGCCGGTTTGCAACCCGCCCTTGCCGCCATCCGCGCGGGCAAAGACATCGCCGTCGCCTCGAAGGAAATCCTCGTCATGGCCGGCGAGACCGTGATGCACGAAGCCCGCAAGCACGGCGTGAAAGTCCTCGCCGTGGACAGCGAGCACTCCGCCATCTTCCAGTGCCTCGACGACAAGCCGCCCGCCTCCGTCCGCAGCCTCTGGCTCACCGCCAGCGGTGGACCCTTCCGCGACAAGGCGCTGCACCCGAAGGAATCCTTCGCCGACATCACCGTCGAGCGCGCGCTGAAGCACCCGAGCTGGGTCATGGGCCGCAAGATCACGATTGATTCCGCCACCCTCTTCAACAAGGGCCTGGAGATGATCGAGGCCCGCTGGCTCTTCGACATCGGCATGGACCGCGTGCGGGTCGTCGTGCATCCGCAGAGCGTCGTTCACTCGATGGTCGAGTTCGTGGACGGCTCCATCATCGCGCAACTCAGCACGCCCGACATGTGCCTGCCCATCCAATACGCCCTCACCTACCCCGAGCGCGTGGGCAGCGACCGCGTGCAGACGAACTTCGCGAAAATCGGCAGCCTCACCTTCGAGGAACCGGACACCGACCGCTTCCCCTCGCTCAACCTCGCGCGCCGCGCGGGAGAAGTCGGCGGCACCCTCCCCGCCGTCCTCAACGCCGCCAACGAAGTCGCCGTGGAAGCCTTCTGCAACCGCCAGATCAAGTTCACCGACATCTCCGCCGCCGTCGCCCGCGCGATGGAGACGCACCGCGTCATCGCACATCCCACGCTGGAGCAAATCCTAGAGGCGGATGCGTGGGCGCGAAATGACACGCTTGCTGGAGTGCGGGGGTGACGCGCTTGCCGTCGCGAAGTCGTAAGGATACTGTCCTGCCATGACGATTGAAGTTCAGGACGAACAGTTGCAGGGGCTGGAGTTGACTCAAGCTCAGGCGCTCGTGGACTTCGCCGTCGGGTTGTTCACGGAACGCCGCATCACCTTGGGCCGCGCGGCGGGCATCGCGCGACTGACGCAACTGGACTTTCAGCGTGAGCTGAGCCGGCGGGACATCCCAATCCACTACGACGTGGCGGACCTGCAGGCCGATTTGCGCACCCTCACGGCACTGCGTGAGTCATGATCGTCGTCAGCGACACGTCGGTCAGAACGTCGCTGATTCACATCGGGCTTGCTGAACTGCTGCAACGGCTTCATGGGCAGTCCTGATTCCCCGTGCCGTGCAACTGGAGTTGCTCCGAACCCACGCCATCCTCCCCGCATTCATCGAAGTGCGGGACGTGGCAGGTCGCGCCCGGGTCGCCGACTTGGAGGCCGAATTGGATTTGGGTGAAGCCGAGGCCATCGTGCTCGCCAAGGAGGCGAACGCCGACCTGCTGCTGATTGACGAAAAGCTCGGACGGCAAGTCGCGCTGCGCGAGGGGCTCCGCATTGCGGGGCTGGTGGGCTTGGTGGTCGAGGCGAAGCAGCTCGGGCTGATTATTTCCGTGCGCGACCTGGTGGGCCCGGCTCGAAACGGAGGCCGGCTTCCGGGTTTCTAATTCCGTGAAAGCAGAAGCGTTTCGTCTGGCTGGCGAATAGTTGCCTCAGTCTCGTTTGCCAGCCCCGGTGTTTCCCGCCATTCTTCCCGCGAATGAATTTTGCCATTCAGCACAGCGCCCTGCGCGACCTCCACGACAAGGTCGTCGCCGGGGAGCGCCTTTCCGACGCCGATGCCCTGCGCCTCTTCGAGAGCAAGGACATCAACGCCGTCGGGGCCATCGCGGACTTCGCGCGGCAGCGGAAGGTGGGCAACCGCGCCAGCTACATCCTCAACCGCTACATCAACTACTCGAACTACTGCATCCTCTCCTGCCAGTTCTGCTCCTTCGCCCGCAAGAAGCGCGACGCCGACGGCTTCGAGCTGACCATCGAGCAGATGGTGCAGAAGGCCCGTGAGGCGCTCGCGCTGGGCATCACGGAGCTGCACATCGTCGGCGGGCTGCACCCCTCGCTGCCGTTCAGCTACTACGTGGACATGCTGAAGGCGTTGAGCGCGCTCAATTCTGAAATCGGCAATCGGCAATCGGCAATCGGCAATGGCCAACGCCTGCAGCTCAAATGCTTCACCGCGATTGAAGTCCTCCACCTCGCCTGGCTGGCGAAGAAATCCGTCGAGCAGACGCTCATCGAACTCAAAACCGCCGGCCTCGACTCGCTCACCGGCGGTGGCGCGGAAATCTTCCGCAAGGAAGTCCGCAGCGCCATTGCCAAGGGCAAGGAGAGCGCCGAGGAATACCTCGACGTCCACCGCACCTGGCACCGCCTCGGCGGCCGCAGCACCTGCACGATGCTCTTCGGCCACGTCGAGAAGCTGGAGGACCGCGTGCATCACCTGAGCCTGCTGCGCGCATTGCAGGACGAGACACATGGCTTCACCGGGTTCGTGCCGCTGCCGTATCAGCCGGAGAACAACGACATCCCCGTGCGCGTGCCGCCCACGGGCTTCGACCAACTCCGCACCATCGCCGTGAGCCGCCTCTACCTCGATAACTTCGACCACATCACTGCCTATTGGGTGGGCATGGGCCTCAAGCTCGCGCAGGTGGCCCTCAGCTACGGCGCGGACGACTTGCACGGCACCATCGTCGAGGAGCACATCTTCCACATGGCCGGCGCGAAGTCTCCGCAGCTCCAGACCGAGGCGGAGATGGTGAAGGCGATCCGAGAAGCGGGGAGAATACCGGTGCAGCGGGACACTTTTTATGAGGCGGTGAAGGTGTGGTCTTCAGATTCCAAGAGCGAGACGGACAGGATGGCAGTCAAGGCTTGAACTTCGGCGTTTAGGGCCCGCATTGTTCGTCGCCAATTCCACCGCGTTCAACCATGTCCAAGCAGCTGAAACTAGCCATCGAGTCCAACGACGCGGTCGCTGTGCAGTCAGCGTTGAAAACGGTCAAGGACATCAACCGTAAGCTCCCCGGCTCGGCGACACCCCTTTTACTGGCCTGCGAGTGCGGCTCGGACAAAGTGATCGAAAGCCTGCTGAAGGCTGGGGCCGTGCCGGAAAGTCCAAACGCGCTTCCCGAAGACACCGCTTTTGGACGGGCAGCAAAGCACGGCCACCTCGGGGTCCTCGGAAGCCTTCTTGAAGCCAATGCGGCATCCGCTGGAAACATTGAGCAAGCGGTTGAATCGGCTGTGATGGAAGCTCGGGAGACTGTGGTGCGATTCGTATTGGAACAAGGCCGGATCAAGGCGACGACCAAGCTTCTTCGGCTGGCCACCTACCCAAACAGCATCTCGCTTGTGAAGCTGCTCCTTGGTCATGGGGTGGACATCAATGCCTGCGAACAAGGCGCCGCCGGGAACGATGGAACGGTGCTGCACTTCGCGGCCGGTTCGGGTGACGAGGTCAGCATAAAAATATTGCTTGAGTGCGGTGCCAATGCGAACTCCCGCGATGCCATCGGGCAGACGCCCCTGATGGCATTGGCAGGGCAGTTGGACTGGCGAATTCGGAAGAGTTCCGTCGCGGCCTGCCAAGCGGCGGTTGAAGCCCTGCTCAGGGGCGGGGCCGATGCCACCGCCGTGGATTGCCACGGGAATGATGCCCTCGCCTACTATGAATTCGAGGCCCGCCGGGATGGGGCAAAGCCTCATCGTGACCTGGCGCAAACACTCCGCGACGCGGGCGCAGTCGGCTTGGGCGCCACTTTCCTGCTGGTTGAAGCAATCGGCGAGAACTCCGCAGTCAAAGCGAGAAAAGCCATAGGACTTGGTGCAGACGTTAATCGCATTTCTCCTCCTCCCTGCGGCGTGACTCCATTGGTCATGGCGAGCGGCTCGACAGAACTGGTGGAACTGCTTCTGGGCGCTGGGGCGGATCCAAATATGCCCGGATATCACTCGTTGCCGTTGGTGGCAGCCGTAGGGAGCGGCAATTTCGAAGCCGTCAAACTTCTGCTTAAGGCCGGCGCGCATCTCCACGCGGTCGAACCGCTTCACGAAGGAGATCCGTTGGGAATCAACGCCTACCTGAGAGCGAAAATGGATCAGCACACAGAACTGCTGGAATACCTCATCGCTTTGGGCGCTGGTCTGCCGAAACCTGCGAAGGTGAATCACATCGAGCCTGGAGTCCCGAATTGGAATGATTTCTCCGAGCTGCTGGTGAAAGGCTCCCCGCAAGCTGTGGCGGACGCGCTTGCCGGCCTCGTGTCCGGCCAAGCATACACCAAGGCGCTCGGAAAAACTTTTCACCCGGGGGTGACCTCCTTTGTGGTAGTCCGACCCAAAGGACTTGCTTGGAGCCATGTCTTCCGCGTTAGTCCAGCCGCCGACCGTTTTGAAGACACCGAAGCGGCAACCCGGCAGGCTCTCCAACTTCATCAGGCAACCAATTCGCCGGTGCTGTCCATCATGTATAGCGACACTTCGGATGCCGTCTCGCTGCGGCGCTGGGGCCTGGGCGCGACAGACCCCAACGACGACGGGTGCGATCATGAGTCGCTGCGTGAACTGGTCGAAGCAATGGGTAAGGGGGCTCCGGCCTGGGCAAGAAAGCGCCTTGCGGAAACCTGTGAGGGCGACCCGCCAAGCACCGAGCGGCTTGATCAGCTCGCAAAGCGGGAGAATTTCGTAGCCGGTGCTTTCAATATCGCATGCGAAGCGGATGGCAGACTTGTGGTTGAATTCCCTGGTTTCACCTTGGAACAGTTCGAGGATGCAGTGTTTGTCACCACCTGACAGCCATTCTCCTTCACAGCTCTAGCATCCATGGATTCGCTCAACCCACTCCCCGAACTCCGCCTCGCCCCCATCGAGTCGGCGGACGACCTCGCCCACCGCGTCGAGCGGGAGCAGCGCAGCGCGAACGTGCAGCGCGAGAGCGATCTCGAAAACTCCCTCGCCCCCTTCCGCGTCGGCTCCGTCCCCTACCTCAACGCCGTGCCGCTCACGCGCGGGCTGGAGAGCCAGATCGAGTTTATCCCGCCCTCGCAACTCGCCGAGAAGCTCCGGCGCGGCGACCTCGACGCCGCGCTGGTCAGCATCACGGAAGTGCTCTTCCATGACGGTTACGACGTGCTCGATGGCATCGCGGTCGCATCGCTCGGCGAGGTCTTCAGCGTCTTCCTCGCGCACTGCGTGCCGTTGGAGCAGGTCAAAGAAGTCTTCTGCGACACCGCGTCGTTGACGAGCGTGAACCTCCTGCGCGTCCTGCTGGCCGAACGCGGATTGAAGCCCGTGTTCAAGCCGCTGCCCAGCTACGCCGAGGCCACCGAGCACGATGCCGTGCTGCTCATTGGCAACCCGGCCATCGAGTTCCGCCGCGCATCGCACCCGCACGAGATTTGGGATCTCGGCACAGCGTGGTATGAGCTGACCAGGCTGCCCTTCGTGTATGCCATCTGGGCCTTGCGTCGCGGCAAAGACAACGAGCGTCTCCGCCGCCAGCTCCGCGAGGCGCGGGACTTCGGCCTCGACACGCTGGACTACACCATCAGCTCGCGCACGGACTACGACCTGAACTTCCGCCGCGACTACCTCGGCTGGCACATCCATTACCACCTAGGCGCGGACGAGAAGCGTGGCATCGCGAAGTTCATCGAGCTGCTTCGCAAGCATTTGCCCGAGGCCGTCTTCCCCCCCCGGTTCGTGGCGTAGTCGAGCCGCGCGAACTTTGGACTTGGAGCGCGGATGCCTTGGGCTAGAGTCACGCCCCGTCAGCAGAATTTCCAACGCGCCCCACGGCGCAGAACCTAAAACATCATCCTGTTATGCCAGAGAAAATCGGATTCGTCGGAGTCGGTCGGATGGGCGCGAACATGGCGCGCCGGCTCAAGGAAGTCGGTTATCCCGTCACCGCCGTTTATGACATGCGCGCCGCCTCCGCGCAGTCGCTCGCGCAGGAGCTGGGCTGTGAGGCGTGCTCCACGCTCGCCCGCGTGACCGCGCTCGCGGATGTCATCATCACCGTCGTCACCGACGACCAGGCGATGCGCAACATCTACACGAACAAGCGCGACAACCTGCTCAAGGGCAAAGGCGCTGCCGCCGGCAAGGTCTTCATCAACTGCGCCACGATTTCGCCGAAGGTCCACGTCGAGGTTGCCAAGCTCGCCAAGAAGGCCAAGGCCGCGACGCTCGAAGCCTGCATGGCCTCCAGCATCAACCAGGCGCGCGCCGGCACGCTTTATCTCATGTGCGGCGGCGAGGAGGCCGCCTTCAACCAGGTGAAGGAATTGCTCGTGAAGCTCTCCGACGAGGGCAAGCTGCTCCGCCACATCGGCACCGCCGGCAAGGCCGCGCAGCTCAAGGCGCTGGTCAACATGGTGATGAACATCAACACCGCCGGCCTCGCCGAGGGTCTCGGCCTCGCGAACTCCCTCGGCCTCGACCTCAAGACGGTCATGGAAGTCTTCAGCCAGACCGGCGCGAACTCCCGCGTGCTGGTCACCGACGGCGAGGACATGGTGAACCGCGACCACTCCTGCTTCTTCAGCGCGTCGCACGCCGCGAAGGACAGCGGCATCGCCCTGCGCCTCGCGAAGGAGCAGAAGCTAAACCTCCCGCTCGCCGACGCGACGTGGCGGCAATACACCAAGCTGACCAAGGTCGGCCTGGGCGAACTCGACAAGTCCGGCATCGCGGAACTCACCTTCCCCGGACGTGGACCGAAGAAAAAGGGGAAGAAGTAATCCACCGCAGTTTTCACGCGCCGCTTGCCACTCGCTGGCAAGCGGCGTTTCTGTTCCAGAGGCTGAATCTCCTGCCAATCCTGCGGCCGACTGGCTGAACAGCGCCCTTCACTACTTGGTTGCGACGGCTTCCAGCTTCTCGATGCGGACGGCGGTGATCTTGTATTCGGGAGTCTTCGTGTAGCGGTCGCGGTGGGACGTGGTGATCTGGTTCAGGAACACGCGCGTGGAGTGGAAGGTGGTGTAGACTTCGCCGGCTTTTACCCGGTCGCTGATCTTCACGGGCAGGTCCGCCTCGCCTTGTTCGCTGCTGAGACGGACGGTTTCCCCGTCGGCGAGGCCGAGGCTGGCGGCGTCGGCGGGCGAGAGTTGAAGGTAGTCGGTGGCGTGGATGCCGTCGTTGGGCGTGCGCGCAGTCTGGGTGGCGGCGTTGTATTGGTAAAGGTTGCGGCCCGTGGTGAGGAGGAAGGGAAATTCCTTCGTCGTCAGCTTCGGCGGCGCGACATATTCGATGCGGCGCAGCGCGGTGGTCTTGCCGTGGGTGAAATGGTCCGCGTGCAGCGTGCCGGTGCCGGGATCGTCTTCGTCGAGGCACGGCCACTGGAGGCCGCCTTGCTTGTCCATGCGCGCGTAGCTAATGCCGGCGGCTTCGGGCCAGAGCGAGCGGACCTCGTCCCAGATTTCCTCGGCGCTCTTCCAGGCGAAGTGTTCGCCCTTGCCCATAAGCTTGGCGATGTCGCAGACGATTTCCCAATCCGAGCGCGCATCGCCCTGCGGCGGCACGGCTTGCCGCACGCGCTGGATGCGGCGCTCGCCGTTCATGAAGGTGCCGTCCTTCTCGAACGAGCTTGCCGCAGGCAGGAACACGTCGCCGAACTCCCGCGCCGTCTCGTTGATGAAAATGTCCTGCACGATGACGAGGTCGAGCTTCTCCATCGCCCGGCGCGTGTAGTGCATGTTCGGGTTCGTCATCACGATGTCGTAGCCGATGGACCACAGCACCTTCAGCTTCCCGGCGTCGGCGGCATCCATCATCTCCATCATGTTGATGCCGGGATTGGTGGAGAGCTTGACGTGCCAGGCCTGCTCGAACCGTTCGCGGTGCTCGGTGAGCGGCACGTAGCCGGCGAGCAACTTCGGCTCGGAGCCCATGTGCGGCGCGCCCTGCACGTTGTTCTGGCCGCGCAGAGGATTGATGCCGCAGCCGGGCTTGCCGATGTTGCCGGTGAGCAGCGCGAGGTTCACCAGCGCCATGATGCCCTCGGTCCCCTGGATGTGCTCGGTCATGCCGAGGCCGTGGACGGAGAGAGATGGTTTGTTCGTCGCGTAAAGCCGCGCGGCTTCGCGGACTTTCGCCGCCGGCACGCCGGTGATGTGCTCCACCTTCTCCGGCGCAAACTCCTTTACGAATTCGCGATACTCGTTGAACTCCGTCAGCCGCGTGCGGACGAACTCCTCGTCCACCAGCCCCTCCTCGACAATCACCGCGCCCATCGAGTTGAAGAGCACGACGTTCGTGCCGGCGTGGAGCTGGAGGTGCAACGTGGCGAACTCGCACAGCTCGATCTCGCGCGGGTCAACGACGATGAGCTTCGCGCCGTGCCGCGCCGCCTGCTTGACGCGCGCGCCGGTGACGGGGTGGCCCTCGGTCGGATTGACGCCCGCGACGAGGATGGTGCGGGCGAGCGCGATGTCGTCGAGCGAGTTGGTCGCCGCGCCGGTGCCGAGCGTCATCTTCATCGCGGCGGCGGTGGGCGAATGGCAGACACGCGCGCAGCAATCAATGTTGTTGGTGCCGAGCACGACGCGGGCAAACTTCTGCGCGACGTAATTCTCCTCGTTGGTCCCGCGCGCCGAACTGAGCACGCCGATGCTGTCGGGGCCGTGCTTCGCCGCGGCCTCGCGCAGTTTGTCGGCGATGAACTGGTTCACTTCGTCCCAAGTGACTTTTTGCCATTCGCCATCGCGCCGAATCATCGGCGAGAGCGGGCGGTCCTTGGCGGTGATGTAGTCGAACGCGTAGCGGCCCTTCACGCAGGTGTGGCCATGATTGCTCGGGCCTTCCATCGAAGGACGGATGGTGGTGATTTGGCCGTCACGCGTGCCGACCTTCACTTCGCAGCCAGTGCCGCAGTAGGAGCAGATGGTTTTCGCCCAGTTCGTCGGCACGCCGCGCTTGAGGATGCTGATGTCCTCCAGCGCGCCCGACGGGCAGGTGTCCACGCACGCGCCACAGCTCACGCAGCCGCCATCCTGCAACGTCTCGCCGCGCACCGGGCCGATGCGCGTCTGGTCGCCGCGATTCCACGCCTTCCACACGAACTGCCCCTGCACCTCCTCGCAGATGCGCACGCAGCGGTAGCACGTCACGCACTGCGTCATGTCCACGTTGATGTAGGGATGCGTGGTGTCCTTCATGAAGGGCACGGCAGGCTGCGGCGCGGTGCGTGAACCGCGCGCCTTCACGTCATATTCGCGGAGGTAGCGGTGAAATTGTTTGTCAGGAAACTGCGCGACGGCTTCGGCGGGATAATCCTTCGCGAGCAAGTTGAGCAACGTCTTGCGCACGCCGTTCACTTCCGGCGAGTGCGTCTGAATTTCCATCCCGGCGCGAAGCTGCGTGTTGCAGGCGGTGACGAGGCCGTTCACGCCCTTGACCTCGACGGTGCAGAGGCGGCACGAGCCGTAAGGTTGGATGCGGTCGTCGTGGCAGAGCGTCGGCACCTCGACGGCGAGCTGCTTGAGCGCCTGATTGATCGTGAGCCCCTCGGCGAACGAGTGCGACTGGCCGTTGATGGTTACTTGAAGCATGGCTCAATCTCCGTGGGGTAGTAGCGCAGGATGGATTCCGCGAAGCGCGCGAGGCCGGTGCCGTGACCGCACAGGCTGGCGAGCTTGAGCGCGACGACAAGTTCACGGCATTCCTGCAAGTCGGCCTTCGTGGCGTCGCCGCCGAGGGCGTTGGCAAAAATCTCTTCGACGCGTCCGCTGCCGCTGCGGCAGGGCGTGCATTTGCCGCACGACTCGTAAGCGCCGAACGAGAAGACGTGCGCCATCAAGTCCGGGATGGACGTATGCTCATCGAACGCGACGACGCCGCCGTGGCCGACGCCCGCGCCGATGGCAGCGAGTTCCTCGAAGCCGAGCGGCGTGTCAATCAGGTGCGGTGGAATGATGCCGATGATCGGCCCGCCGATGAGCACGGCCTTGAGCTTGCCGCCGCCGCGCAGTCCGCCACCAATCTCCTCGACGATATGCCGCACCGTGACGCCGAACTCAACCTCGTAAAGGCCGGGACGATTGAACAGAGAGTTGAGCGAGAGCGCCTTCGTGCCGCGGCTCTTGTTGAAGCCCAGCGCCGCGTAAGCCTCGCCGCCGTTCGTGACGATCCACGGCACGTTGACGAGCGTCTCGACATTGTTCAGCAGCGTCGGCTTGTCGAACAGCCCGCGCTCGGTCGGATATGGCGGGCGCGCCATGACTTCAGGGCGCTTGCCCTCGATGGAGCGGAGCAACGAAGTCTCCTCGCCGCAAACGTAGCTGCCGTGGCCAGTGTAAACTTCGAGATCGAAGGCGAAACTCTTGCCGCCGACCTTTGACCCAAGCCAGCCCGCCGCGCGCGCCTCGGCGATGGCTTCGCGCAGCACCTGGTTCGCAAGCGGATATTCGAGGCGGCAGTAGATGTAACCCTTGCTCGCGCCGACCGCGTAGCCCGCGAGGATCATGCCCTCGATGAGCGCGTGCGGATCATCCTCCATCAAGTAGCGGTCAATGTAAGCGCCCGCATCGCCTTCGTCGGCGTTGGCGACGACGTATTTCTCGCCAGCAGGCTGTGAGGCGACCGCGCGCCACTTGCGTCCGGCGGGAAAGCCCGCGCCGCCGCGTCCGCGCAGTTGCGACACCTCCACCGCCGCGAGCACTTGCTCCGGCGTGCCGTCGAGCGCCTTCCGCAGCGCCGCGTAGCCGCCGAGCTTTTCATACGCCGCCAGCGTTCGCGCGCCACCAGCCGCGATGCGACCCAGCACAATGCCGTGCGGGGCGAACACCTTCACCGGCGGACGCGGGTGCGTCTGGCCCCTGGCGGGTGAGGCGAAGCATTCGCCGAGACAATACACACGCGGACTCTGTGCGTTCGCCTCGGCCCACAGCGACGGGTTGAAGTGACGCGCGGCGAAGCACGCCGTGCCCTGGCACGCCTTGCCGGTGTGCTCGCCGTGCGGCAGGTGGTAGAACGACTCGACGTCGGCGGAGAGCGCGTGCCGGGGACGGGCCAGGTTGACGCGGGGAAGGGTGGCCGTGGCGTGCATGGTTTCAGTGCGTGGACCGCCCGCTCCGGGCCGCGCCATGTCCGCTGCCGGCGCGGTTCCGGGCGACTTGCTCTGACGAGGCGTTCATTTCGGTTGAGCATCCGCACCCACGGGCGCGCTGCAACTTTTTTTAACTGACCGGCGACAGTTTTTCACCCGTGACACCCGTTTGATCCCCGTGACGGAGACGGGCGAGGAGGTGGGGGGAGTGCGGGCGTCCGGCTCAGACCGTCGCGCGCAGGCACTTGAGGAACTCGCGCGCCGCGCGTCCGGGTGGACGCTGCCGCAGCCAGAGCGCGACCACGGTGCGACGCGGTCGCGCATCCGCCAGCGGGCGATAGATGGGCCGCTTCACCGGGCCGGACGCGCACGCCATGCGCGGCACGAGCGAGATGCCCAGCCCGGCGGCCACGAGCGCCTGGATGGTTTCTATCTGCGCGCTGCGGCAACTGACCGTCGGGCGAAAATCCTGGCGATGGCAGAAGTCCAGCACCTGGTCGCCGAGGCAATGGCCCTCCTTCATCAGGATGAACCGCTCGCCTTCGAGGTCCGCCAAGGTGATGGCCGCGCGCCGCGCCAGCCGGTGTCGTGCGGGAAGGGCCAGCAGCAAATCCTCCTCGAACAGCGCCTCCATCTCGAACCGCGCGTCGGTGATGGGCAGGCTGACGATGGCGAAATCCACCTCGCCGGCGGCAAGCATCACGAGCATCCGCGCCGTGGTGTCCTCCTGCACGACGACCTGCACGCCGGGAAACTGCCCGGCGAACCGGCCCACGACCGCCGGCAGCAGATACGGCGCGAGGGTTGGCAGCGCGCCCACGCACACGGTGCCGCAGGCCAGCTCGCGCGCCTCGCGGGCTTCGCGCCCTGCCGCGTCCACCTCCTCAAGGATGCGCGTGGCCCGGCGCACGAAGGCCTCGCCCACCGACGTGAGCTGCGCGCGCTGGCGCAGCCGGTCGAAGAGCGGTTCGCCCAGCTCCTCTTCGAGCTTCTGGATTTGCTGGCTCAACGACGGCTGCGAGACGTGACATTGCTCCGCCGCGCGGGAGAAGTTTCCCGTCCGCGCCACCGCGAGCACGTAGCGGAGCTGCTGGAGTTCCATAGGGCGTGCCTATCGTGACCGTAGGCAACAAGTATTTCAACCGCGCGCCTGCAAAAGGGGATACTCTGCCCCACAACAGACATCGCCTATGCAAAACCAAAGCACCACCGAAGCCAACTGCCCCTTCCACCACGCCGCCGGCGGCGGCACTTCCAACCAAGACTGGTGGCCGAACCAGTTGCAGGTGGAGCTGCTGCACCAGCATTCCGCCAAGTCCGACCCGATGGGCGGGGACTTCGACTACGCCAAGGAGTTCAAGCGCCTCGACCTCGCGGCGTTGAAGAAGGACCTCGCCGCGCTGATGACCGACTCGCAGGAATGGTGGCCGGCGGACTTCGGGCACTACGGCCCGTTGTTCATCCGCATGGCGTGGCACAGTGCCGGCACCTACCGCACGGGCGATGGTCGCGGGGGCGGGGGGCGGGGCCAGCAGCGCTTCGCCCCGCTCAACAGTTGGCCGGACAACGTCAGCCTGGACAAGGCGCGCCGGCTCCTCTGGCCGATCAAGCAGAAGTATGGCCGGAAGATTTCCTGGGCCGACCTGATGATTCTTGCGGGCAACGTCGCGCTCGAGACGATGGGCTTCAAGACGTTCGGTTTCGCCGGCGGACGGGCGGACGTTTGGGAGCCAGACCACGACGTTTACTGGGGCAACGAGACGAAGTGGCTGGCGGACCAGCGCTACTCAGGCGACCGCAATCTCGAAAATCCGCTCGCCGCCGTGCAGATGGGGCTGATCTACGTCAACCCAGAGGGCCCGAACGGCAATCCTGATCCGTTGGCCGCCGCGCGCGACATCCGCGAGACCTTCGCCCGCATGGCGATGAACGACGAGGAGACCGTGGCGCTCATCGCCGGCGGCCATACCTTCGGCAAGACCCACGGCGCCGGCCCGGCCTCGAATGTCGGTCCCGACCCCGAGGGCGCGCCGCTCGAAGCACAGGGCCTCGGCTGGAAGAACAGTTTCGGCACCGGCAAGGGCGCGGACACGATCACCAGCGGACTCGAAGTGACGTGGACTTCCACGCCGACGAAGTGGAGCAACAACTTTTTCTGGAACCTGTTCAGCTTCGAATGGGAACTGACGAAAAGCCCTGCTGGCGCGCAGCAGTGGACGCCAAAGAACGGCGCGGGGGCCGGCACCGTGCCGCATGCGCACGACAAGTCCAAGCGCATCGCGCCCGCCATGCTGACCACGGACCTCGCGCTGCGGTTCGATCCGGCTTACGAGAAGATTTCGCGGCGCTTCCTCGAAAACCCCGACCAGTTCGCCGACGCGTTCGCCCGGGCGTGGTTCAAGCTCACGCACCGCGACATGGGGCCGCGCGCGCGCTATCTCGGACCCGAAGTGCCGAAGGAGGACCTCATCTGGCAAGACCCGATTCCCGCAGTGAATCATCCGCTGATTGACGCGCAGGACATCACCGCGCTAAAGGCCAAGGTGCTCGCCTCCGGGCTGACGGTCTCGGAACTCGTCTCCACCGCGTGGGCGTCGGCCTCGACCTTCCGTGGGTCCGACAAGCGCGGCGGCGCGAACGGCGCGCGGATCCGCCTCGCCCCGCAAAAGGATTGGGCCGTCAACCAGCCCGCCCAGCTCGCCAAGGTGCTCAAGTCGCTCGAAGGCATTCAGGCGGAGTTCAACCAGTCGGCCACCGGCGGCAAGCAGGTTTCGCTGGCGGACCTCATCGTGCTCGGCGGCTGCGCGGGCATCGAGCAGGCCGCAAAGAACGCCGGCCACACCGTGACGGTGCCCTTCACGCCGGGCCGGGCGGATGCCTCGCCGGAGCAGACCGATGCCGACTCCTTCGCCGTGCTCGAACCCATCGCCGACGGCTTCCGCAACTACCTCAAGGGCAAATACACCGTGCCCGCCGAGGCGCTGCTCATTGACAAGGCGCAGTTGCTCACGCTGACCGCGCCCGAGATGGCCGCGCTCGTCGGCGGCCTGCGCGTCCTGAACACCAACGTCGGCAAGACGCAGCACGGCGTCTTAACGAAGCGTCCCGAGGCATTGACCAACGACTTCTTCGTGAACCTGCTCGACATGGGCACGGAGTGGAAGCCGGTGAACCCGGACGCGGAGCTGTTCGACGGCCGCGACCGCGCGACGGGTCGGACCAAGTGGACCGGCACGCGGGTGGACCTGGTCTTCGGCTCCAACTCCCAGCTCCGCGCCTTCGCCGAGGTCTATGGCTGCGCCGACTCGGAGCAGAAGTTCGTCCACGACTTCGTCGCCGCCTGGGACAAGGTGATGAACCTGGATTGCTTCTGAGGAACGCCCTCACCGCCAATGTTCCGCTGATGACAACGCAAGCCCGGGGATGACTGTGCGTGGCTGGGTTGGGACGGAGGATTGCCAGAGTTTGGCACCGCCGTGGCGCACCGCCTGCCATGCCTTCATCCCGTCACCTGCGCGGCCAGCTCCTCCGCCGGGTAGGTCCAGATTTCGGCCAGGGTCGGGTGGTAGTGCGGCATCGCCGCCAGTTCGCCGACGGTCATGCGCTTGCACATCGCGGTGACAATCTCGTGGACGAGTTCGCCGCCACCTGGCCCAACGCACGCGCCGCCGAGGATTTCGCCCGAGCGCGGATCGGCGAGCAGCTTCACAAAGCCGTCCTTCGCCTCCATGAGCAGCGACTTGCCGTGGTCGTTGAACGGGTAGCCCGCCACGATGAAGTCCCGGCCCTGCGCGCGGGCCTGCGCCTCAGAGAGACCGACACACGCGACCTGCGGATCGGTGAAGACCACGCTGATGAGCAACCGGTAATCCACCCTACGCGGAGTCTGCGGATGGAGAATGTTGTGGGCCGCTGTCTCACCCTGCTGGATGGCGATGTGGACGATCTCGTGCGGCCCGGTGCAGTCGCCGGCGGCAAAGATGTGCGGGGCGGAGGTCTGCATTTGCGCATCGGTCTCGATGCGCCCGCGTGCGGCCAAGGCGATCCCAGCGGCGGGCAGGTTGAGGCCGGCGGTGTTGGGCGAGCGGCCCAGGCCGTGGAAGATTTCCTCCGCGCTCACGGTGCGGGTCCGTCCCGCGTGCTCGAAGGTGATGTGCTTCAAACCGCCTTCCGCCCGCGCTTCCAGCAGCCGCGTGCCCGTGAAAAGCTCGACGCCCTCGCGGCGGAACACAGTTTCGATGACTTGCGCGGCATCCGGATCGAAGTCGCGCAGCAGGTGCTCGCTCCGTTGCAGCAAGGTCACCCGCACGCCGAAGCGCGCGAAGAACTGCGCGAACTCCACCGCCACCGCGCCGCCGCCCAGCACGATGAGCGACTTGGGCAGGCGCTCCAGCGTCATCGCGGTGTCGCTGGTGAGGTAGCCGGCCGCGTCCAGTTGCGGCAGCGGCGGCGTGGACACTGCGGAGCCGGTGCTGAGGACAAAGTGGGCGCTGGTGAGCCGCCGGCCGTTGTCCAGCTTGACCGTGTGCGGGTCCACGAACGAAGCGTTGGCGCGGATGAAATGGAACCGCCCGCTCTCCAACTGCTGCCGCCGGTAGCCGGCGAAGTCGGCGATCATCGCATTCTTGCGCGCCATGACCTGCGCGAAGTCGAAGCGGACTTCCGGCACCTGAAGGCCCCAGGTCGCGGCATGCTCGGCGAGGTGCTTGACCTCCGCCGCGTAGAGCAGCGCCTTGGTGGGCATGCAGCCGCGCAAGATGCACAGGCCGCCGACTTCCGGGCCGCCCTCAATGACCACCGTGCGCAGTCCCCCGCGCGCCGTGGCGCTGGCGGCGGCGTAACCCGCACTCCCGCCACCGATGACCGCCACGTCGAAGTCGAACTGGTTCGCCAAACTCATGGACGACAGGTTGGGGCGCAAGCGGCGGCAATTCAACGCTGGAACCGGAGCGCTGGCTCGGAGTCCCGCCTTCAGGCGGCGCGACTGCCGCACGACGACGACGGGTCAGGTGCGCTCCACCGGCTGAAGCCGGGACTCCCTGTGCAGAAAGGCCGGCCTCGCCGGTGAAACGAAGTCACTGCGGCGGGCTACTTCGCCTTGCGCAGCGCGTCCTGGATCTGCATTTCCAATTGCCTGGTCTGCTGCTCCGCACTGCGGGCGATGACCGCGATGGCGTGGCGGACCTTCTTCTCCTGCGGCGTGAGGCTCACATTCTTGGCGAGGCGGTCCACCTGCGTCTCGACCTTCTGCAACTCGACGAGCGCCTGGTCAATCTTGTCCTTCAAGGACTCATCCCCGGCCGACTTGTCGCTGAGGTAGCGGACGATCTCCTGCTCCAGGTCCGGGGCCAGCGCCTGCAACAGCTCCGGCTTGTTCTCCGCCGTGTTGAGCAGCGTGCGGATTTGCACCATGTGCGCCTGGAGGAAATCGTCGAGATGCTTGCCAAGCTGCTGGGCGGTGGCCTGGCAATGCTCCTTGAAGTCCTGCTCGATGCGGTCCTCCAGCGCCTCGCGGTGGCGCGGCAGCTCGCGCTGCACATAATCCGGCAGGCCGGCGACCAGCGCGGGGATGCGCTCCTTGACCTGGCTGGCGAGGGCGTCGGTCTTCTCCATGACCTGGCCGGCCACGAACGTGGTGGCGAAGTCGGCGGCGGCCTTGGGCTGGAGCTGCTGGTTCAGCGCACGGGCGACGAAGCTCATGTAGGCGACCACGACTGCGACGATGATGAGGCCCGCGACACGGGTGCGTTGGAGCGCGCGGCGCGTGGCGGCGAGCTCGCACGCCACAAACTGCTCGGCCACGGATGCGCCGATGGCGGGGGCGGGGGCGGGGGCGGGAGAGGAGGATTCGGGAGTGCTCATGGCTGGGCGGGTTTGACCTTGTTTTGAAGTTTGGCTGGGATCGTCGGCGCGGTCTCGGACACATGCAGGTCCGCGAACTCATCCCGGATGAGGTCGAACACCAGCAGGGCCATGTCCCAGGAGGCAAGGTCTTCCCGGGGGGTGACCGGCTCCGTGCGTTGGATGTGCGCCACGTCGTCCATGACGCTGCTCAACGACTCGAGGTGGGGCGCGAACAGATGGTGTGTGACATGGTCAAGCCGCTGCTGCGTCAGGTCGGTGAGTTGCAGCACCAGCGTCGCAACCTTCTGCTCGGTCACGTCGGGATACTGCTTGCGGATGTCCGCCTCGCGCTTTTTGAGCATGGTGCCGAAGGAGGCTTGCAGCACCTTCTCGCCCCGGCGCGGGAGGTTGTGCAGGAGTGACTCGACCTCCTTCTTGAGCGCGCCCGCCATCTCCGGCGTGCGGTCGTTGAGGCGGGCGAGTTCCTTGTTCACCGCCTCGCGCGTCTCGCTGAAGGTCTGCTGCGCGACCTTCTCGATCGTCGGGCGCACCTCGGTGTTCAGCCCGTCGGTGAACGCCGCGACGAATTCCTCGCGCGGCGGCCCCTCGGTGACGAGGCTTGCGGCGGAGTGGTAGATGGTGAAGACGCCATACGTGACGACGCCGATGGTGATGAGCGGGATGGCTGTGCGCCACAGTCGCAACTGTGAGCGCAGCGCCTCCAGCTCCCGGATTTGGGTGGAAACCTCTTCGGGGGTCATAAAGAGGACTGGTGGTTGTGGTTGATGGTTGGCTGACGGTGGCGATTAAAGCTCCGGCAGCCGGCCATGTCAAACCCCATGCCAAGCCTGTTTTGCGCCGTCTGGCCGGGAGCGCTGACGATTGCGCAAGATCGCCTGGCCATGTTCCGCCGGCGTGTTCAGGTTCCGCAGTTCGTCCCGCCGTCGCCGAGGCAGCCGGAGTTTCCGCGCCCGCAGGCGCCGCGCAAGGGCTTGCAGAGAGAAGCGCTTCTCCGCAAGGGCCTGCTCCACCAACGGGAGACGCGCCCGGTCCAAGGCGAAGGGAAAGCCCGCGCCCTCCGCCGTTTGGGCAAACACTCCCCTGCCCTTCCCCTCCCCCACGGCGCGAATCAACTCCGGCGTCACGAACGGCATGTCACACGAGAGGAAGACCAGCCGCTCCGCCCGGCTGCGCTGAAACGCCGTCCATACCCCGCCCAACGGCCCGCAGCGCGGCACGAGGTCGCGGCGGATGACGCGCACGGGCCAGCCGGTCGCCCGCGCCGCCGCGCGCACCCACGCCAGCAAGGCCCGCCCGCCCAGCCGCAGCCGCGCCTTGTCCCGGCCCATGCGCGAGCTGAGTCCTCCCGCAAGGATGACGACTTCCACGGCCAGCGGCTGACCGCTGACCGCCGACCGCCGACCGCTCTTTCGCTTCGCCTTCACCGCGCCCGATTTGCCGCCGGGAACGGGCCTCGCGCAATCACTTTCAGCGGAATTTAGCATTGCCACCGCGCGGCTGGCTGCTAGTTTGCGCCCTCTTTTCGCCGGATTCGGCGGGAAGGAACGGCCTTAAACCAAACAGCCTCGGCCCGTGTGGGCGGGGGCGGCCACCGTAACACCAAACGAAATCCCGAGTTCTGCGGGATGGCCGGTCGCGCGAGTCGCGACGCGGGCTGACAACCAATCGGAACGGATAGCAAGTATGATGACCATCGGAATCAAAGAACTGTTGGAGGCGGGCGTCCACTTCGGCCACCAGACCAAGCGCTGGAATCCCAAGATGAAGAAGTTCATCTTCGAGGCCCGCAACGGCATCCACATCATTGACCTCAGCCAGACCGCGCAGCAGCTCCAGGCCGCCTGCGAGTTCCTCGGCGGGCTGGTGCGCGGCGGCGGCAATGTGCTCTTCGTCGGCACCAAGAAGCAGGCGCAGGAGGCCATCAAGGAATCCGCCAAGTCCTGCGGCCAGATGTATGTCACCGAACGCTGGCTCGGCGGCACGCTCACCAATTTCAAGACGCTCAAGCGCTCGCTCGCCCGCATGAAGAAGCTTGAGGCCATGTTCGCCGACGGTTCCGCCGGCAAATACGGCAAGAAGGAGCAGTCCGCGTTGGGCCGTGAGCTGGAGCGCTTCGTCAAGAACCTCGACGGCATCCGCACCCTCGACAAGATGCCCGACGCCATGTTCGTCGTGGACCTCAAGCGCGAGCACAACGCCGTCGCCGAGGCCCGCAAGCTCGGCATCCCGCTCGTCGCCATCGTGGACACGAACGCCGACCCCGACCTCGCCGACTACCCCATCGCCGGCAACGACGACGCCCTGCGCTCCGTGCGCCTCATCCTCGCCGGCGTGACCGAGGCGTGCGGCAAGGCCCGCGCCGAATACGAGGCCAAGTATGGCCGCAACAAGCAGGCCGCCGAACCCGCGCCGGAGCCGGCCCCCGCCATCGCCCCCGAGGCGCTCGCGTCCCTCGCCACGGCTCCTGCCGCCGCCTAGTTTCCCTTGAACGAACGGGACTGCGGGCCGCGACCGGCTCCGCAGCTCCCAACCAATTACTAATCACTAATCACTCTCCCATTTATGGCTGAAATCACCGCCGCAACCGTAGGCAAGCTCCGCGAAATGACCGGCGCGGGCTTGATGGACTGCAAGAAAGCGCTCACCGAGAACAACGGCGACCTCGACCTCGCCGTGGACTGGCTCCGCAAGAAAGGCGTCGCCAGCGCCGCGAAGAAGGCCGACCGCGCCGCGAACGAGGGCGTCATCGCCCAGCACATCGTGCCCGGCTCCAAGGTCGGCGTGCTGCTCGAAGTGAATTGCGAGACCGACTTCGTCGCCAAGAACGACCAGTTCAAGGCCTTCTGCGACGACCTCGCGAAGAAGATTGCCGGCAACCCGGCCGCCGACCTCGAACCCGACCGCGTCGCCGCCGTCGCGAAGATTGGCGAGAACATCCGCCTCAACCGCCACCTCCGCTGGGAAGTCACCGGCAACGGCCTCATCGCCGCCTACATCCACACCGGCGCGAAAGTCGGCGTGCTCGTCGAAGTCGGCGCGGGCCAGGAAGCCACCGTCACGAACGACGCCTTCAAGGAACTCGTGCGCGACATCACCCTGCAAATCGCCGCCGGCAACCCCACCGCCGTCCGCCGAGAGGAAGTGCCCGCCGAAGTGCTCGACAAGGAAGACGAGATCGCGCGCAACTCCGACGCGCTCAAGGGCAAGCCCGCCGCCGCGATGGCGAACATCCTCAAGGGCAAGCGCGAAAAATACTTCCAGACCGTCTGCCTCGTGGAGCAGGGCTTCGTGAAGAAGAACGGCGAAGTCACCGTGAAGGAGCACATCGCCACCGTCGGCAAGGCCCTCGGCGACGAAGTCACCGTCCGCCGCTTCGTCCGCTACCAGATCGGCCTGGCCTGAGTCTCCAACTCGCTCAATTCACCAGAACGGGCGTTCCGCAAGGGACGCCCGTTCTACTTTGTCGAGCGCTTCCCCGAGCACGATTGGCACGGCCCAGAACTCGCAGACGACACTGGTGGGAGCCGCCAAAATTATCGCATCGGAGGTTCCCGCATTGCAGTCACCGGCCAACTGCGTAGGATGCGCGGCATTCGTTGCGCATGAACAAGCTTCTCTCGACGGTCATCTGGCTCGGTGTCGCCGCCCTCGGCGCGGGCGCTTACGCCACCATTGCGCTGCGGCGCGGTGAGCCGCTCAACTCCATCTACATTCTCGTCGCGGCGCTCTGCACTTACGCGGTGGGCTTCCGCTTCTACTCAAAGTGGATTGCCGCGAAAGTGATGATGCTCGACGACCGGCGCGCGACGCCGTGCGAGGTCCACGAGGACGGGCACGACTTCGTGAAGACGAACAAGTGGATCGTCTTCGGCCACCACTTCGCGGCCATCTCGGGGCCGGGGCCGCTGGTCGGGCCGGTGCTGGCGGCGCAGTTCGGTTACCTGCCGGGGACGCTGTGGATTCTCATCGGCGTGGTGCTGGGCGGGGCGGTGCAGGATTTCGTGATCCTCTTCTGCTCGATGCGCCGCAACGGCCGCTCGCTCGGGCAGATGGTGAAGGAGGAGCTGAACTCGGTCGCTGGCGTCATCGGCCTCGTGGCGATTCTCGCCATCATGATCATCCTGCTGGCGGTGCTCGCGCTCGTGGTGGTGAAGGCGCTCGCGGAAAGCCCGTGGGGCGTGTTCACGGTCGCGGCGACGATTCCCATCGCGATGTTCATGGGCGGCTACCTGCGCTGGTGGCGTGTGGGCAAGGTCATGGAGGTTTCCGCCATCGGCGTCGTGCTGCTGCTGCTGGCGGTGTGGGGCGGGCAGTTCATTCACCATGAGGCAATGACCCAGTGGGCCGCCTCGCCCGACGCCATGCGAAAGGCATTTGCAGACACAGGAAAGTGGTCTGGTGCATTCAACGACTACTGGGCTGTGATTCTCTTCAGGCAAGCCGCAGAACCACTCGCGTGGTCGGTCATCATCTACGGCTTCGCAGCCAGCGTGCTGCCGGTGTGGCTGCTGCTGGCGCCGCGCGATTACCTCAGCACGTTCATGAAGCTCGGCACCATCTTCGCACTGGTCGTTGGGGTGTTCGTCGTGCTGCCGGACTTGAAGATGCCGCCGGTCTCGAAGTTCGTGGACGGCTCCGGCCTCGTGGTGGCGGGAGCGCTTTTTCCCTTCTGCTTCATCACCATCGCGTGCGGAGCCATCAGCGGATTTCATACGCTCATCTCCAGCGGCATCACGCCGAAGATCATCACGCGCGAAAGCTACGCGCGGTCCATCGGCTACGGCGCGATGTGCCTGGAATCACTCGTCGCCATCATGGCGATGATCGCCGCCTGCACGCTCGATCCCGGCGTGTATCTGAGCATGAACGTGAAGGGCGCGGGCGCGACGCCCGAGGCCGTGGCGGCGGACACGATTGCGAAGGTGGAAAAGTCCGGCTTCACCGTGCTGGCCCCGGACCCGGCGAACGCCGGCAAGTTCACGCACGTTCCCGTCACCGTCTCCGCCAGTCAGATGGACGGCCTCGCGAAGGAAGTCGGCGAACACACACTTTACGGGCGCACTGGCGGCGCGGCGACGCTCGCGGTGGGCATGGCGAACATCTTCTCCAAGGTCACGCACGGTCGCTGGTTGGACATCTGGTATCACTTCGCGATCATGTTCGAGGCGCTGTTCATCCTGACCACGCTTGATGCCGGGACGCGCGTGGGCCGTTATCTGATTCAGGATGCGCTGGGCCATGTGTGGAAACCGCTCGGCGACACCAAAGGCATCGGGCCAAATCTGTTCGCCAGTCTGCTCGTCGTGATGGGCTGGGGCTACTTCCTCATCCAAGGCGTGCGCGATCCGCTCGGCGGCATCAACTCGCTCTGGCCGCTCTTTGGCATCGCGAACCAGTTGCTCGCGAGCATCGCGCTGTGCCTGGCGACGACGGTGATTCTCAAGCTACAGCTCGCCGGGCCGAAGCTCTCGCCGGAAGAGTCCCAAGCCCAAGGCGCAAAGCCGTGGGTGGGCAAACCGGCATTCGCGCTGGTCACGTTGATTCCGCTGGTCTGGCTGCTCTCGGTGACGCTGACGGCGGGGTATCAGAAGATTTGGCATCCCAAGCCCAGCATCGGCTTCCTCGCGGCAGCGGATGCGCTGGAGAAGGCGAAACCTGATTTGGAGAAGGCCATCGAAACGGCGAAGGCCTCGGGCATCGCTGAAGGCGTGGCCAAGGCCGAGGCCGCGCTGAAGAACAACCGGACGCTCCGGTTCAACAACCAGCTCAACGCGGTTGTGTCCGGCACGTTCATGACGCTGGTCATCGCCATCGTCCTCCTGAGCATCTACGAGTGGCTTTCGCTCCTCTCGAAGCGCCGCGAGCCGAAGCTCTCCGAGACCGACCCCGTCTGGCTGCCGGACTATGCCGTGGCCGAGGGCAAGCCGGTGCAGTGGTGGAATATCTTCGCGCTCGGCTTCCTGCTGCTCAAGGAAATCAGCGGCGAGGCCGCCGTGGACCGCGCGCAAGCCTGCACCCCGCGCAAGGTGGACCTACTCGGCGGGAGCAAGGCGATGGCGAAGGAGCAGCGCGGGCAGGCCTACGTTGCGGCGGCGGAGAAGCGCTTCGATGGTGGGCCGAACCGGTGCTGCTAAGAACTGTTTCGCGTTTTGAGTTTCGAGTTGAGCAACGACACCGGCAAGTGAACCCGAAACCCCAAACGCCAAACTCGAAACTGGGCTTGTTCGGCGGCTCCTTCGACCCCGTCCACCTCGGGCATCTGCTCGTGGCGCAGGCGGCGTGCGAGGAGTTCGGGCTGGACCGGCTGTGCTTCATCCCGGCGGCGCAATCGCCCTTCAAGCCAGGCAGCGAGCCTGCGCCCGCGAAGGTGCGCCTCCAGATGCTACGCCTCGCCCTCGCCGGCCAGCCGCGTTACGAGGTGGACGCGCAGGAGGTCACGCGCGGCGGCGTGAGCTACACGATTGACACGGTGCGCGACTACCGCCGGCGCTTCCCGGCCGCGCGGCTCCACTGGCTCATCGGCGCGGACCACGTGGCCAAGCTCCCGCTCTGGCGCGACGCGGAGGAACTCGCTGCCAGCGTGGAGTTTCTCGTCATTCCCCGGCCCGGTGAGCCGAGCGTCCCCTTCCCCGGCCCGTTCCGAGGCGCGATGCTGAAAGGCTTTCCGCTGGGTGTCTCCTCGTCGCAAATCCGCGCGCGGGTGAAGGCGGGCTTGCCAGTGGATTTGCTCACCGGCCTCGTGGTCGCCGAGGCCATCCGTGCGAACAGGCTTTATCTCTGAGCCGGAGTTTGCCACCGTCCCCGCAATGGAAGCCAAGCAACTTGCCCTGCTCTGCCGGAAACTGGCCGAGAACAAGAAAGCCGAAGACATCGTCGTGCTGGACGTGCGCAAGCTGTCGAGCGTGACGGACTACTTCGTGATCTGCTCCGGCACGAGCGAGCCGCACCTGCGCGCCATCGTCAGCGAGCTGGAGGACCAGTTGCGCAAAGAGCACGGGATCAAGGCCCGTGCCGAGGATGGCGCTGCGGGTGGGCGCTGGGTGGTCATGGATTTCTTCGACGTGATCGTCCACGTCATGCACCCGGACGTGCGGAAGCAATACGACCTCGAAGGGTTGTGGAGTGACGCCAAGCCGGTGCGGGCGGGGAGCCGGAAGAAGAAGGCAGCGGCGGAGTGACAGCATGGAGTAGTGGAGTGTTGGAGTGTTGAAATGCATCCGAACGCCCGGCCACCACTCAATTACTCCACCGTTCCACCACCCCGTTGCCCCGCTCGCCTCAGTCGAGATTCCGCTCGTCGGGCCGCTCCTCGTCGTCGGGCTTGGAAATGCCCTCCGGCATTTCCGCTGCGGTCTTCACCATCTCGCCGATGATCTGGTGAAAATCCTCCAGTCCGCTCGCGGGGATGATGATGGTGTCGCGACGGCCCTGCACATCCTCCGTGATGCGGAGGAACCGTCCGCGCGGGTTTTCGCGCAGCGTGAAGATGAAGAGCTTGCGCTCAATGTTGAGCTTCTCGGTGCGCAGCGCGTCCTCGGGCAGCGGCTGCTTGGGCGGGCTGGAATGGTGGTGATGCGGACGGCGGCCGTAGGGAGAAGGACGTTCGTTCGAGATCATGCCTGGAAGACCCCGCCGGCAGCGCCATTGCCCCGGGAGGTCAGCGTCACGTCTCTGCCCCTCAGGACCGGTTGTCAATGCCGAATTTGTTGATCGGTGAGACGAAGCGCGGCGCCTCGCCCGTATGGATGACCCGCGCGAGGTAAAGCCACAGGGACGCCAGCATCAGCAGGTTCATCGTCTGCGAGACGCCATGCCACAGGCCGAACGACTTCGCCGCCTCCTCGCGCTGCGCGGCGGTCGCGGTGTAGCGGTAGTGGTCGGCGTATTTGACGCGCTGCAATTGCTTCAGCTTGGGCTGGAGCCAAAGGCCGCCAAGGAGGCTCAGGCCCAGCACGCCGCCCACGAGCCAGACCGTCAGGCGGGGCGGCACCTTGCCGGAATACATCCATTCCGCGCCGAGGTGCGCCAGCGCGAGGAACCCGCAGACGTAGTGCAGGACGAAGTAGCGGCCCAGCACCAGCTCGGCGATCGCCCCGTTGTAGGGCGGGGGAAAGAGCTGCTTCATCTCGGGCGTGAAGAAGGCCGGGCCGGCGAAGAAGGTGAAGAAGACCGTCGCGCCAAACCACACCGCCGCCACCGTCACGCCGAAGAATCGCAGGAAGGAAAGCACGTCGCCGATGCTAGGGAAGGCTCCCCTGCCCTGCCAAGTCTCGATTCGGAATGCTCACGCTGCCGGCTTGGAAGCGGCGGCGGCTTCCGCCGCCAGGGCGGCCAGCGTGACCTTGCCCGCCGCAGATTGCTCGACCTCCTGAAACCGCTCGTAGTGTTCGCGCACAGGCCCGCGCATCGCGTCCTCGCGCGTGGCCACGCTGCCGTTGCGGCTCGTGCGGAGCGCGATGAGAACATCGTGGCAGGAAATCTTCTCCAGCGGACGCGCGGGCAGGTAGGCGGTTTCCCCCTGCTGGCTTTCCGCCAATAGCCGCGCCCCGACGAGCGCCTGGAGAATCTTCCCCGCCAGGCGCGTCGGCACCCCGAGCAGTTCCGACAGCGCCGCGCCGGTCACGGGCTTCTCCCCCGCCAGGAAGCGCCGGCCAATCTCCACCATGATCCGCAAGCCAACAAACTCGCGGCTGCGCTGGTCGAGGTTCTCCACCTGCCGCTCCTGAAAGTAGGCGCGGCGGTTCTGAAAGCTGTAGGCCACCTGCGCGCCAAAGAGCATGATGACCCACGAGAAATAGAGGCCAATCATCACCACCGGCACCAGGCCGAGGCTGCCATACACCTTGCTGTTCGAGACCACGCGCGACACGTAGAGCACGCTCAGGAGATTGTTGAGCTGCCACAGCGTGCCGCCCACGATCCCCCCCGCCAACGCGGCTCTCCAGTTCACCTTCGTCGCCGGCAGCAGCGCGTAGAACGCCGCGAAACCCACGCTCAGGAGCGCGAACGGGAGAAACTTGAACAGGAACGCCGTCAACTGCCCGATGCCCAGCGGCATCCTCGCCAGCTTCGCCTGAAAGGCCGCAAGCTCCGTGCTCGAAGTCAGGCCAATGACCAGGATCAGCAGCACCGGCCCCAGTGTCAGCGCCGCCCAATACTGCGTCACCCGCGCGAACCAGCTCCGCCCGCGCTGGACGCCCCAGATGTCGTTGAACGTGTCCTCGATGCGCGAGAGCATCATGATGGCGATGTAAATGAGCATCACCGCCGCGCCCGCCGACACCGCGCTGGTCTTCTGGTCGTTCACGAAATCCTTGAGCTTCTTGACCGTTTCCTTCTGGGCGCTCTCCGTCCCTTCCGCCGTCGGCACCACCGCCCCGACGACATGCTGGATCATCAGATCAAGGTGCTTGTCCCCCTCATCGCCGCGCAGAAAACCCAGCCCGATGGTCAGGACCAGCGCCAGCATCGGCACCAGCGCCAGCAGGCTGGAGTAGGCCAGGGCCGCCGCCCGCACCGGCACCCGATTGCGGACAAAGCTCCTCACCGTCAGCACCCAGAAATGCACGAACGCCTCCGGCGCGGAGAGCTTTTCCTCGTCCGCCACCGCGTCCGCGTGGTCGTCCCATGCCCGCTGCGCACCGGTGAGCAGCCGTCTGAGCCGCGACAAAACGTCGTCTGCCATGCCGCCAACCTGCCCAACCGCCCGCGTGCCGACGAGGAAAAACCCTCCGGAGGTTGTGCTTGCCAAAGCGCGGCTCCTCCCTAGATTGGGCCGCTCTTGTGGCTATGACCTTGCTTGCTTCCATCGGTTTGTTCGCCGCCGAGGCCCTGCCCGGCTCCGGCCCGCAGCCCCCGCCCATGTGGACGAACCTCGTCCCGCTCGGGTTGATGATCGTGGTCTTCTACTTCCTGCTCATCCGCCCGCAGCAGAAGCAGGCCCGCCAGCAGGACGAGCTGCGCAAGGGGCTGAAGAAGGGCGACAAGGTCGTCACCAGCAGCGGCATTCTCGGCACCGTCGTCGGCGTGAAGGACAAGACCGTGACCATCCGCTCCGACGACACGAAACTGGAGCTGCTCAAGTCCGCCGTCGCCCAGGTCGTTGAAGATTTTGACAAGGCTCAAGTCGATCCGGCCCCCGCCGAAGTCAAAAAATAGTCCGCCCCCCCTGCCCCGCTTTCTCTGCCCATGCAACGCAACAATTTCTGGCGCGCCATCCTCGTCCTGTTCGTCACCCTCTGGGCGCTTTACGAGTCCTATCCGCCCGCCGCCCGCAACCTCATTGACGTCTTCGAGGAGAAGGCGACCAAGAAGGACGCGGCCTTCAACGCCATCGTCGCCAAGGCCCGCGAGTTGGACAAGCAGTTCCCCGAGCGCAATTTCGCCAACCTCCGCGACGCCGTCGGCACGAACTCGCTGACCAACTTCATCGCCCTGAGCACCACCGGCGACCAGGATCCCAACCGCGCCATCCTCAACCGGCTCCAGCAGCAGGCCGCCGGCAAGATCAAGCTGGGCCTCGACCTGCGCGGCGGCACGTCGTTCCTCGTCGGGCTGGACATGGGCAAACTGGAGGCCACGTCCGACAAACAGTCGCTCGTCAACCAGGCCATCGAAGTGCTCCGCAAACGCGTGGACAAGTTCGGCGTGGCCGAGCCGATCATTGTCGCCGAGGGCGAGGACCGCATCCTGATCCAGATGCCCGGCTTGAGCCAGGCCGAGCGCGACGCGGTGCGCGACACGCTCACCCGCCCGGCTTTCTTGGAGTTCCGCATGGTGCATCCGCAGAGCGACCAGATGGTGGCGCAGGGCATCATGGCTCCCGGCCACGAGGTGCTCACCCAGAAGCGCAAAGGCCAGAACGGCCAGGAAACCCTCGAGCGCGTGCTCGTGAAAGTGAAGGCCGAGCGCGGCCTGACCGGCAAATACATCGAGCGCGCCGGCGTCATCCGCGACCCCGTCTCCAACCGCCCGCAGATCACCTTCAAGTTCAACAGCGAGGGCGGCAAGATTTTCGGCGAGCTGACCACCGAGCACACGCGCGAGCGCATGGCCATCGTGCTGGACGGCGAGCTTTACTCCGCGCCCGTCATCAATGAGCCAATCCTCGGCGGCAGCGGCGTCATCAACGGTGACTTCGACCTCAAGGAAGCCTGGCAGCTCGCCAACGTGCTGGAGAACCCGCTGCAAACGCCCGTCCGCCTGCTCGACACCGAGGAAGTGGACCCGTCGCTGGGCAAGGACTCGATTGACAGCGGCATCCGCTCCGCCGTCATCGGCACCGTGGCGGTCGGCGTGTTCATGCTGGTCTACTACATGATGTCCGGCGTGGTCGCGAGCCTGGCGATGCTGCTGAACATCGTCATCCTGCTGGGCGTGATGTGCTCCATCGGCACCACCCTGACCCTGCCGGGCATCGCGGGCGTGGTGCTCACCATCGGCATGGCGGTGGACGCCAACGTGCTGATCTTCGAGCGCATCCGCGAGGAGCTGGCCGCCGGCAAGTCCGTGCGGGGCGCGCTCAACGCCGGCTACGACCGCGCGTTCGGCACCATCTTCGACTCGAACCTCACCACGCTCATCGCCTCGGTCATCCTCATCTATCTCGGCACCGGCCCGGTGAAGGGTTTCGGCGTGACGCTCACCATCGGCATCTCGGTGAGCATGTTCACCTCGCTGCTGGCCACGCGGCTGGTCTTCGACTGGCTGCTGGCGAAGAACCTCCTCAACCTGTCCATGCTGCACCTCGTCAAGGGCAGCAGCATTGACTTCATGAAGTGGTCCAAGCCGGCCTTCGCCGCCTCGTGGGTCATCATCATCGTCGGCCTCGGCTACGGGGCGGTCGTGCGCGGCAAGCAAACCCTGAGCGTGGACTTCGTGGGCGGCGACGCGCTGACGTTCTCCTTCGCCAAGCGCGTGGAGACGGACAAGCTCCGCGAGCTGATCGGCGCGGTTGAGTTCCACGAGCCGGCCGAGGCCGGCGGCCAGGCCGCCGCCCGCGTCCGCAAGGTGGGCGACCCGCTGGTCTCGTATCAGCAGAACCGCGCCAAGGGCACGGAGAGCCTCCGCGTGACCGTGCCCTCCGGGGCCGGCGTGGTGGTGAAGGACGCGATGTTGAAGCGCTTCCCCGACGCGCAGTTCAAGCTGGAGCAGTCCCGGCAGGTGGGGGCGATCATCGGCGGCGAGATCATGCGCAGCGCGCTGCTGGCGCTGGGCCTGTCCCTCTTCGGCATCCTGGTCTATGTGGCGTTCCGCTACGAGTTCAGCTTCGCCGTGGGCGCGGTGGTGGCGGTGGCGCACGACGTGTTGATGACCGCCGGCATTTACTGCCTGACGGGACTGGTGGGCGAGGGCCGGCAGTTCAACGCCACGACGGTCGCCGCGCTCCTGACCATCGTCGGCTTCTCCATCAACGACACCATCGTCATCTTCGACCGCATCCGCGAGGACTTGAAGCTGGGCATCCGCGGCTCGTTCGCGGACATCCTGAACCGCGCGCTGAACCAGACCCTGAGCCGCACCATCATCACCAGCGGCACGGTGTTCATCGCCACGGTGGCGCTCTACGCCTTCGGCGGCGGCCCCATCAACGACTTCGCGTTCATGTTCCTCGTCGGGGTCATCACCGGCACCTACTCGTCCATCTACATCGCCAGCGCCATCGTGCTCTGGTGGCACAAGGGCCAGCGCCCGGACATCGGCGGCAACACCATCGCCGTGGGTGTGGCGGAGACGGCGGGCGAAGTGCGGGTGGGGTGATGTTCCGTTGGCCGGGCAGCGTCGGTGGAATGACCTGTTTCCAATGACGCAAGGCCCAATGACCAAGGTCCGGCGACAACCCGGGGACATTGGAGCTTGGGCATTCATTGGACATTGGAAATCGGTCATCGGACATTCCTGACACTGTGCTGGGCCTCATCGAAATCACCCCGTGGCACTACGCCGGCTTTGTCGCCGCCGTGCTGGTGTTCCTCGCGCTGGACCTCGGCGTGTTCCACCGCGAGGCGCACGTCGTGAAGTTCCGCGAGGCGCTGGCGTGGACCGCGCTCTGGTTCGCGCTGGCGATGGCCTTCGCCGGCCTCATCAAGCTCAACCGACCACAGGGCGAGGCGATTGACTTCGTCACCGGCTACATCATCGAGCTGAGCCTCTCGATGGACAATGTCTTCGTCATCGCGCTCATCTTCACCTACTTCCGCGTGCCGTTGGCCCAGCAGCACCGCGTCCTCTTCTGGGGCATCATGGGCGCGCTCATCATGCGCGGCGTGATGATTGGCGCGGGCGCGGCGCTCATCAAACAGTTCCACTGGCTGCTCTACGTGATGGGCGGCTTCCTCGTCTTCACCGGCATCAAGATGCTCTTCGTGGACGACGACGGCGTGCATCCCGAGAAAAACCCGGCCATCAAGCTGGCGAAGAAGTTCTTCCCGGTGACGCACGCGTTCGACGGACAGAAGTTCGTGACGCGGCTCGACGGTCGGACCGCCCTCACGCCGCTGGCCCTCGTGCTGGTGATGGTGGAAACCACCGACCTCATTTTCGCGGTGGACTCCATCCCCGCCATTTTCGCCGTCACGCAGAACCCCTTCATCGTCTTCACGTCGAACGTCTTCGCCATCCTTGGCCTGCGCTCGCTCTACTTCGTGCTGGCGGGGGCGATTGGCTTCTTCCGCTACCTGAAGGTCGGCCTGTCCATCGTGCTCGCCTTCATCGGTGTGAAGATGCTGCTGGGCATCTGGGACATCCAGATCCGCTCCGGCATCTCCCTCACCATCGTGCTGGCCATCATCCTCACCTCCATGGCCGCCTCCATCGTCGTCGCCCGCCGTGAGGGCAAGCACCTGCCGGCTGACGATGATCCCGACGCCCCGCCTACGGCACCGGCGTGATCTCGACCTTCCGCACCACGGTCGTCGTCTGGTAGGTGGCGATGCCGAAGGGGACGGAGCTTTCGATTTCCCCGAAGCGCATGGAGATGCGGCGCTCCTTGATGTCCTGGTCCACGACCTTCTCGTCGTTGATCCACGTCTCCAGCTTCGCCGGCGTCACCTTCATGCGGATGCGGAACCACTTGTCCTTGTCGTAGCCGAGGAACTTGGTGGTGTCGTTCTCCGAGGCGTCCAGGCCGTCAATGCTGGAGATGCCGGTGGTCGCGCCGCCCCAGCCGCCCAGCACCAACGTCGCGTGCGCCTCGGCGACGGGGAAGGTGAGGCCGATGAAGAAATCGTTGCCCTGCACCTTGAGCGCTTCGAGCGTGATTTCGAAGTTCTGCTTCGGCACCGGGTTGGTGAAGGTGATGCCGCTGAGGGACTGCCCGGCCTCGATGAGGATGACCGGGCCTTGGCCGCGAAAGTTCGGCTCCACCTTGGTCTCGCCTGCCCCGGCGAAGCCGGAGTCTTTCCAGCCGGCGAGGGACTTGCCATCGAAGAGGTTCTTGGCGGCGGAAGCGGCCCCGGCCTGGGCGGGGGCGGGCTTGTCCTTGCAGCAGTCGCAGTCGGAAGAGGCGCAGCCATTCAGGAAGAGGGCGCACAGGAGAACGAAGATCGGGGCGATGGATTTCATGTCTGAGATGGTGGGCAAGAACGTGGCTTTCGACGGCCGGGGCGCAAGGTCACTTCATTGACGAGGACGCGCGGGCTTCCACGCGTAGCTCGACTGCTGGAACGCGCCGTTGAGCTTCAGGCTGCCGTCGCGGAAGACCTCCAGCACGCCGGACGCAGTGTGCTCCGGGCCGCTGCCTTCCACCATCGCCATGAGCGTGCAGTAATGGATGCCGCCGACCTCGCGGTAATCGTTACGATGGTGGTGGCCTTGGAAGACGGCGAGCACGTTGCCGGCGCGTTCCAGAATCTCCCGCACGGCTGGCGCGCTCTTCACGGCATACTCGCCCGGGATGTCGAGGCGCTGATGCACGAAGACAATCGTGGGCTTCCGCGCCGCCGCCAAGTCCTCCGCGAGCCAGCAGCGCTGCGTCTCGGGAATCTCGGTGTCCGTCCACTTGAAGTTCTTCGCACCGTAGGCCGTGCCGTCCGCGCGGAAGCAGGCGTCCAGCACGACGAAGTGAAAGCCCGCGTGGTCCCACGAGTAAGGACCGGGCTTCGCCGCGCAGTTCGCGTGGAACTGCTCCTTCGTCAGCGTCCAGACGCAGTGGTTGCCAAGCACGTAGTGGCGCGGGCCACGGAATTTGGCGAACTCCGCCTCGACGGTCTTGAGATGCGCAACCTCGCCCTCCGCCGTCGTCGCCTCGTCAATGTAGTCGCCCAGTTCCACTGCGAAGTCCGCCTTCGCCTCGTTGAAACGCTCCACCGCCGTGCGCACCTTGCCGAGCGACTCGCGGTAATGACGCTTGCCCTTCGCCGGGATGTCCGCGTAGTGCGGGTCCGTGAGCGGGCCGATGCGGAGGGCGGGTGTGACCGTGGCTTCGGCGGCGAGTGAATCAGCGAGGCCCGACGCAGTGGTCATCAGCAATGCGCCGCGTCGGAGGAACGCCCTTCGGCCAAGCTGCGGATGACGCGCATCGTGATTCACACGGTTCAGTGTGCGGTGGCCTTTTCCGCACCGAGACCAGTGTTCGCGCGGACGGTCAGCTCGGCGAACTTCGCCTCGCTCGTGTGGTCGTTGCTCATCAGCGTGGCAATCCACGCGGCGAGGAAGCCCAGCGGGATGCTCACGATGCCGGGGTTCTTGAGCGGGAACAGCGGCGCGGCGTTGATGAGCGCCTTGCCATTGGCGTCCATGACGCTCGGGCTGAGAATGATGAGGACGATGGAGCCGACGAGGCCGACGCCAAGGCCCCAGACCGCGCCCGCCGTGTTGAAGCGCTTCCAGAAGAGGGAGAGCACGATGACCGGCAGGTTCGCGCTCGCGGCGACGGCGAAGGCGAGGCCGACGAGGAACGCGACGTTGATGGTCTGGAGCTTGATGGCGAGGAAGATGGCCACCGCGCCGACAACGAACGCCGCGATGCGCGCGACGCGGACTTCCTCGCCGGGCGCACGCTCGCGTCCGTGGTGGAGGACGTTCGTGTAGAAGTCATGCGCGAAGCTCGTGCTGGCGCTGATGGTCAGACCGGCGACGACCGCGAGGATGGTTGCGAAGGCCACCGCGCTGATGAAGGCGAAGAAAATTTCTCCGCCGAGCGCCTGGGCCAGCAGCGGGGCGCTCATGTTCTCCACGCTGATCTTGCCCGGCGTGAGAATCGTCGCCGCGCCGAAACCGAGCAGGGTGGTCATGATGTAGAACGCGCCGATGATGATCATCGCCCACACCACGCTGATGCGCGCGGTCTTCGCGTCCGGCACGGTGTAGAACCGCACAAGGACATGCGGCAGGCCGGCGGTGCCGAACACCAGCGCGAGGCCGAGCGAGATGAGGTCAATCGGCCCCCAGCCCTTCGTGACTTCGAGGCCGAAGATGAGGCCGGGCTTGAGGAAGTCCTTGTGGACGATGGTTCCGTCCGGGCCGGCCACGGGGACTTTGCCGACGGCCTCGAAGAATTTCACGAAGCTGTAATCAAAGTGCCTCAGCACGAGCACGCTCAGGAAGAGCGAGCCGCTCATGAGCAGCACGGCCTTGATGATTTGCACCCAGGTCGTCGCCAGCATCCCGCCGAAGACGACATAGACAATCATCAGCACGCCGACGCCCGTGACGGCCCATTCGTAGCCGATGCCGGGCAGGAGGAGCTTCACCAGCGCGCCCGCGCCGACCATTTGCGCGATCATGTAGAACGTCGAGACGGTGAGCGTGGAGAGCGAGGCCATCGCGCGCACGGGGCGCGGGCTGAGGCGGTAGGCGAGCACGTCGGCCATCGTGTATTTGCCGGCGTTGCGCAGCGGCTCGGCGACGACCAGCAGCACGGTGAGATACGCCACGAGCCAGCCGACGGAATACATGAAGCCATCGTAGCCCTTGAAGGCGATCATGCCCGCGATGCCGAGGAAGCTTGCCGCGCTCATGTAGTCGCCGGCGACCGCGAGGCCGTTCTGCCACGCGGTGATGCCGCGCCCTGCGGCGAAGTAATTGCTCGCCCCGGTGGACTTGCGCGCGGACCAGTAGGTGATGCCCAGCGTGATGAGGACAAAGGTGAGGAACATCCCAAGCGCGGGCGTGAAGTGGAAGCCGGTTGAGGCCGGTGCGCCAGTCGTGGCGGCGGCAGCGAGGAGGAAGCTCATTCCGGCTTCGCTCCTTTCGGCTGGTCGAGACGCGCGATGATTTGCCGGGCCTCCTCATCGAACTTCGCCGCCTTGCGCAGATAGACAAACGCCACGGCCCACGCCATGAAGAACTGCGACAGCGCGAAGACGTAGGCGAGGTTCACCGGCCCGATGCGCTTCTCCATCAGCTCGGGAAACCAGCCGACCAGCACCGGCAGCGCGAAGTAATAAACCACGAAGAACAGCGTCGCCGGCACGATGAAGGCGATCTTGGCTTTAAGCAGCGCCTTGAACTGCTCCATCGCCGCCACGCGGTCCCAGTCCACCACGTCCGCGTCCTCGTCGGCGGTCTGCTCGTGGGCGGGCGGCGGGCTGGTGTGGCCGAGGCGGGCCACGTCAGTTTCCGCGCTGACCTCGGGCGTCAGGTCGCGGTCGGGGTTTGGGTCTTCAGGCATAGTGGTAAAGCGCGCGTCAGGATGGGAAACAGCCGGGAGCAGGTCAAGGCGCGAGGCCAAAAGTTTTGCGGACCGCTGGGAGCAACAGCGCCGGGCGGCGGGGAGACAATTCCCGTGCCGCAGTGAATTTCCCCTTCCGTTCCGCCCGGCCATTTGCTCTAATGCGCCAGCACATGAAGGACGAGTCCGTTGATCTCGGCATTTGGGACAAGCTCACCCGGGCGGTGATGTTCCTCCTCGTCGTCGCCATCGTCACTGGCATCGGCTACCTCTGCGTCCCCCTCATCCAGCAGAACGAGCGCATGCGCCAGCGCAACCTCGAACTCGAGGCCAGCATCCAGCGCGAGGAAGACGCCGCCCGCCAGCTCAAGGCCGGCCTCGACGCCCAGCGCTCCGACCCCAAGGCCGTGGAGCGCCTCGCCCGCGAGAAGCTCGGCTACGCCAAGCCCGGCGAAGTCGTCATCCGCTTTCAGGAGCCGGCGGCCGGCGCGACTGGCAAGCCCTGACGGCGCGGCGTTGCTGTTCGCCGGGAGCTTTTCCGGCTCGCGCCGAGGTTTTCCAATTCCAGGCTTGCAATGACTCCCCCCTTGGCTAGCTTCCCGCTTCCGCTGCGGCCCAAACGCCGGGCGTAGCGTCCGAATCCAGACACTTTTATGGCAAACGTAACCGAAATCCGCAAAGGCATGGCCATCCGTCAAGGCGGCGACGTCGTCGTCGTGACCGAGGTCACCCATCGCACCCCGGGCAACCTCCGCGCCTTCGTCCAGGTCGGCATGCGCAGCCTCAAGACCGGCAAGACCTCCGAGCTGCGCTTCGCCTCCGGCGAGAAAATCGAGGTCGTCCCCATGATGACCACCAAGATGGAGTTCAGCTACAAGGACGGCCAGGACTTCGTCTTCACCAACCCGGAGACCTACGAGACGGTCACGCTCACGCCCGAGCTGGTCGGCGACTGCAAGAACTACCTCGTCGAGAACGGCGGCGTGACCATGGTCTTCGTCGAGGACAAGGCTGTCTCCGTCGAGCTGCCCTCCAGCGTCATCCTCACCGTGGCCGACGCCCCCGAGGGCGTGCGCGGCGACAGCGCCAACAACATGCAGAAGCCCGCCACCCTCGAGACCGGCGTGGCCATCCAGGTGCCCCTCTTCATCAAGCCCGGCGAAAAGATCAAGGTGGACACCCGCACCGGCAAATACATGGAGCGCGCCTGAGCGTCTTGCCCTGGCAGTCAGATTTGAGCGGCCCGCCCGTAGGCGGGCCGTTGCTTTTCCACAAAGGAACCCTGACGGATCGCCGCTGACTTCGGCGCGCTGTGACGGGAAACTCCTTGCATTGCCCGGCTCGCAAAACAGAATCCGGCACCCGATGAACGACGCGCTCACCGCCCTGAATGCCAATGTGGGCGCGCTGCTGCTGGTGCTGAACCTCGGGATTCTGCTGCTGGTGGCGGTCCTCACCTTTCAAACCTCCGCCATGCGCCGCGAGCGCCGTGCCCAGCTCGGCCAGCTCGCCGAGCAGTTTGGCCGCGCGCTCGCCAACCTCCAGAAGATCAACTCCAGCGTCATCGCCCAGACCAACGAGACCAAGGAGCGGCTCGGCACCCTGAAACCCGCGCTCGATCAGGCGGAGCAGCTCCTCCGCGAGGGGACCAGCTTCACCGGTGATTTCAAAGCGGTGCGCGGGGAGCTGCGCCAGTTGGGCGAACGGATCGAAGCCTTGAACCAGACCGCCGCCGCCGTCGCCACCGAGCAGTCCGCCGCGACGGGATCGCTGCGCGAACTCGACCAGCAGGTCGGCGCGTTGCGGCAGGCGGTGGCGGAGACCGCGCGCGTCCAGCCCGCCGCCGTCCCGCCCGAACTCCGCCAGCTTCAGGAGCATGTCGGCGCGCTCCGCCAGGCCGTCACCTCCGCCGCGCAGGCCCAGACCGCGGGCACGACCGAGCTGCGCTCCGACCTCAGCGCGCTGGCCGCCGAGCAATCCCGCGCCACGCAGTCCCTGCGCGACTCGCTCGCCGCCGAGCTGCGCCAGCAGGAAGCGCGGTTCCGCCAGTTGTCCGAAAAATTCCTCGCCGAGTCCGCGCAGCTCCGCACGCGGATTGAGAGCGAAAGCCGCGCGCTCCCGCCGCCGGTGCGGCAGACCGCGCCCGTCAACGATGTCCCGGCCAAGGCCGAACTCGACGCCGAGACCCGCAAGGAGTTCCGCAAGATCGCCGAGCGCCTCGACGGCCTCCAGCGCCGGATGGAGGAGATCATCAAGCTGTGAGCTTGCGCTGCTCGTTCGCGGTATGGTGAGGCCTCCGTCGGCGCTCCCTTGAATTTGCCCGAAACCTTTGCGGCCGACCCTCGTCCAGAATGGAGTTCAACCTATGAAAACCCTTCGCCTCCTCCTGCCGCTCGTCGCGAGCGGACTGCTCTCCACCGCGTTCGCCGAGGCCGTCAAGGACCGCGAGGGCGCGGTCCGCAAGGACAAGGCCGAGATGCAGAACGACAGCCGCTGGATTTACAACGACTGGCAAAAGGGCTTCACCGAGGCCAAACGCACCGGCAAGCCGCTGCTCGTCGTGCTGCGCTGCGTGCCCTGCAAGGGCTGCATGGGGCTTGATGCCAGCGTGCTGACCGCGCCGGACCTCGTCCCGCTGCTCGACCAGTTTGTCTGTGTGCGGCTCATCAACGCCAACGCCATCGAACTCGCGAAATTCCAGTTCGACTACGACCTCTCCTTCTCCACGCTCTTCTTCAACGCGGACGGCACCGTGTATGGACGCTACGGCTCGTGGTCGCACCAGAAAGACCCCGAGGAGAAAACCACCCTGGGCTACAAACGCTCGCTGGAGGCCGCGCTCGCTGTCCACACCGCCTACCCGGTGAACCGGGCCGTGCTCGCCGGCAAGCAGGGCGGCCCCACGCCGTTCGCCACGCCCATCGAAATCCCCCTGCTCGTCGGCAAATACAAGCGCGACCTCGACTGGGAGGGCAAGGTGGTCGGCAGTTGCGTCCACTGCCACCAGATTGGCGACGCCTACCGCTCCTTCTACCGTGACCAGGGCAAGCCGCTGCCCAACGACCTCATTTATCCGATGCCCATGCCCGAGACCGTCGGCGTCACGCTGGAGCCGGATCACGTCGCAAAAGTGAAATCTGTCGCGCCCGGCAGCCTCGCGGCGAAGGCGGGCGTGCAGGCCGGCGACGAGTTCAACACGCTCGGCGGCCAGTTGCTCCTGTCCATCGCGGATTTTGCGTGGGCCTTGCACCGCGCGCCCGAGTCCGGCTCGTTGCCCGCCACCCTGAAGCGCGGCAAGTCGCAAGCCGCGTTGACCTTCGCGCTCCCCGCCGGCTGGCGCACCCAGTCCGACATTTCCCGCCGCGTCGGCACCTGGCCGATGCGCGCGATGGCCTTCGGCGGCATGGTGCTGACCGACCTGCCCGACGAAGAGCGCCTCACGCGCGGGCTGGCGAAGGACAAGCTCGGGCTGTTCGTGAAGGGCCTCGGCCAATACGGCAAGCACGCCGCCGCCAAGAACGCCGGCTTCCGCAAGGACGACGTGCTCGTGGAGCTGGACGGCAAGTCCGCGCGCATCACGGAAGGCGAGTTGCTCGGCCAGCTCCTCCAGCAGACCAGGCCAGGGCAGAAGCTCAAGGCCACCGTCCTGCGTGGCGGCCAGCGCGTGGAGCTGATGCTGCCGATGCAGTGAGGCGCGCGACGTTCACGTCGCTTCAACGCCCAAACGCCCAGGAAGCTGTGAACCTCCAGGCGTTGTGAGCGTCAATCTCGGACAGCGACCGCGAAGATCGGCTTTCCGTTTTCGCATGTTTGGCGTCTTTCGCGGGCTCGGCTCCGCCTCAATCCGGCCGCCTCAGCTCGAAACGATCTCCCGTGCGGCAATACCAATTCGGACTGGCCATGCGCCCGATGGTCTGCAGCCGCTCCGTTCGGATGCGTTGCGTGGCCGGGTCGAACAACTCGTCGCGGACATGGATGCGCTTGATGAGGCCGATGATCAGCCGGTTGTCGCCAATTTGCAGTGTGCCCCACTCGGCGCATTCGAGGCTGGCTGGTGACTCGGCAATGCGCGGCGGACGCACGACCGACGACGGCAAGGTTGTCAGCCCCGCGCCCGCCAGTTCGCTCACGCCGTAGGGCAGCGAGGCGGCCGTGCGGTTCATGGCCTCGGCAGTTGCCTCGTCCACGAGGTTCACCACGAACTCGTGCATCTGCCGGATGTTGCGCGCGGTGTCCTTGGGCGTGCCGTCGTCACGGTCGCCGGGGCAGAAGCCGAGGATGGGCGGATGCGCGCCGAGCAGGTTGAAGAAGCTGAACGGCGCGAGGTTCACCGCGCCATCCGGCCCGAGCGTCGTCACCCACGCGATGGGCCGCGGCGTGACGAGCGAAGCCAGCAGCGGGTAGGCGCGCTCGGCGTGCTGGCCTTCGAGGTCGAGTTCCATGGCTGTGAAGCTTCAGTGCGGCGGCGGGAGAATCTCGATGCCGTAGCTGGGCGCGACGGCGAGGAGCTTCTGGATGTCCGCCGGCGTCACCGGCGTGGGCGGGGAATCGAAGGACGGCACCGGCGTGGCGAAGGCAGCGAGGAAGTCCTCGAAGCCCGATGGGGACACATGAATCAACATCCGCGCTGGCGTAGCGCTCTCGTTCTTGAAGGCGTGTGGAATGCCGCGCGGGCCTTGGATGAACGAGCCTGCCTTGGCCACCACCTTTTCCCCCGCGAGCTGGAAGGTGATTTCGCCCTCCAGCACGAAGAACGCCTCGTCCTCGCGATGGTGGATGTGCGGCGGCGGCCCGCCGCCCGGCAGCACGCGTGCCTCGCACAAGGTGTAAGCCCCGCCCGTCTGCTCGCCCGTGGCTAGGATTCGGTAAACATCCCCGACGGCGGAGTAGGCCGGGCCTTCGCCAGGCGCAACGCGGATGACTTGGGCGGCGGTGCTCATGGGTTCATGCCCGCCGCTCTTTGATGCTCTGCACAATCTCCGCCACCACCTGCGCGGTGGGCTTCGCGCCTTGGGGGCCGCCGGTGTGGAGGCGCACGGAGACGTTGCCGGCTTCGAGGTCGCGCGGGCCGAGGACGAGCATGGTGTGGACGCGCGCGTGCTCGGCGTTGGCGATCTTCGCCTTGATGGGTTCGTTGGTGAAGTCGCCGGTCACGCGGACGAAGTTCTGGCGCAGCTCATGCACCAGCGCCTTGCCGGCGGCGAGGAGCGGGGCGTCGTCGCCGAGGGTGATGACGCGCACCTGGTCGGGCGCGAGCCAGAGCGGGAAGTTCCCGGCGTAGTGCTCGATGAGGAAGCCGATGAAGCGCTCGTGCGTGCCCAGCGGCGCGCGGTGGATGCACAGCGGCGTTTTGTCCGTGTTGTCGCGGTCGCGGTAGGTGAGGCCGAACTTGGCGGGCACGGCGAAGTCCACCTGGTTCGTCGCGATGGTGAACTCGCGGCCGATGGCGCTCCACACCTGCACGTCAATCTTCGGGCCGTAGAAGGCGGCTTCGTTCGGCACTTCCACGAAGTTGATGCCGCTCTCGACCAACACGCGGCGGACCATGTCCTCGGTCTGCTTCCACAGCTCGGGTTCGTTGACGTATTTCTTGCCCAGCCCTTCCGGCGACGAGGTGCTGAAGCGCATCTGGTATTTGCCCAGGCCGAAGATCTGGAAGTATTTGAGATACATCTCGTTCACGGCGCGGAACTCGTCGGCGAACTGCTCGGGGGTGCAGTAGATGTGCGCGTCGTTCATGTTCATCGAGCGCACGCGCATGAGGCCGAAGAGTTCGCCGGACTGCTCGTAGCGGTAGCAGGTGCCGTATTCGGCGAGCCGGAGCGGGAGGTCGCGGTAACTGCGCGGTTCCGCCGCGAAGATGCGGTGGTGGTGCGGGCAGTTCATGGCTTTGAGGTAGTAGCGGTCGGGTTGGGGGAAATGTGCCGAGAAAAGCGACAGACTTAATCTGTCGTAGACGAATGTTTCGACCGACTTCTGTGTTTCCGGGGAAGCGCTCTTCACCACCCGTTGAAGCGCATCGCCCCAACTCTTCTCCTCGCCCACCGGTGGTGATTTGAGGTCAATCAACCCCTCCAGAACTTCTCTGATTAACCGGTCATCTTCAGCCGCACCTTGCTTGAACTTCTGGACTTTCACGCCGAACTCCCCCTCGCCTTGTAGCTCCATTGGCGGAAACATGCTCTCCGCGTAGTAAGGCAGATGCCCGGAGGTTTTATACATCTTCTCCCGCGCCAGATGCGGCGTCTTCACGCGCACGTAGCCAGCCTGAAACTCCGTTTCCTTCGCCAGCTTCTCCAGCTCCTCGAGGATGGCCCCGCCCTTGGGCAGCCACAGCGGCAGGCCCGGCCCGGTGAAGTCCGCGTCGAACGCGAAGAGGTTCATCTCCGCGCCAATCTTGCGGTGGTCGCGGCGCTTGGCCTCCTCCTGAAGCTTGAGCCACTCCTCGAGCGCGGTCTTGTTCTTGAAGGCCGTGCCGTAGATGCGCTGGAGCTGCGGGCCTTTCTCGTCGCCCTTGTAGTAGGCGGCGGCCACGGTGGTGAGCTTGAACGCGCCGATGTTGCCCGTGCGCATGACGTGCGGCCCGGCGCAGAGGTCAATGAAGTCGCCGTTCTTGTAGTAGGAGATCGGCTCGCCCTCGGGGATGTTCTTGAGCAGGTCCAGCTTGAACTTGCTGGCGTTGCCGGGCCGCTCGGCGAGGCCGCCGAGGCGTCCGCTCTGCGCGTCGGCGATGGCCTGCTCGCGCGTGACGGTGAGCTTCTCGAAGACGTTGTTGGCCTTGATCTCCTTCTTCATCTCCTCCTCGAGCTTGGCGAAGTCCTCGGGGGAGATGCGGTGGGAGCATTCGAGGTCGTAGTAGAAGCCGTTCTCGACCGGCGGCCCGTAGGCGAACTGGGCGTCCGGCCACAGGCGCAGGATGGCGGTGGCCAGGACGTGCGCGCACGAGTGCCGGATGCGCTCCAGCTCGGTCATCTTGGCGCGGTCGTCGAGCGTCTTGCGCTCGGGGTTCGGGGCGGGGGGCGGCTGGATTTCGTCAGGCATAAGTTCAAAGACTTTTAACCACGGATGGACACGGATGGACACGGATAAGGCGTTGGGAAAGCGCGTTCGCGCTCTGTTCATCCGTGTTCATCTGTGTCCATCCGTGGTTGATCATTTTGTGTCGGCAAACAAAAACGCCTCGACCAAACAGTGCGAGGCGTCGGCGTCCACGGGCTGTCGTGGACGCTAAATCGTAGTCGTGGTGTTCCGGCGGAACATGGGCGGGACGGTAGGAAAGGCGGGCGGGTTTGGCAATGGGGGATTCCGCCTCAGTTCCTGATCCTAATCGTAATCCTGCTCTTAATCCGAATCGAGACGCGGGGAGGAGTAAGATTACGATTAAGAGCAAGAGTAAGAAGGGAAGGACGCCACTTGGCTTGCCCCCCTCCCCTGCCCTGTTACGCTGCGCGCGTGAAGCTGTCGGTCAAAAGCGATTATGCGATGCGCGCCGTGCTGGAACTGGCGCGGGCGCACCCGTCCGGCGGCGTGCAGCGCGTCGAGGACATCGCGGCCCGGCACGGCGTCCCGGCGAACTACCTCGTGCAAATCCTCCTCGAACTGAAAACGCGCGGGCTGGTGCGCAGCGTGCGCGGCAAGGAGGGCGGCTACCGCCTCGCCAAGCCCCCGGCGGAAATCACCTTCGGCGACGTGCTGCGGGCGGTGAATGGCGCGGTCTTCGACACGCCGGCGCTGGCGAACGGCCAGTGCCCTCCAGAGTTGCATCGCGCGTGGAGCCGGCTTAAAACTGCCGCCGAGAGCGCCGCCGACGCGGTTAATTTCCAGCAACTGGTCGAGGAAGGCGCGGAGAAGGAGCGGATGTTTTACATCTGACCGCGAGTTCCCGTGCCGGCGGCGCTTCGGTCGTGATGTTCAACGCTGATTTCAAATGACAACCGCGAATGCGCAAGCCGTGCCGGCGATTTGCAATCGCCGCCTGGCGCTTTCGAACGCAGGCATCGGGTCCGACCAACGAACGCCACGGACGGCGGTTGCAAACCGCCGGCACAGGCTGACTCGCTCGCCTTAAGTTTCCGCCCATGTCCGCCACCACTCCCAGTTCCGACCGCGTCCGCGTGGACGGCAAGTTCTTCCGCCTCGGCGAGCAGAAGTTTTGCGCCAAGGGCGTGACCTACGGGCCGTTTGCGCTGGGCGAGGACAAGTCGCACTTCCCGCCACGCGCGCAGATGGAGCGGGACTTCCTGCAAATCCGCGAGCTGGGCGCGAACACGCTGCGCGTTTACACGATTCCCCCGCGTTGGCTGCTGGAGCTCGCGCAGGCGCACGGCCTCAAGCTGCTCGTGGACGTGCCGTGGTGGAAGAACGGCTGCTTCCTCGACAGCGCCGAGACGCGCGCCACCGCGCGCAAGGCCGTGGCCGATGCCGTCGCCGCCTGCGCGCATCACCCGGCGGTCTTTGCCTTCAGCGTGGTGAACGAAATCCCGCCCGACCTCGTGCGCTGGAGCGGCGCGGAGAAGGTGGCGGAGTTCATAGACGAGCTGGTGGCCGTGGCGAAGGACGTGGACCCGGAGTGTCTTTGCACGTTCGCCAACTTCCCGCCGACGGAATTCCTCCAGCCGCGCAACCTCGATTTCTTTACGTTCAACGTCTATCTCCACCACCCGAAGCCGTTCGACAACTACCTCGCGCGGCTCCAGATGATTGCGGACACGAAGCCGCTGCTGCTCGGCGAGTTTGGCGTGGACTCGGTGCGCGAGGGTGAGCCGGCCAAGTGCGAGATGCTGCGCTGGCAGATCGAGACGGCGTTCAACTGTGGGGTCGCGGGCGCGGTGGTCTTCGCGTTCACCGATGACTGGTGGAAGGACGGGCATCAAGTGCTCGACTGGCACTTCGGCGTCGTGACGCGCGAACGGCAGGCGAAAGATTCCTTCGCCGTGGTGCGGGACGCGTTCAAGACCGCGCCGCACTTCCCGCTGCCGCGCTGTCCGAAAGTCAGCATCGTCGTGGCGAGCTACAACGGCGGCAAGACCCTGCCCGCGTGCCTCACCTCGCTGGAGCGGCTCAACTACCCGAACTACGAAGTCATCCTCGTGGACGACGGCTCCAAGGATGACACGCAGCAAATCGTCGCGCGGTATCGGATGGAGCTGGAGGACCGGACGGTGGCGAAAGAGAGCGGAGCGCAGGTGTCCAACCTGCACGATGAGGCTGAGCAGGGACGCGCAGGTTGGACACCTGCGCTCCGGCCGCGCTTCCGCTGCATCCGCCAGGTCAACCTCGGCCTCTCCGTCGCGCGCAACACAGGCATCAACGCGTCCGAAGGCGAAATCGTCGCGTTCACCGACTCCGACTGCCGCGCGGACGAGGACTGGCTGCATTACCTCGTCGGCGATTTGCTGCGCAGCGATTTCACGGGCATCGGCGGGCACAACTTTTTGCCGCCCGAGGACGGCTGGATTCCCACGGCGGTGATGGCGTCGCCGGGCGGTCCCGCGCATGTGATGCTCACCGACCGCCTCGCCGAGCACATCCCGGGCTGCAACATGGCGTTCTACAAGTGGGCGCTGGACGAAATCAGCGGCTTCGACCCGATCTATCGCAAGGCCGGCGACGACGTGGACGTGTGCTGGCGGCTGCAACAGCGCGGCTACAAGATCGGGTTCAGCTCGGCGGGCTTCGTCTGGCACTACCGGCGCGCGACGGTGAATGCTTACCTGAAACAGCAGCGTGGCTATGGCGAGGCCGAGGCGTTGCTCGTGCGCAAGCACCCGGAATACTTCAACGACATCGGCAGCAGCATCTGGCGCGGACGCATCTACACGGCGGCGAAGATCGGCGTCGTGACGCGCGCGCCCATCATCTATCACGGCGTCTTTGGCAGCGCGTTCTTCCAGTCCATCTACGCGCCGGCTCCCTCGATGTTCCTGATGCTGATGACGAGCCTTGAATGGCATGTGCTCGTGACGCTGCCCTTGATGACCCTCGGTGTCGCAGGTGCGGGCGTGAAATTCCCGCTGCTGCTGCCGCTGGGCCTCGCGAGCGCGCTGGCGTCGCTGACGCTGTGCATCGTCGCCGGCAGGCAGGCCGAGATTCCCAAGGCCAAGCGCACCTTCTGGTCGCGGCCGCTCGTCGCGTGGCTCTTCCTCGTGCAGCCCATCATGCGCGGCTGGGCGCGCTACTCCGAGCGGCTCATGCTCCAGCAGACGCCGCTCTCCGCGCACGAGACGCTCGACACGCTCGACCTCAAGCGCCGCCGCGACGACCGCTTCGAGCTGGCCGGCTACTGGGCGGACTACCCGCTGGACCGCATGGAATTCCTCGGCACGATTCTGCGCGAGCTGGACAAGCAGGGCTGGCAGAACAAGACCGACAACGGCTGGAGCGAGTTCGACGTGGAAATCTACGGCAGCCGCTGGTGCCACCTCCGGCTCATCACCGCCACCGAGCATCACCAGGGCGGCAAGCAGATGGTTCGCTGCCGTCTGAACACCGGCTGGAGCCTGCTCGGGCGGATCACCTTCTGGGCGGCGTTCGGGCTGACGCTGATGATTTCGACCACCGTGGGAATGCTCTTCCCGTGGCTGCACTGCGTCTGGCTGCTGCCGCTCTGGCTCGGCTGGATGCTGCAAACGCAGCAACGCGACTTCCGCCGCATCCTCACCGTGCTGCTGGACGAGGTCGCGGCGAAATTCCACCTGACGAAGGTGGAGAAGAAGTCTTAGTCCGGTTCAGCAGCTTGTCGGCACTTCCTGCAAGACCTCGACACAGTGGGGAATCGCGCCAACCACGAAGCCGAGGCATTCCACCGCGCCGCTGGGTTTGCCCGGCAGGCAGATGACGAGCGCGTGGTCCACCACCGCCGCGAGGTTGCGGGAGAGGATGGCGTTCTTGGTGATCTTCATGGACTCCATCCGCATCACCTCGCCGAAGCCCGGCAACTCGCGGACTGCGATCTCCCGCACCGCCTCCGGCGTCACGTCGCGGAGGGCCACGCCGGTGCCGCCGGTCGTGAGCACCAGCGAGCAGCCGCGCGCGATGTGTTCGCGGATCGCCCGCTGGATGTCCCGCTTCTCGTCCGGCACCAGCGCGTCGGCCAGGACCTTCCAACCGTAGCCCTCCGCCGCCTTGCGCAAGGCCGGCCCGCCGAGGTCGTCGTAAAGCCCCTTCGAGGCGCGGTCTGAAACCGTGATGATGCCGACTTGAATTTGCATGAGGCGATTTTAGCGAATGATCGGGTGAAGGCAAAGCCGGGCGCGGGCTAATCCCACGCGCACAAGTTCTCCACGTAAGCTGCCGAGCCGTCGCGGAGCCAGCCGTCGAGCTGGGCCTGATCCTTGAGCTGCTGGCCGCGCAAGCGACTCACGACGAGGAAGCGCGAATCAATCTCCGCCAGGGCGGTGAGGTCGCCCCAGAGCTTCTCGAACTGCGCGACGGGGAAGACGTCTTCCTGCCCGTGGCCCCAGCGTTTCTTCACGTCCTTGGTGGTGATGTAAGTTGGCACCTTCGCCGCGAGCGCGCGGATGGCGGCGGCGATTTTGGCATCGTCGGCCGCGAGGATGTCGTCGCGGGTCAGGTGCAACGCGCGGAGGAAGCCATCCACATCAATCCACGTGGTCAGCGTGTTGTAGTAGCTCAGGCCAAACTCCAGTTCCTCGTGCGGCATCGCCAGCCCTTCGACCAAGCGCGTGCGTCCGTCAACGCGCGCGAGGCCGCCGCCCCGGTCCTCCAGCCGGCGCGTGATGACCTCAAAGGACAACGTCGCACCGCTCGCGAGGTGCTGGCCGAGCAACGCCGGATCGAGGTTCGCACCGGTGGTGTCAATGTTGTGGAGCAGCAGCGTCTTGAGCTGCGGACGCTCCCGGAGCAGCGCGGCGAGCGTGCCGTTGCGCAGTAGGTTTGGCACCTCGTAGAAGTGGCCGACGGGGTGGAGGCACTGAAGCGGCAGGTTGTCGCGGTAGTCAGTGGCTTCGCCGGCCGACTCCGCCCAGCGCAGCAACGCCGCACGGAGCGAGTCGCGGACTTTCTGCTGCTGCTCGTCGAGCACCTGCTGCGGCATCTCCTCCCACGCAAAGCGTAGGTCGCGCGCCGTCGGCACAAGCCGCAGGCCGACGCTCGCGCCCCGGCTCAAGAGCAGCGGGCCTTCGTAGCCGTAGTTCTGGTGCGTTGCGAGGAACTCGGTGAGCGGCTGGTGCGTGAGATAGCTCGTCGTGAGAATGTGCGGCACGGCCTGACCCGCGAGGCGGGAAATCTTCCGCGACTTCGCAAGGTGGACTTCGAGGAACGTGCGGTGGCGTCCGCCGAGCTTGCAGAATGGGTGCAGGGATTTCACCACTCCTGCGCCTTGCGTCCAGCGGCTGGCGGCACCGGCGGAGAGCGTGACCACGGCGGCCTCGCCATTACGGAGCGCGGCAAGGCCACGCGCAGTAGCCGTCTTCAGCTTCGCCCCCCCCTGCCCTGTCCCAGTCACATTGGTCACGTCCTGCGGGCGCACGTCTTCGATGACCGTGTTCGCCGGGAGACGGTTTTGCGCGAGGCCGATGCGGCCCGCCTTCAAGTCCGTGCGGATGGCCTCGTGCGCCTCGCGGTCGAAACCGTTCACGGCGAGCAGTTCGTCGAGCGTCTGCGCGCCGGCCTTCTCCTCCTTGAGGCGCGGAAACATCGTGTCGAAGAGCGTCTGCACCATGCCGCGCAGTTCGGGCTTGGCGCGGCAGGCGGCGGCGAACTTGTCCAGCTCGGCGCGGCGCGCGGCGGGAAGTTCCTGACGGTCCGTGCGGAGGAGCTTGGGCACCGTGAGCGCGTAGTAGCCGGCGGGCATAAGCGCGGCGTCGGCGGTGAGCAGGTCGGCCCAGGTGCCGCGCTCGTTGATGGCGTAGTCGAAGACGACCGGCTCCATCGCGAAGGGCAGCGCGTGCTGCAACTCGCGCTTGGTGGCGGACATGATTTCCTGCAAGCGCTGCTGCCCCTCGACCTTGCGGTGCGGTGCGATGATGAATCCCATGCCGCCGCCGCTCATGCCGCCAAGCATCCAGAAGCCCCAGAAGTCGTCACCGAACTCGCGACCGACGCGCTCGATGAGCTGCTCGGTGAACGCGGTCGAAGCCCACGGGATGATGGCTTGAATCGGTTCGCGGAAGTTGCGCGTGGTGGCGGCACCGAGGGCACGGATGTCGCCGGACTTCAGCGCGGCGAGCACTTCGTCGAGAATGCGCAGCGCGTCTTGGCGACCGCGCCACTCGGCTTCGCAGCGGAGGAGATACTTCTCCGTGACCATCTCCAGAATCGGGCCGACGTTCTGCGCCATGCCGCCGTGGACGAGCACGAGGGAGTCTTGCAGTTTGCGGCGCGTCTCGGCGGAGGCGTCGTCGAGGCTGAGGATGCGGTGCTGCGGCATGAGCCGGCCGCGCGAGATGCCGAACTCGGGGTCGCCCTCGCCGGCGATGACGCCCTCGATGAGTTTCATGCCGGGCCAGACGCCGCCGCTGTCCTGCCAGCCGCCGCCGGAGCCGCCGAGCCATTCGCCCAGCAACGCACGGGCGAGCACGATGCGGCGCTCATTCTCCTGAAGTTCACCGGTGAGTGATGCGGCCTGTCCGGTCGCGCGCATGAGCACGCTGACGAGCGAGCCGAGCAGGTTCGTGCTGACGGCGAGGCGCGAGCCTTTCGGGATGTCGTTCACGCACGAGACCAGTTCCAAACCGCGCCCCGGCCCGACGATGCGCGCGAGCAGTTCGGCGAGGCTTTGCCCGCTGCCTTCAATGCCCGGCGGCACCACGCCCGCCGCGATGACCGCCGCCTTGAGCAGGCCGAGATAGTCCTTCGCGAAGTCGAACACGTCGGAGAGCGCGGTGAGGTCCGCCGTTGCACCGAGGTCCACGGAAGTCAGGCGCAGCACCGGCTCGTCGAGCACGCGGAGCCACGCGCTCACGGGCGGGCGCGGCGCGGCGTCGCGGCCGTGAATGCCGAGGTCCACGGAGACGTTGAGGACCTTCGCACCCTCGGGAAAATCCATGCCGAGGAAGAAAATGTCGCTCCAGGCGGAGTGCGTGAGGTCCATGCGCACGGGCGTCTGCTCGCGGAGAATCGGGTAGGTGCCGTCGGGCGAGCGCTGGAGCAACTCGGGGCGGAGGCGTAGCGGCTGGTCGGCGGGATGGCCGACGCGGAACATCCATTGATTGCCGCGCACGCTGCGCACGCTCCGGCGCACCTGGTCCGCGAGTGTCTGGAAGGCGAGCCGGTGGTAGGCGTTCGCCAACGCGGAGCAAAGGCCATCGCTCGGACCTTCCTGCTCCTGCGCGGCGAGGAAGGTGTCAATCGCCTCCTCGAATCGGCGATGGAGAAGCTGCTCGTAGCCGGGGAAGGGAATCAGCCCCGAAGTTTCGGGTTTGGAGTTTGGAGTTTGAAGTTTCGCCGGCAGATGGAAGCGATGGATGGCGTAGAGGAAGAACAGGGCGCGGACGCGTTCGTAGAGGTTGTCCGCGCGGCGGCGGAAGGCGTCGAGTTCCCCGCACTCGGCGAGTAACTGAGTGGCGTTCAGGTCGCGGCAATGCGCGTCGAGCGAGGCATTGCGCTGGGCGGCTTTGCGGGCGGTGACGAGATCAACGAGCATGGGATAAATCGTAACGATCTGCTCCAGTGTTGCTGCTCACTTCACGCGCTGCGCCAGCAATTCCACCAGCCCCGTCAGCACTTCATCCCGATCCTTGCCACTCAGGGCGAGCGCGAGTTGCGCGGTGAGCAGGCCGTAGTGCGCGCCGATGTCGTAGCGTCGGCCGGTCAGCTCGGCGGCGAGGTAGCGCTCCTTGCGCGCGAGTTTGGCCAGTGTGGCGGAGAGGTGGACTCCGCCGCGCGCACCGGCGGCGGCGACTTCCTCCGCCAGCAGCGCCATCACCGACGGCGTGAGCACATGCATCCCGAAAAAGCAGAGGTAGTGGCCCGCGCGCAGGCCGGGGACGATGAGCCGCTGCTCGGCCTCGGTGGGCGTGGGTTTCTCGACGACCTCGGTGATTTCGTAGAGGCCCTTGCGCGCGGCGACGAGACGTCCGCCGACCGCGCCGTAGTAGGGCAGCTTGCTCTCGTGCGTGGCCTGCACGGCGGACACAGCGCAATCCTCCTTGGCCGCGACCTCGACAAGCTGCTGCGCGCACCGGCGCTCTTCGCCGCTGACGTAAAGGTGGTCGCCCACGAGCAGGAGGAACGGTTTCTTCCCCGCGAACTTCGCGGCGCAGGACACGGCGTGGCCGTAGCCGAGCGGCTGCTTCTGCTCGACGAACTCCAGCCGCTTCGCGTGCTCGCCGGCCGCCGCGCGGTAAGCCTTCTCATCGCCGGGGCAGACCACGACACACAACTCTTCGATGCCCGCCGCAAGCACCTCCTCGATGATGATGACGAGCGCGGTCTTGGTCTGGCCGTCGCGGTCCACTAGCGACTGGAGCGGGAGCGTGCGCTGGCTTTTGCCGGCGGCGGTGATGATGGCGCGTTGGATGTCCATGCGACGGGGAGAGTAGTCAGGAAACAGTTTTCGGTAAGCAGATTTTCGCCGCACTCCTCACTGGATCGCAGTTGAAAACCCCGTCACCTGCCTCATCGCTGTGCCCCCGGCCCGCGCGTCATCGGCACGAACCGCACGGGCAACACCGCCTGCTGCTTCAGTTCGCCGCCGCGCTTCTCCAACAGGTAAAGCTCCTGCAAGCCGCCTTCCGGACCGACCGGAATGATCATTCGCCCGCCTTCCTTGAGCTGCTCGACCAGCGGCTGCGGAATCCGGTCCGGCGCGCAGGTGACGATAATGGCATCGAAGGGCGCGTGCTCCGGCCAGCCTTGATAGCCGTCGCCGGCGCGCACGAGGACGTTCGTGTAGCCCAGCCGGTGCAAGCCCGCGGCCGCGCGCTTCGCCAGCGGCTCGACGATCTCGATGGTGAAGACTGCCTTCACGAGGCCGGAGAGCACCGCCGCCTGGTAGCCGGACCCGGTGCCGACTTCGAGCACCTTGTCTGTCGGCTGCGGCTTCAGTTGCTCCGTCATGAACGCGACGATGAACGGCTGGGAAATGGTCTGCCCGTGGCCGATGGGCAGCGGGCGGTCGTCGTAGGCGCTGAAGCGGACGTCCTCCGGCACGAACTCATGGCGCGGCACGGTGCGCATGGCGGCGAGGACGCGCGCGTCCTTGATGCCGCGTCCGGGGCCGGTGAGCTGGTCGTGCAACATGCGTTGGCGGGCGGTGGTGAAGTCGCGGTCTTTCTCCGGCGCGCAGCCGGCGGCCAGCAGCAGACATCCGGTGAGCAAGGCTGGCAAGTGAAGGCGGCGCATCGTCAGCCCCAGCATAGCGCCCGGAGCGCAGGTGTCCAACCTGCGTGAGGTGCGATGAAGAGTTCGCCGGTTGGACACCGGCGCTCCGCCTCACACCAGCTTCTTCAACCGCGCGTCCTCGGACAGCTTCTTCACCAGTTCCTTGATCTTCTGCGACTGGCTCTTGTGCGCGACGAGCGTGGCGTCGTCGGTCTGGACGATGATGCTGTCGCGCAGGCCGACGACGCAGATGGGCGTGCGGCGGTCCTTGCTGCGGGCGTCGTAGATGATGTTGCGCGCGGCGTCCACATGGAGGAAGTCGGCCACGGCGCAGTTGCCCTCGGCGTCGGGCTTCACATGGTGCGCGAGCGCGTTCCACGAACCGAGGTCGTCCCACGCGAAGGAGCCATCGGCCACGACTACGTTCTGCGCCTTCTCCATCAGCGCGTAGTCAATCGAGACCTTCTTGATGTCCGGGTATTCCTTCGCCAGCACCTTGGCGAGCTTGGCGGGCGACTTCGCGGCATCGAACCACCGGTGGCAGGCGGCGGCCATCTCCGGCTGGTGCGCTTCCAGGCCGTTCGTCACGGTGACGAAGCTCCAGATGAACATCCCGGCGTTCCAGCGATACTGGCCGGAGTTCACGTATTCGAGCGCGGTCTCGTAGTTCGGCTTCTCCACGAAGCGCTCGGCCTTGAACATCGCGGTCTTGTATTTCTTCGCGCCCGGCGGCGTGGGCAGCTCGTTGCCGGTGTGGATGTAGCCGTAGCCCGTGGCCGGCTCGGTGGGCTTGATGCCGATGGTCACGATGGCCTGCCCACGCGAAGCGAGGTCGAAGCAATCGCCCAGCACGGTCTGAAACTTCTTCTCCTCCGGGATGACATGGTCCGCCGGCAAGACGGCCATGACGCCGGTGGTCGAACGCGCGCCGACAATGGCCGCGCCCAGCGTGACGGCGGCACAGGTGTCGCGTCCGACCGGTTCGGCGACGACGTTTTCCTTGGGCAGCTTGGGCAACTGCTTCCGCACCTCGGGAGCCTGCACCTCGTTGGTGATGACGAAGACGTTCTCGTGCGGCACCAGCGGCGTGACGCGCGCAACGGCCTGCTGGAGGAAGGAACTGTCGCCGAGGAGCTTGATGAGCTGCTTGGGCGTCTTCTCGCGGCTGACGGGCCAGAAGCGCTCGCCGCGCCCGCCGGCCATGATGATCACGAAACGGTCGTTGGAATTGGTGCTGGAGGATTTTTTCATCGGTGCACGAGGACTCTAGCGAGCCGGGCCAAACCGTCAAATTCTGCCGTCATTGCACACTCAAGTGCCCGAGCGCCAGCAGGCCGTAGAAGGTGTATTCCGCGTCGAGATGGTCGTCGGCCCAGTGGCCGTGGAAGCCGCCCTCCGCCGACCAGAGCGTGTCCACGAAGTCGAGGCAGCGCTCGCGCTGCGCGGCGGTCAGGCGGCGGTCGAGGCTCGCGAGCGCGTGGAGCGCGGTGGCGGTGGAGAGCAGGTCGGGCATTGGCGCGCCGGGCACGGCGGTGAAGCCGCCCTGTGGGTGCAGCCGTGCGAGCAGCCAATCGCCGACGGCCGGATTCAGCGGCAGGTGCAGGTGGCGCAGCAGAGTCACTGCGCCAGCGGTGGGATTCGTCGAGCCGACCGGCAGTTCCGGCGAGTTGTTCCACGCGTGGTCGGGTGTTTCGAGGCGCTTGAGACTCTGCACGATGCGCAGCGGCTTGGGCGGCAGCTTGCCAAGGTCCTGATACGCTCCGAGCGCGAGGAAGGAGCCGTAGGCGGTGCCGTGCGATTTCTTCGCGTCGTTGTCATAACCGCCATCCGACCTGCGGAAGGTTTCGAGCCGCGCCAGCAGCGCTTTCGGCAAGCCCGCCGACATCCGCTTCTTCCCCAGCGAAGCCCAGCAGCGCGCGAGCGATGTGAGGTGAACCAAATCCAGCCCCTCGCCCTCGCCAAACGGCTTTAGCCACGCCTCCAGCTTCGCGTCGGGGAAAGCAACTTCCAGCGCCTCGCAGCCGTTGAGCGTGAAGACGGTGTAGTAGAGGTCCGGCCGGTCCGAGCGGTCACGGCCGCCGCCGGCCTCGGTCCACTGGCGGCGGTAGAAGTCGCGCACGAGGTCGGCGGAATCGCCGAGGAGCTTCGCGCCGAGGCGGGCGACTTGAATGAGTTCGAGACGGACGCTCACGGCTTAAGCCTGCGGAGACCCGGCGAGCAGGCGCTCGACCCGCTCCACATCGGCGGGCACGTCCACGCCGACGCTGTCGTAGTCCACGCGCACGACGGCGATGGGGATGCCGTTCTCCAGCGCGCGGAGCTGCTCCAACCGCTCGGCCTGCTCCAGCGGCGACTGCGGGAACTTGACCAGCCGCAGCAGCGCGTCGCGCCGATAACCGTAGATGCCGAGGTGTTTGAGAATGGGAAACGCGGCGAGCTGGGCGGCCACGGGTTGTCCGGCGTAATCGCGGAGAAAAGGAATGGTCCGACGTGAGAAGTAAAGCGCGCGGCCCGCGACGCTGGTCACGACCTTCACCACGTTCGGGTTGTCGTATTCCTCGGTGTTCTTGATGGGCGTGGCGGCGGTGGACATCTCCGCGCCGACCAGCGCGGTGGCGACGACGTCTATCACCGCCGGGTCAATGAGCGGTTCGTCGCCCTGAATGTTCACCACCGCGTCGCACGGGCAGCGCGCGGCGACCTCGGCGATGCGGTCGGAGCCGCTGGGATGGTCCGCACGCGTCATCTCCACGCGGCAGAATTTCCGCGCGACCCCGGCAATGCGTTCGTCATCCGTCGCCACGATGACTTCGCGCAGCGACCGGGCGAGCTGGCAGCGCTCGATGACCCGCTGGATGAGCGACTTGCCGGCGATGGGATGCAGCGGCTTGCCGGGAAAGCGCGAGGACGCAAAGCGCGCCGGGATGATGCCGAGTATGTTCACAGGCGGGCGGGATTCAGCGTTTGGGCAAGGACACCTCGCCGGGCTTGAGCACGGGCGGCGCATTGGTGGCCGGCTGGGTTGGAGCCGGCTGGCCGACGCCAAAGAACGTCAGCCCGGCGCGCAGCACGATGGGCGTGAGCTTGGCGACCAGCTCCTTCGAGTCTTTCATGTCCTGCACGACCTCGTTGCGGACGCCGAGGTCGAACTCGCGCGGCGTGCCGGAGACGCGCAGGTCGGTCCAGGTGCCCTTGCCGAGCGTGAGGTTCAGCATGTCGAGGCCGGCAAACTCCATCGGCGTGTTGGTCTTGGTCACGCGCTGGCCGCGGCGGATTTCCTCCACCGCCTTGCGGACCCCATCGAGGTTCGACTGCCCGGCCTTGTCCACGATGATGTGCAACTCGGCCAGGTTGAAGCGCAGGACCGTGAGGTGCAGTTTCCGCTCCTTGGCGAGCGCGGGGTCGTATTCCACATGCAGTTCGGCGACGTTCACCAGCGGGCCGCCGCCGAACTCGGCGGGATTGTAGATGACGAGCCGCTCCGCGCGCGCGCGACCACTCCATGGCCGCAGCTCCAACTTGTCCAGATGCACTTCCAGCCCGGTCTGCTTGCGCAGCTTCCCCTCGGCGATGCCCGTGACGATGGCGTCGAAGCTCAGGGCGAGCACCGCCAGCAGCACCAGCAGGAGCAGGAACAGGCGGAACGCCCATTTGAGCAGGAACTTCACAACGGAATGTCCTCGGGCCGCACGTCCAGGCACTCGTCCTGATCCTCCCAGACCACGGCCGGGTAAAACTCCAGCAGCGCGGGCGCGAGCTTGTTGCCGGCGGCGGCGAGCAGGCGCTCGGCCTCGGTGGCGGCGTCCTCCAGCGCGCGGTCGTAGTTGCCGGAGCGCTTCTGCTGGCGGTCGTCCCAGTGCGCGACCTGGTGGATGGGCGCGTATTTCTCCGCCCAGTTGCGGAACATCTTCTGCAAGTCCACCGGGATGTCATCGAAGGCCACGGCGGTCCCATTGCAATGCTGGCAGATCAAGCCCTGCTCCGTCACATCCCGCGTGATGAGCGGCAGCAGCGGCGCGCGGCAGCAGCCGGCCTCGGCGTAATCGCGCGGCGCGGTGGCCAGGCGCTTGTGCCAGACCTGCCGGTCGTTCGCGACCTGCGCCGCCAGCCGATACGCGCCGACGAGCGGGTGCGAGCTGCGCCAGACGCGGCCCTGCAACTGGCCGAGCGTCTGCGCCATCCAGCGCGCGAGGGTCAGGTCGTCGAAGTCCTCGAAGACCTCGCCGTATTCGCGCCAGAGCTTGTCCTGCGGCGCTTCCGAGTGGTCACTCATTGGCGGGACTGTGCGGCGGGCGGTGACGGGTGACAAGTGGCAAGGGGCGGACTGGCGGCTACGGCAGGCGCTCCAGCGCCTCGTCCGTTCGCAGGCCTGTGAGCAATTCGGCCACGGTCCTCGTTTGCCCCGGCAGCACCAAGTCTGGTGCCAACTCGCTCAAGGGCTGGAGGACGAAGCGCCGCAGATGGGCGCGCGGGTGCGGGAGCGTGAGCGCCGGCGTGTTTCGCACTTCGCTGCCCCACGCGATGAGGTCGAGATCGAGCGGGCGGGCTTCGTTCAAGACTTGCTTCGGCTGGCGGCCAAATTCGCGCTCTAGCACTTGCAGTTCTACCAGCAGACTCTCCGGCGTGAAGTGAGGCAATGGAGTGAGCGCAACGACGGCGTTGATGAAGTCCGGCGAGCCGGGCGGGCAATCCACGGGTGTGCTGCGCCAGAGTGAAGAGCAAAGCAGCGGAGCGCAGGAGAAGGCGGCGAGGCGTTGCATCGCCTCGCGGACGGTTACTTTCGCATCCCCCATATTTCCACCGAGGGCGATGAACGCGTGGGTAGCAGCCGACGTGAGGAGGCTCGCTTCAAACTTGGAATTCAATCAGAGCCTCCTTACGTCGGCTGCTACCGGTTCACTTCAGGCCCAGCACATCCTGCATGTCGTAGAGGCCGGGCGGCTGCTTCACCACCCATTGCGCGGCGCGGAGGGCTCCGTTGGCGAAGGTCTCACGGCTGCTGGCCTTGTGCGTGAGTGCCACCCGCTCGCCGTTCGCGGCGAAGATGACGGTGTGGTCGCCCACCACGTCCCCTCCGCGCAGGGCGTGGATGCCGATCTCCGAACTGGTGCGCTCGCCGGTGATGCCTTTGCGTCCGTGGCGGAGGGCATCCGCGAGTTGGACCTTCCGAACGTCGCCGAGGATTTCGAGCAACGTCGTGGCCGTGCCGCTGGGCGCGTCCCTCTTCATGCGGTGGTGCATCTCGACGACTTCGAGGTCGAAGCTGGGGCCGAGGATTTCCGCCGCCTTGCGCGTGAGCCAGAAGAGCGTGTTGACGCCGGTGGAGTAGTTCGAGGCCCAGACCATCGGAATCTTCGCGGCGCAGGCGCGCAGTTCGGCCTTCTCCCTTTCCGCGTGGCCGGTGGTGCCGACGATGAGCGCCTTGCCGTGCTGCACGCAGAGGTGCGCGAACGGCAGCGTGGCCTCGTGAAAGCTGAAATCAATCACGGCATCGGCCTTGTCCAGCAGCGGGCCGAGATGCTCGCCGAGGTCAATCTGGCCGACGACCTGGATGCCGGGGATTTGCGCGGCGCAGGCGATGAGCGTCTGGCCCATGCGGCCCTTTGCACCGGTGATGATGACTTTGGTCATGTGATTTGCGGACAGTGTTTATGGACGGTTCTTGCGCAGAAACTCGCGGCAGAGGTGGCAGACATGCCGGCGGAAAACCGGCAAACTGACCGGCGAGTGCTCCGGCAACGCGGGCTTCACACGGGATTCAAACAGATTCTCAATCTGGTCATTGAACTGTGATTCCGCCTCGTCGGCCTCGCGTGACAACGGGTCGAGGGCAAACTCAAACCGGTCAAACAGCTCGGCCAGCGCGGCTATCTCATCTCGGGCAACAACCCCCTCGGCAAGGCTATCGTCAGGCATTGCTTTTCCTCCAGCGCTCCTTGGTATCGCTTGTCGCAGGCGAGCTTGTAGTCCAGCACACGGTCGTAGAGCTCGGTCGTGCCGCAGTGGGGATACTTGTCCTTGAGCCTGGCCAGAATCGCCAGCGCGGAGTGGCAGAAAGTGGACATCTTCTTCCAGACTTCGGCGACCTCCTCCAACGAATCCGCCTTGCGGGCAACGGTGGCGGCGATGGCGTAGCTGTGCAGCACTGCGGCCTCGACGTTGCGCACTTGCTGCGTGAAGGCCGCACACGCTTCGGCTGACTCCCCATCGGCAAAGATGTCGCCGACATGCTGCATCTCGGCGAGCCGTGGCTCACCGACGGCCAGCACTTCCTCAAAGCTCAGGCAACTTTTCATCGTCGCAGCCACCGTAACGGGGCGGGCGAAGCATTGCAAGCAGCGCACTCGCGTCACACCAGCCCATGCTCCCGCATCTTCGCGCGCAGGAAGACCGTCGAGTCCGCGATGTCCTGATAACCCGTCGCCGGGTCCGGGCCGTCTTCGATGGAAATCCAGCCCTTGAAGCCGACGCCTTTCAGGATGCGGAAGATGCGGTCGTAGTCGTTCAGCCCGCGGCCGATGACGCCGTGCTTGAGGAAGGGCGCGTAGCCCGTGGTCGCGTTCACGTCCTGCTTGCGCAAGTCTTCAATGCTGCCGCCCTCGAAGTAACGATCACTCGCGTGCATGGTCACGACGCGGTGCTTCACCGCTTCGAGCAACGCGATGGGATCGTCGCCGGCGATGATGGCGTTGGAGGGGTCGTAGTTCACTCCGAACCACGGCGTGACCGGGATGGACTCGACCAACTCAACGAACAAATCCATGCGCTGCGCGAACTCGGGGAACTGCCAGAGCGTGTCCTTGTAATGATTCTCGATGATGAGCGTCACGCCGTTCGCCTCGGCGGCGGGCAGCAGGTCGAGGATGCACTCCTTCGCCCAGCGCAGGCCGTCGGCGCGGGAGACATTCGGCCGCCATTGACCGGAGAGCACGCGCTGATACTTCGCGCCGAGCGCGGCGGCGGCGCGGAGCAAGGGCTTCTGCTTCTCCACCTCAGCCTTGCGCTCGGCGGCATCGGGGCGGGTGAAGTCCGGCGCGCAGCAGAACATCGGGATGGACCGCCCCTGCGCCTCGACGCGCTGCCGGTAACGCTCGCACGTCGCCAGGTCCGTGATGCCGGGGAAGCCGTAGTAAAACTCCTGCCCGTCCAAATCCAGCCCCGCCGACAGGTCAATCCACTGGTCCACCGTCATCGTGCGCTCGACGCAGATGGTCTCCAGAAAACACTTGGGCATCGTGGCGAGGGGCATGGGGGACAGGGCTAAGATTTAACCACGGATGGACACGGATAAACACGGATGGGAGCGCGGCCTTCAGGCCGCAGAAACGTGCGTGAACCATCCGTCGTCCGAACGCACTTAACCTGCCCAGCCTTCTGCGGCGTGAACGCCGCGCTCCATCTGCATCCGTGTCCATCCGTGTTCATCCGTGGTTAAGATTCAACTCCCCGGCGTCAGCACCGCCTTCACATACTCCCCCGTGTGCATCTTCTCGAAGCACTCGTGCCAGTCGCCCAGCGTGCCGACGCGGCTGATGACGGGGTCGAGGTTGATCTGCCCGGCGGCGAGCATCGCGATGACGCGCTCCCACACCGGCCAGTTGTGCGAGAAGCTGCCGTGAAGCTGCACCGCCTTGAGCACGAGCGGGTCGAGGCTGAAGTTCAACGGCTGCGGCCCCCAGCCGACTTTGAGAATCTGCCCGCCGGGCCGCACCGCCTGCATCGCCGTCTGCAACGTCGCGGACACACCCGCCGCGTCAATCACCACATCCACGCCCAGGCCGTCGCCCAGTTCGCGCACGGCGGGGAGCGGGTCGCCCGTGACCGTGGCGTGCGCGCCGAGCTGCTTGGCCACCGCGAGCCGCTTCGCATCCGCTGGCATTCCGGCGACGATGACATGCCGCGCGCCCGCGAGCTTCGCCATCACCGCGCAGAGCAGGCCGATGGGGCCGGGGCCGAGCACCAGCACCGTGTCGCCCACCTGCACACGGCCGTTCATGCACACCGCATTGTAAGCCACGCAGCACGGCTCCGTGAGCGCGGCCTTCTCGAACGCCAGGCTGTCCGGGATGCGGTGCAGGCAGCGCGCCGGCACCTTGACGAACTCCGTCATCGCGCCGTCCACGCCATAGCCGAAGCCGAGCCGGTTCGGGTCGAGGTTGTAAAGCCCCTGCCGGCTCAAGGGCGACTGTTCGTCAATCACCGCCGCCGTCTCGCTCACCACGCGGTCGCCTTCGGAAAACCCCTTCACCTCGCGCCCCGCCTGCGCGATGACGCCGCCGAACTCATGCCCGAGCACCACCGGGTAATTCACCTTCCAGCTCGCGCCGCCGAGCCACTGGTGCAGGTCGCTGCCGCACACGCTCACCGCGCGCACCTGGAGCAGCACATCGCGCGGACCGATTTCCGGGCGGGCCACCTCGCGCAACTCGACACTGTGCGGCGCGGCGGCGAAGTTCACGACGGCGGGCATGGCGGATTTCATGGGAAAAGAGTCGGGCCAGCCCGCCGCGTGCGGCAAGGGGAATTCATTTCACGCCCAAAGGCCCGATGTCTTGGACTGCGGTGGCAGAGCGCAGCGGCGACACCGCTTCGCTTCCCGCCGCAGTCCAAGACGCCCCGGTCAGCCGACCGGCGTCACCGTCTGGTCTTCCGTCTTCAACTCCCCTTCCCAGCGGGCCATGACGGCGGAGGCGAGGCAGTTGCCGACGAGGTTCACCGTGGTGCGCGCCATGTCCATCAGCTCGTCCACGCCGAGGATGATGGCCACGCCTTCCAGAGGCAGGCCGAAGCTGGCGAGCGTGCCGGACAGGATGACCAGCGACGCGCGCGGCACGGCGGCGATGCCCTTCGTCGTGAGCATGAGCGTGAGCATCATCATGAGCTGCTGGCCCAGCGTCATGTCCACGCCCGCCGCCTGCGCGACGAAGACGGACGCTATGGCGAGGTAGAGCGTGCTGCCGTCGAGGTTGAAGGAGTAGCCCGTGGGCAGCACGAAGGAGACGATGCGCTTGGGCACGCCGAACTCGGTCATGCGCTTGAGGGCGTCGGGCAGCGCGGCGTCGGAGGAGGTGGTGGAGAAGGCGATGAGCGCGGGCTCCTTCACGGCGCGGAGGAACTTGCGCAGCGGGATGCGTGCCCAGAGCGCGACCGGCACCAGCACGACGAGGCAGAACACGACGAGCGCGCCGTAGAGCGTGAGCACGAGCATCGCCAGGTTTTTCAGCACGATCAGGCCGCTGTGCCCGACGGTCACGGCCATCGCCGCGCCGATGCCGAAGGGCGCGCAGAGCATCACGAGGCCGGTGAACTTGAACATGACTTCGCTGAGGCCCTCGAAGAAGTTGAGCATCGTCTCCTTGGGCTTGCCCTTCACCTGCGAGAGCGCGATGGCGAAGATGACGGTGAACACGACGACTTGCAGCACGTCGTTCTGCGCCGCGCTCTCGAAGAAGCTACGGGGCGCGATGTGCTCGATCATCTCCTGCGTGGTCTGCGTCTTGGCGGCGAACTCCTTGCCCTTGTCCGCCGATGGCGGCAGCACGACGCCGACGCCGGGCTTGGTCAGGTTGACTGCCAGCAAGCCGATGGCGAGCGCGAGCGTGGTGACGACCTCGAAGTAGATAAGTGACTTGAAGGCAAGCCGGCCGACAGCCTTGAGGTCATCGCTGTGGCCCGCGATGCCGATGATGAGCGTGCCGACGAGGATGGGGACGATGATGCACTTGATGAGGTTGAGGAAGAGCTTGGAGACGACTTTGAGGTTCCGCGCGACCATCGGGTAGTCCGACTCGGGGAAGGCCCAGCCGATGAGGATGCCGACAGCCATCGAGATGATGATCCATCGCGTGAGGCTGATCCGGCGCAGGGCGTTCCACATAGGCGGGCTGAGTTTTGCACGAGGCTAGGCGGGGGGAGCGGTGGTGTCGAGCGCGCGGGGCGGATTTTTCCTCGTCAAGCGGGTGGCAGCGGCGATAGTGCGGGCATGGACGTTCAAATCGCGAGCTTGTGCGACTCGGCGGCGGATTACGGCGGGAAGCTGTGCCTGATCGGCGCCTTTGACACGATCTTGGTGCGGCAGTTTCCGGCGCTGCATCCCTTCTGCTCAGTCGCGCTGCGCATCATCTTCCGCGACACGGACGAGGGGAAGCACACCTTGCGCGTGAACCTGATTGACGACGACGGGCAGAGCCTGCTGCCCAAGATCGAGACGCCCATTGACATCCGGCTGCCGGAAAACCAGTTCTTCGCCACGGTGAACCTGGTCTTCAACATGCAGGGGATGAGCTTCAAGAAGCCCGGGCAATACTCGATTGACATCACGCTCGACGGAACCATCGTCGCCCGCATCCCGCTGCAAGTGCTCCTCATGCCGCCCGAAGGCGGGACGCCGGGCTAGGCGTTTCCCTTAGCCGCCTAAGCGTCCGCCATCCCTCCGGTTTGGGGCCGGCCCCAATTGTTGCCCCCGTTCGCCGCCCCTAACTTGGCGGTGTGAAAGCAAGAACGGAACGACAAGAAAAGTTCAGCAGCGCGGCAAGAAACGCGCGGTCGGTCGTCCCGGTCTGCCCAGCTCAACCCATCCGAGGCGAACTATGAACACCCACGAAGACAGCAATCACATCGTCAACACCCTGGCCCACTCGCAGGTCTATCAGGACTACGAGAAGGCGTTCAACGAGATGACCGGCCTGCCCGTCAACCTCCGGCCCGTCGAGAGCTGGCAGTTGCCGCACCACGGGCGGCGGAACGAGAATCCCTTCTGCGCCATGATGGCCGAGCGCAGCCGCACCTGCGCCGCGTGCCTGCAAGCCCAGCAGCAGCTCACCGAGGCCGCCAAGACCTGCCCCGCCAGCGTCACCTGCCAGTTCGGCCTCTGCGATTCCGCCGTGCCCGTCCGCACCGGGGAAAAGACCATCGGCTACCTCCAGACCGGCCAGGTCTTCCGCCGCAGGCCCACCGAGGCGCAGTTCGCCCGCACGGCGAAACTCGCCCAGGACGGCGGGGTGACCGCCACCCGCGACGAGATGCACGAGGCCTACTTCAACACGCCCGTCCTCCCGGCCAAGCGCCACGAGGCGGCGGTCAACCTGCTCCACATCTTCGCCGACCACCTCGGCATGGTGAGCAACCAGATCATGGTGCGGAACGCCAACGCCGAGCCGCCCATGATCACGCGCGCCAAGCAGTTCATCGAGGAGCACCACAAGGAGGACATGTCGCTGGGCATGGTCGCCAAGGCCGTCAACACGAGCACCTTCTACTTCTGCAAGATGTTCAAGAAGGCCACCGGCATCAACTTCACCGACTACCTCTCGCGCATCCGCATCGAGAAGGCCAAGAACCTCCTCCTCAACCCCAACCTGCGCATCAGCGAGATCGCCTACGAGGTCGGGTTCCAGTCCCTCACGCACTTCAACCGCATCTTCAAGAAGCTCGCCGGCCAGTCGCCCACCCAATACCGCGCGCACCTGCCGGCGGCGGTCTGAGCTTTCATCCATCACCACAGGAACTGACATGAGTGCCAAAACCAGAACGAGCAAGCCCGCGCTGCGGGCCTCCGCCACCCCGCGCCGCGAGCCGACGCACGACGAAATCGCCCTGTGCGCCATGACCATCTGGGTCGAGGAAGGCCGCCCGCAAGGCCGCGACCTCGAACACTGGCTCCTGGCAGAATCCCGCCTGCGCCAGGCCCTCCAGATCGAGACGGACGCCACCGCCAGCGGCCAGCCGCGCCGCACCACGCGCCACGGCGTCAAGCGCGGCCAGCCCGAGCCAGTCGCGCTTTAGTCGTGCCTGCCCCGCGCGGACGCCTATCCTCCGCGCATGGCCGACTACTCCGACATGACCAAGGCCCAACTGGTCGAACGCCTCACCGCTTTGGAAACCACCCCCGCGCGCGCCAGCGCCCCCGCCGGCGAGGAACTCTCCCGCCAGCGCCTGCGCGCCGACACCTCGCTCAAGGAGCTGCAGGACCTCAAGGCCGCCCTCGACGCCCATTCCATCGTCGCCATCACCGACGCCCGCGGCCTCATCACCTACGTCAACGACAAGTTCTGCGAGATCTCCAAATACCGCCGCGACGAATTGCTCGGCCAGGACCACCGCCTCATCAACTCCCGCCACCACTCGCAGGACTTCTTCCGCCACCTCTGGCAGACCATCGGGCGCGGGCAGGTCTGGAAGGGCGAATTGTGCAACCGCGCCAAGGACGGCGGCCTCTACTGGGTGGACACGACGATCTTCCCCTTCGTCGGCCCCGACGGCAAGCCCACCCAATACATCGCCATCCGCACCGACATCACCCAACGCAAGCGCGACGAGGAGAAGCTTGCCGAGCTGGCCCGCTCGTTGGAGGAGAAGAACAAGGAGCTGGAGGCCATCGTCTATGTCGCCTCGCACGACCTCCGCTCCCCGCTCGTCAACATCCAGGGCTTCAGCAAGGAACTCGCCCGCACCTGCGAGGAGCTGCGCGTCAAGCTCGTCCAGGCCCCCGGCTCCACCCTCCCCAAGCGCGACCTCCTCGAACCGCTCGCCGTGGACATCCCCGAGGCCCTCGGCTTCATCCAGGCCGGCGTCACCAAGATTGACGCGCTCCTCGCCGGCTTCCTCCGCTTCTCCCGGCTGGGCCGCGCCGCCCTCAACGTCCAGCCCCTGCCGATGAACGCCATGCTCCAGCAGATCGCGCAGGCCATGGAATTCCAGCTCCAGCAGGCCGGCGCGGAGCTAGTCATCGGCCCGCTCCCCGACTGCCTCGGCGACGCCACGCAGATCAACCAGGTCTTCTCCAACCTCCTGGACAACGCCCTCAAATATCTCGACCCCCGCCGCGCCGGGCACTTCCGCGTCACCGGCCGCGTCGAAGACGGGCGCGCCATCTATGCCGTCGCCGACAACGGCATCGGCATCGCCCCCGAGCACCAGCACAAGGTCTTTGAAATCTTCCACCGCCTCGACCCCTCGCACGGCACGGGCGAAGGCCTGGGCCTCACCATCGCCCAGCGCATCCTGGAACGGCAGGACGGAAAGATTTGGGTCGAATCCGAGGCCGGCAAGGGCAGCACTTTTTACGTCTCGCTGCCGGCTGCGTCGGCAAAATAGAACGATTCCTTAGCAACGCAGAGGCGCAGAGGACGCAAAGTTGCGCAGAGACGAACAAGACGAAATCCTCCCAACGGTGAAGCCCTGTCGGGCTTGCTCACTCTGCGTTCCTCTGCGCTTCTCCGCACCTTTGCGCTCAGGCGAAACATACTTCCACTGCATGGCTCATGTTACGGCGCGGCATCCAAGGCCCGCACCGTGTAGCCGCCGGACTTCTCATCGGCCTGCAACTTCAACATCCCGCGTTTCTGCGCTTCGAGCAGGAGGTCGTTGAAGGAGCGGAAACCGTGGGCGCGCTCGTTGAAGCCGGGATGCCGGCGTTTGATCGCCTGCTTGATCATCGAACCCCAGATGGGTTCGTCCGCGCCGCGCTCCACGGTGAGGGCTTCGAGCGTTTCGCTCACCAGGTCGAAGGCCTTTTCCAGCGAAGGCCCCTTGCTCTCCTCGCCCGCCGCCCTGGCCGGTGCCGAGCCGCTGACAGCGCGCCGCCGCCGTTGCGCCGGCTCCGCGCGCACGAGGTCATCGTAGTAGATGAACTCGTCGCAGTTGTTGATGAACAGGTCGGAGGTCGAGTTCTTGACGCCCACGCCGATGACGGTCTTGGCATTCTCGCGCAGCTTGCTCACGAGCGGCGAGAAGTCCGAATCGCCGCTCAGGATGACGAAGGTGTCCACATGGCCCTTGGTGTAGCAGAGGTCGAGGGCGTCCACGACCATGCGGATGTCGGCGGAGTTCTTGCCGGACTGGCGGACGTGGGGAATCTCGATCAGCTCGAAGGCCGCCTCGTGCAGGCCGCGCTTGAAGTCCTTGTAGCGGTCGAAGTCGCAGTAGGCCTTCTTCACCACGATGTGCCCCTTGAGCAGCAGGCGTTCGAGCACCTTCTGGATGTCGAAGCTCGGGTAGTTCGCGTCGCGCGCGCCGAGGGCGATGTTTTCGAGATCGAGGAACATCGCCATGGTGGCGGTGGCCTCCTGGGATTTGAGCTGGTCGGGGGTCATGGGTTCGGCCTTTTGTGGCGGTCGCCGGTCAGTGTTTGGCGGCGTGCTTGTGCTGCCGCCGGAGCTGCTTCAGGTGACGGAAGCCGACCAGCTTCTTGAGCTTCTCGTCCCAGAGGCGGAGGTTGAACGACTTCAGACTGGAGGTCAACGTGATCGGCTTGACGCTTTGGAAGAGCGGGTCCGCCTCGTGGCAGCGCTGGAGGTTGTAGTTGGGGATGCGCGGGCTGAGGTGGTGGATGTGGTGAAACCCGATGTTGCCGGAGAACCACTGGAGCGCCTTCGGGAGCTTGTAGAAGGAGCTGCCTTGCAGCGCCGCCGCGGTAAAATCCCAGTTCTCACCGCGCTCCCAATAGACATCCTCGAACTGGTGCTGCACATAGAACATCCACACCCCGGCACCCGCCGCCACCATCATCGCCGTCAACTGGATCACCAGATACGCGGTGAGGCCGAAGAGCCAGCTCAGGCCGGCGGCCATGAGCAGGATGGCGAGGTTCATCCAATGCACGGACTCGCGCTCGCGCGGGTTCGCCTTGCCGGAGGGAAACCGCTGGAGAACCAGGAACAGGAACAGCGGCGCGAGGATGAACAGCACGAAGGGATTGCGCGCCAGCCGGTAGGCGAAGCGTTTCCAGCGCGAGGCCTCGAGGTATTCCCGCACCGTCATCGTCCAGATGTCGCCCACGCTGCGCCGGTCCAGGTCGCCCGCCGTCGCATGGTGAATGGCGTGTTCCCAGCGCCAATGATAATGGGGCGTGAACGTCAGCAGGCCGCAGATGAACCCCACCACGTCATTGGCGGTCCGGGACTTGAAATACGAGCCATGCCCGCAGTCGTGGAAGATGATGAACACGCGGATCAGGATCGCCCCCGCGAGCATCGCCAGCGGCACCGTAAGCCACCAGGACACCCCGAGGCTCAGATACATCAGATACCAAAGGAGGGCGTAGCTGCCGAACGTGTTGACCATCTGCCAGCTCGCCCGCCAGAGCGAAGGCTCCTGATACTTGAGCACGATCTCCTTCCATTGCTTCGGGTCCGTCGGAGTTTTTTCCGGGGATAAAACTGGTTCAGCACTCATAACTCACCTGCCACTTTCTGCGCCCCTTCCGGCGTTGGCGCGGGCCGCCACCCCGGCCAGCGGCGAGTCCGTGCGCCAACTGGTCCTTTCTCAAGCCACCCTACGACTAAGGGATGGGAATGCGAGCGGCTTGTTCATCCTTGGTCATCTTTCATCGCCAATTGGCCGGGACGCGATCTGCGCTCCCAACCCCGGCGCGTTGGCGAGGCAACTGGTGTCCGGTTTTCCCTCAAAACGGGTTGGAGACAGGTGCTTCTCCAACCGAGGCTGGCCCCATGAAAACAACATCTCCAACCACCTCGCACAAGTTTGGGGCCAACCGCAACGAACTGGCCGCCACCCCGCGCAAGCACGACCCGAACTTCCGGCAGTCCCGGGATGTGCGGGAGGATCGGGGTCAAAGGCGCATGAAGACCTTCGCCGCGTCCCGCTCGGGACGTTCGTGAAGGCCTTGCCGCGCCCAGCCTTCGCGGGACGCCCGATGTCAGGCTCTCGCAGGATCGCTTTCGTGCGCACGGGAAATGACCAAACCACCCCTCGCAGGGGAATGTGGTGCCAGCGGGTCTGCCGGCAGGCCGCACCCGCCCGGGTCACTTCGGATAATCCCGCCAGAGCCACTTGAGCACGTCGGGGAAGTTACCGCTTGAGCTTTCGCAGCGCGTTGGTGGCGTCTTCGCGGACCATGCGGTTTGGGTCGCTCAAGGTGCGTTCCAAGGCGGCCAGCGCGCGTGGCTCGCCGGCATCTACATCGGCAAGGGCGGCAACGGCGCGGCCCCGCTCCGAAGGCTCGGGATCGGTCAGCACATCAAGGCAGGCGCTCACGTAGTTGCTTCGCACCGAGGCAAGGCCAGTGTGATTGGCCTTGAGGAGTGCGGCGATGGCTGAGGTCGCGGTCAAGCGGTTTGCAAGGGACGCGGAACGCATCGCTTGAAGCTGGCCATCCACCAACCAAACTCCGTTCGAGGTGAACATCCAGGCCGATTGCGCGCCCCATTTCCGCCAATCGTCGGTGAGCCAGGCGAGGTAGCCATGTTCGGCTGTGGCGGACTTCCAGACCTGTGCATCCACCGCAATCGGTAGAGCACGGTTCGGAGCGGTCGCTTTGCGGAGCAGCGAGTGTCGCAAACCATCCACTGCCGCGCTTCGGATGAGCGCGTCTGAGTTGGTCAGGCCAGATACCAGCAGTTGCTCCCCGCGCGGCCCGGCGTAAGCGAGCAATACGGCGGCGGAAACATTGCGGCGCAAGGTGGGAGGACTGTGCAAAAGATTTGTCGTGAGTCCCGGAATGAATTCTTCACTGGCTTCGCCCAAGGCCTCCACCGCAAGCGCGCACCGGGCCAGTTCCATGCTCCAGTTGCGGCGGGCCACGTCAATGTCCTCGAAGAGCAGTTTGGTTCGCGCATACATCAGCAACACGGTGCTGGTGGAAGAGATGGATTCCAACTGCCGTCTTGCAACTGCAATGGAGTTGGTTCCGTGCCGGGCAAACTCGGCCTGCGCACCAGTTGGCCGCGCTAAGTGGAACGGGCTCGTGAGAAAATTGAACGGCGGGTCTTTCGGCAACAAGCGTTCAAAGGCGTGGTTTGCTTGTGCAAGGGAGTCCGAGGAACGCAGCAGGAACAGCACGAGACAGCCAAGAAAGACGCCTCCGACCAGGAGCCACATCTGCCGCTCGCGCCGACGGAGAGATTGTTCCGTGTCCGAGGCAGTTGGTGGTAGCGCGTCCCCCATCGCAGGTGCTCACTTCGGATAATCCCGCCACAGCCACTTGAGCACGTCGGGGAAGATGCTGCCGCCGTGCTTGCTGTTGTGCGCGCCCTCGCCAAAGTCGGCACGCACGTCGTAGCCCGCGAATTTGAGCGCGGAGGCCATCTGCTGGTTGCAGAGGAACCAGTCGCCAAAGTCGTTCTTCACGTCGTCCACGCCACTCTGCACGGAGACGCGGATGGGCTTGCGCTCGGTCTTGCGCACCAGCGCGGGATAGACGTGGCCGCCCCGGATGTTCGTGTAGCTGCCGATGGTGGTGAGGGCTTTGCGAAATTCGTTGGGCCGCTCCCAGCAGACGGTCCACGAGCAGATGCCGCCGCTGCTCGCGCCGCAGATGGCCCGGCCCTCGGGGTTCGTGGTGAGGGAGTATTGCTTGCTGACCTCAGGCAGAATTTCCTCCAGCAGGAAGCGGGCGTAGCGGTCGCCAAGGGAGTCATACTCGAAGCTGCGGTTGCTCACGCGCCAGGGGCTTTCGGGCTTGGCGCGGCCCGCCTCGTGGCCGGGGTTGAGGAGGATGGCGATGGTGACGGGCATTTCCTTCCGGTGGATGAGGTTGTCGAAGACGATGGGCACGCGCCAGTTGCCCTTGAGGTTCACGTAGTCGTGGCCGTCCTGGAAGACCATCACGCACGCGGGCTGGCCGGCCTGGTATTGCGCGGGCACATACACCCACCAGTCACGCAGGGTGTTCGTGAAGACGCTGCTGCGCCACTCGGGCTGCTTGATGAGCTTGCCCTGCGGCACGCCGGGCTGGACCTCGTGGTAGGGGGTGATCTTGAACTCGTCGGCGGCGCGGGATGACAAGGCGACGGCAAGCAACAGAAGCGGAAGAAGGCGTTTCATGGTCAGGTGGAGGACATGGTGCGCGAGGCCTATGTGCGCATCAAGCTTCTCGTGGTTGCCCGGCCGAAACCAGCAGCGGCGTCCACTGTGGACTCTCCCCCGCCCCACGCCTACACTCCCGGCGCATGAATTTGGAAGACCACGTCGGAGATGTGATTCGCAAGGCCCGCGCGATGACGGGCGTCGCCGCAAGCGACGCCGCCAAGGCCGCCGGCCTCGGAGCCGAGGAACTCGCCGCGCTCGAAAGCTCCGGCCAATGCGCGGGCAAGCCTGATTTCCGCTCGCTCGCCTCGCTCGTCGGACTGAACGGCGCGAAGCTCGAAGCCCTCGCCGCCGGCTGGCTGCCCGCGCCCGTTGACCTCGGCACCTGGCGCGAGCTGCGCCAAATCACCACCACAGGCGGCGGCAACACGGTCCATTGTTATCTCGCCTGGGACGAGGTCACGCGCGAGGCCGCGCTGTTCGACACGGGCTTCGAGGCGGAGGCGGTCTTCAAGGTCGTGGACGCCGAAGGTCTGGACCTCCGGCACCTCTTCATCACGCACTCACACCACGACCACATCGAGGGCCTGCCGGCGATTCGCGAGCGCTACCCGACCATCCGCATCCACACGGACACGAAGGGCGCGCCGCCCCAGCACCGCAACCGCCGCAACGACTGCGTCCACCTCGGCAGCCTGCGCGTCACGAACCGCGAGACGCCCGGCCACGCGGAGGATGGCGTGACCTACCTCATCGGCAACTGGCCGGATGACGCGGCGCACGTCGCCATCGTCGGCGACGCCATCTTCGCCGGCTCGATGGGCGGGGCGAAGGAACACGGCGAACTCGCGAAGGCCAAGGTGCGCGAGCAAATCCTTTCGCTGCCGCCGGCCACGTTGATTTGCGCCGGCCACGGGCCACTCACGACCGTGGCGCAGGAGCGAGCGAGCAACCCCTTCTTCTGAGCGCCGGAGCGCCGGTGTCCAACCGGCGCGTTCCACGACGCAAGTGACCGCCGGTTGGACACCGGCGCTCCAGCTCGACCAGTTGCCATCGCGCCATTTCCACGCATACTTCCGCCATGTCGAAACGGCCCCAAGACGTCGCTGCGGACGACCAGATTCTTGCCCTGCTGCCCTACGCGCACATGCGCGGCGGTTTTGTCGTCAAGCCCGAGGACATGGGCCGCGCGAAGGGTCTCGCCATCGAGGCGATGGAGGGGCAGGTCAGCGAGCAGTTGAAGCAAATCTACGAGCAGGTCGAGACGCTCGCCCGGCAGGCCAAGGCCATCCGCACGCGCGCCGAGGTGAGCTACAAGATTTACCAGTGCGACCTGCGCTTTGAGCCGCGCATCAACCAGACCTACTACCTCTATGAGTCCGAGGAAGGCGTGCCACACCTCTCGCTCGTCGCGCCGGACGAGTGGACCACGGACAAGACGCACCTCGCCACCGTGCGCCTGCTCGCGGATCACACTTGGGAAGTGCTGGAGTCGAAAGACGAGGCGACGACTGCGCCTCCCAGTCAGGATGTCCAAAGCCAAAGCTGAGGGGTCGCTGGACGGAGCGCGACACTCCGGGTCGCAGCAGCGGATTGCGCGGGGTGCGCTCGGGTCTCCGAAGCTCGCTTAGCGAAGGTGGCCGCTGCGGGCCAGAGGCCCGCGCCCCGTTGCCAAAGATTGAGTTTTCCAGACGGCCTCGCTACTTTCCCGCCATGCCGATTTACGAATTTCACTGCGACGGTTGCGACAAGGACAGCGAAGTGCTGGTGCGCTCCAGCCGTTGGGAAGGCACGCCCTGCCCGCATTGCGGGTCAAAGAAGCTGGCCAAGAAGTTCTCCACCTTCGCCTCCAGCGTCGCGGGCGAATCCGCGCCCGCCTGCACCGGCCAGCCCAAGTCCTGCGGGATGTGCGGCACGGGCAGGCCGCACTCGCATTGAGCATGTTTGGTGTCCACCCTTCAGGGTGTCCGCCCCGACACGCTGAAGCGTGGACACCGAACCGGGCGGCTCGCCTGTCCTACTTTTCGCGTTTCAACTCCGGCTTGCCCTCACCGGGAATCTTCACCATCGGCTCGCCCTTGAGGTAGCCGAGCGAAGCTAGAAACGCGTCCGTCTGCCGGAGCGTGATCTCCTGCCACGGGGAGCGGTTGAAGAAGCCGTGCGGCTGCTCGGCGGCGGAGAAGACCTCACAGCGGTTGCCCGCCGACTTGGACTTGTCCGCAAACGCCCGCGCGTGGTCCAGCATCTTGTCCGCTGTGCCGAAGAAGACGACGGTCGGCACGATGTCCTTCTTGATGAAGCGCGCGGGGTCAATCTGCGGCACAATGGCCTTCCCGTCGCCCTTGCCCTCCGGCCACTTCTCCGCGACCTCCAGCGCCGCGAGGTCCAGCGCGGGATTGAAGAGCACCATCGCGTTCGGACGCGACGAGACTTTGGCATCCTCGCTCCTGGCTTCGTAGGCATCGGTCATGCCCGTGCAGGCGGCAAGATGCCCGCCCGCCGAGCCGCCCGAGGCTACAATCCGCTGCGGGTCAACGCCCAACTCGCTCGCATGAGCACGCACCCAGCGCACCGCGCTCTTAGCGTCCTCTACCGCCGACTCTGGCGTGGTCTGCTGGCGCGAGGCCACGCGGTAGTCCGCACGCACCGCCACCATTCCGCGCGTGGCGAGGTAAGTGGCCTGGTTGAGGAACTGCGCCGTCGTGCCGTTCTTCCAGCCGCCGCCAAAGAAGAAGACGATGGCGGGCCGCTGGTCGGTCGCTTTCCAGCCCGGCGGGTAATGGACCAGCAGTTTCAACTCGCCTTGCGGCGTCTGCTTGTAAGTCAACTCCTTCACGCCCTCGGGCAGCGACGCGTCGGTGGACTTGGCGGTTTTTGCCTTCGCCTTCCCGGCGTTCTTGGCCTTGGCTTTTTCCTGCGCGGTCGCGGTGAGCGTGAAAGCAGTGGTGAGAACGAGGCTGATGAAGACGCATTGTTTCATGGAGAGGGTGATGGTCTGGACAGCGGCTACTTCGCCGCGCGCTTGAGATGCTTGTCGAAGAACGCCGCGACGCGCTGCTGCTGCTCCGGCTGGTTGAACGGCTGACCGCCGTGGCCCGCGCCCTCCAGCTTCACAAGCGTCACCTCGACACCCGACTGCTTCAGCGTGGCTTCAAGCAACTCGCTTTGGTGAACGGGCACGAGCGGGTCTTTGTCGCCGTGCAGGATGAGGAACGGCGCGTCGCCCCGGCTCACAAAGGTCAGCGGGTTCGCTCGCGCGACCTTGTCCTTGTGCTCCTGAATCGCGCCGCCGATGAGCTTGGACTCCGGCGAGGTCGGCGAATCGTGCGGGATGGTGCTCGGGAACTTGCTCATCTGGAGAAAATCCGTCGGGCCGAAGAAATCGCAGACCGCCTGCACGGCGCTGGAGACGCCGAGGTTTTCGCCCTTGTCGAAGCCCTTCACGTCACCCGTCACGCCCAGCAGTGCGACGAGATGCCCGCCGGCCGAGGAACCCCATGCGCCGATACGCTCGCCGTCAATCCCGTGCTTCGCCGCGTTCGCGCGCAGCCAGCGGATGGCGGCCTTGCAGTCTTCGAGCTGCGCCGGGTAAGTCGCGTGCGAGCTGAGGCGGTAGTTGATGCTCGCGACCGCATAGCCGCGCGGCACAAGCCAGAGCGCGGGGCAGGCGTTCTTGCTGCCGTTCTGCCAGCCGCCGCCGTGGACCCACACGACCAGCGGCAGCTTCGCGCCGGGCATGGCGTTCTCCGGCGTGTAGATGTCCAGCTTGTGCCGCTCGTGGCCACCCGGCGCGTAAGGCAGTTCGCGGACGACCTTCACGCCATCGGGGATGCGCTGGAGCTGGGCGGGAGGAAGCTGGGGACGTTTCTCCGTCTTCGGTGCGGCCTTGTCTTGCGCGGAAGTGAAACCGGCGGTCAGGAGCAGGGCGAGCGCGCCGACAGCGAATGTGCGGTTCATGTTGTGCTGGGAATGACGCCACGGAAGGCCCGGCTGTTACAAACCCCGTGCCGGCGACTTGCAGTCGCCGGCACAGGCTCATTTCGCGACCGCAGACAGGAAAATCGTCTCGCCCGACGCCCGCAGAACGGTTTGGGCCGCGCAGGAAGCCGGCACGACGCAGAACTCACCGGGGCGGAGACAAACCGTTTCGCTCTCCTCCGCGACGGTCAACTGGCCTTGCGTCACGGCGAGCACCATCACCCGGCCACCTTTGAGCCACATTTCCTCGCTGGATTGAAACCGGAGCAAGTCCACGGTGAACAGGTCGCAGTGCGCCAGCCAGCGCACTTCGCCCACCGACGCATTCCGCCACTCCGCCGGGGCCAGCGCCGGCTCGAAGTCCGCGAAGTCAATTGAGGTGAGCGCCTGCGGGATGTGCAGCTCGCGCGGCTGGCCGTCGAGGCCGACGCGGTTCCAGTCGAACACGCGGTAGGTCGTGTCGGAGTTCTGCTGAATCTCGAAGATGAGGTTGCCCGCGCCGAGCGCGTGGACGCGTCCGCTCGGCAGGAACATGGAGTCGCCGCGCTTCACGGGGATGCGATGGAAGCACTCGGCCACCGAGCCGTCCTGAATCCGTCGCTCGAACTCCGCGCGCGTCGCCCCGCGCCGCAGGCCAACGAACAGGTCCGCGTCCGGTGTCGCGTCGGCCACATACCACAGCTCGGTCTTGGGGTCGCCACGCAGCTCGGCGGCCTTGTGCGCAGGCGGGTGGACCTGGAGCGAAAGCTTCTCCTGCGCGTCGAGAATCTTCACCAGCAGCGGGAAGCGTCCGGCACAGGGCTGCGAGTCGCCGAGCAGTTCCTTTGCGTGGTTTTCCATCAGCCAGCGCAGGTCGCGCCCCGCCAGCGGGCCGTTGGTGATGACGCTCACGCCCTCGGGCCGGTCGGTAATTTCCCACGACTCGCCGATGGGTTTGCCCGGCGGCAGGGCCTTGCCGTAGAGCTGTTCCAGCTTGCGTCCGCCCCAGACGCGGTCCTTGAAGATGGGCTGGAAGGTGAGCGGGTAGAGCGGTTGCGACATGAGTGGAGGGTGGCGAGTGGGGAAGGACTGGCTCAAGGCGAAAACGTGCTGCGTGTTGCGTGTTGCGTGTTGCGTGTTGCGTGTTGCGTGTTGCGTGTTGCGTGTTGCGTGTTGCGTGAATCAGTTCGGCTGCCCGCCGTGCATAGCCAGCACGCAACGCGTAACACGCCTCCCCTACGCCACTAGCAGTTTCCGCTCCGGCGGGGGCGTGGCCTTGCGCCGGGCCTTGATGGCGAAATACGGCGGGATGAACCAGCAGCGATGGCCGAAGCTGCCCGGCGCGGCCGATGAATCGCCGTGCTTCGGCTCGAAGGTGTCCTCGATGACAAAGCCGGCGCGACAGAGTCCGCCGAACAGTTCATCCCAGCGGTGCATGAATTCCAGCGTGCCGCTCTCGCGCAGCGCGGAGCCGGGCGGCACCGGCGGCAGCGGGCCGCTGCGGTAATACGGCTCCAGCAGAGCGTAGCCGAGCGGCGACGCGCGCAGGCTGGCCTGCAAGCTCCCCGGCTGCTTGTGCTGGCTGATGTAGAGGCCGCCGGGCGCGGTCACGCGCGCAACCTCGCGATAGACCGGCGCGACCGCTGGGACGTAGCAGGTGCTCACCGGCTGCACGACGAGGTCGAAGTGCGCGTCCGGCAGCGCGGCGAGATTGTCCATCGAAGCCTCGACGACGTTGACCTTGAAGCCGCGCTCGGCGGCGAGCCTGCGGTCGAGTTCCAGCATCGCGGGGCTGATGTCAACGACGGTCGTCTCCGCGCCGGCGGCGGCGAAGAGCGCGCTGTGCTTGCCGCCGCCCGCCGCGAGGCAGAGCACGCGCCTGCCGCGCACCTCGAAGTCCACCCAGCCAAAGGGGTTGATGATGAACTGCGGCTTGGCGAACTCCTTTTCGCCGGCGGGCCGGGCGAGCGGGATTTGCTGGCGGGCGAGTTCGTCCCAAGCGTCGCGGTTGTGGTCGTTGACCGAGAACATGGGAGGAAACTATCCCAACAGCCGGTGATGGCGAAGACAGATTCAATCACGCTCCCGCCGAATGCCCTCCTGCATCCGTCGCCCGATGGACGCCGGATTCTGCCGCATGTCCAAGATGGCGTGAATGCGGATTTCACTGTCAGCAACGGTGTAGTAGATGCCGAAGGGAAACCGGCGAGAAAGCATCCGATGATATTTGCCAAACCACACGCGGTGAATGCCTGCATAGCGAGGTAATGCCTCCAAGTCCGTGAAAATCTGCCTCAGAAAATAACGGCCAATTCCCTCCTGCTGGTGCTCGTAAAACCAATATCCGTCGTCCAAGTCACGTTCGGCTTCATCAAGGACAACGACCCTCATGCCAGCTTCTGACGCAGGCGGGCTTTGACCTCCTCCACATCGCTGAACCGCGCCTCGCCACGAGCGATGCGCGCCTCGCGGGCAGCCAGCACCTCGCCATGCCAGCCGGGGCTGGCGACCTGCTGCTCATCCCGGCACAAGTCCTCCCAGAGTTGCTCCATGACCTGAAGCTTTTCCTCCGTGGTCATGCTGGCGAGAGGCAAGGTGGCGCTCATGCGGTCACGCCTTCTTCTTCCAAATCAAATTCTGGTCCGGCGGGAACTGGCGCGGGCCGCGCTCGGTGGTCTGTGCGATGGCTTCGAGCCGGCCGGTGCTGTCGCCGAACTTGTCCACCTTCGCGTTCATGCGGTCGGCGAGGGAGACGAAGAGGTTGCAGAGCGGCGTCTCCTGCTTGAACTCCAGGCTCTGGCCGCTCTTGATGGTGCCGCCGCCGCGCCCGGCCAGCAGGATGGGCAGGTCGTGATGCGCGTGCCGGTTGCCATCGGCGAGGCCGCTGCCAAACATGATGGCGCAGTTGTCGAGCAGCGTGCCGTTGCCCTCTTTCACCGACTTCAACTTCTCCAGGAAGTAGGCGAACTGGGTCGTGTGGAAGGTGTTTATTTTCGCAATCTTCGCCAGCTTGGCCTCGTCGCCGCCGTGGTGCGAGAGGTCGTGGTGGCCGTCCGGCACGCCGATGAACGGGTAGCTCCGGTTGCTGCCGTCATGCGCCACGAGGAACGTCGCAATGCGCGTCGAGTCCGTCTGGAACGCCAGCACCATCAGGTCATACATCATGCGGATGTGCTGCTCGTAGCTGTAGTCCTGCGGCAGGAAGTCCTTCCGGGCGATGGGCGCGACGTTGGCGAGCTTGAATTTCTCGGCCTGCTGGATGCGTTCCTCCATCTCGCGCACGGCGGTCATGTATTCGTCGAGCTTGCGGCGGTCGGTCGCGCCGAGCTGGCGCTTGAGGGAGTTGGCGTCCTCCAGCACGAAATCGAGGATGCTCTGGTTGTATTGCTCGCGCTTTTGGCGGGCGGCGGCTTCCTCGGCGTTCGAGCCGTTGCCGAAGAGGCGCTCGAAAACCTGCTTGGGGTTTGCCTCGGGCGGCATCGGCGTAGCCGGCCCTTTCCATGCGAGATTGAACTGGTAGGCGCAGGAATAACCGCTGTCGCACGCGCCGGCAGTGCGGGCCTTGTCGCAGCCAAGCTCAAGGGAATCAAACCGCGTCTGCTTGCCGACCTGCTCGGCGAGCACCTGGTCAATCGAGACGCCGACTTGGATGTCCGCGCCCGCCGTCTTGCGGGCGCGCTGGCCGGTGAGCCAGGTGGCGTTCGCGCGGGCGTGGTCGCCGGCACCATCAGCGCCGGCCCGACCACTGACCTGCGCGAGGCCGGAGAGCACGCTGAAATCGTCCCGGTGCGCCACGAGCGGCTTGAGGATGGCCGGCAAGTCGTAGCCTTTGCCCACGGTCTCGGGCCACCAGTGCGCCATGTTCATGCCATTGGGCACATACACGAACGCGGTGCGGCGGGGCGCGGTCTTCGCGGCGGCGGCCTTGAGCGCGGGCGTCATCGCGTCGAGCGCGGGCAGCGCCATCAAGGTGCCGAGGCCACGGAGGAAGGTGCGGCGGGGCAAGGCGAGGTGTTTCATGGTTTTCAATGCTGGTCGCAACGTAGGGCGGCTGGCCCTGCTCTGCAAGACACCTGATACTGACTGGCGGTTACGACGGCGTGTTCAGAGAGGAGCGCCGAGCATCGTTCGGCAAGGGCGGCCAGCTTCGCCTGACGTGCCGAGCAATGCTCGGCGCTCCGATGGCTTCACCGGCTCGCCACATGGGCGTCCCCTTCGCCGCGCCGCCTCTGGAAGGGCACGCTGTTGACCACCTCCAGCACGAGGCCGGAGAAGGTATGGCGGCGCTTGGCGAGACCATCGGCGATGCCCTTCACCGCCGGCCGGTCGTAATACTCCAGTCCGCGCCCGAGCGAATAGGTGAGCAGCTTCTCCACAAGGCAGCGGACGTAATCCTCCTGCTTCTTCGTGGCCAGCAGCTTCGCGAGGTCCACGGGGCCTTGGAACTTCTCCGCCGCGCTCAACTCGCCGCTCGGGTCAATCGCCGCGCCCGCGTCCCGCGACCGGAACGCCCCGATGGCATCGTAGTTCTCCAAGCCGAAGCCGATGGCGTCCATCTTCGTGTGGCACGACGCGCAGGTCGGATTGGCCCGGTGCTGCTCCATCTTCTGTCGCAGCGTGCCGGTGAGCTGCTTTTGCTGCTCCAACTCCGGCACGTTCGGCACGGGCGGCGGCGGCGGCGTGGCGAGGAGATTTTCCAAGACCCACTTGCCGCGCTTCACGGGCGACGTGCGCGTCGGGTTCGAGGTTAGGGTGAGAATACTCGCGTGGGTCAAGACGCCGGCGCGTGGCGTGCCCTTGAGGCTCACGCGCTGAAACTCCTCGCCCGTCACGCCCGGGATGCCGTAGTGCTTCGCCAGCCGCTCGTTGACGAACGTGTAGTCCGCCGTGAGGAACTCAAAGACGCTCCGGTCCTCGCGCAGCACCGTCTCGAACAGCAGTTCCGTCTCGCGCGTCATGGCGGCGCGCAGCTTCGCGTCGTAGGTCGGGAACAGTTTCTTGTCCGGCTGGAGGATGGCGAGATTGCGCAGTTGCAGCCATTGCCCGGCGAAGTTCTCGACGAGCGCCTTGCTCTTCGGGTCTTTCAACATCCGGCGCACCTGCGCTTCGAGCTGCTTGCGCAACTGGCCGCGCTCGGCCAGTGAGAACAGCTCGGCGTCCGGCATCGTGCTCCACAGGAAGTAGCTCAGGCGCGACGCCAGCGCGAACTCGTTGACGGCGTGAACTGACTTCGGGTTGTCCGGCTCCGGCTGCAGCTCGCCGCGAAAGAGGAAGTTCGGCGAGACCAGCACCGCCTTGAGCGCCTGCGCCACGCCGCCCTCGAACGGCTCGCCGTTCTTCCGGCCCAGATCGTAGAGCTTCATCAGCCGCTCCACCTCCGACGCCGTCACCGGGCGGCGATACGCGCGCTTCGCGAAGGCCCCGATGACCTCGCGCGCGACCTGTGGTTCGGTCTCCCGTGTCGCGCGCTTGAAGAAGATGCGCCGGTGCGTCTCCGGCAGCATCTCGGCGGCGGCCTCGGGCGGGCCTTCGATTTCGAGGTGATGCACATGGATGGTCCCCTTCTGGTCCTTGCCCGACTTCCACTCGGCGGACTTCTCGGGCGACAAGCCGGTCTTGTCGCGCAGCACGACCACGCGCAGGAGATGCTTGCCCGCCGGCAGCCGGAACTTCGCCTCGTAATGCTGCGGCGCGCTCTCGTCCGCCTCCACCTTCACCGAGCGGAGGGTTTCCTTGTCGCGCATGAAGGTGAGCACCATCGCGTTTGAGCCGGTCGCCTTCGCCCACGCCAGCGTGCGGAGGAAATACTCGCCGTCGCGCGGCGCAATGAAGTCAAACGCCACGTCGTCCTCCTCGACGCTGTTCAAGGACACCCAGCCGTCGCCCAGCGATTTCGCGTTGTAGCCCACGAGCAGCAAGTCCGGCAGCAGGCGCACCACCGCGTTCGGCGTCGGTTCCACGACCTCCACCCAGTCCACCGCGAAGGCCCGCGTCTGCGAGCGGCCCCGGTTGTCCTTCGGCGTCGTGTAGGGATTCACGAGCGCCATGCTCAACTCGTGCTGCCCCGCGCCCAGCTGCACCGGGAGCTCTGCGATATGCGACAGGTCCGGGTCGCCGCGCACCTCGATGACCTTCACCATCTTGCCGTCCACGCGAATCTCCATCTTCGTCGTCTCGGGCGCGACGTGCCGCGTCTGCGTCGAGAGCCGCAGCCGGTGCTCGCCCGCGCGTGCCACCGAGAACTTCGCCGTCAACGGCTTCGTGCCGGAGACGCGCCGGGGCGCGTCAGGACTCGTCGTGTCGTTGCCGCCCTTGAGCTGCCGCGCGGCGATGCGCTGCGCCGTGGGCCGGGCCAGCTCGGTTGCCTCGGGCGGGTCAACCAACTCGATTTGCTCAATCGCCAGACCGCGCGAATACTTCGTCCCCGTGCCCGCCGGGCCGTCGTGCGGATTGAGCAGTCCGAAGGAGAGCGTGTGGCTCCCCGCGTTCAAACGCACGTCAAACTCCACCAGCGTCGGCGACTCCAGCGTGCCGTTGACGGACACGGTCTTCACGGCGTTGCCATCCACGCGCACCCCCATGCGCGCCGTCTCCTGGCCGGAAATGCGCTCCGCCGCGAGGATGCGAAACCGATGCTCGCCGGTCTTCGCCGTGGTGAAACGCATCGTCGCCGCGCCCTTGGTGAACATCCGCATCGTGCCCGTCGCGCCGACGTAGGTTTCCACCGGCCCTTCGAGGGCTTCGGTATCGAGCCGCGTGGAGCGAACGCGCGGCGCGGGCGGGACGACGATGGCTTGCGCCAGAATCTTGTCCGCCGCCGTGAGATACTTTTCCAGGAGCACCGGCGGCATCGAAAGCACGTCGCCGATGTTGTCGAAGCCATAGCCCGCGTCGTCCGCCGGGAAATCGTCGGCCGGGCGGAAGCGGACACCGACAAGGTCGCGGATGGTGTTGTTGTATTCCGTGCGGTTGAGCCGGCGGATGGTCACGCGGCCAGGGTCGGGATTCTTCGGGTCGGTCTTGAACACCTCGAAGTCAATCCACGCCTGCATCACCGCGCGCTCGTCGAGCGTGGGCTGCTTCTTCTTGTCCGGCGGCGGCATCTCGCGGTTGCGGATGTTGACCACCGTCTGGTCCCACAGCTTCCGGTCCGCCAGCAGGTCCGCGTGCGACTTGTATTTGTCAAACTCCACCCCGCCCTTCTTCACTCCGTCCGCATGGCAGTCGTAGCAATACTTCTTGAGCAGCGGGAGCACGTCCTTCTGGTAGGACAGCTTGGCCGGGTCCTTGGCCGACGGCGAACCGAAGAACGCCGCGAACCCCATCGGAGCGGCGACCAGCCAGAGCAGACCGGCGAAAGACAATTGCTTCATGTATGCGCGCACGATGACAGGGAGCCAGACGCCCGGCAACCCACGGAGATTGCGCCGAGGCAGGCAACGGGTGGGAACGAACCTCAAACGAATTGCAGCGGAAACGCCGTCCTTCACCGGACGGAAGCGTCGCTGGCACCCACCGGCTCAGAGCAGGCAAATCACCAGCGCGCTGGCGAAGGCGGTGATGGCGAGCTTGTCCACGGAGTGGCGGCCGAGGCTGCTGTCGCCAATCTGGGTCTCCGGGAAGAAATGGAAGTCCATCTCTCGCGCCGTCATCACGGCCAAGAGCAAGCCGGTGAGGCCCATCATCGTGGCAAAGGCTATGACCGAGGGTTTCATGGTGCGGACAGCATCGCGCAATTCCCCGAAAAAACAAGCCGGCGCTGCCATCGCTGGTTTCCCGACCTGCCTTGATAGCCCGCTCACTTCGCCGCCCTGAGGACGACCTGCGGCAAGTCCATCACCACCGGGCCGGGCTTGGACTTGGGCTTCACCGTGAGCGTGTAGCGGCCGGGCTTGTCGAAAATCAGCTCGCCGATGTCGCGCTTCACGAAGGCTTGAAAGCCGCCGGTCTGCTCGACCTTGAACAGCAGCTTCTGCGCGCCGACGGCGAACTCGACTTCGCTGCCGCCGCTGCCGTTGCCGCAGCCGTAGGTGATTTCCATCGTGAACTTGCCAGGCTTTACGACCTCGAAGTCCCAGCTCGCCCAGTCGGTCGGGTTCACCCAGTAGCCGAGCGTGTTTTTGTGCGGCAGCGGCTCGAAGCGCAGCATCGCGCCGAAGACATCCGCGTGCTTGCCGAGCATCGTGATGGTGCCGTCGGCGGCCTGCGGGCTGGGACGGTAGCCGGGGTTGGGCTGCATCATCTGCGCGCCGGTGGCGATGCGCCAGCGGTCGAGCTTGCCGACCATCCCCTTCACGCGCGCGGTGTGCGTCGGGTCTTCGGCGAGATTGCGGTTCTCGCCGGACTTGAGGTCAAAGAGCTCCACGCGGCCCGTTTCGTAGAACTCGATGAGCTTGAAGTCGCCGTCGCGAATCGCGCCGCCGGGCTTGCCGCCTTGGTTGCTGTAATGCGGATAATGCCAGAAGAGCGGACGCGCGGCGGGCGCGCCGGTGCCCTTGAGCAACCCCGCGAGTGTGACGCCGTCAATGACGTTTGGTGTCCCGGCTTCAGCCGGCTCGGGCGACTTGGCTCCGGATGCCGGACCGCCTGAAGGCGGGACACCGAGCGGGAGACCGGCCAGATCCATGATGGTCGGCAGGTAATCCACGCTGCTCATCGCGTTGGTCGCCGTGCTGCCGGGCTTGATGCCCGGCCCGCGCACGAGCAACGGCACGCGGATGCCCCCTTCGTAGAGGTAGCCTTTGCCCTCGCGCAACGGCGAGTTGATGGTCGCGGGCGTGCTCGGACCTTCGAGCGTCGCGAGCCCGCCGTTGTCGGAGGTGAAGAAGACGTAGGTGTTGTCCGTGAGCTTGAGGTCGTCGAGCTGCTTGAGAATGCGGCCGACGCTCTCGTCCATGCTCTCCATCATCGCGGCGTAAATGGCGTTGGTCTGCTGCCCGGCCTTGCCCGTGACCTGCGGATACTTGGCGATGTAGTCGGCCTTGGCCCGCAGCGGCGTGTGGACGGCGTAGTGCGCGAAATAGAGGAAGAACGGCTTGTCCTTGTTTGCCGCGATGATTTTCTCAGCTTCGGTGGTGAGGCGGTCGGTCAAGTATTCGCCATCCTTGGCTTGCGCGAGGCCGGTCATGGCCACGAACTTGCCATCCTTGCCCTTCCCTCCGAACGGCGCGAAGTAGCTCCTCGGCGTGCCCGTGCTGTCGCCCGCGATGTTGATGTCGAAGCCCTGTTTCTGCGGCTCGAAGCCCTCGCCGCCGAGATGCCATTTGCCGACGTGCGCGGTGACGTAGCCGGCGGCCTTGAGCCGCTCGGCGATGGTGACTTCGCCGAGCGCGAGCTGCTGGTTGATGATGGGCCGCGCGAGGCGCTGGTCGGGGCGGTCGCCACGGCCGGGCAGCCAGTCGGTGAGATGGAGGCGCCCGGGATACTTGCCGGTCATGATGCTGGCGCGCGTGGGCGAGCACACGGGGCACGCGGCGTAGGCGTCGGTGAACTTCATGCCCTGCGTGGCGAAGCGGTCGAGGTTGGGCGTGCGGTAGAACTTGCTGCCGTAGCACCCGAGGTCGCTCGCCCCGAGGTCGTCAATCAGGATGAAGATGAAGTTCGGCTTGGGCGCGGCGGTGGCGAAGAGTTGCAGCGCAATCAACGCGACCAACAGCAGTGCGGAGCGGAGGGACGAAAGGCTTTTCACGGCGCAATGCTGCCGAAGCTGACTTGGAACTCAAGCCTCCGGTTGGTTGGAATCATTCATTTGTCCAGGCTTTCCCATCAACGCAAAGGCGCAGAGGGCGCAGAGATTCGCGAAGAAGCAAACGCCTCAAACTCTGCGCTTCTTTGCGTCCTCTGCGCCTTTGCGTTGAAGATGAGGATCACGGCGCATCGAGACCGAGCCAACCGGAAGAATGGTTTTCAACCCGCCGGGACTTGCTAACGTCCCCTCATGCCGCCGACGCCGCATCCGCTTACGCATTACGCATTACGTTTTACGATGGTCTGTTTCACGGTTGCGTTCGCCACGTTGGCCCTCCCCCTCCCCTGCCCCGCCCAGCATTCCACCAACACCGCTGCCGAGGCCAAGCTCAAGCAACTCCAGGTCGCGCCCGGCCTGAAGGTTGAACTCGTCGCCGCCGAGCCGCTGCTGCAAAACCCCGTCGCGTTCAGCGTGGATGAACGCGGGCGGTTCTTCATCGCCGAGACGCACCGCTACAAGAAGGCCGTCTTCGACATCACGCAGCGCGTGCCGTGGCTGCTCGACGACCTGAGCTGCCGCACCGTCGCCGACCGCGAGGCCCTGCTGCGCCGACACTTCCCCGGCACGAACTTCTCCGTCCTGACCAACGACTCCGAAATCATCCGCCTCGTCGAGGACACCGATGGCGATGGTCGCGCGGACAAGTCATCCATCGTCGCCACCGGCTTCAACGCCCCGACCGCCGGCCCAGCAGCGGGCATCCTCGCGCGGAAGGGTGAAGTGTGGTTCACATGCCTCCCGGACCTGTGGCGCATTACGAATTACGATTTACGAATTACGAGTCCCTCGCCCTCCGGCGCACCGCTCGTAAATCGTAAATCCCAAATCGCCTCCGGCCTCGGCGTCCACATCTCCGTCACCGGCCACGACCTCCACGGCCTCACCTTCGGCCCGGACGGCCGCCTCTACTTCAGCCTTGGCGACCGCGGCTTCGAGCTGCGGCCCGGCATGAAGCACCCCGGCTTCAGCGCGGATTACCTTCGCCGCATCGCGCCCGACACTGGCGCGGTCTTCCGCTGCCAGCCCGACGGCTCCGAGCTGGAAATCTTCTGCATTGGCCTGCGCAACCCGCAGGGCCTCGCCTTCGACGCGCTCGGCAACCTCTTCACCGTGGACAACGACACCGCCGGCCCGGACAAGTGCCGCCTGCTCCACCTCGTCGGAGGCGGCGACTACGGCTGGCGCATCAGCTACCAGCACATGAAGAACTTCGGCCCGTGGGTCACCGAGGGCCTCTGGCGCGGCGGCGCGGGCGACATCCTTCCCACGAGCGGCGAGGCCGCCCAAGGCCCCGCCGGCTTCGCCTTCTATCCCGGCACCGGCCTGCCCGACCGCTACACGAACCACTTCTTCATCTGCGACTTCCCCGGCGGCGTGTGGAGCCTCAGCCTCAAGCCGCGCGGCGCGAGCTTCGAGCTGGCCGCCCGCGAGAAATTCCTCTGGAACCTCCTGCCCACGCACTGCGCCTTCGGCCCCGACGGCGCGCTCTACGTGAGCGACTGGGTGGAAGGCTGGGGCCAATCGGAGAAGGGACGCATTTACCGGGTGAGCGACCCGGCGCAAGTGGGCAGCGCGAAGCTGGCGGATGTGAAGCGGTTGCTGGCAGAGGGCATGGAGAAGCGCACGATTGTAGAACTCGGAAAACTACTCGGCCACAGTGACGAGCGCGTTCGACAAGCGGCCCAGTTTGGATTCGTCCAGCGGACTGTATCCATTTTGAAACAGAAAAAGGATGGGCGGTTAAATTACCGTGACGACACGCAGCCGCTGGATGAACTGCTTCCGCTTGCTTACGATTTGCACAAGAACAATCAACCCCGCGGAGGGGCAACGATTGCCAGATTGCACGCAGTTTCAGCCCTCGCTCAAATCGCTCGACTTAAAGGGACAGTTGTAGGCTTTCCTGTGGTAAGCAGTGGAGCGAAAGGTCCCCCGGGGCCATATGAAGAGGCAATCGGGTGGCATGTGGCACCACTTCTGTTGCTTCAACGCGACCCCGTTGAACTACGTTCAGCTACGCTCAAGCTGACGGCTGGAATTACGGCGGAAACGCCCTATTGGCACACTTGGAAGTATTACCTACAGCCATGCTTGCGCGACATTGAACCGAGAGTCCGGTTCGAAGCTGCAATGGCCATCGCCCATCTGCGTAACCCTGTCTTCGCTGGTTTGCCGGAACAACTGCTTCGGAGTAACGCCGACACCGACCCCTACCTCACCCACGCCGGCATGATGGCCTTGCTCGGCATCGGCGACTTCGACGCCATCCAGCGCGCCGCGCGGGACGAGTCGCCCGCCGTGCGCCGGGCGGCGATGCTGTGCATGCAGCGGTTGCTGCGCCCGGAAATCGCCCAGTTCCTCCGCGACCCCGACCCGCGCCTCGTCCTCGAAGCCGCCCGCGCCATCAACGACGCCGGCATCGAATCCGCCTACCCCGCCCTCGCCGCGCTCGTAGCACGACATTCCAATGTCGTGACTGCGGCTCCCCCCTCGCCATCGGCTCCGACCGGCCCGCAGGCGGCCGCAACGACTCGACATTGGAATGTCGAGCTACAGGAGTCGCTCCGCCGCCGCGCCTTGAACGCCCACTACCGCCTCGGCCACGCCACGAACGCCCAAGCCCTCGCCGAGTTCGCCACGAGCACCAATGCCTCCGACACCCTCCGCGCCGAGAGCCTCTTCCTCCTCGGCGCGTGGAAAATCCAGCCCGCCACGCCCGGCAACGTCCCCGCCAAAATCGCCAGCGTGGACGGCCACGGCTCCACGCCGCTCGTGAACCCGGAGAACTGGCCCGGCTGGTTCGACCACGTCTGCGGTCTCTGGCGTCCCCTCCCGCCGCGCGATGCCACCGCCGCCCGCGACGCCCTCGTAGCACGACATTCCAATGTCGTGACCTCCGGCACCGACAGCGCAACGACTCGACATCGGAATGTCGAGCTACCTGCGCCGCTCTTCGTCCATCTGCTGCACGCCCCCGGCACCAACACCGTCCTCGCCGCCATCGCCGCCGTGGAGAAACTCGCGCTCACCGAAGCCGCCCCGCACCTCGCCGAGTTGGTCAAAGCCCCTTCGCAGCCCGCACCCATCCGCGTCGCCGCGCTCCGCACGCTCGGACAACTCAGCGGCAACGGCACGCGCGCGTCTTCTCCCTCTCTTCCGCAGAGCGGAGGAGAGGGCCGGGGAGAGGAGGCGCGTCCCGCTGGAAAGACAAGCTCCCCTCTCCCCAGCCCTCTCCCCGCTCGTGCCTCGCAGGGCGAGGGAGCCGGAGGCGCTGGGCTGGTCACGTTGCTCGCCGATTCGGTCACGCTCGCGCTGTCGGACACCAACTCCCTCGTCCGCCGCGAAGCCGTGAAGCTCGCCGCTGCCGCGAACCCGACCGCCGCCGTGCCGTTGCTCGCGCGCGTGCTCGCGGAGGAAAAGGACTTCCGCCTCCGCCAAGCCGCGCTCACCGCGCTCGGCGACCTGCCCGGCCCCGACGCCGACATCGTGCTGTCCGCGCAGCTCGCGTTGCTCACGGACAAGAAACTTTCCCCCGAGCTGCACCTCGAACTTCTCGAGGCCGCCGAGAAGCGCCCGGCGCTTGCCAACGTAGGGCGAGCTTCCAGCTCGCCGCTCCCCTTGAACGCGAACCCGGCTCCCGAAGCGGCGAGCAAGATGCTCGCCCTGCGTTTGGTTGCACTCGCCGGTGGCGACGCCGCCGAGGGCAAGCGCGTCTTCAACGACCATCCCGGCGCGCAATGCCTCCGCTGCCATGCTGTGCGCGGGACCGGCGGCATCGTTGGCCCAGACCTGCTGGGCGTGGGGAAGCGCCTCACGCGCGAGCAGCTTTTGGAGAGCATCGTCCTCCCGAACCAGACCCTCGCCGCCGGCTTCGAGAACGCGACCATCGTGTTGAAGGGCGGCTCGAACCACAGCGGTCTCGTGAAATCCGAGACGGCCACCGAACTGGTCTTGGACTCGCCCGAGGACGGCAAACTCACGCTGAAGAAGGCGGACATCGAAAAACGTATCCGTGGTTTGTCCGCGATGCCGGAGGGCGTGGACAAGCTGATGACGCGTCGCGAGCTGCGGGACTTGGTGGAGTATCTGAGCGGGCTGAAGTGACGGGGCTCCCGATAGATTCCACACAGATTCGGGGCGGAACACAGATTTAACATTCCCATCTGTGCTCCGCCCTGAATCTGTGTGGCCGTTCCAGATCGCCAAAAAAGAAATCGCCCGGCCAAGCGCCATTCCCCATAGTCCGCGCCACATGAAGTCCATGACGGGATACGGTCGCGGCGAGTGCGCGCGGGACGGCTTCAAGGTCACGGTGGAGCTTAGTTCGGTGAACCGGAAGTCCGGGGAAATCACGCTGAACCTGCCGCGCGACCTCGAACCGCTCGAAGCGCAGGTGCGCGACGAAATCAACAAGCGCATCTCGCGTGGCCGACTCAACGTGCGCGTAGCCGTCCACGAGGGCGAGGACGCCGGGACTGCCGCGCAGGTCAACACGGCGCTGGCGAAGGCGTATGCGGCGGAGTTCTCCAAGCTGGCGACGGAGTTGAACCTCACCGGCGGCGTGACGTTGGAGGCTTTGATGCGGGCGCCCGGCGTGCTGGAAGTCGAGGAGGACGCGGCGGACGCCGAGACTTACTGGCCAGTGGTGCAGACGGCTTTGCTGCAAGGGCTGGATGCGCTGGTCAAGATGCGGGAGCGCGAGGGGGAACACCTGGCGGCGGACTTGGCGGAGCGAATCGAGTTGATTCGTGCGGCGGCGGGACGCATCGGAGCACAGGCCCCGCTGGTGCAGGTGCAGTTCCGCGCACGCCTGCTGGAGCGCATCAAGGCAGCGGGGCTGGAAGGCATCGCGGCGGATGACGAGCGGATGTTGAAGGAGGTCGTGCTTTTCGCGGACCGCTCCGACATCACTGAGGAGCTGACGCGGCTGCAAAGTCATTTCAAACAGTTCACCGACTGCCTGAAGGCGAAGGAGCCGGTCGGGCGCACGCTGGATTTTCTTTCGCAGGAGATGAACCGCGAAATCAACACCATCGGCTCCAAGGCGCAGGACGCGGTCATCTCGCGCGAGGTGGTGCAGGTAAAGGCGGAGCTGGAGCGCTTCCGCGAGCAGGTGCAAAACGTGGAATAATGAGAGTGACAAGTGACAAGTGGCAGGTGGCGGGTGAGGCGCGCGGCTGGCGACGGCCGGTCATTCCCCATTCCCCATTCCCCATTCCCCATTCCCTTCTCTGATGAGCCAGAAGAACAACACGCTGTTGATTGTGCTGTCCGCGCCCTCCGGCGGCGGGAAGACGACGTTGTGCGAGCAGATGCTGCGGGACAACCCGAACATGAGCCGCGCGGTGACTTGCACGACGCGCGCGCCGCGCGACGGCGAGAAGGACGGCGTGGATTACTACTTCCTGACGGCGGAGGATTTTCTCAAGCGCGTGCAGGCGGGGAACTTCCTCGAACACGCGACGGTTTATGGCAACAGCTACGGGACGTTGAAGTCCGAGGTGCTGGGCAAGCTGCGCGCGGGCAAGGATGTGCTGCTGGCGGTGGACGTGCAGGGCGCGGCGGCCATCCGTGCGCAGGCAGAGCAAGAGGGCGAGTTGGAGCGCGCGCTGGTGGAGGTGTTCCTCACGCCGGAGTCGCTGGCAGTGCTGGAGCAGCGGCTCAAGAAGCGCGGGAAGGACGCGCCCGACGCCATCAAGAAGCGGCTGGCGGTCGCGAAGCAGGAAATCGCGCAGTGGAAGCACTTCGACTACCTGCTCATCAGCACCAGCGTCCGCGAAGACGTGCGCCGGATGCAGGCCATTTACGACGCGGAGAAGATGCGGCAGGCGCGGTCAACGGCACCGGAGGTGTGAGGGCGATGAAGGCGCTTCAAATCCTGCTGGCTGGTGCTGCGTGTTGCGTGTTGCGTGGGGACGACAACGGTGCTCATTTCTGACACGCAACCCGCAACCCGCAACCCGTTTCAAGCATGAGCAAGGCAAGCCAGCGCACCTCCGCCCGCGACCGCCCGCCGGTCGTCATCCTCGGCGTGACCGGCTCCATCGCGGCCTACAAGGCGGCGGACTTGTGCAGCCAGCTTGTGAAGCAGGGCTGCGACGTGCGCGTGGTGATGACCGCCGACGCGCAGAAGTTCATCACGCCCCTGCCCTTCAAGACCCTCTCGCGTCACGCGGTGGTGACAGACTTGTATGACGAGGAGGAGGGCTGGCAGCCCACGCACATCCGGCTCGCGGACGAGGCGGACCTGCTGCTCATCGCCCCCGCCACCGCAAACTGCCTGGCGAAGCTGGCGCATGGCCTCGCGGATGACGCCTTGAGCAGCATCGCGTTGGCCTTGAACCCGCAGGCAAAACTGCTCCTCGCGCCGGCAATGAACGGCAAGATGTGGCTGCACCCGGCGACGCAGGCCAACGTCCGCACGCTCACGGCGCGCGGCGCGAAGCTCATCGGCCCGGAGGAAGGGATGTTGTCCTGCGGCTATGAGGGGCTGGGCCGCTTGTGGGATGTGGATGGCATCGTCGTCGCCGCACGGAAGCTCCTGAAATGATGCCATGACGCTCCTGCGCTCCCCCAAGGCGAAGCTGCTCGCGAGCCTGCTCAAGGCTCCCGGGGTTTCGCCGGAGCAGCAGGCCGACCGCATCCGCTTCATGGAGCGCGATGTGTGCCTGACCATCAAGGTCATCGTCCTCAGCGCCCTCGCTTACTTTCTCCTTTTCTCCGACTGGTTTGAAGGCGTGCCGGCCCTGGGCGAGACCGACATTGAGACGGTGCGCGGCGCCTTCCGCGCCTATCTCGCCGCCAACGTCATCATCGGGGCGGTGCTGCTGGCGATGGATTACCTGCCCGTGATGTGGGTGCAATGGGCGGTGTTTGTGATCAACATCGTGGACGGCGCGTTTGTGTCCCTGTTGCTCGTCATCTCCGGCGGCTTGGAGAGCACGATCTACTGGGTGTTTCTGGTGCTGGTCATCCGCAACTCGGTCAGCATCACAGGCGTCCGGCTGCAGATCGCGGTCAATCTCTTCATCATCTTGTGCTATCTCTTCGCCGGGTTGCTGGACTTGACCCTGCACGAGCTTAAATGGGGGCAGGAGGAGATCACCCAGACATCCCCGTCCCCTCCCGCCGCGAGCGCCTCCACGCGAACGCCGACCAATGCCGTCGCCATCACGACGAACGTGCCGAACCCGACGGACGGGACCGGAACCTCCCGGACGAGACGCCGGGTCAGCCGGCCCGACACCGGCGACCAGCAACTGGAGGTCGGCCAGGCCCTGCTCCTGGCCATCACCGGATTGTCGGACCGCAACGCCCTGCAATCCCTCTTCAGCCGCGTGCTGCTCCTGCTGCTGCTGGCCGTCTCGTGCTACGGCATCAACGTGCTGGCCGACCTCCAGCTTCAGGCGGAGGCCGAGGCCCACGAGTTCGCCATCCGCCAGGAGCAGTTGCGCTCGACCGGGCGGCTCGCGGCGGAAATCGCGCACCAGCTCAAAAACCCGCTGGCCATCATCAACAACGCCGCCTTCAGCCTCCAAAAGTCCCTCGGGGACGCCAAGCCCGCCGCACTCCAGCAGGTCGAGATGATCCGTGAGGAGGTCGGGCGCTCAGACCGCATCCTCACCGAGCTGATGGGCTACGCGCAGCTCGCCGAGGGCCGCGTGGAGCGGCTCGAGGTGCGGGAGGAAGTGGAGCACGCCCTCCAGCGGGTGTTTCCGCCGGCGCTGCAGCACGAGGTCAAAATCGAAGTCCGCTGCGCGAAGGATCTGCCCCCCCTGCTCATGCAGCGCGCCCACCTGCGCGAGGCGCTCGTGAACCTTCTGGCCAATGCCCGCGACGCCTTGCACAGCAAGGGCGCGATTGACGTGAGCGTCCGGCTCGACGAGCGCGGCTGCGTGGTGATCGCCATCACCGACGACGGCCCCGGCATCCCGGACTACCAGCGCGAGCACATCTTCGAGCCGTATTTCTCCACCAAGGAAAAGGGCACCGGCCTGGGCCTCGCCATCGTGCGGCACAACACGGAGATCTACGGCGGCAAGGCCGCCGTGGAATCCACGCTTGGAAAGGGCACCACGTTCACCCTAACCTTCCCGGCGAAAACAACCATGACCGCCGCCGCATGAGCCAGCCGCTCCCGCCCATCCTCCTCGTGGACGACGAGAAGAACATGCGCCTCTCCCTCTCCGCGATGCTGGCCGACGATGGCTACGCGGTGGAGGCCGTGGAAAGCGCCGAGCAAGGCGAGCAGCTCATCGAAAAGCGCGAGTTCCTTATGCTCATCACCGATGCGCACCTCGGCGGCATCAGCGGCTATGAGCTGCTCGCCCGCGTAAGGAGACGCCGGCCCGAGCTGCCCATGCTGATGATCACCGCCTACGCCACCCCCAAGCTGGCGGCGGAGGCCATCAAGGCGGGGGCAAGCGATTACCTGCCCAAGCCCTTCGCCCCCGAGGAACTGCTCCTCCACGTCAGCCGCTGCGCCGAGCGTCACCGCCTGCTCATGGAGAACGCCGCCCTCCGCGAGAAGGTCACAAGCAACTACTCGCTGGAGAGCATCATCGGGGAGTCGCCCAAGATGCGCGAGCAGCGCGACCTCATCAAAACCATCGCGCCCACCAACGCCAGCGTCCTGATCCTCGGCGAAAGCGGCACCGGCAAGGAGCTTATCGCCGGCGCGTTGCACAGCCTCAGCGCCCGTGCCAAGAAGAGCTACGTGCGCATCAACTGCGCGGCCATCGCCGAGACGCTGCTGGAAAGCGAGCTGTTCGGCCACGAGAAGGGCGCGTTCACCGGCGCGATCAAGCAGAAGCTCGGCCGCGTGGAGGAGGCCGACGGCGGCACCATCTTCCTCGACGAAATCGGCGACATGAGCCGCTCGCTCCAGGCCAAGCTGCTGCGCTTCCTGGAGGACGGCTCCTTCACCCGCGTCGGCGGCAACGACGAGCTTAGGGTCAACGTCCGCCTGCTCGCCGCGACCAACCGTGACATCATCCAGGCCATCCGCGACAACCACTTCAGGGAGGACTTGTATCACCGCCTGAACGTCGTCCAGTTCCGCCCGCCGCCGCTGCGCGAGCGCGGGCAGGACGTGTGCCTGCTGGCCGAGCATTTCCTCAGGCAGTTCTGCGGCTCGCTCGGCAAGCCGGTGATGACCCTCGCCAAGCCAGCCGCCGCCAAACTGCTGTCCCACCACTGGCCCGGCAACGTCCGCGAGCTGCGCAACGTCATCGAGCGCGCGGTCATCCTTGCGCCCGGCCCGCAGGTGCAGCCGCTGCACCTGCCGGACTTCGAGCTGGAGACCAAGCTCCGCAAGGGCGACGCCCCCGTGGGCGCCGTGCCGGACTCGCTCGACGAGGCGTTGTCCGACTTTGAGAAGCAGCTCATCCTCGCCGCGCTCGAGCGAAACCATTTCAGCGTCAACAAGACCGCCGAGCGCCTCAAGGTCACCCGCCACGCGCTGCGCTACCGCATGCAGCGGCTGAACATCAGCACCGACGCCAGCCCGGACGGCGACACCGACGTGCTGGAGAAATGACCCGCATGGCCGAGGGGCTTTCCATCATGCTCGCGGCGGAAATCCTCCCGCCGGAGATTCCCCAGCCCGGGGCCGCCCGGCCCGGCGGCGGGCCGGACAGCCAGGTGATGCCGATTCTCGGGGCCGCGCTGCTCGTGGTGCTGCCCGTCCTGCTGCTCGTTGCCGTCTCACGCCGCCAGAAACGCAAGCGGAAGACCCATCTGCCGCGCAACCCGACGCTGGCCGAGACCGGCGGCCTGCCCCCACCACGCCAGCCATGAAACCAAGCCCCCGGAACCCGTGCCGGCGGTTTGTAACCGCCGTCTTTGGGGAGCAGCCGTTCGAAGCGGCCGCGAGCCATCCACCCGCCATGCGGCGATTGCGAATTGCCGGCACGGCTTCCGGGGCTGAAATCGCGGCTGTTCGCGGGCTGTTGGTTCTCTCCCCGACGACGCCCCGAGCGCCCCTTCCGCCTTCCGCGTTCCGCCTTCCGCGTTCCCGATGAACCCGCCCGTCAGCGCGCAGATCACCCAGCGCAGCGCCTCGAATCTCGCGCTCGCGTTCATCATGCTGCCCAAGCCCAAGCGCGCCGGCATGAGCGCGCTCTACGCCTTCTGCCGCGAGGTGGACGACGTGGCCGACGAGGAAACCGTGCCGGTGGAACAGCGCCGCGCCCGTCTCGCCGAGTGGCGCACGGACATCCTCGCCGCGTGCGAAGGCGGCCAGCCGCAAATCCCCGTGAACCGCGAGTTGCAGCCCTATGTCGTCGCACACCGGATGCCCTTCGCGCTGTTCGACGACCTCATTCGCGGCGTGGAGATGGACCTCGATGTCACCCGCTACGAGACATGGGAGCACCTTGAGCAATACTGCTACCGCGTCGCCTCCGTCGTCGGATTGTTGAGCATAGAAATCTTCGGCTACACCAGCCCCGCCTGCCGCGACTATGCCATCCACTTGGGCAAAGCCCTCCAACTCACGAACATTCTCCGCGACGTGGGCAACGACGCCGCCCGGGGGCGCATTTACCTCCCGCTCGCCGAGCTGAAGCGACACGAAGTCACCGAGGCGGAAATTTTCGGCGGCGAGTTCTCCCCGCGCTTCCGCCAGCTCGCCCAGACCACCGCCAGCCGCGCCCGGCATCACTACGCCCGCGCCCGCGCCACCCTGCCGCCGGAAGACCGCAAGGCCATGGTCGCCGCCGAGTTAATGGGCGCGGTCTATTGGCGGCTCCTGCGCAAACTGGAGGAACAGGATTTCCCCGTGCTGGCACCGACGCCCACGAAGCTGCACAAGCTGCAAAAGCTCGCCCTCATCCTGCGCACATGGTATCGCTCCGCCACCGGCGCACTGGCGCCGAACTATGGCGTCTGAGCAAGCCCCCGTTCCCGCAAGCCCGACTCGTCGCACCCCGCGCGGCGTGGCGGACTTGCCTGTCCGCGAGATGCCAGCCACGAACACCGCCGCTCCGGCCGCCGACCTAGCCAGCTTCAAACCCAAGCGGCGCGAAGCCCATGGTAGGGCCGACCTGCTGGTCGGTCAGAACGCGCCCAAGCACGACCAAGCCGCGCAGCATCGCGGCCCTACCGACCCATCGCGGGCTGCGTCCCTCCCTACCCATGAACCGGGCGGAGCGCAAGTGTCCAACCTGCGCGAGGGGACTGAACGGGAACGCGCAGGATGGACTCCTGCGCTCCAGTTCAAGGGCCGAAATCACGGAAGTTTGGGGATCGCGGATTCTCTCCCAGCAGAGGGCCGGGGTGAGGGAGAAACGCCGTTCACGCGTCACCGGAACGCTCCCGTTTCGACCCGCCGCCTCATCGTCAACGCCGACGACTTCGGCCGCTCGCAGTCCATCAACCAGGCGGTCATCCGCGCACACCGCGAGGGCATCCTCACCACCGCCAGCCTGATGGTGAACGGCGACGCCGTTGACGAGGCCGTCGAACTCGCGAAGCAAAACCCGGCTCTCGGCGTCGGGCTGCACCTCACCCTCGTCTGCGGCAAGGCCACCTGCGGGCGCATGGAAATTCCCGACCTCGTCAACCCGCTCGGCGAGTTCAGCGATTCACCCGTCGCCGCCGGCACGCGCTACTTTTTCAACCGCGGCCTGCGCCTCCAGCTCGCCCGCGAGATCGCCGCGCAGTTCGCCCGGTTCAAGGCCACCGGCCTGACCCTCGACCACGTCAACGGACACCTGAACCTGCACCTGCACCCGACCGTGTTCGAGCTGCTGGCCTCGCGGTATCAGGAGTGGGGCATCCGCCGCATCCGCATCACCGACGACCCCTACGCGCTGAACCGCCGCCTCGCGCGCGGCCAATGGTTCTACCGCGCCAGCCACGCCTTCATCTTCCGCCGCCTCTCCGCCCGCGCCCGGCGCATCCTGTCCCGCTCCGAAATCCGCTTCACCGACCACGTCTTCGGCCTGCTGCAAAACGCCCGCGTGGACGAGCGATACATCACGCGCCTGCTGCCCGAGCTGCCGCGCGGCGACTCCGAGCTTTACTCGCATCCGTCCCTCGACGAGTTTCGCCACGAGTTCGACGCCCTCGTCAGCCCGCGCGTGAAGGCGCTGGTGGCGGAGCAAAACATCCGGCTCATCCGCTATCAGGACTTGTAAGCCGCCTCGCATGACCAAAATCCTCGCCATCCTCATCGCCGGCCTCGTGTGCGAGGCCATCGGCGTCGTCTTCCTCAGCAAGGGCCTGAAGCAGATCGGCGAGATCAAGCAGGTCAACGCGGCGGAAATCTGGCGCATCGTCAAGGCCGGCGGGACCAACCCCAGCATCCTGCTGGGCGTCGCACTGGAGGCCGCCTTCTTCGTCGCCCTGCTCGTGCTGCTCTCGCGCAGCGACGTGAGCTTCATCTGGCCGCTCACCGCCATGGGCTTCGTGCTGACCACCCTCACCGCCAAGTTCCTGTTGCAGGAGGAAATCCCCCCGATGCGCTGGCTCGGCGTGCTCCTCATCATGCTCGGGGCCGGCCTCATCACCTGGACCGAGAAGGCCAAGGAGCGGGAACGAAAGCCGGCGGGTGTCCAACCCTCCGCCAGTTCAACCCGCTGAATCTGGACGCCGAAGCAACGGAGTGGCACGGACCACCGGCCCGGCGGAATGGCAACTCGGCCACCCTTGATCAGCCAGGCCCCATGCAGTTCCAACCTCGCCGTCGTTCCGAGCGGCCGGTGCCACCCGATGGCTTGGCCGCTGCCGCCTCGGAGTCCGGGTTGGATCTGACTTCCGCTTGGGCTTTGGCGGTTCCTCGGCTACCTTCCGCGCGCGATGAGCCAATCGGCGATATTTGACGGGCTGCTGACCTACTTGTTTTTCATCCCGCTGCTCACTTTCCATGAGTGGGCGCACGCGTGGGTGGCGTGGAAGTGCGGCGACGACACCGCCTATTCCCAGGGCCGTGTGACCCTCAACCCCGTCGCGCACATGGAACTCATCGGCACGGTGGTGCTGCCGCTGGTCGGCATCTATCTGTCCCTGACCAACTCCGTGCTGGCAGGTTTCATCATCGGCTGGGGACGCCCCGTGCCGGTGAACATTGACAACCTGCGCAGCCCGCGCCGGGATGACACGCTCGTGGCCCTGGCGGGGCCGGCGATCAACTTCGTCCTGGCGTTTGCCCTGCTGGCCTTGGTCAAGGTGGGCATCATGGCCGAGGTGGCGATGCTCAAGGAAATTGGCTACCGCATGGCCCTGTTGAGCATGTTCCTGTGCTGCTTCAACCTCCTGCCCATCCCGCCGCTCGACGGCTCCCATGTGCTCAAGAACGCCATCGGCATGAGCCATGAGACCTACTGGCGGCTCTGCCAGTTCGGGTTCATCGCCGTCATTCTCGCCCTCAACTTCGTCCCGATCGTGCGCGAGGCGCTGGAGTTTGCCACTTATGGCTCCCTTGCGCTCATGGCGTCAGTGTTTGGACTGCACTGACAAATGCGTTGTGTTCGAGTCACCGGCCCGCAAATCTCCCCGCGTCCGACATGATGAAGACCTTCGCTGAACTCGGTTTTCCCGGCCGCCTCATCGCGGTCGAGGGTTTGGACGGCTCCGGCAAGTCCACGCAAATCTACCTGCTCAAGCGCTGGCTGGAGCTGCGCGGCTTGAAAGTCTTCTTCAGCGAGTGGAACTCCTCCGAGCTGGTCAAGGCCGCCACCAGCAAGGGCAAGAAGATGACCCTGCTGACGCCCACCACGTTCAGCCTCATCCACGCCACGGACTTCGCCGACCGCTACGAGCGCCAGCTCGTGCCGCTGCTGCGCGCGGGCTACCTCGTGCTGTGCGACCGCTACATCTTCACCGCCTTCGCCCGCGACGTGGTGCGGACGTGCCCGACGGACTGGGTGCGCGGCCTCTACAGCTTCGCCGCGCTGCCGGACATGACCTTCTTCTTCCGCGCGGACTTGGAGGTGTCGTTGAACCGCATCCTCGATGGACGGCCTGAGTTGAAATACTTCGAGGCGGGCATGGACATGGGTTTCTCCACTGATCCCTACGAGAGCTTCCGCATCTTCCAGGGCCGGATGCTCGAGCAATACCTCGCCATGAGCCGCGAGTTCAATTTCAACGTCCTCGATGCGAACGAAACCGTCGAGACGCAGCAGGCCATCGTGCGCAAGCTCGTTGCCGACCGCATTGACCTGCCCTCCTTCGCCCTTCAGAAAGCGTGACCATGCCCACCGCGCGCAAAGTCAAACGCCTCGCCGCCGCCCCGCGCACGCCGGAGGTCCGCATCCCCACGCCCACGCCCAAGCGCTTCTACGGCGAGGGCATTCCCGGCGTCGAGGAGGAGAAACTGCGCGGCAAGCTCATCGTCGTTGAGGGCGCGGATGGTTCCGGGCGCTCGACGCAGATCGCGCAGCTCGTCCAGTGGCTCGAAGGCAGCGGCCACGCCACCGTGCAGGTCGGCCTCAAGCGCTCCTCCCTCGTCAGCGAGGAGCTGGAGAAGGCCCAGCAAGGCAACATTCTCAGCCGCACCACCCTGAGCCTCTTCTACGCCACCGACTTCGCTGACCAGGTCGAGAACATCATGCTGCCCGCGCTCAAGGCTGGTTTCATGGTGCTGGCCGACCGTTACATCTACACCCTCATGGCCCGCGACCTCGTGCGCGGCATGGATGAGGCGTGGCTGAAAAACCTCTACGGCATCGCCCTCGTGCCTGACGCCGTCTTCTACCTGAACATCACGCCCGAGCAGCTCGTGCAGCGGAACTTCGCCAAGAACAAGGCGCTCGACTACTGGGAGAGCGGCATGGACCTCGGCCTCTCGCGCGACATGTTCGACAGCTTCCTGAAATACCAGGCCCTCATGGCCCGGCAGTTCACCCGGCTGCAGGCCACCTACGGCTTCGACATCGTGGACGCCGACCGCTCGCCCGAAGATGTGAACGCCGACCTCCGCCGCAAGATCGAGTCCGTGCTGGCGGGGCGTTGAGATTTAACAATTCGGGGCTGGCCGCTGGGATCGCCGCTGGTTAAATCGCGGAAGTTTTCCGCCGGGCTTGCAACCGGCCCGGGCCGCAGGCACAACACGTTCAACCAACTCCAAAGCGCACATGGCCGAAGCATCTGGCAAACGCGAACACTTCGTCGGCGTGGACCTCGGCGGCACCAAGATCCTCGCCGGTGTCTTCACCCCGCAGCTCAAGTGCCTCGGCAAGGTCAAGATGAGCACCAAGCCCGAGCGCGGCCCCGACGGCGTGCTCGAGCGCGTGGCCCGCTGCGTGCAGGAGGTCGTGGACGAGTGCGACCTCCACACCGACAACATCAAGGCCGTCGGCATCGGCGCGCCGGGGGCGATTGACCCGGAGGAGGGCCGGATGCTCTTCGCGCCCAATCTCAAGTGGGAGGACGTGCCGCTCAAGAAGGTGCTGGAGAAACAGCTCGATCTGCCGGTCTTCGCCGAGAACGACTGCAACGTCTGCGCGCTGGGGGTTTATGAAACCGAGCTGGACCCCAAGCCGCGCTCGATGGTCGGCATCTTCCTCGGCACAGGCATCGGGGGCGGCATCATGCTGGATGGGAAACCCTACTCGGGCTTCAACCGCACCGCCGGCGAGATCGGGCACATGGTCCTCGAGGTGAACGGCCCCAAGTGCGGCTGCGGCAACAAGGGCTGCTTCGAGGCGCTGGCCAGCCGCACCGCGCTCTTCCGCCGCATCCAGACCGCCGTGAAGGACGGCCAGAAGACCGTGCTCACCGACATGCTCGGCCCCGAGCTGACCGACATGAGGAGCGGCGACATCCGCAAGGCGCTCCGGCGCGGGGACAAGTTCGTCGAGCAGATCGTCGAGGAGGCCGCCGAATACACCGGCATCGCCGTCGCCAACGTCATCAACTTCCTCAACCCCGAGGTCATCGTCCTGGGCGGCGGCGTGATGGACCAGCTCGCCGACGACATGATGGCCATCATCATCGAGACGGCGAAGGACTACGCGCTGCCCGGCACCGCCAAGGGCATTGAGATCATCGCCAGCAAGCTCGGCGACGACGCGGGCATCACCGGCGCGGCGGTGCTGGCCAAGCGTGAGTCGAAGGAGAAGTGAGAGAGTGATTAGTAATTAGTGCTTAGTGCTGTGAACACTGATCCCGAGCACTTCGCCGCGACTGAGCACTCATCACTAACTGGTAATTACTTTCCGGCCCGTCGTGCCGTCATAGACATCGGCACCAACTCCGTAAAACTCCTCGTCGCGGACGTGACCGCCGGCTCCGTCGAGCCAGTTTGGGAAGGCAGCGAGCAAACGCGGCTGGGCCGGGGCTTCTACGACGACCACCGTCTCCGCCCCGAAGCCATTGCTGACACGGCCAGGGCCGTTGCCGGCTTCGCCGAGACCGCCCGCGAGCAGGGCGCGACTCAGGTGCGCGTCATCGCCACGAGCGCGGCACGGGATGCGGTGAACGCGGACGAGCTGCTCGCCGCCGTCCGCGCCGCCAGCGGGCTGCCCGTCGAGGTCATCAGCGGCGAACAGGAGGCGGACTGGGCCTTTCAAGGCGTGCTGACCGATGACTCGCTCCGCAACCAGCCCGTGTTGATTCTCGACGTGGGCGGCGGCAGCACCGAGTTCATTCTCGGCGATGGCGGCCGTTCCCTCTTCCGCGAGAGCTTCAAGCTGGGCACCGTGCGATTGCTTGAAGCTGCCCGCCTCTCCGACCCGCCAACACTGGCTGAATGGTCCGCCACACGCGCCGAACTCCGCGCCTTTCTCGACCGCGAAGTCCGCCCACAACTCGCGCCGCACCTGCAAACAAACGCCTCGGCAGGGCCGACCTGTGGTCGGCCTCAACTCTCTGTTCAGTCCCACGGGGCCGCGCGCAGCGCGGCCCTACCAAGCTCCAGAGACCTCTTGCTCGTCGGCACCGGCGGCACCACGAGCATCCTGGCGCGGCTGGAACTTCAACTCGCCGACTACGACCGGGACCGCATCGAGGCGACGCGCTTCACCGCCGAGCGGGTGCGCTGGCACGCCGAGCGGCTCTGGAGCCTGCCGCTGGCCGAGCGCCGCGCACTGCCCGGCCTCCCGCCCAAGCGCGCGGACGTCATTCTCTTTGGCGCGGCGATCTTCGAGGCGGTGATGGAAAGCTTCGGCCTCGCCACGCTGCGCGTCAGCACGCGGGGCCTGCGTTTCGCGGCGGTGCGACCGTAGCGACAGGCAGGGCGTATGCTGCCCACCACTTTGCGAGTTCGACATCAACCTTGCCGGCGGATACGGTTGTCCCGCCGGCCCAACCCGATTCACCCATGAAACGCACCCTGCTCCTCGCCTTGATCGTCTGCTCCTCGCTGACCCTGTTCACCGGCTGCGCCGCGCTGCTCGTCGGCGCGGCGGCGGGCGCGGGGGGCGTGGCCTATGCCCAGGGCGAGCTCAAGAACACCGAGTCCGTGGCCCTCAGCACCGCGCATCGGGCGGCGGAGCGCGCCGCGAAGGACTTGAAGTTCGCCGTCCTCAAATCCCAGCTCGACGGACTCAACGGGGTGATTGAGGCGCGCACCGTGGCGGACCAGAAGGTCACCATCAAGACCAAGCAGGTCGCCGCCAAGGCCACCGAGGTCCGCATCCGCGTCGGCCTGCTCGGCGACGAGACCGCCTCCCGCCAAATCCTCAGCCGGATGCAGGCAAACTACTGATGGCTGACGGCAGCTTCAGCCAGTTTGTCCGCGAGCAACTGGACGGTCTCCCGGGCATCGCATTCCGCCGGATGTTTGGCGGCGAGGGCCTTTACCTCGGCGAGACTTTCTTCGGCATCCTCCACCGGGGCCGGCTCTACTTCAAAACCGACGCCGCCTCGCGTCCCGACTACGAGGCCGCCGGCATGGGGCCGTTCCAGCCGAACGCGAGGCAGTGCCTGCCCGCCTATCGGGAAGTGCCCGCCGCCGTGCTGGAGGATGCGGCGCAACTCTCGACCTGGGCGATGAGAGCCGCGCAATGCCACCCGCAGTCCAAGGCAAAGCGCTCCGCCCGCCGGCGGCCCAGACGCTAGCCTTTCTTCTTTTTCGGAGGCGGGGGCGGCGCGGGCTTGTTCGCCACCGTCAGCCAGGCCACATGACCGTCATTGACGAGCCGGTCGCCGCGCGGTTCGGTGCCCCGCAGACTGAACGTCGCCGCGCTGCTCATCGGCGGACGCACCTCGGGGGCGGAGAGCAGCAACTCAAGGGGCACGCTGGCCGCCCGCGCGTCGGCGGCGGCCACCAGCTCAACCTTCACCTCGCCGTTCTTGTCCGGCACGGCGGGGATGCGCGCGGTGACGCCGTCGGGCAGGCCCTTCACCGCGAGGACGAGCTTCTCCTTGAAACCTTCGTTGCGCGCGACGGTGACTTTGACTTCGTTCGTCTTGCCGTTCTCCACGAAGAACGCGTGCGTCGGGATCGTGGCCGTGAAATGCGGCGGCGCGGGCGCGGTCTCGATGCGATACAGCCACTCCGCCCCGCCCTTGCCATACATGTCGCTGACGGCGAGGACGAACATGCCGTCCGCCGGCGCGCTCCAGCCGAGGCGCGGGTCGTTCAAGTCGCCGCCCTCCTGCTGCGTCAGGGAGACGCCATTCGTGTCCTCCACGCGGATGCGCGCGGCCATTGGCGAGCGCAGGCCGACGGCGCGCACCTGGAAGTTGAAGCGCTCGTTCTTCTTCGCGGGGAAGGCAAAGCGGTCCACGTCACCCGGCTGGCTGATGCGGCCATTCAGCGTCGCCGGGAAGGTGACGGGCTGGGCCTTGGCCGTGGTGTCGTTGGGTTCCTGCTCGGCCACGTCGGCGGCGTCAGCCACGTCAAGCCAGAGCGTGTCGCCGGTCGGTTCGGCGGGGATGAAGAGCAGTTGTTCCGCGGCCGGGGCGCGGGAGGCATCCACGGTCTGAGCCGCCTTGCCCAAGTTCCAGCCGACCAGTTCCAGCGCGCTTTTCGTGCCGCGCTTCACGCCCATCGGGAAGGCCGAGCGGGCGAAGGGGCCGGTCGTGACCATGAGGCGATAAACGTAGGCCGCGCTGCCCTTCGCCGCGACGTCGGCGGCCGGCGGGTGCGCGAAGCCCAGCACCTGCACGATGTAAGTGCCGGCGCGTTCCACCCGCCACGCGACCAGCGCGTCGAGGTTGTGCGTGTCGTGGTTGAAGGCGACGCGCACGCCGCGCTCGTCGAGGATTTGCACCACCGGGTCAACCGAACTGCCCAGCGCGTAGCTGTCCACGGCGGCGACGATCCACTTTCCCGGCTCCGCCGTGAGGGCGAAGGAATCCACGTCGCCGGCCTTCTCCAGCCGCCCGTTGATGACGACGGCGGACTTGTCGAGCCGCTGCGCCTTGCGGAAGTCGTCGTTCGGCTCGGCCTCCAGGATTTCATCCCGCTTGCCCACGACGAACGTGCGCGGTTCCGCCGCGCCGTCGCCATTGTGGAAGCGCACCAGATGCGGCCCCGGCGGCACATCCGCTCCAATGGTCACGGAGAACGCGCCGCTGTTGGTGGCCGCCTTGAACGCCAGCCCCGCATGGTCGGTCCACACGCCCACCGGCCAGCCGTCCAGCTTGCCGCCGACGGTGACGCTGATTGTCGCGCCCTGCTTGCCGCCGGCGGGGAAGATGAATTCCGGCGCGGGCGCGGCGGCTTGGGCGCAGAGGATAGAGCCTAGAGAGCAGAGAATAGCAGCCAGAGGCCGGACGCGAACAGACATGAGGAAACGGACTATGGGGGATGCGGACGTAATCAAAGCAAGTGCCGGCGGCTTGCAGCCGCCGTCGAAACTGTCGGAGCGGACGAACGGCGACTGCGAGTCGCCGGCACGGGTCACACCAAGTCCCCGTCGCTGCGGCGGTTGAAGGCGGCCTCGTAGAGGCCGACGAAGTCCGCGACCTCGATGCGGCGCGGGTTGAAGGTCGCGGTCCACTGCTTCGCGGCTTCCTCGGCGAGGAGTTTGATCCTGGCCGGCTCGACGCCGCACTCGGTGAGCGAGCGCGGGAAGCCGGCGAGGTTGAGCAATGATTCCAGGCGCGCGAGCAAGGCCTCGAGCGCGGTGGTGAGGCCGCCCTTCACCGTCGCCAGCTCCGGGCCGGAGGCGAGTTCGGCGTAAGCGCGTAGCGCATCGGGGTTCTCCGCGTTGAAGCGGATGACCAGCGGCAGCATCATCCCGACGGCCTGCCCGTGGACGATGTTGTAGTGCGCGGTGAGCGGGTTCGCCGCCGAGTGGGCCGCGCCAAGCATGGAGTTCTCGATGGCGATGCCCGCGTAGGCCGCGCCCAGCAGCATCCGCCCGCGCGCCTCGATGTCCTTGGGATGCTTGAGCACCTGCGGCAGCGCGGTGACGCACAGCCGGAACGCCTCGCGCGAAAACATCTGCGAGAGCGGGTTGCGCTTCGTGGTCACGGCGGTCTCGACGGCGTGGGCGATGGCATCAATGCCGGTGCAGGCGGTGACGCGATGCGGCTGCGAGACGGTCAGCGCGGGATCGAGGATGGCGATGCGCGCGGCGGCCTTCGGGTCGAGGCAGGCCATCTTCTGGTGCGTCTGCTCGTCGGCGATGAGCGCGGCGGACTGGCATTCGCTGCCTGTCCCGGCGGTGGTCGGAATGGCGATGAGCGGCAGCATCGGCTGCTTTGCCTTGCCGACGCCCCAGTAGTCCTGCATCCGCCCGCCGTTGGTGAAGATGAAGTTGCAGCCCTTCGCCGTGTCCATCGAGCTGCCGCCGCCGAGGCCGACAAGCAAATCCACCTTCTCCGCCGCCGCGACGGCCACGCACTCGTCCACGCATTTCGTGGTGGGATTCTCCTTCGCGCGGTCGAACAGGCTGACGTGCATGCCTGCCTTGGCCAGCGATTCCTGCACCCGCGCAGCGTGGCCGGCCTTGACGATGCCGGGGTCGGTGACGAGGAGAACGCGCTTGCCGCCGAGTTCCGCCGCCAGTTCGCCCACACGCTCAACGGTGTGCGCGCCGAACACGAGCCGCGTGCGGGGAACGAAGTCGAAGAGCGCGGCGGGGTTGGCGGCGTGGCCTGCGGAAGTCATGTGCGCTTTAGAGACTGGCCGGGAATTCCGGCTGTTCAAGAATTATCCCGGCGCGCTCATTTCAGCTCCAGCACGCGCCACATATACCACGAGGCGATGGAACGGTAGGGGCGCCAGCGCTCGCCCTCGGCGAGAAGTTCTTTCGGCGTGGGCAGTTCCTTCCACCCGTAAGCTTTGGCAAAGCCGCAGCGCACGCCGTAATCGCCCACGGGCAGAACATCGCGGCGGCCCAGTGTGAAGATGAGGAACATCTCGACGGTCCACGGCCCGACACCGCGAATTTCCGTGAGCCGCGCGATCAGTTCCTCGTCGCTCAGGCGCGCGGCATCGCGACGAGTTGGCACGTGGCCGGTGGTGGTCTTGTGGGCGATGTCCTTGATGGCCGCTGTCTTTGCGCGCGAAAGGCCGGCGCTGCGGAGCCGCTCGTCCGGCGCGGACACGACGGCTTCCGGCGATGGAAATTTCTCACCAGGGAACAGCGCGATGAAGCGCTTCAGAATGGTCTGCGCTGCCGTGCCGTTGAGTTGTTGATGCGCGACGGCCTGCACGAGCGACTGATACGGCGGACAGTTCCGGCGCGGACGGATGGTGCACGGCCCCACGTCGCGGATGACGCGCGCCAGGACGCGGTCAGCCTTGGACAGATGAAGTTCGGCGGCGCGATGCATGGTCGCAGCCTGACACGGCTACCACGCCCGTTCAATGCTCCGGCGCTTCCAGAGGAACTCGAACATGTTCCCCTCGTGCGGCTGATCCCAAGAAATCTTCATCGTCGAGACCGGGCCGATGTTCAGCCGGTCAATCTCCGCGAAGTCGGTGACGGCCTCGATGAACTTCGCGTCCTTGGTGATAACGCTCGCGGCCAGCGTGTAGCCAATTTTCTCCAGCATCTCGGACTGCGGGCAGTTGACGACGCTGGCGTAGGGGCAGAGGAATTCCTTGTTCGCCAGCGGGTGCGCGAAGCTGTCGCACTGCACGATGGTCGGGCGCAGGAAGATGCCGCCCTCGAAGAACACCTTGCGCGGGCCGTTGCGATACTTGGCGGTCACGTCGGTCGCGCCGGGGGTCTGGAGGCCCTCGTCAATCTGGCTGTCAATGAACTCAGCCATCTTGGCGTTCGCGAAGCCGGACAGGCGCGCGTTCGGGTCATCAACTCGGGCCGGCTGAATGGGGCCGAGTTTCTGCGCCAGCGCGTCGGCGATTTCCGCCGCGTAGCGAGGGACCACGACGGCGGAGGCGTTGATACAGGAGCGCCCGCCGTTGTCGGAAATCGCGCCGGCGATGACATCAATGTAGTCGCGCCAGTTCTCGATGCAGTCCTCGCCGATGAGGAACTTGCTCCAGCCGGGGCCGTGAAGCTGGATGGCGGGGTTGTTGGCGTATTGGGCCATCGTGTTCTTGTCACCGAAGATGAGCGAGCGGCCCGTGGTCTTGAGAATCTCCCCTGCCCCCTCGTGGTCGGTCGGGTAGAAGCCGAACGCCTCCGCCGGCACGCCCGCCGCGATGAACGCCTGAATCAGCCGGAAGGGCGTCCACGGCTCCTCCTTGCCGGGCTTGATGACCACCGGCGTCTTGAGCGCGATGGCGGGGAGCCACAGCGAGTTGACCGCAGGCGAGTTGCTCGGCATGACGAGGCCGAGCGCCTGGCAGGTGGGGAAGTAACTCAGCTTGGTGCCGAACTGCTCGCCCGTGCCGGCGTCGAGGATGCCAAGATCCAGGCCGCGAGAGAGACCGTTGAGCACGAACTTCAGGTTCGTCAGCGCGAAATGGATTTTGTCCATGTTGCGGCGGACGAGGTTCCACGGCAGGCCGCTCGTGCTGCTGAGGGTCTCGATGTATTGCTGCGCGGTCTGCGTGTGGCCGCCATCGCCCAGCGGCAGCGTGCCGTTCAGGAAGAGGTCGCCGGCCTTGGCGGACAGCTCGATGAGCTGCGCGCAGGTGAACTGCTTCAGCGCCGCGCGGCTGGCGGCGAGCTTCTTCAAGTCCTTGCGGATGATGCCGGCGTTGACGGTGGAGACCTCGGCGCGAACCTCGCCGGTCTTGTGGTCCTTGACGGCGGACTGGTCGAGGCTGCGGTAGGGGCGGCCGAGGCGGAGGGCGGGCAGGTGCGGGACTTGGCTCATGCTTTGATACGTGTGCGTTTAATACGTGCGCGTATCATTTGGGGAAAGCGGCGGGCGTTGCAAGTCATTATTTTCCGCCTGACGACACCCTCTCCGCCATCGTGGCCGCCGGCTTTAGCCTGCGCTTTGCAGCGGCGGCCTGTGGCCGCCGAACGTCTCGAATGTTTGCCCGGCTCGGCGGGCACAGACCGCCGCCACAGGGCATCAAGATTCGCAACCTGAAGGTTGCCCCTGAGTCCGACGGACGGCTCGCGAGGATGCTCGTCTTCCCAACTCCTCTCCCTCTCCACCTCGATGTATGGACTGAGGACATGGTGGACCGGTGTGCGGGGGCATGAGTTGGGGAAATGGGAGTGTGGACCAGCCGGTCGTTACGCTCTCCTCTCCCCGGCCCTCCCCTCCACCCGATGGAGGAAAGGGAGCGGCTTTTCTCTGTCAGATGGTGCGGGTGTCAAGCTGCGCCCGGGGATGGCGGACAACCAGACGGACGATTGACATCCCCATGAAAAACCGCTCGCATCTCGGCGTCACAAACACCGCACACGCATCATCTCCTTTCCCATGAGCAAAAAATACAACGTCGGAGTCATCGGTTACGGCTGGGTCGCCACCGCGCACATTCCCGCCCTCAACGCCTCGGCGCAGGCGCAGGTCACGGCGGTTTATTCCTCCCGCGCGCAGGATGGCGTGGCGCTGTCCGCCAAATACGGCTCGCCCATCACGACTTACACGAGCCTCAACGCGATGCTCGCGGACCCGAACATCCACGCGGTGTCCGTCTGCTCGATGCCCAGCCTGCACGCGCAGCACGTCATCGCCGCCGCGCGGGCCGGCAAGCACATCATCATCGAGAAGCCCCTGGCCATGTCCCAGAAGGACGTGGACGCGATGGTCGCGGCCGTGAAGCAGGCCGGCGTGAAGACCTGCGTCTGCTTCGAGTGCCGTTACAGCAGCCAGTTCCAGGCGACGAAGGCGGTCCTTGACCAGGGGCTGCTCGGCAAGCTGCATTACGGCGAGGTGGACTACTATCACGGGATCGGCCCGTGGTATGGGCAGTTCCGCTGGAACACGGCCAAGAAGGACGGCGGCAGCGCCCTCCTCACCGCCGGCTGCCACGCGCTCGACGCGCTGCTGCTCTGCATGGGCAGCGAGGTCACGGAAGTCACCAGCTACGACACGCGCTCGCAGAGCAAGATCTTCAAGCCCTACGAATACACGACCACCAGCGTCACCCTGCTCAAGTTCAAGAACGGCGCGGTGGGCAAGTGCGCCGCCGTGGTGGACTGCCTCCAGCCCTATTACTTCCACACCCACCTCGTCGGCAGCGAGGGCAGCCTGCTGGACGACAAGTTCCACTCGATGAAGCTCGGCACCAACAAGGCCAAGTGGAGCCAGCTCTCGATGAAGATGCTCGACTCCGGCGACGTGAGCGACCATCCGTATCAGTCGCAGTTCCAGGCCTTCTTCGACGCGCTCGACGCCGGCAAGGAAATGGCCCTCACCAGTCTCGCGGACGCGGCGGCCAGCCACCGGGTCATGTTCGCCGCCGACAAGTCGGCGGCGACGGGGAAGACCGTGAAACTGTGAGCGTCGCTTGGGGCGGGCCGTCGCGGCCATGAGCTTCTGCGGCACGAGCAAGTTCTCCGCCGCCAATGGGCTGGAACTTCCGGCGCCCTGTGCTGTCCGCCAGCTTCGCGGCTGCGGAGCGCGGGCGGCCACGGGCGCGCCAGCGGTTTTGCGATGCCACTGACTGCCCATTCCGATTCACTCCTTCCCCGCCCCGCACGCTCTTGCTACAAACTCCGCGTGCGAAACACCACCGATTCACTTTGGAAGGCGCTCGCGGCGCGCCAGTGGCTCCGCCTGCTCGCTCGTTGCTTGTCCGTGGGCTGGCTCGCCGCGACGTGCGTCATCGCCGCCGAGCGGAAGCCGAACCTCATCTTCATCCTCGCCGATGACCTCGGTTACGGGGACCTCGGGTGCTACGGACAGAAGCTGATTCAGACGCCGAACCTGGACCGCATGGCGGCGGAGGGGATGCGGTTCACGCAGTTTTACGCCGGCTCGACGGTGTGCGCGCCGAGCCGCAGCGTGCTGATGACGGGCCTGCACACGGGGCACACGCGCGTGCGCGGCAACGCGGGCACGGTCAACCCGCTGGCGCAGTCGCTCCGGCCGGGGGACATGACGGTGGCGCGTGCGCTCAAGGCCGCCGGCTACGCGACGGCGCTCATCGGCAAATGGGGCCTCGGCGACGAAGGCGAGGCGGCGGTGGGATTGCCGACGCGGCAGGGGTTCGATTACTTCTTCGGCTACGCGAACCAGCATCACGCGCACAATTACTACCCGGACTTTCTCATGCGCGGGGAGGAGCAGGTGAAATTGCGGAACAAGGTTGCGCCCGGCAGCGCGGACAATCCCATCGCGCGGCGGTTCGGCGTCGGCTACGCGAGCGAGAAGGTGGAGTATTCGCACGACCTCATCGCGGCGGAGGGCTTGAAGTGGGTGGAGCAGCAGAAGGACCGGCCGTTCTTCCTCTACTTCGCGCTGACGACGCCGCACGCGAACAATGAGGCCAACCGCGACCTGAAGAACGGGCAGGAGGTGCCGGACTTCGGGATTTACGCGGACAAGGACTGGTCGCCGCAGAACAAGGGACAGGCGGCGATGATCTCGCGCATGGACCGGGACATCGGGCGGCTCTTCGACTTGCTCAAGCGGCTGAAGCTGGACGAGCACACGCTGGTGTTTTTCAGCTCGGACAACGGGCCGCACAACGAGGGCGGACACACGCCGGAGCTTTTCCAGCCGGCCGGGCCGTTGCGCGGCATGAAGCGCAGCCTGACCGACGGCGGCATCCGCGTGCCGTTCCTCGCGCGGTGGCCGGGCAAGATTAAGCCCGGCAGCGTGTCCAGCCACGTCGGCTGGTTCGCGGACTTTCTCGCGACGGCCAGCGAGCTGTCGGGCGTGAAGGCAGCGGCGCAGACGGACGGCTTGAGTTTCCTGCCCACGCTGCTCGGCCAGCCGGACAAGCAGGCGAAGCACAAACACCTGTATTGGGAGTTCCACGAGCGCGGGTTCAACCAGGCGGTGCTGATGGACGGGCGTTGGAAGGCAATTCGACTCGGCCGGCTCGACGCGCCGGTGGAGATTTACGACGTGGCGAACGACATCGGCGAAAAGCAGAACCTTGCGGCGGAAAAGCCGGAGCTGGTGGCGCAGGCGAAGGAGTTGTTCACCTCCTCGCGCACGGAATCGCCGGACTGGCCCATCAAGGAGGGCGTGTCCGGCGCGGCGGGCAAGGGCGGGAAAAAGAAGTAGCTGGCAAACCGTGGTGGGGCGAGCATCCCCTCAAGCCGGGCTTGCCTGGGCCATTGGCGCAAGGCTCGCGAGGACGCCCGCCCGCCGGATTCGTCCCGTTCGCCGCCCAAATTCTTGCAGACACGCCGCCCGCCTTTCCGCTACGCTTCCGCTCACCCTGAGCTACGAAAGGCGCAGCGGAAGTATCAGCTTTGACCATGAAACCGAAACCCGGCTCCAACCGCGGCGGCGTGCTCGCCGGCGGCAATTGGATTGTTGACCAGGTCAAGATGATTGACGTGTATCCGCAGCGTGAGCGGCTCGCCAACATCAGCCGCCAGTCCGAGGGCACCGGCGGCGCGCCTTACAACGTCCTCGTGGACCTGGCCCGGCTGGGCGCGCCGTTCCCGCTCGCCGGCGCGGGGCTGGTGGGCAAGGACCTGCTCGGCGACCAGATTCTCGAAGACTGCAAGCGCCACAAGATTGACGCCCGGTTCATCCGCGCCACCGCCGACGCGCCCACGTCCTACACCGACGTGATGACCGAGACGGCCGGCGGCGTGCGCACGTTCTTCCATTGCCGCGGCGCGAACGCGCTCTGGGATGGCAAGGATCTCGATTTCAGCAAGACCAAGGCGAAGATTTTCCACCTCGGCTACCTGCTGCTGCTCGACGCGATGGACAAGGAGGACAAGAAGTTCGGCACCAAGGCCGCCGCGCTCCTCGCCGCCGCGCAGGCGGCCGGCCTCAAGACCAGCGTGGACACCGTCAGCGAGGACAGCGACCGCTTCAGCAGGATCGTCACGCCCGCGCTCAAGTTCGTGGACTACTGCATCCTCAACGAGCTGGAGGCGGGCAAGACCACGGGCTTCAAGATTCGCAAGCCCGACGGCACGCTCGACACCGTCTCGCTCCGGCACGCCGCCGGCGCGCTGCTGCAATGCGGGGTGAAGGAGCTGGTCGTCATCCACTTCCCCGAGGGCGGCTTCGCCCGCACGCGCGACGGCAAGGACTCCTGGCAGTCCTCCCTGAACCTCCCGCAAAAATACATCGCCGGCAGCGCGGGCGCGGGCGACGCCTTCTGCGCCGGGGTCCTCTACGGCCTGCACGAGGGCTGGGAATTGCAGAAGTGCCTGCTCACCGGGGTCTGCGTTGCCGCCGCGAGCCTCAGCAATCCCACTTGCACGCAAGGCGTGGGCAAGCTCGATGCCGCGCTGGCGCTGGCGAAGAAGTTCAAACCGCGTCCGCCGCTGGAGCCGGAGTTTTAGCCTCGCCAGCCGCCGGTGTCTCACGGTTGCCCGGGGCAAATCTGACAGGCTCCAAAAAACTCTGATTCGGGAACCGAGTTGGTCAAGTAACCGTGCGGGCAGAGGTCGCTCTGTTCGATGCGAACGGAGGCCCTATAGGTTGGCGACGCCAGCGCCAACATGATGCCAGCAAGGATTCCAAGGCCAACGCAGCGGAGAATTGTGGAGCGGTGCGATTGGACGAGTTCCCACAAATAGCCGGGGGTCCGGGCCGCACTTTTCAACACAGCGGACAAACCAATGATGGCGAATCGCGGGGCGGAGGCTTTGTCTGTGTCCGGCATGAGCGATGTCAGTTTGCAGTCCGCTTAAGCGTTCAGAGCAAACGCGCGCCGTTCCCGTTCTCCTCCGGGAAGACCGCGCGCCCCTTCTCCACCCGCACGCCCGTCGCGATGTCCTTGGCGATGAGCACCGCGCCGTCCATGTCCACGTAGTCGAGCAGCGGGAGTAGTTGTGCGATGGCGGAGATGCCCACGCTCGATTCGCACATGCAGCCGACCATCGTCTTGAGGCCCAGCTCGCGGGCGCGGAGCAGCATTCGTCTGCCGGGCGTGAGTCCACCGGCTTTGGTGAGCTTCACGTTGATGCCGTGGAAAAAACCGACGCAGCGTTCTACATCCTCCGCCACGAGGCAGCTCTCATCTGCCATGATGGGTAACGCGGATTCGGCGAACAGGCGCTTCATGCCCGCCCACTCGCCTGCCGGCAGCGGCTGCTCGATGAACTCAACCCCCAGCGCCTTCAACTCCGGCGCGAAGGCGAGCGTCTGCTCGACCGACCACGCGCAGTTCGCGTCCACGCGGAAGATGGCGCTCGTATGCTTCCGCAACTCACGCACGATGGCGAGGTCGTCCGGCGTGCCGAGCTTGATCTTGTAGATGGGCCAGCCGTCGAACTCGCGCAGCTTCATCACCATCGTCGGCACGTCGGCGATGCCGATGGTGTAGTTGCTCAACGGCCCGCCGCGCTGCGTGAGTCCCCAGAGCTTCCAGACCGGCTGGCCGCGTTGCTTGCCCCAGAGGTCGTGCGCGGCCTCATCCAGCGCGCACATGGCGAAGCGGTTGTGGCCCAGCACGGGCAGCAGCCGGTCCCAGAGCGCCGCCGGATCGTCGAGCTGCTCGGACTCGATGCGGGCGCGGGCGGCTTCGAGGTCGGCTCGCATGACCGGCGCGGTGAAGGCCTTGTAAGCGTGCGAGGACGCGCCCTCGCCATAGCCGGTGAACCCGCCGTCGCGCAGCTCGACGAGGAGGTTTTTCTGCACGGTGGTCGTGCCTTGCGAGATGGTGAAGGCGTGGCGCAGCGGCAGGTCAATTTCGCGGAGGGTCAGTTGCATGGGTGTTGAGGAGTCTTTCAGGCGAAAAGTTCGTGGACAACGCGCGCGCCCGTGACTTCGGCGTCGGTGAGCGTCTCGTTCCGTCCGTGGTGTGGGAAGGAAACGCGCGTGTGGTCGAGGCCGAACTGGTGCAGCAAGGTCGCGTGCAAATCGGGCACGCTGACCTTGTCCTTCACGGCACGGTAGCCGAACTCGTCCGTCGCGCCGTGGATGTGGCCGCGCCGGAAGCCGCCGCCGGCCAGCAGCAGCGAGAAGGCATTCCGGTTGTGGTCGCGGCCCAGGCCGTTCTGCGAAACGGGCAGCCGGCCAAACTCGCCGGCCCACACGACGATGGTGCTCTCCAGCAGGCCGCGCGCCTTCAGGTCGCGGATCAGCGCGGCGGACGGCAGGTCCGTGTAGCCGGCGATTTCAGCCAGCTCCGTGTCCACGTTGCGGTGCGTGTCCCACGGCTGGAACTGCGGCTTCACGGGCGGGAACACCTGCACAAAGCGCACGCCGGACTCGACCAGCCGCCGCGCCATGAGACAACGCAGGCCGTAGCCGCGCGTGACCTTCTCTTCTAGGCCGTAGAGCCGCTGGGTGGCGGGGCTTTCGCGCTGCCAATCCAGCGTCGCGGCGGCGGCGAGCTGCATGCGGGCGGCCAGCTCGTAGTTTCGGATGCGCGCCTCCAAATCCGGCTCGCCGGGATGCGCTCGCTGATGCTCGCGGTTGAGGCGGGCGAGCAGGTCGAGCTGCGCGCGGCGTGACTCGGCGGCGACCGGCTGCGCGGGATGCAGGTTCAGGAGCGGCGCGCCCTGCGTGCTGACTTCCGTGCCGCGATGCACAGCCGGCAGCCACGCGTTCTGCCAGAGCAACGTGCCGCTGGTGTTGTAGCCCTCGGGGTCGCGCAGCACGACATAGGCGGGCAGGTTCTGGTTCTCCGTGCCCAGCGCGTAGCTCACCCACGAGCCGAACGCGGGCCGGCCCGGGAAGATTTTCCCCGTGTTGAGCATCACCAGCGCCTCGGTGTGGTTGTTGTGCTCGGTGTGCATCGAGCGCACGAGCGTCAGCTCGTCGGCCACGCCGGCGAGGTGCGGGATGGCGTCGCTCAACTCCATGCCGCACTGCCCGCGCGGCGCGAACCGCCACGGGCTGCCCAGCAGGCGGTTGGCCTCGCTGCCCTTCTGGAACATCTCGACACGCTCGCTGTGGACTTTGCCGTCGAACCGGCCCAGCTCGGGCTTCGGGTCGAACAAATCCATCTGGCTCGGCCCGCCGCTCTGCATGAGGAGAATCACGGCCTTGGCCGCCGGGGCGAAGCCGGCAGGGCGCGGCGTGAAGGGTGAAGGCGCGGCCGCCCCGGCCTCGCGGGCGAGCAGGCAGTCCAGCGCCAGCGCGCCGAAGCCCAGCGCGCTCGTCCGGAGGAATGAGCGGCGGTCCACCCGGAGCGCGGCCTTCCAGGC
>WRPG01000001.1:402525-458076 GCA_009773355.1 Limisphaerales bacterium
GGCCGCAGCGGCAGCGCGTGTTCGCGGCGTCCGGTTGCCCGTGGCCGGCTCCGCAAGGTTGCCGCTGCGGGCCGGAGTCCCGCGCTCCGCCTCATTGCAATCGGCATGGAAAATCACGGGCTTCACGGGATGCTGAGAAACTCACTCGTGTTCAGCAGCGTGTGGCAAAGGTGCGCCATCGCCTGCTCGCGCGCGGCCCCGGTGCCTTCCCCGGCCAGCAGCCTCCGGACGCCCTCCGCCTCGACGGCTTTGCGACACCAGTTCGCTTCCGCCGCCGTCGGCGGGCGCGAGAGCACCAGCCGGAACGCGTGGACGATGCGCTCTGACGTGCCCGCTTCCGCCGCGCCGACGCGGGCGGCGAGCGCGTGGGCGGAATCCAGCACGAAGGCGTCGTTCAGCATCGTGAGCGACTGCGAGACGACTGCGCTCGGGCTTCGGCGGGAACAAGTCGCGTTGAGCGTGGGCTGGTCGAAGGTCGCGAGCAGCGACGGATGATAGTTGCGGCGCTGGAGCAGGTAGAGGCTGCGACGGAACTGGTCCTCCGGCCGCCGCAGCGCGTCCGCGCGGACGACAACGGAGCCGTCGGTGAGATTGGTCGTGAGGATGGGCGGCCCGCCGGGGGTGAGGTCCAGCCGGCCGCTGACGGTGAGCAGCTCGTCGCGAACCATTTCGGATTCGAGCCGGCGCAGCCGCTGGTGCGAGAGCAGGCGGTTGTCGGGATCCGTCCGTTCCGCGCGCGCGGCCAAGGCGGGAGGCGGAGTGGCCGATTGTTGATACGTGGACGACTCAACAATGAGCCGGACCAGCGGCTTCAGGCGCCAGCCGTTGCGGATGAACTCGCCGGCGAGCCAGTCGAGCAGCTCGGGATGCGAGGGCCGCGCTCCGGTGACCCCGAGGTTGTCGCTGGTCTCGACGAGGCCGCGCCCAAAGAGCTGCTGCCAGACGCGGTTGACAAGCACGCGGGCGACGAGCGCTGACGCGCGGCTGTCCGGAGCGGTGAACTGTCGGGCGAGGGCAAGGCGGCGGCCGGTGGCGGACGCAGGTTGGACACCTGCGCTCCGCAGCACGGCGGGCAGTGCGGGCTGCACTTGCTCCGCCGGCTTGTCGAACTCGCCACGGCGCAGGACGTGGACCGGCGGGGGCTGGCCGTGGTCATAGACGGCGTGGATGAGCGGCGGCGTCTTGCGGCGCACGTTCACGGCGGCGATGGCGCGGTCGAGCCGTTCCCACTCGGCCTTGTCCGCCGGCGTGAGCGTTGCCTTGAAGTCGTCGAGGCCCTGCCGGAGAAACCGCTCGAAGCGGCCCACGAGCCGGCGCTGGTCCTCGGTGCGCTTCTCGAAGGGCGTGCGCGCGGCGGCCTGCGCCTCGTCACGCAGCGCGGCGGGCACTTGTGGCAGGCGCGCTTCGAGGAACTGGTCGCGGTAGCGCTCGCGCATGGCCTGCTGCTGCTGGCGGAAGGCCTCGACCTCCTTGTCGAGCGCCGCGTTGTGGCGGTCGAAGTCGGCCTTGGCCGGCTTGGCAAGATCGGCGAGCACGCGGTCCTTGGGCTGCAGCCAGGCGGCGGGGTTGAATGCGGGCACAAAGTGGGCGAGCAGGCTGTAGTAATCGGCTTGGGAGACAGGCTCGTATTTGTGGTCGTGGCAGCGGGCGCAGTTGAGCGTGAGGCCGAGCAGGGTCTGACCGAGATTCTCAACCGTTTGCTGGAGGTGCGCGTGATGATTGGCTGCCGTGTTGATTTCGCTTTCGTCGGTATCGTCCGGGGCGACGCGCAGGAAGCCGGTGGCGACAAGCAGCGCGCGCATCTCCCCGGTGAAGGTGTCGGCCCCGCGCCAGTCGGCCAGTTCGTCACCGGCGAGTTGTTCGAGCAGAAAGCGGTCGAAGGGCTTGTCGGCATTGAGCGACTGCACGACATAGTCACGGTAGCGCCACTTGCCGTCGCCGAGCTTGATGGTGCCGGCGTCGTTGTCCATGCCCATCACATCCACGTAACCGGCGGCGTCAAGCCACCAGCGCGCCCAGCGCTCGCCGAATTGGGGCGAGGCGAGGAGTTCGCCAAGGCGCTGTCGGATGTTGGCTGCGGGAGACCGGGCTTGCTCCGCCGTGGGCGGCAGACCGGTGAGGTCGAAGCTGAGGCGACGGAACAAGACCGAAGGCGGCGCGGCGGGGGCAAGACGCAGGCCAGTGGCTTCCAGGCGCGCGAGCACGAAGGCATCCACCGGGTTGCGCACGCGGGACTTGTCCCTGACTGGAGGAATACCCTGCGGCGCGAGCGGCTGGAAGGCCCAGTGGTTGGTGGCGGCCGTAACGGGCGCGCTCCCGCTACGGCTGGCGAAACCAAGCAGCGCGCACAAGGTGAAGAGCGCGAGATGTTGCCGGGGCCGCATGGTGATCTGAGTCGCGGCAAGTTTGGTCAGCGCGAGGACGAAAGCAAAGGGAGTTTTGCCGGCCTCGCGCCGGAGCGCAGGTGTCCAACCTGCGCGATGTCGCCCGCTTTCAACGCGCAGGTTGGACACCTGCGCTCCTTTCACTTGCCGCGCTTCGGGGATTGCTCGGCGGCTTCGCGGCAGGCGTCGGCGACGGCGGCGAGTTGGGTGAGGAAGTCTTCGCGCTTGGCTTCCGGCAGCACGGTGAGCACACCCGCCTGCAACTCGACGGCGAGCTGGCGCAATTCCAGATAGAGGTGTTTGCCTGAGGCTTTCAGCCGGATGCGGTAGGCGCGGCGGTCCTTCTCGTGCGGACGGCGTTCAACCCAGCCGGCGGCTTCCATGCGTTCGACGAGCGACGCGATGGTGTTCGGGTCGCTACTCATCATCTGCGTCAGCTCGCCCTGCGTGATGCCCTTGGGGTCGGCCTCGGTGAGGCAGCGCAACGCGGTGAACTGGTCGGGCGTGGCGCCCGTGTGCGCGATGCGGCGGCGGAAGGCCTGGTTCAGCCCATACCACGCGCGGCGCAGCAGCGGCGGCAGCCGGCGGCGGTCGGGCGAGTCAATCGGCGGGGCGGGTTTTGAATGTTTCCGGGCGGCCATGGGTCGGATGCTGTGTCTGCGGATAATACGTATCCGTAGTATTTTGTTGCGCTGCGCCGGTCAGTGTGGAAAATCACCGCAACGCTGGGAAGAAAATTAGTTGCAGCCCGGCGCGCGTTTGCCAATTTAGCCGCCACTTTGCCAGACCAACTTTAGCCGGCCGAAGCCATGAAACTCAACGCCTCCCTCCTTGCCGCCGCTGTCGGCTGCTCGCTCTCCGTCTCCGCCTCCGCCGCCGTCAAGGGCTGGCTCGCCTGGCGCGGGCCAAACCAGAACGGCACGTCCGCCGAAAAGAACCTGCCCAGCTCCATTGACCCGAAGAAGCCGCTCTGGACCGCCAACTTCCCCGGCCAGTCGGCACCGGTCATCGCCAACGGCAAGCTCTACATCATGGGCTACCTCGGCGAGGGCGCGGAGTTGCAGGAGGGCGTGCGCTGCTACGACGCGGAGTCGGGCAAGCTGCTCTGGGAGAAGCGCTACACGGATTTCCTCTCGGACACGATTTACCTGCGCTACGCGACGAGCAGTCCGGCGGTGGACCCGGAGACCGGCAACGTCTATATGCTCGGCACGCAGGGGATGCTCAAGGCGTTCACGGCGGACGGCAAGGAGCTGTGGGGCTACTCGATGATGGAGCAGTTCGGCCGGCTCACGTTCCCGAACTCGCGCACGGCGTCGCCGCTGATTGACAAGGATCTCGTCATCGTGCGCGGCGTCACGTCGAACTGGGGCAATCAAGGCCCGGCGGGCGACCGCCTGTATGGCTTCGACAAGAAGACCGGTGAGCTGGTCTGGTCGTGCTGGTCCGGCGAGCGGCCCAAGGACAACTCCTTCTCGCATTCAGTCCTGAGCTGGTTCAAGGGCCGGCGCGTGCTCATCACCGCGACCGGCGACGGCAACGTGCTCTGCGCCAATGCCCGCACCGGCCAGGCCCTCTGGCGCGTGCCACTCTTCAAGGCGGGCATCAATTCCACCGCCGTCGTCCATAACAATGACAAGGTCATCGCCATCTTCGGCACGCCTTACGAGCCGGGCCAGATGGTGTGCATGAAGATTCCCCAGGTCGAGCCGGCCGCTGACGCCACCGGGCCGGTGGTCGTCGAGCGGCAGGCGGTTGAGTTGTGGCACACGCCGGAGATTTCCACCTCGACGAGCCATCCGATTCTCGTGGGCGACCGCGTGTATGTCGTCGCGGAGAAGGGCGACCTCTGCTGCGTGGACGTGAACAACGGGAAAATCCTCTGGCGCGTGAAGCTCGGCATCGAGCAGCGCAACGCCGGCCTCGTCCACGCCGACGGCAAGCTCTACGTGCCGATGCTGGACGACCCTGCGAGCAAGACCGCGGGCGACAGCGAGGCGGGCACGTCCGGCGCGTTTTACATCATCCAGCCCAGCGACAAGGAAGGGAAGATTCTCAGCCACGTGGCGCTCGAAGGCCGCTGCTTCGGCACGCCGTCGGTTTACAACGGCAAGGTGTATATGCAGACCACGCGGAAGCTCTATTGCTTCGGCAAGCCCGGCAACAATCCAGGCCTCCCGCCCGAACCAGCGCCGGAAAAGTGGCCCACGCCCGGCAAGGCCACGCAGTTGCAGGTGATTCCCGCCGAAGTGCTCTTGAAGCCCAACCAGACCGCCTCGTTCCGCATCCGCTCGCTCGACGCGAACGGCTTCGTCGTGCAGGAGAACATTGATCCGAAGACGGTGAAGTGGGCCGGCTACATCCCGCCGACGGCCAAGGTGCGCGCGAGCATGAAAGGTGCGTTCAACGCGAACGGCCAGCTCGTCGCCGCGCCGGACGTGGTGCCGAGCGCGGGGGCGTTCGAGGGCACGTTGAACGGGATGCATGGCTACATTCGCGGTCGCGTGCTGCCGGGCCTGCCCATCAAGGAAAACTTCGAGCAGTTCGTGATAGACCAGAAGCACGAGACGGAGGAGGGCGTGGTCTTTGCGTATCCGCCGCTGCCGTGGATTGGGCCGCGCTTCAAGTTCGAGGTGCGCCAGGCCGGCGACACGAAGGCGCTGGTGAAGGCAATTGACAACAAGTTCTTCCAGCGTGCGACCGTCTTCATGGGCGAGCCGAGCCTGAAAAATTACACCGTGCAATCCGATGTGATGAGCGAGGGCAAGGCGCGCAAGATGTCCGAGGTCGGCCAGGTCAACCAGCGCTACCTCATCGTGCTCAAGGGCAACGCGCAGGAGATCGAGGTGAACTCGAACCAGGAGCGTCTCAAGGCCACGGCCCCGTTCAAGTGGAAGCCGAACGAATGGTATGTGCTCAAGTCCCGCGTGGACGTGAAGCCCGACGGCTCCGGCGTGGTGCGCGCGAAGGCTTGGAAACGCGGCGAGCCGGAGCCGGCCGCCTGGAACATCGAGGTGCCGCACAAGATCGCGCATCAGAGCGGCTGTCCCGGTCTCTACGGCTTCGCGCCGCAGGAGATGCGCGTGTTCATTGACAACGTGAGCGTGACGGCGAACTGAAATTTTCCGACGACAACTCTTCTAGAAATCAGCATGAAACACCTCTCCCTCCTCACCACCGCGTTGCTCGCCGGTGGCCTCATCACCCAAGCCCAGGACTGGTCCCAATGGGGCGGCGCGCAGCACCGCAACATGTATTCCTTCGCCAAGGGCCTGCCCGACAAGTTCGACCCCGGCAAGCTCGTGAAGGGCACTGACAACTACGACCCCGCCACGCAGAAGAACGTCAAGCTCACCATCAAGCTGGGTTCGCAGAGCTACGGCAACCCCACCATCGCCAACGGGCGCATCTATGTCGGCACCAACAACGATGTGCCGCGCGACAAACGGCATCTCGGTGACCGCTCCATCCTGCTCTGCCTCGACGAGAAGACCGGGAACCTCAACTGGCAGCTCGTCATCTCGAAACTGAAGTCCGGCAAGGTGAACGACTGGGAGAGCCTCGGCCTGTTCTCCTCGGCCGTCATCGAGGGCAACCGCCTCTACATCGTGACCACCCGGTGTGAAGTTCTTTGTCTCGATGTCGAGGGCATGGCGAACGGCAACGACGGCCCTTACAAGGACGAGGCAAAATATGTCGTGCAGGACGTGCTCGGACCGGACGGCAAGCAGGCCCCGCCCATCTCGCCGGGACCGAAGGACGCCGACATCATCTGGCGTTACGACATGATGGACGAGCTGGGCGTCTTCCCGCACAACGCCTCGAACTGCTCCATCCTCATCGTCGGCGACGTGCTCTACGTCTCCACATCCAACGGCCAGGACTGGACGCACGTCAACATCCCCTCGCCGCTCTCGCCCAGCCTCATCGCGGTGAACAAGAAGACCGGCGAACTGCTCGGCGAGGACGATGCGAAGATTGGTTCGCGCCTCTTCCACGGCCAGTGGAGTTCGCCTTCGACCGGCAAGGTCAACGGCAAGGACCTGGTCTTCTTCGGCGGCGGCGACGGCTTTTGCTACGCGTTCGACGCGGTTCCCAAGAAGGAGGGCGATGGTGCGTTCCTGAAGACGGTCTGGAAATACGACGCGAATCCGCCCGAATACAAGGCCAAGGACGGCAAGCCCATCAAGTATCCCGCCGCCGAAGGCCCGAGCGAAATCATCGCCACGCCGGTCCTCTACAAGAACCGCATCTACACCGCCACCGGTCAGGATCCCGAGCACGGCGAGGGCGTCGGCCATCTCGTCTGCCTCGACGCCACCAAGACCGGCGACATCACCAAGACCGGTGTCATCTGGGAGTTCAAGGGCATCAACCGCAGCATCTCGACCGTCTCGATTGACCCGACGACCGGCCTGCTCTTCGTCGGCGACTTCTCCGGCTTCGTGTATTGCCTGGATGCCGAGACGGGCAAGCTGCACTGGAAGCACGACATGAAGGCGCACATGTGGGGTTCCACGATGGTCGCCGACGGCAAGGTCTATGTCGGCGACGAGGACGGCGACTTCGTCGTGCTCGCCGCGAAGGGCGGGCCGAAGGCCGAAGTCCTGAGCGAGTGCAACCTCGGCGCGCCGGTCTATTCCACGCCCGTCATCGCCAACGGTGTCATCTACATCGCCAGCAACTCGCACCTCTTCGCGTTGCACGATTCGGCGAAGGCGAAGACGCCAAAGCCGTAAGCAACTCATCAATCACAACTCATTCCTGAACTGACACCATGCCCATCCCCACCGTTGCCCCCGAACTCGTCGCCCAGGCCAGGGCCGCGCTCGACCAGCACCTCCTCGAAATCATCGAGTGGCACTTCAACCCCGCCACCGGCTGCCCATACTGGCTCGACTGGGCGTCGAAGAACTTCGACCCGCGCAAGGAAATCACCAAGTTCGAGGATGTCCTGAAGTTCCCGCACTTCGCCGACGAGTCGCTCCGCGACCTCCAGCCCGAGGTCTGGGTGCCCGCGCAGTTCAAGGGCAAGCCCTTCAACATCTTCGAGACCGGCGGCACCACCGGCATGCCCAAGCAGCGCATCGGCTGGAACGACTACAAGGTGGATTACTCCGAGTTCAGCGAGAAGATTTCCGACGCGCACTTCCCGCGCGGCGGCGCGTGGCTGATGATGGGACCGACCGGCCCCCGCCGCCTCCGCCTCGCCATCGAGCACCTCGCCAACGTGCGCGGCAGCTCCTGTTACTTCATTGACCTCGACCCGCGCTTCGTGAAGAAGCTCATCTCGAACAAGCAGTTCGACGTGGCGAAGCAATACATGGCGCACGTCGTGGACCAAGCCGCGACCATCCTCAAGCACCGCAAGGTCAGCGGTCTCTTCACCACGCCCAAGCTCCTCGAAGCCCTCGGCGAGCAGGTCAACCTGTGGGACGCCGGCATCCGCGGCGTCTTCTGCGGCGGCACCTCCATGAAGCCGCAGGAAATCCGCTTCATCATCGAGGAACTGCTCGAGAACCGCATCGGCTTCTACCCCACCTACGGCAACACCCTCATGGGCCTCGCCGCCAGCGTGCCGCTCCAGCCCGAGGACAACTTCAGCGCCACCTACTACGCCCCGCAGCCCCGCGCCGTGTTGCGCGTGGTGAACCCGAAGAAGACCGACGAGACCGTCGGCTACGGCGAGTGGGGCCGCGTGGAGCTAACCACGCTCACGAAGGAGTTCTTCATGCCGCGCTTCCTCGAACGCGACGAGACCATCCGCCGTGCTCCGCGCCCGCCCTACGCCTGGGACGGCGTCGGCGACGTGCGCCCCTTCGGCGCGCTGGAGAAGACCATCGTCGAAGGCGTGTATTGAGCCGAAGCGGTTCTTGGCTGGCGGTGGAGGCGTGAAACCGCCTCCCCCCACACATGCAACCGTCGCCAGGTGGCCGGAGCCATTCTTGGTTGCCGGGGTGCTTGCCATGAGGGCGTTCCCTAGTCATTGTTCAGGGCGCGGAGTCCGTGACGCAGGCGGCTTCTTGAATTAGCTGTCAGTGTCGAGCGAACAACTGAACACGCCATGGTCTATTTCACCGTTTATCTCAAGAACCTCAACAACGGCACCGGCTACGTGGACACCGCGCTGGCCGACGACCAGTTGATGCGGGACTTCCTCCAGTTCCTCGACATCGGCGTGAAGGCCCACAAGGCCTATGCCGTCGTGGACGCCGCCAACAACGACGCGCCGGTGGGCGTGTTCGCCGTGAACCTCGCCGACGTGGCGGCCATCACCGCCACCGTGCCGCAGCAGAACGACCACCCGGAGCTGTTTTCACCACCGGAGGTGGCTGCGGCGAAGCCTCCTGGCGAAGAAGCGGCTGCTTCCGAGATTGAGCCGGACGAGCGCGCGAAGTAGCTTCGCCGCCAGTCATGAGCTTGCCACCCGCATCCCGGGAGCCTCAGCCCGCGCACCCACCGGACGGGCCGGTCCATCCGCTGGCCGCCGGCCTGCTGGTCTTCGTGGACAATCTCTGGATGCTTGCGGACTGGAACGCCGTCACCTGGTTCCTCACCATCCCGCTGAGTTTCTGCTCGGTCGCGTTCACGACGGTTTTCATCCAGCGCTTCCTTCATCGCGACGGCTGGGGCAAATCGCTGGGCAAGGGCCTGCTGCTCGGCGTGCTCGCGGGCGTGCCGACTTCCATCACGGGAACACCCGTGGGCCTCGCGCTGCTGACATGGGCGGGCATCATGCGGGCCAAGGGTGCGGCGGCTCCGACGGCAAGAATGCACGAGACGCGCGCCTCCGCCCACGCGCCTCCGCCGCCGATTCCGATTGAGGCGCAAGTCATCTCCTCCACGCCGTCCGGACCGCCGCCTCCGCCGGTCGCAACCGCTCCGCCACCGCCGCCTGCCGCCCCGGTTCCTCCGCGCCGCGTCGAGCCGTGGTGGGTGAAGCTTGCCATGGTCCTGCTGCTGTGCGCGACCGCCCTGCTCGTGACAAAGATGATCCTCGACCGCACGGACGGCCTCGCCGCGAAGTTCCGCCAGCAGACCATCACCGAGACGTTCCTGTCCGCGCTGCCCACGCTCGCGCGCACGCCCGGCGGGGCGCTGGAACTCGCCACCGCCACCGCCACCGAGACGCTTGCCCGCGCCGACGAGAAGACCATCGCGTGGGACATGATCTACCTTGGCAAAACCGTCTCCGAAATCTCCGTCCCGGTGACTTACCGCTACCACCTTGTCCTCCGCGACCCGTGGAAACTCGAAGTCTCCGGCAACACTTGCATCGTCCACGCGCCGGCCATCCGCCCGAGCCTGCCGCCAGCGATTCACACGGACCAGATGCGGAAGCACTCCGAGGCTGGCTGGGCGCGGTTCGACGCCCGCGAGCAGATGGCCGAGCTGGAGCGCAGCCTCACGCCCCGGCTCACGCGCAATGCCGGCGACCCGCGCCGCCTCGCGCTCGTCCGCGAGGAGTGCCGCAAGACCGTGGCCGAGTTCGTCCGCGACTGGCTGCTGCGCGAGAACCACTGGCGCAAGGACCGCTTCACCGCCATCCAGGTCGTCTTCGTCGATGAACCCCAGGAAAAGTCCCCGCCCCCGGTGACCCTCCGGCTACCCTGACTTATTCCCCATCCGCAATGGCACCCTCAAGGCCCGCGCCGGTGATTTGCAACGCCGCGTTGCGGGTGGACTGCTCGGGGCCGCCTCGAACTGTTGCTCCTTATGGACGGCGGTTACAAACCGCCGGCACAGGTTCATGGGTGGTAAAACGCCGCGCTAAACTGAATCGCTCCGGGTTAGGCTTGCGCTCCCGAGCAAGCGCAGGAAACCGCCTCACGCCGCGCCGGATGCCTTCTTCCCCGCGTTGGCCAGGCGCTGGTTCAGCAGGTTCAGCGTGCCCATGAGCTTGCCCAGCGTGGTGGGCTTGTAGAGCACGATGCCGTTCACCTTCTTGAAGAACGCTTCGATCTTGGGATTGCCCTCGTAGCTGGTCACGAAGATGAACCGCGCGCACAGGTGCGGCTTCACCCGCTCGACCGCCGTGTAAAACATGTCGCCCGGCATGTGCGGCATCATCATGTCGCAAATGATGGCGTCCACCTCGTGCCGCATGATGAGCTTGAGCGCCTCCACGCCGTTGGGCGCGGTGTTCACGATGTAGCCCTGCGAGCCGAGCAACTCCTTATACATCATCGCCAGCTCCACGTCGTCGTCCACCACCAGCACGGAGCGGATGTGACGGGCGTTGGGGTCGGCGGCGTTGGACATGCGTTTGACTGCGCAGATTGAAACCAGAGCCGGGCCGGGGCTGCAATTCAAAACCGGCTCGCTGACAGCATTTTGAATCGCCCTCGCCCCTGCCCCGTCGCAAACTTCGCTCATGCGTCGCCTGCTTTTCTGCCCATTCCTGGCCGTGGCCGCCCTGTCGTTTGTCGGGAAACTCGACCTCTGCGCTCAAACCGCGAAGGCCAAGGCCGCTGCCGTCACCCCGCGCTACGACCCGCCGGACCAGCCGTTCCGCATGGCCCCGATGCCGCAGAGCACGCGCAGCATCGTGGTGCCGCTGGCGACGAACCTGCACCTGGCCTTCGACACCGCGCTGCTGCGCACGCACACCGTCTGGTCGGGCCGGGGCCTCGCGCTCCTCGGTCCGCAATACGGCCTGCCCAAGTCGCCCTTCATCAGCACCAACGACGGCACGGTGCTGTGGACCATGCCGCCGGTGTTTCCGTGGGCGGTGGGGAAGAGGCCAGATGAACCCGCCCGCGAAATGCCGAAGGGAGCGCGCTTCTTCGCAGTGAACACTTGGCCCTGGCCGACTGCACTGTTGCTTGAGCTGCCCACCGCCGAACCGTTTCGCGTGCGGGAAACACCGCTAGCTTTCGGCAACAGCCATGTGGTTCGCCACTTTGAGTTTCTGGGCAAACGCGACAGTGAGCTGTGGTTCTTGGCTCACGCAGAAATCGGCGTGGAGGTCACGACGAAGGCCGACGCCCGCACCGTGCTGAAACGCGGGCAGACGACTTTGTCAGTGAGTGTCGAATCGGATTGTCAAGCGACGCTCTTGGTAGAGGACAAGCCTGTCCGTCGGGAGGTTGAGCGCGCCACGGAGGCGGGCGCGGAGAAGGGGCATCCCAAGGACATTATCGAAGGCCGCGAAACGCGCGTTTGGGTGAGAATTCCCACTGCGAGCGGCTCCGGTTCGGCGGTGGCGGTTTCAACTCAACTCGGCGACCTCCCGGCTCCGGCGAACCTGCTGGCCACCGCAATCAAACTGGCTGCCTCCGATGCGCCGCGCCCGCGAGCGGTTCTTCCCAGCGACCCACTCCGACGCCCAAGCAGCGCATCAACCCCATACTTCAAGGCCGAGTCGTTCTCCTTGCCCAAGGCGGCAAACCTGCTCATCACCGGCATGGACTTCCTGCCCAACGGGGACTTGGCGGTCTGCACTTGGAATGGCGAGGTATGGTTCATCGAAAAAGCACAAGGCCCGGCGCACGAAGCCAAGTATCGCCGCTTTGCTCGTGGTCTTGGTGAACCGATGGGGCTGGTGGCGCGCGACAACAAACTATTCGTCGGAACCAAACTGGCGCTAATCCAACTCACGCTGACCGACAACGGCCAGGAGGCGAAATGGTTCGCTTTCCTCAACCAAAGCTGGGGCTACACCGGCAGCTACAACGCCTTTTCCTACGGCCCAGTCTTCGACAAGGCGGGCAACTTCATCCTCGCCAACGCCGGGCACAGCGGACGTTGGGACGCGCCTTACATGGGCTGGGGCATTCGCATCTCGCCCGACGGCGCGAAGCTCGACGCGATTTGCTCCGGCTTCCGCGAGCCGAACGGCATCGGCACCTTCGGCCCCGACCGCGACGTGTTCGTCTCGGAGAACCAGGGCCAGTGGATGGCGGCGTGCAAGCTGAACCACGTCGCGCCCGGCAAGCTCTACGGCCACCCCAGCGCGTGGCCCGCGCCGCAGGAGGAATACGGCAAGCACACGCGCTTCGACCCGCCCGCCGTCTGGTTCCCCTACAAGCTCGCGCGCTCCACGACCGGCATCTGCGAGATCACCGACGACCGCTTCGGGCCGTTCAAGGGCCAGCTCATGGTGGGCGACTTCCAGAACGCCATCGTCACGCGCGTGCAGTTGGAGAAGGTCAACGGCGAGTATCAGGGCGCGGTGTGGCCGTTCCTGAAACAGTTTCAATCAGGCGTGAACCGCCTCGCCTACGGGCCGGACGGCAAGCTCTACGTCGGCGGCTGCCAGGCACCGATCTCGTGGAAGGCCGTCGCGCCGCTGGACTTCGCGCTGGAGCGCATCAGCTACACCGGCAGGCTGCCGTTCGAGGTGAAGGAAGTTCACGCGCTGCGCGACGGCTTCGAGCTGACCTTCACGCAGCCCGTGGAAGAGAAGGCCGCCGCGAATCCCGACAGCTACGACGTGACGCAATACGGCTACAAGTATCACGCCAAATACGGCTCGCCCGAATTCGACCACGACGGCAAGGAGAACGCCGCCACCGTCATCAAGATTGCCGCCGCGACCGTCTCGCCGGACAAGCTCAAGGTGCGCCTCAAGCTGGAAGGCTGGAAGACCGGCTACGTCACGATGGTTCGCAGCCTCGACGTGAAGAACGCGGCGGGCGACAGCCTCGTGAACGACACCTTCTGGTATACGCTGAACCAGTTGCCGAAGTGAGCGGAGCGAGAAGTAGCTCGACATTCCAATGTCGAGAAGCCCCGCCAGCCACGCCCGCACTCGACATCGGAATGTCGAGCTACACGCGCCGATGATTTGCCGTTGAACGCTCGCGGCCCGCGATTAAACTCCCGCCATGAAAATCCACCTTGTCCTGCTCCTGCTGACCGTGCTGGCCGCCCCCGGCTGCCGGAAAAAGCCCGCCGCCACGCCCGCCACTCCATCGCCCACCCCGGCTGAAGCCAGCGGAGCCGCCGCCCAGAAGGACCCCGACCTCACCGCGCTCAACGCTGCTTACAAGAAGTTCTGGAGGGAACAAGGCAGCCCACCCGCCAAACTGGACGACTTGGTCACGCGAAAATACATGCCGAGCATCCCGGTGCCGCCACCGGGGAAGAAGTTCAACGTGGACTGGAGCAAGATGGAAGTGACGCTGGTCAATCAGTAGGCGTCCCGACGCTGAAGCCTACAGGTCCAAGGGAGCGACCTGTGGGTGGCCGAGATAGTTGAACTTGTTGGTGCGCAGTTCAACGTAAGTCATGGTTTCCGAGTGGCCGTCCATGAAAACGGCAACGGCCCGGTCCCCCTCGTGGCGTGCGGCAGGTTGTTGCTCATTCTGAGTGCGCCAAGTCGCAGGCGTGCCCGTGTTGCCCGAAGTGGTGTCCAACGCCCCGCCTCCACGAATGGCGATCCATGGGATGTAACCGCCCTTGGGCTGTTGGGGCACAAGGGTGCGTCCTGCGTCTCCCATCAGCCAGATCTGGCTCGTGCGGCGGATCTCATCCAACCGCCGGCTGCCCAGCGGCACCCCGGAGGCGTTAGCAGCGTAGCGAATGATGTTGTCCTCAATCGGCGCATAGCCTTCCCATGCCTGTGCGCCGCCCCCCCCCCAGCCGGCGGCAATTTGAGCGTCGGTCGCTGACGGGCAGCGCCAAATGCCATTCTTGATCGTGTAGGACGGCAGATACTTCATGGGGTCAATGGTCTGATAATACCACTGGCCGCCCGCACCCGGCGCAGTGGTGAAGAGGTTTATGAGCTTGTTGTCGAAATCCCCCGCGTAGAGCAGGAAGCCCATGCCGATTTGCTTGCTGTTGTTGAGGCACTTGGTGGATTTTGCCTTCGCCTTGGCCTTGGACAGTGCAGGCAGGAGCATCCCGGCCAAGATCGCAATGATGGCGATGACCACGAGCAGTTCGATGAGCGTGAACGCGGACAGGCGGCGGAGGCGGTGCGATTGCATAGGTGCGGTCGTGCTGGTTTCTGCCGCGAAACGTAGCCGGACACGCACGCCCCGGCCAGCGGTTTCTTCCCATGAACCCTCCCGAAATATCCTCGGGCGAAGCGACGACGACGCTTCGGCCTGCCACAAATGGAATGAACAGTTCGGGTTTTTGCAGCACCGCGACGCGGGACTCAAAGGCGCGGGGCGCTTCCGCTTCGCGCCGCAGTCCAAGCTGCCTTCGACTTTCGCAGGATTGCTGACTTTGCCTCGAAGATTCTCACTTGCATCCCCGTCGGTTCTGCCGCTACCTACCGTTCGGTAAGTAAATGGACACCACCGTCAACGCCACGCGGGACAAGATTCTCGCCGTCGCCCTCCGGCTCTTCGCCGACCGGGGTTACGCGGGCACGTCGGTGCAGGACATCGTCAGCGGCGCGAAGGTGACGAAGCCCGCGCTCTACTACTACTTCCCCAGCAAGGCGGACCTGTATCAGGCGCTCCTCGACCGCGCGCATGATGAGCGGTTCCGGCTGATGCAGGCGGCCGTGGCGCGGGGCAAGGATTTGCCCGGCAAGCTGGAGGAGCTGCTCAACGCCCACTTCGAGTTCCTGCAAAGCCATCGCGAGCTGCTCGGGCTGGTGTATGCCACCGCCTTCGCCGCGCGGGGCGAAATGCCCAAGGAAATCCGCTACCTCGACAAGTGCCAGCGCAACTTCAGCCTCGTCCGTGACCTCGTCCGCGAGGGCCAGCGCTCGAAGCAGCTCACACGCGGCTTCGATGTCGAGCACCTGGCGCGCGGCATCTTCGGCATGATGAACATCCATGTGCAGGCCGAGCTGGTGCAGCCCGGCAAAGTCCCCAACCGCAAGACGGCCCGGCAGATTGTGAAGCTGTTCCTCGAAGGCGCGACGGCCCGAAACTGATTTCCCATGCGATACCCCAGACTCCTCCTCCCCGCCGCCGCGTGTGCCGTGGCGTTGCTTGCCGCGTGCAAAAAACCCGAGGCCGGCAAGGCCGCCGCGCCGCCTGCCATGCCGCCCACGCAGGTCGTCGCCGTCGAGGCGCGGCGCGAGTCGGTGGCGGAGTCGCTCTCGCTCGTCGGCACGCTCACGGCGAACGAGTGGGTGGAAATCAAGGCCGAGCTGGAGGCCGCGGTCATGGAAATCGGCTTCGACGAGGGCAAGCCGGTGACGAAAGGCCAGTTGCTCTTCCGGCTCGACGAGTCGAAGCTCACCACCGCGCTCGCGGAGGCCGAGGTGAACCTGAAACTCAGCAAGGTCAACTACGACCGCGCGCAGCAACTCCTCCGCGACAAGACGATTTCGCAACAGGAGTTCGACCAGCTCGCGTCGCGCTACGAATCCATGCAGGCCACCATCGCGGTGCGGCAGCGGGAGCTGAAGGACACGAAGATTTTTGCCGCGTTCGCGGGCGTGATGGGCGCGCGGAACGTCAGCGCCGGCCAGGTCATCAAGAAGGACACCGTGCTCGGCCAGCTCGTGGACCTGAACCCGGTGAAGGTGGAGGTGAGCGTGCCCGAACGCTTCCTGAGCCTGCTGAAGCTCGACCAGACCATCGAGCTGCGCGTCGCGGCATTTCCGGGGCGCACGTTCAAGGGGCAGGTCTATTTCATCGCGCCCCAAGTGGACACGAACACCCGCACCGCGCTGGTGAAAGCGCGGATTGCCAACCCCGACCTCGTGTTGAAGCCCGGCATGTTCGCGAACCTTGATCTCACGCTCCAGCTTCGCGCCGATGCCGTGGTCGTCCCGGAGCCGGCCATCATGGTGAACGCCGACCGCGCGACGCTCTACGTCGTGGACAAGGACATGAACGCGCAAATCCGCCCCGTGAAGCTCGGGGTGCGGGCGGCGGGCGTGGTGGAAATCCTGCAAGGCGTCGCGGCCGGGCAGTTGGTCATTGTCGAAGGTGTCCAGAAAGTTCGTCCTGGCGCGAAGGTGAAGCCGGCGGGGCCGGAAGCGGCGGCGGCTTATCTACCGAAAGCAGGTGAGAAAGCGGGAAAGCGGGAAAGTGAGACTGCGAGGACGGACGGTTCAGCGGGAGGAAAGCAATGAGCGAGCGGATTCAGTTTCATTGGCAGTTGGAGGTTTATCAGCTTTCCGTCGAAGCAGGAATGACGGTCTTTGAGAAGTCGAAGTCGTTCCCAGCGGAGGAGAAATTCTCCCTGACTGACCAGATTCGCCGCTCTTCTCGTTCGGTATCGGGACAGATATCAGAGGGCTGGCGGAAACGGAAGTATGAAGCCTCTTTCGTGAACAAGCTCAACGACGCCGAAGGCGAAGCCGCCGAAACCCAGACCTGGCTGGAGTATGCGGTGAAGTGCGGCTACGTCTCCCGGCTTGACGGCCAGAAGCTGCACAAGCTCTACGACCACATCATCGGCAAGCTTGTGACCATGGGCAACAACCCAGCGCCGTGGCTCCTGCACAAGACGAGTTCCTAGCTCATTTTCCCGTTTTCCCATTTTCTCACCCGCTCCCGTGATACTCCCCCAAATCAGCATCCGCCGCCCGGTGCTCACCACCATGATGAGCCTCGCGCTCATCCTCTTCGGCCTCATCGCGCTGGACCGCCTGCCGGTGCGCGAACTGCCGGACATTGACCCGCCCATCGTCAGCGTGACGACGGTCTATCCCGGCGCGAACGCGGCGGTCGTCGAGACCGAGGTCACCGAGCGGCTGGAGGAGGAGATCAACAACATCGAGGGCATCAAGACGCTCACCAGCCAGAGCCGCGAGGAGGTCAGCACCATCACCATCGAGTTCGACCTCTCGCGCGACGTGGACCTCTCGGCGCAGGATGTGCGCGACCGCGTCTCCCGCGTGCGCGGCAAGCTGCCGCAGACCATCAAGGAGCCGATCGTCGCCAAGCAGGACGCCGACGCGCTTGCGGTGATCTGGATTGGCGTCAACAGCGCGGTTTATTCGCCGCTCGAACTCACGCAGCTCGCCGAGAAGCAGATCAAGAACCGCCTCCAGACCATCCGCGGCGTGTCCAACGTCATCATCGGCGGCGAGCAGCGCTTCGCCATCCGCCTCTGGCTCGATTCGGAAAAGATGGCCGCGCACCAGATCACCGTGCTCGACGTGGACCGCGCGCTGAAGCAGCAGAACGTCGAGCTGCCCAGCGGACGCGTCGAGAACCTCGACCGCGAGATGACCATCCAGACGCGCGGCGAGCTGAAGTCACCGGCCGAGTTCAACGACCTGGTCGTCAAGAACGACGGCGTGAAGATCGTGCGCCTCCGCGACATCGGCGAGGCGAAGTCCGGCGTCGAGAACGAGCGCACCATCGCGCGCAACAACGGCCGCCCGTGCATCTTCCTCGGCATCGTCAAGCAGTCGAAGGCCAACACCGTCGAGGTCGCGCGCGGCGTGAAGGAGGAGGTCGCCCGCATCCGCGAGGTCATCCCGCCGGGCATCGAGATGGTCTTCAACTATGACGAGTCCATCTTCGTCGAGGCGTCCATCAGCGAGGTCTGGGACACGCTCGGCGTGGCGTTTGTGCTGGTCGTCCTGTTGATCTGGGTCTTCCTCGGCAGCGCGCGTTCGACGCTCATCCCCGCCGTGGCCATCCCCGTCTCCATCATCGGCACGTTCGCCATTCTCTCCGCCTTTGGCTACTCGGTGAACATGCTCACGATGCTGGCGCTCGTGCTGGCCATCGGCGTGGTGGTGGACGACGCCATCGTGGTGCTGGAAAACATCTACCGCCACATCGAGGCGGGCATGTCGCCGCTGGAGGCGGCGAAGAAGGGCATGGATGAAATCTCCTTCGCCGTCATCACCATCACGCTTTCGCTCATCGTCGTGTTCCTGCCGCTGGCCTTCCTCAAGGGCGCGACGGGCCGGCTCTTCATCGAATTCGCGGTCGCGGTCTGCGGTTCCGTCGCGGTGTCGGCGTTCGTCGCCTTGTCCTTGTCACCGATGCTGGCCGCGCGCGTGCTCAAGCCCATCAGCGCGGACCACAAGAAGGTTTTCTTCCTGCGCTGGTTCGACGCGGTGCTCGGCTGGTTCACCCGGCTCTACGGCGCGATTCTGCGCGGCATGGTGCGGCTCGCCGCCGCCGTGCTGCGGCCGTTCGTGGCCGTGGGCTGGTTCGGGCGCGCGGTTGCGTTCGTCGGCACGCTCGCGGCGCTGGGGGCGATGATGTGGGCGCTGAACGTGCCGCTGCTCGGCAAGCTGGAGGGCGAGTTCCTGCCCGAGGAGGACAAGGGCCGGCTGCTGTGCTTCGTGCGGACGCCGGAAGGCTCGACCTCCGAATACACGGAGCGGCAGGTGCGCGAGATGGAGACAATGCTCAAGGAGACGCCCGAGGTGCAGGCGTTCGGCGCAGTCATCGCGTTCTCGATGACGGGAGCGCCCGGCCAGGCCAACAGCGCGATCGTCTTCGTGCGGCTGAAGGACCGCAAGGAGCGCACCCGCAACGTCCGTGAGATCGTGAACGGACCCGGCGGACTGCGCATGAAATTCTTCAACGAGGTGGAGGGCGCGATTGCCGTGCCGAACATCCCCAGCGCAATTGGCCGGGGGCTGGGGGCGAAGTTCCAGCTCGTGTTGCAGGCGCAGGACCTGGAGACGCTGGATGCGTTCACCGCCGACGTGCTCGGGCAACTGCGCAGCTCCGGCTACCTGCTCAATGCCTGGTCCTCGTTTGAAGTGACCAAGCCGGAGCTGCGGCTGGACATTGATCGCAACCGCGCCGCCGCGCTGGGCGTGAGCATCGAGGACGTGTCGCGCACGATGCAGATCCTCTTCGGCGGCCTCGACCTCAGCCGCGTGAAGCTCGATGGCAAGCAGTATCAAGTCATCACGCAGCTCCAGCGATCCTCCCGCCTCACGCCGCAGGACCTCGACCGCCTCTACGTGCGCAACCGGGACGGGCAGTTGATCCAGCTCAGTTCCATCGTGCGCCGCGAGGCCGGCAGCTCGCCCAACGTGATCGAGCACTACAACCGGATGCGGAGCACGACGATTTCCGCCTCGCTGAACAACGTGCCGTTGGGCACCGCAATCGAGCGGGTGGAAACCATGCTCGCCACGAACAAGCCCCCGGGCGTGCTTCACGCCTGGACCGGGGAGTCCAAGGAGTTCAAGGACGCCTGGAAGGAGTTCCTCGTCGTGCTCGTGCTCGCGCTCATCATCACCTACATGGTGCTGGCCGCGCAGTTCGAGAGCTTCCTGCATCCGCTCACCGTGCTGCTGTCCATCCCGCTGGCCGGCGTGGGCGCGCTGGGCCTGCTGTGGCTGGTGGATTACCTGGGCAAGACCGGGGTCATTCCGCTCGTGCCCGCCATGAACATCAACCTGTTCAGCCTCATCGGCTTCGTGCTGCTCGTCGGCCTCGTCACCAAGAACGCGATTCTCCTCGTCGAGTTCGCCAACCAGGAGGTCGAGAAAGGCGTGGACCCGCGTGAAGCGATCGTGAACGCCGGCACCGTGCGCCTGCGCCCCATCCTGATGACCGCGCTCTCGACCATCGCGGGCATCATCCCTATCGCCATCGGCTTCGGCGCGGGCGCGGAAAGCCGGCGGCCGATGGGCGTGTGCGTCATCGGCGGCATGGTGAGCAGCACGTTCCTGACGCTCTTCGTGGTGCCGGTGGTCTATACCGCCTTCAGCGCGGTCGCGGGGAAGTTCTCGAAACCCGCTCCCGCGACGACTCCCTCCCCTGCCCCGCCTGCGGAGGCAGTGCCGGTGAAGTAGCGCCCGCAGGACTGCGCCTGATTCCGCCCGGCACGCCGGACGAAGGCGGTCATTCCCGCCAGACAATTCTTCCCCCGACCACCGTGGCCGAAGCCCGGCCCTTCAGCGTCCAGCCGTAGAAGGGGTTGTTCTGCGATTTGCTGGCGGTGTCTTTGCGCTCGAACACCCACTCGCGGTCGGGATCGAAAACCGTGATGTCCGCGTCCGCGCCGGGGCTGAGGGTGCCCTTCTTGAGGCGCAGCAGCTTGGCGGGGGCAACGGTGTATTTCTCGATGACGGCGGCGAGGCCCAGGCGCTTGGCGTGGTAAAGCTGCATGAGGGCGAGCGCGAGTTCGTTCTCCAGCCCGGTGATGCCGAAGGGCGCGTAGTCGAATTCGACCTCCTTCTCGTAGTTGCAGTGCGGCGCGTGGTCGCTGGCGAGGATTTCCAGGGTGCCGTCGGCGAGTGCTTCGAGAATCGCCTCGCGGTCGGCGGCGGAGCGCAGCGGCGGGTTCATCTTGAAGTTCGTGTCGTAGGCGGGCCACGTCGGGCGCGCGTAGCCGCCATCGCCGTAACCGAAGATGGCTTTGCCGTCGGCGACCCAGAATTTCTCGCTGCCGGCAATCGCCGCGTCCGTGAGCGTGAAGTGGTGGCAGCATGCCTCGCCGGAGATGGGCACGCCTCGCGACTTGGCCTCGCGCAGGAGCCGCACGCTGCCCGCCGTGCCGAGATGCTGGCAGTGGACGTGTGCACCGGTGAGTTCGGCCAGCAGAATGTTCCGCGCGACAATGGCGTCCTCGCCCGCCGACGGCCAGCCGCGCAGGCCCAGCACCGTGCTCCAGTAGCCCTCGTGCATCACGCCGTCGGTCACGAGCGGGTAATCCTGGCAGTGGTCCATGATGGGCAGGTCGAACATCTTCGCGTATTCGAGCGCGCGGCGCATCAGCTCGTTGTTCTGCACGCAGTGGCCGTCGTCCGTGATGGCCACCACACCCGCGCCCTTGAGCGAGCCGATGGGCGCGAGTTCCTCACCCGCGATGCCCTTGGTGATGGCGCCGGTCACATACACATTCACCACCGCGTCGCGCACGGCCTTCTCGCGCACGAGCGCGACCTGCCCGGCGTTGTCAATGGAGGGCGACGTGTTCGGCATGCACACGATGCTGGTGAAGCCGCCGCGCGCCGCCGCCTTCGTGCCGGTCGCCAGCGTCTCCTTCGCCGATTGTCCCGGCTCGCGCAGATGGACATGCAAATCAATCAGGCCGGGACAGACCACCTTGCCGCGCGCGTCGAGTTCCTCGGTGACGACGCCGGCGGGAATCTTTCGCCGCGCGTCCGGGCCGACGACGGCGATCTCCCCGTCGAGCACCAGCACATCTGCGGGGGCATCGAGCTTGTTGGCGGGGTCAATCACACGGCCACCGGCGACGAGGAGCGCTTTCATGCGGCGCGGAGGTTAGCCGCCGATGAATTGACAGGGCAAGCCCGCTCGGTAGAGTCGCGGCGGATTGCGGGTGTAGCTCAATGGTAGAGCTCCAGTCTTCCAAACTGGCCACGAGGGTTCGATTCCCTTCACCCGCTCCAGGTTGCGCGAGTAGCTCAATTGGATAGAGCGTCGGTCTCCGAAGCCGAAGGTTGTGGGTTCGACCCCCGCCTCGCGCACCATGTCTTTTTTGGAGATTTTCACAGCAGGTTGGCTTTTGGGGACAGTCTCGGCGTGAAAACCAGGGCGGGCGGAGTCGGGCATCCGGCCAAAGCCGCAAACTCGACGGCCGATGCCGAGGGTTCGCAGGACGCCTTGGCTCACAGTTCCTCGACCGGGATTGGGTCGGGATACCTGGGATTCTCCGCCTTGAGGCAGGGACCGCCGTCGTGCGAGGCGCAGCAAGTCAGAAGCGGTAGGCGATGCCCGCCGCCAAGCCAACACCTTCAGAAAGGCTGATCTCACCCGAACGGGTCGGGCCGTTGTGGCGGATGGAATCCGTGAGCAGGTGGCGGACTTCGACGTGCGCGTCCCAATGCTCGCCCAGCCGGCGGTTGACGCGCAGCGAGCTGAAGAGGCCCGCCCAGAGGTGCGCGGCGGACGAACGCCCGCTCTGATTGATGACCGGCGTGGCCGGGTCCGCCACGGTGATCTGTTCGGCGAAGCTCAGTTGCGAAAAACCCACGCCCAGGGCGAGGCCGGCCTGCACGCCGATCTGCCAGTTGCGATTCGGCTCCCAGTTCAGCGCCGGGGCCACGCGGAACTGCAACGCGTGGAAGTCAAGCTGCCGCCGGCCCGCGACCGCGGCGGCGACCGTGGCCTGCGTGCGCGTGGGCGTGCTGCCGGACAGCGCGCCAAACGGAACCGGCGTGAACGAACCGTCAAACGGAGCGCCCGGCGGCAGCGCGACGCCGCCGAGGCCGAACGTGTCCGTGATCAGGTCCACGGTCGAGCCGGGCGCGCCGTTCCGCTCCCAGTGGAAAAAGTGGTAGGCGGCGGCCAGTTCCCAGCTCGCCGTCCAGTTCTTCCCCGCCTTCCAGTCGTAGCGGTAAAACGTCTCCAGGCCGGGGAAGGGCTGGTTGTCCAGCGCGCGGGTGTAATCGCCGCCGTTGAGCTGGACGCTGTGCATGGCCAGCGTGCCAGCCCCCACCGCGTTGGCCACCTGCGCGTCGCTCTGGTAGCCGAAGAAGGACGTGCGCGGCTCGCCGCTCAGCACGGGGTTGCCGACAGAGTTCACGCGGTTGTAGCTGTCGTCGTAAAACCGGTCCACACGTCCGTCCGCCAGCGTGGCCGGGGCGGCGGGGGCCGCGCCGGGATTGGTCGCGCGGGTGGCGGTGAACTTGGCGTGGACCTTGAGCCAGGTGGGCACGCCGACGCCGAAGTGATGACGCGCGGCGGCTGGGATCGCCAGATCCTGCGCCCGCGCGCCGGCCTGCCACGCGCACATTCCGGCGATCAGAAGCGAAGTCTTTCTCATGCGTTGGCGGCAGGTGGCATCAGCGGTCGGTCACGACCCGGTAAAAGCGCACCGGGCCGGGCGGCGTGTCCGTGTTGGGCGGGCCGTCGTCCATCCAGTGAACGATGAACCCCGTGCCCGTTATGACCACGGGCGAGGTCTTCCAGACCGGGCCGGCGACCTCCTGATACTGCACGTAGTAGAGCTGCCCCGCCCGCGTGGGGAACTGCACGTAGTTCTTCGTCAGGCCGTCCGGCGCGAAGCCGCGGCGCGGCGCGACCGCCGACATCACGGCGTTCGTCGGCGCGGCGGTGGCGCGCTGCTGGTTGAGCAGCTCAAGCTTCAGCCCCGGCGTGAAGGGCCGCAGGTCGCTGCTGAAATACTCCAGCTTGAGCGTCACGCTGCCGCCGGCGGCCACCGCCAGATTGTAATCAATGTAGGATCGCCCCCCGTTGGTGAGCGTGGCGTTCTGCAACGTCACCGTCGCCGGGAGGTTCGTGGCGGTGATGCGCAGGGCGGTGAAGTCGAACGGCGTGTTGTTCTGCACGCGGACCTTCTGCTCGTAGAGGCTGGTCTGGAGGTTGAACAACGGCGCGGCGAATGTTGCATCGTAGGCGTTGCTGTTCGTGGTCGTGGTCAGGAGCGGCTGATAGACGATGACCGGCACGGTGATGAGTTCCGTGGTGCCGTCGCTGTAGCGCGCCAGCACGGTGACGGTCGAGCGGTTCGTCGAGCCGTCCTGCCCGCCGACCGGCTGCACGCGCACGACGTTGTTGGTCGGGTCGTAGGTGACGCCCTCTACCAGGTTGGTGTCCAACGTGACGGCCGTGGCGTTGGTGACCATCCGGCCCAGGCCGGGATTGTTAAAGCCATTCAGCGGCACTTCGAGCGAGGCTCCCCGCGCCGGGACTTCGACTTGGATGTCGAAGACGCCGTTGCCCCGGTTGGTGCGCCCGCCCTCGTCCTGCGCCACGAGCACGAGCGCGTCGTCACCGAAGTAGTTCGTGATCGAGACGTAGGCCAGGCTCTCCAGCGCGGCGTTGAGGTCAGTGATGGGGCCGGCGAGCACGAGCGTGTTGGTGTTGGTGGAGCCGTTGGGGAACGTCAGGCCGTTGGTCACCGTCACGCCCAGCGTGCCGTTGGTCACGGTGAGCGTCAGCGTCAGCGTCGAGCTGTCCGGGTCGGCCACGCGGATGGCATTGAGGTCCGGCGCGTTCGTGGCGGAGAAGCGCAGCGCGGCACTGGAGAAGACCCGCTGCCTGCCGGGCGGCGGCGTGATGACCGGGCGGGCGGGCACACTCAGGCTCACCGTGGCGGCCGTGGAGTTCGAGGAGGCGTCCGAGGACCGGTAAGTGAAGCTGTCCACGCCGTAGAAATTCGTGTCCGGCGTGTAGGCGAAGCCGCCGTTGGCGTTGAACGTGAGCGTGCCGTGGGCCGGGTTGGTGAGCTTCGTCGCGGTCAACGGGTTGTTCTCCACGTCCGTGTCGTTGGCCAGCACGCCGGCGGCGGCCACCGTGAGCGCATCGCCCTGGCTCACCGTGTAGCTGTCGTTGCCCGCGACCGGCGTGTCGTTCACCGAAGTCACCACGATGGTGAAGGTGTTCGTGCTCTTGTCCACGCCGCCGTCTGACGTGCCGCCGTTGTCCTGGACAACAACGGTGACGGTCGCGCTGCCGTTGGCGTTGGTGGCCGGGGTGAAGGTCATTATGCCCGCGTTGTTGATGGCCGGAGCCGAGGCAAACAACGCCGCGTTCCCCACCGTGACGGAGTAGCCCACAAGCGCCTGCACGGACTCATTGACGGGACCGGATGAGAAGGTCGCGAAGGCGCTGACGCTTTGCGCCCCCGCGTCTTCCACCACGGTCACGGTGCCCAGTGCGAACGCCACGCCCGGCGCGTCGTTCACCGGGACAACCGTGAGGGTGAGCGTGTTCGTGGACTTGTCCACGCCACCATCGGCCGCCGCGCTGTTGTCCTGCACCACCACCGTCACCGTCACGCTGCCGTTGGCATTCGTGGCGGGCGTGAAGGTCAGCCGCCCGTCGTTGCCTATCGCCGGCTGCGCGCTGAACAGGGCGTTGCTGCTGTTGCTCACCGTATAGCCCACCAGCACCTGCGCCGACTCATTGGCCGGTCCGGCCGTGAAAGCCGCAAACGCCGCGAGGCTCTGCGCGCCGGCATCCTCCAGCACCGCCACCACATTCGTCGGGAAACCCACGGATGGCGCGTCGTTCACCGGCGTGACCGTGATCAGGAAGCTGTTGGTCGTGCGGTCGCGACCGCCGTTCGCCGCGCCGCCGCTGTCCGAAGTGACCACCGTGACCGTGGCCGAGCCGTTGGCGTTGGTCGCCGGCGTGAACGTCAGCGTGCCGTCGGGCGCGATGGCGGGCTGCACGCTGAACAGCAGCGAGTTGTCGCCGGCCACCTGATGCGTGGGCGTCTGCCCCGCCTCATCCGCCGGGCCGGGAACGAAGCTCGTCACAAAGCCGGCCCGGGTTTGTGCGCCGGCATCCTCCAACACGGTCACGTTCCCGGCCAGGGCCGCAGTCGGCTGGTCGTTCACGGGAGCCACGGTGATGACAAAGGTGTTGGTTGCCCTGTCCATGCCGCTGTCGCCCGTGCCGCCACTGTCCTGCACCATGACCGTGATTGTGGCCGAGCCGTTGGCGTTGGTCGCGGGTGTGAAGGTGAGCCGGCCCGCGACGTCAATCGCCGGCTGCACGCTGAACAGGGCGTTGCTGCCATTGCTCACCGTGTAGCCCACCAGCGTCTGCGCTGACTCATTCGTCGGGCCGGCGGTGAAGGTGGCGAAGCCCGCGACGCCCTGCGCGCCCGCGTCTTCGAGCACCACCACTTCATTGGTCGAGAAGGCCACTGCCGGCGCGTCGTTGACGGCAGTCACCGTGAGAGTCACCGCCGTCGGCTCGGAGGCGACGAGGCTGTTCGTGGCCTGGTAGGTGAAGGTGTCCGTGCCATTGAAGTTGGTCGCCGCCAGGTAGCTGAAGGAGCCGTTGGCGTTGAGCGTGACCGTGCCGTTCGTGGGCGCGTCCACCAACCGCACGCCGAGGCCCACGCCCACGTCATTCGTCAGCACGCCGGCACTGGCGATCACGGTCAGCAATCGGTCCTCGCTCACCGAATAGCTGTCCGGCGCGGTGCTGAAGGGCACCACGGTCAACGTGAAGGTGTTCGTCGCCTTGTCGGCGCCGCCGTTCGCCACTCCGCCGCTGTCCTGCACCACGACCGTCACCGTGGCCACGCCCTCGGTGCCCGCCGCCGGCGTGAAGGTGAGCGTGCCGCCGGGCGCGATGGCCGGCGTCACGCTGAAGAGCGCGGCGTTGTCCGAGGAAAGCGTGTAGGCGGGCGTCTGGGCCGACTCGTCCGCCGGCCCCGCCGTGAACGTGGCAAAGCCCGTGACCGTCCGCGCGCCGGTGTCCTTCACCGCGATCACGTTGTTCGTGGCGAAGGCCACGGAAGGCGCGTCGTTCACCGCCGTCACCGCGATGCTGAAAGTGTTGGTGAACCTGTCCACGCCGCCGCCGCTTGTGCCGCCGCTGTCCTGGAGAACCACGGTCACCGCCGCCAAGCCGTTCGCGTTGGCCGCCGGCGTGAACGTCAGCGTGCCATTGGCCGCCAGCGCGGGCTGGACACTGAAGAGCGCGGCGTTGTCCGCCGTGAGCGTGTAGGCCGCCGTCTGCGCCGACTCGTCCGCCGGTCCCGCCGTGAACGTGCCGAAGCCCGGGACACTCTGCGCCCCCGCGTCCTCCAGCACGGTCACGGTGCCCATCGCGTGGCTCACCGAGGGCTGGTCGTTCACCGCCGTCACCGTGACGTGAAGCTGTTCGTGCTGCGGTCCGCGCCGCTGTTGGCCGTGCCGCCGTTGTCCGCCGTGATGACGGTCACGGTGGCCGAACCATTGGCGTTGGTGGCGGGGGTGAAGGTCAGCGTGCCGTTGGCGGCGAGCGCGGGCTGGACGCTGAAGAGCGCGGCGTTGTCCGCCGTGAGCGTGTAGGCGGGCGTCTGCGCCGACTCGTCCGCCGGGCCGGCGTTGAACACGGCGAAGCCCGGGACACTCTGCGCCCCCGCGTCCTCCAGCACGGTCACGGTGCCCATCGCGTGGCTCACCGAGGGCTGGTCGTTCACCGCCGTCACCGTGACACGGTGGCCGAGCCGTTGGCGTTGGTCGCCGGGGTGAAGGTCAGCGTGCCGTTGGCGGCGAGCGCGGGCTGGACGCTAAAGAGCGACGTGTTGTCCGCCGTGAGTGTGTAGGCCGGCGTCTGGGTGGACTCGTCCGCCGGGCCGGCAGTGAAGGCGGTGAAGCCCGAAACCGCCCGCGCGCCGGAATCCTCGAGCACGACGACGTGGTTCGTGGCATGGGCCGCCGAGGGCTGGTCGTTCACTGCGGTCAGGGTGAGAGTGAACGTGTTTGTCGTGCGGTCTCCGCCGCCGTTCGCCGTGCCGCCGCCGTCCACCGTGACGACCGTGACCGTGGCCAGGCCGTTCGCGTTGGTCGCGGGCGTGAAGGTCAGCGTGCCGTTGGCGGCGATGGCCGGCGGCACGCTGAAGAGCGCCGCGTTGTCCGTCGTGAGCGTGTAAGCCGGCGTCTGCGCGGACTCATCGGCCGGGCCGGCGGTGAACGTGGCAAAGCTGCTGAGGCCCTGCGCGCCGGCGTCCTCCAGCACGGTGACGTTGCTGGCGAGCGAAACCACCGGCGCGTCGTTCACCGCCGTCACGACGATGGCAAACGTGTTCGTCGCCACGTCCACGCCGTCGGCGCGCACGACGACGGTGACGAGCGCGCTGCCATTCGCGTTGGTGGCGGTCGTGAAGCTGAGGGAGCGGTTGGTGGCGATGGCGGGCGGGGCGAGGAACAACGCGGGGTTGTCGTTCGACAACTGGTAGGTGGGCGGCTGCGCCGGTTCGCCGGCCTGGCCCGGATCGAAGACGGCGTAGGTGGCGCGCGTCTGCGGCCCCGCATCCTCCAGCACCGTGACCGTGCCCTGCGGGAAGAACACGGTCGGCACGGGGCTGGGAATCGTCGCGCCGAGGAAGCCCGTGTCCAGCGTGAACGCGCCGCCGGCCGAGCGCGGCGCGGCCTCCGGCTGGCCCACGGTGCTGAACAGGCCAAACTGCCCCCCCGCGCTCGCCCCCCCGCCACCGGGAATGCGCGTGCGGGTGAGATCGAGGGTCTGGGCCGCCGCAGGGCCGGCCAGCGCCACCAGGCAGAGCAACCAGATGGGGAGCGCGCGCTTCACGGGGCGGAAGTCATTTCGCCGCCGCCGTCATCACCGGCGGGCCGGGCACCTCGCCATCGGCGAAAGTTTCGCGCGCCCTGACCTCGCCGCGCTCCACGCGCACGCGGGCCTTGAGGAAGCCGCTCGGATAGAACGCGAGCGACTCGCCGTGCGGCTGGTCGTCGCGCAGCTCAATCTGCTCGGCGGGCCTGCCGTTCTCGTGCCAGCGACGGAAGGTGCCGTTGAGCTTGCCGCCCACAATCGCGGCCTCGGAGAGCTTCGCGCCGCTGGGATGCCACTTCACCCGCACGCCCTCGGAGACACCGTTGACAAAGTTCTCGCTGACCTGCCGGACGCCGTTGGTGTGCCAGCCCTCGGAGAGGCCGTGGAGCAGGCCGTTGGAGACGACGGAGCGGGACTGCAGCCGGCCGGACGAATAGTGCTCCACGACCGTGCCGGTGAACGGCTCGCCCTGCGCGGGGCGGAACAGCCTGCCGTCCTTCAAGACGAGCGAGGAGCGGGGAACTTCCGGCGCAACCGGCGGCTCGGGACGCGAGCAGCCCGCGAGGAGGGCGGCGCAGATCCCCAGCGAACCGAAAAGAATTGCTCCCGGTGTCCCACGCATGGCGGCCTATTGAATCTGAAGCTTGTAGAAGAGCGGCCCCGCCCCGGTGGCCGGAGCCGGCACGGTGACCTGCAGCAGCCGCACGTCGGGCGAAAGGTAATTGCTGACCGGCTCAGGGTCCGCGTCCGGCAGCAGCGGGCGGAAAGCCACCGGCGCCCAGGTCTTCAGGTTCGTGGAGCCGACGATGGTGTAGTTGCGCCCGCGCACCGCGAGGAACTCCAGGACGGGCGTGCCGGCCTCGACGCGCGCGATGGTGAGATTCAGGCCGTTGGCATCCTCGAAGCCGTAGGTGCCGGCGACGTATTCCTGCAACAGGGTGACGCCGTTGCCGCCAAGCGAGGAGTCAGCCTTGAGGTCGGCAAGGCTGTTCGTCCAGCCGCGGGCCGCGAGCATCGCGCGCTCCCAGGCATCGGGCAGGCCGTTGCCGTTGGTGTCCTCGCCCAGCGTGAGGTCAATGCGCGTCCGTTTGCCCGGCTGGCCAAGCTGCGAATAGTCGCCGGTCATTTCGAGCGGCAGAAAAGTGGCGTTGTTGATCCTGACCTGGAGGCGGAAGGGCACGGTGCCCTGCAACGCGCCGTCCTTGTAGAGGTCGCTCTTCACCCCGGCGTCCAGCGGGACCACGAGCCGGTAGTTGACGCCCGGCTCGTCGTCAGGGTCCACGATGGCCGTGACCGTGGCGCCGGAGGACGTGGTGAGCACGATGGTGGCGTTGGTGCGGAGCGGGTTGCCGTATTCGTCTCGCGCCATGCCGTAGATGGTGTGCGGCAGCGCGGGCGGAAAGGCCTGCGCGGCGGTGGCGGCCAGCGCCAGCGCGGCCAGAACGATGCGGAGCCAGCGTTGGACAGGAGAATGACTGTTCATAGGACGGGAGGTTCGTTCAGTGCGTCAGTTGCCGGAGTAGGAATAAGTCACGTAGTGGAGCTTGATGTCCTTGACCGTGTTCACGAAGCGGTCGAGGCCCTCGTTGGGATCGTGGAGCAGCTTGTAGCCGGGGATGACCAGCTTCCAGCGGGTGTTCCAGACCGAGCGGCCGATGAGCCGCGTGTTGGTGAACTGCGACTGCGTGAGCGAGCCGGTGAACACCGAGGTCTTCGAGACGGGCCGGAAGGCCGCGTGCTTGCGCAGGCCGAACAGCGGCTCCGTGAGCGAGTCGCTCGACGTGTAGAGCGGCTTGGTGGAGAACTCCGACCCGCCGATGTTGAAGGGCAGCGGGATGGTGATGTCGTTCACCGTCCACGAGCGGATGGTGCTCACGTCGCCCAGCGGCGGGCTGCGCATGGCGTCCGCGCCCACCGGGATCAGGTAGATGCCCGGCGTGGCGGCCAGCGCCAGCGGGTCAAGGAAGGTCGTGGACGGATCGGACGGCGAAGTGCCGCCGGAGGAGCTGACGGTGGAACCGTTCGCGGACGGATTGTCCATGCCCACGTAACCCTCCAGCGCCACGCCGACGGAGAAGATCTTCGTCGCGAAGTAGCTGGAGTCGTAATAATGGTCCCCGCCCGCCAGCTCGCGGCCGAACAGATTCAGGCTGTCCGTGACCGTGGTGCTGAACTCGACCACCAGGCCCGGCACGGGCAGCCCGTTGCCGGGATCAATCTGCATGCAATAACGCGTCACGTCCGGGTCATCGAGCAGGTTGGCCTTGCGCGACTGGCTCAAGGCGTCCTTCCACGTCGTGTCGCCCTCCGCGCCGTTCACGATGCGCAGGTTCTCGGTGCGCAGGGAAACCGTGGTGCCGTAGGGCGTGGGGTTGTTGAAGCCCAGGCGGCCACGCAGCACGTCCCAGTCGGCCCGCATCTCGGCGAGCACGCTGGAGAGGCCGGGGTCGCCGGTGTTGCTGCCGGCGTATTGCGGCTCGCCGCTCTTCACGATGCCCAGCGCGCGGGAGTTGACGATGCGGTTGACGAAGGTCTTGCCCTTGGTCGTGTTGAGCAGGCCGGTCTCGTAGTCGTAGGCGTTGGCGGCGAGATACGTGTATTTGGCCGCCAGCTCGAAGAGCGTCTTGTAACGCTCCAGCTTCTCGTCCCGGAAGATGCGGAAGGCGGCGTCGCGCGTGCGATAGCCCTGCACCACCGTCGCCGTCCGCTGGCGGAAGATTTCGCGCTCGCTCAGGACGCGCTGGCCCCGGGCCACCAGCGCGCGATAGCTGTTCACCGCCTGGTCATACTCCACGACGCGCCGGTTGATCTCGTAGAGCGTGGCATCCATCTTCCGCAGCGCCAGCTTCGTGTCATTCATCAACGCGGCGTTGGCGATCTTGAGCCGCAGCGGCACGAGCTGCGCGTGATAGACCAGGTTGGACTCGGTCGTGTTCTTGATCTCCTGCAGCTTCTGGACGCTGTCCGAGGCGTTGATGGCCGTGTCCTTGGCCGCTTCGGCGGCGGCGGTGCTGCCCTTGGTGACACTGCGAATCGAGGAGGTGGCGTCGCCACCGGCGGCCACGCCGGCGATGAGCGAGGTGGGCGGGGCCGTGGCGGCGGCGTCCGTGAGCTTCTCCGTGGTCTTTTGCACGGTCTTGGTGGTGGCCTTCTTCAGCTCATTGGCGGCGTTCTTGGCGGCCTTCTTCAGCTCGTCAATGGACACCTTCTTGTCGAACTTGTGGGCCAGGGTGTTCTCCTTGTAACGGTCGGACAACTGGGTCATCAGCAGGTCGAAGCGCAGGCTCTCGGCGTCATTGGCCTCCAGGGCGGCGGCCACGTTGTTCCGCGCCGTGATGACCTTGGCGACCGCGTCCTGGATCTGGCCGGGGGACTGCCGCTTGCCGGTCCAGTCCGAGGGCTTTTGGTAGAACCCGTCCGGGTCCAGCGTGAATTTCACCGTGCGCACCGAGCCTTTGACAAACGCCAGCTCGACATTGCGCGTGCTGAAGTAGGCCAGCGCGAACTTCAGGATGTCGCCGATGGAGAAGTCCGCGGCCGAGAAAGTCCGCTGCGAGTAATCAATCTCGTAGGTCTTGGTCTGCGTGGGCTGAAGGTTGCCCCGGAAGCCCATGTCCGGCCGGTCCACGTAGGCGAAGTGGAACAGGTCCGGGCCGGTGTAGCCCGTGTCGAAGGACTTGCCGGGTCCGATGTCGTCCGGATACGGGGTGCCATACAGCTCGATGAGCTGGTTGGTGTAAGCCTGCTCCTGCCGGGTGACGGCGGCCTGAACCTCGGCCAGGGTGTCCTGCTCGGAGCGCAACTGGCGCGTGACATCCTTCGCGTCATCGAAGGAGATCACCGCGTTGTTCAGCGCCTTGCGGGCGCGCTCGTAAATCTGCTCGAAGTGCGTCTGTGAATTGGCCGCCCCGACCACCAGGTTGGGATTGATGTCAAAGGCCAGGCTCCCCGCCGACAGCCCGAGCGGCGTGGCGTGCGCCTCGGCGTTGTCCAAGGTGAGCTGGATGCCCTGCGCGGTCTCCGGCAGCTCCAACAGCTCCGGCACCGTGGTGCGGTCCACTTTTTGGATGCCCTCATGCGTGGGGTCGGGATCCACCGCCGGCAGGATCGAGTTGCCCATCGCCCAGGTGAAGTAGGCCGCCTGCATGGTGCGGGAGGCCCACTGGTCCACGCCCCAGTGCCGGGTGGTGGGCACGTCGCGGGTCGTGTTCGTGGCCGTGACCGACAGCGATTCCCAGCCCACATCGCCGCCCGGCACGTAGTCCTTGCGCCAGGTGAGGTCGAGGATCTGGCTGCCGGCGCGCGCCAGCGAGGACGCCGCCGCCGCGAACTTGCGCTCGTTCTGGTAGTTCACCTGCACCGGCTGGCCGAGCACCGTGACCGCCTCGGAGTGCGGCACCCAGTCGAAGTTTGGCGAGATGAACAGCTCGGTGAACTGCTTCACCGCCGTGAGATAATGACCGTAGGCATCGCCGTGGCCCTGCGGATACATCTTCGCGGCGGCGGCGGCGTCAATCGCGGCGCTGCCCGCCAGCGGCTTGATGTTGTAGTTCAGCGCGTAGATCACCTCGCCGGCGTCAATGCCGCGCGTGTAATTCCAGAACATGCGGTTGTAGACCGGCCGCGCCTGCACGCCGGGCTGGAGGAAGTCATCGCGTCCGCGCAGCAGCGCCAGCTCCTCCTCCAGCAAGGTGGCCACCTGGCCCTTGAAGGCGAAGAGCGCCGTGGCCACGTCGTTCTCCTTGGTGCCGACGCCGATGGTGGGATTGGAGGAATCCGCCCAGGCCTCGTTGCCCAGCATCATGTAGAGGTCGTTCAGGTAGCTGGCCGCCAGCAGCAGCGCGTCGTTGGCCGGCCCGTAGTTGATGCCGGAATCAATGCTGATGTTCCGCCCGCGCCGCAGCACGGTCTCGTAGATTTCGATCAGCCCGTAGCTGTTGATGCTCTCCAGGTTCAGCGCCACGTCGCCCTCCCAGCGCTTGCCGGCCTGCGTCAGGATGCTCACGTCCGTGTTCACGCTGTTGTTGAACAGGTCGGTGACGCGCTGGTTGAACGGGTTGATGCCCGCCAGCACGCGCTTGATCCAGCCCTCGGCGAGCTGCGGCTCCGTCCAGCGCGAGAAGCCTTTGGCGAAGGACGCGTGCGTGGTGTTGGTCGCCCGGTAGCGGGCGATCAGGTAGTTGTCCGACAGCGCCCGCACGTCCGCGCCCGTGCCGAGGATCGCGCGGACCTTGTCGCGGAACTTGCTCGCATCCAACGCGAGCCATTGCGTGCCGGGGAGGGAGGTCTGGTCCACGGACTCGTAGGCTTCGAGGCGGAGATTGAAGCTCAACTGCGAGCCGGGCAGCGCGCCGGAGAAAAGCTCGACCGCGATGCGGTGCGTAGCCACGCCGCCGCTGCGCGTGCCGCCGGAGAAGCGGTCGGGGTTGAGCTGATACACCTTGGCAAGCGGCGTGAAGCCGCCCGGCGCGATGGCCAGGTCCGTGTCGCCGACGCCGGTGTTGGCCACCGCCACCAACTGGCCGTCGAGATACACCTTCGCGCCGAGCGTGGCGTCCAAGTCGAGGCTGAGGAAGAACTGCGAGTAGTCGCTGCCCTCGCTCACGGTGAACTCGCGGAACACGATGCTCTGCGGCTGGCCCGCCACGGAGCGCTCGTAGAGTTGCAGCACCGCGAGCGAGGCCGGGACATTCTCCTGGTCCGCGTCGAGCGCCACCACGAGGTTCGTGGCCGGCTGGGATTGGTAGGTCGTTCCCGTCACGCTCGTGACGGTGGCGGTGAACTCGCTGCCCGCCGGTGAACGCACGATCAGCGGTGCGCCCACGGTCATCGTGTGCCGCTGGCCCGGCGTCAGGACGAAACTCAGCTTGTCGTCATTGGTCGCCACCGTGACGAACGGAACCAAGGCCACGGGCGTCACCGCCGTGGTCACCTCGGCCACCACCCGCGCGGGGTCGGTGAAGTGCACGGTCGCGGGCTGGTCCGTCGCCAGTGGGAAGCGCAGGTGGCTCCACGTTCCATCCCCGAGCAGCAGCCGGCGGGTGTTCTGATACACCGTGGGCGGCACGCCCTGCACCGGCGCGGCGATCAGCCACTCAAAGTCAAAGTCATCGGTCTTGCCGCCGAGGTCCACCACCTGCTGGAGCGTGAGCATCTCGCTCAACGGATTCGACGGCTTCACGATCTTGAGCTGGCCCGGATAGAGCGTGTCCACGACCTGGATGATCTGCACGCTCACCGGCTCGGCGGTCGGCGTGAAGGCGAACCCGTCGCCCATGACCATCGTCACGTAGCCGACGCCCGGCCCGGTTGCGGTGAGCGCATACGAGTCCACGGCCACGTCCTGGTCCTTGGCCTCCGCCAGCACGCCGGGGCCGACGGTCTCGGAGCCGCCCACCTTGAACGTGCCGGGGCGGCCCGGGTCTTCGACGAACTTCTCCATCGTCGCGACGAGTCCGCTGTTGATGGCGCTGTCCCAATACGACTTCAGCGGATCGCTGCCGATGCACAGGCCGCGCAACGCCTCCGCGTCCTGCGGGCCGAGGACGTTCAGCAGCAGGTAATTGTCGCCCACGACCTCCTGCTTGAACTGCCCGCGCAGCACGAGCGCGCCGTTCACGCCCCGGTTCGGGTCGTAGAAGAACCGCTCGACGAGATGCGGCGGCAGGTTCGGGAAGAAGGTCAGCCCCTGGTAGGCGCTGGTGCGCAGCGAGTCCGGCAGCCGGTTGAGCGCGCCCGCCGTGTTCTTGGCCGGCAGTTTGAACTGCTTCTCGCGGGTCGGATCGTGCAGCACCGCCGCGCGGACGGTCAGCCCGCCCGTCACCTGCGGCTGCTGGTAAAGCAGGTTGATGCTGGTCTGGCCGCGCACCGAGGGCAGGCCGCGCTTGGGCAGCGTCAACGACTCCGCCATCATCAGCACCGGGGTGCTCTCCGGCCAGACCGGGCGATAGGCGATGCCCAGCGAGTTGCCGTCGCCGGTGTTGTCGCCGTTCAAGTCACCGTAGATGGCATCACCCACAAAGGTTCCATCGGGATTCCGCGAGCGCAGGTAGGGCGTGATGATGCCCACGGCGGGTTGGGAGGCGAACGGCAGCGAGGGGAAGTAAAAGCCCTCGAGGGTCTTGTAGTAGAACTGCATCACCATCTTGCCGTTGGCGCCCGGCTGGTGCGGGCCGCGATAGAACCACACGTCGCCCTTGCGGTCCTGATAGGTGAAGCTCGCGAAGCGGTCGCGCGCGGCGGCGTCCGCGATGGCTTCCGGCAACGGCTCGTAGGCCAGCCGCCACGCGGTGAAGGCGCCGCCCGCCAGACCGCTCTCAGGCACGACGAGCACCGCGCCGCTTTGCGTGTCCGCCGGCGCGTTCCCGGTGAACTGAATCTCCACGAAGGTGTCGCCGGACACCGTGCCGGTGGCCGCGATGGTCGCCAGCCAGTTGGTCCGCAGCGTGGCATTCGCCAGCAGCACCGGGGCGTTCGCGGCCAGGCCGGCGGCGGTCGTCACGCGGAAGCGATACTTCGTCAAGTCCCCCGGCTGGGCCGAGGCCGTCCAGATGCCCAGCGCCACGGGCCGGGCGGCGGAAACCACGCCACCGAGCTGCGCGGACGTGCCGGTCGCGTTGGTGCCGTAGAACCATTTGGTCGTGAGCGGGCTGACGTTCTGCAAGGCCAGCAGCTCGTAAGGCTGGAAGAAATGCCGCCGCGTGGTGGTGATCGTGGCGTGCGAAATCCCGTCCGCCTCCGTGATCGCGGCGGCGGAGACGATTTCATTCTTCACCTCCGCGTTCAGGCTGCGCGGCGGCGTGCCGATGATCTTGCTGCCGAGCGGCCGTTCGAGCAGGGGCAGCGGCATCGGCGCCTGCAGGATGGTGCCGGCGGAGCGCGTGTAATCAAAGACCACGCTGTCCTTTTCGCGCAGCACGCGGAACGCCGTCATGCTCGGACGGCCGTCCGCGTCGGTGTATTCCAGCAGCACGTAGGGATGCGAGGAATAGCCCGCGCTGTTGGTGACGTTCAGGTCATCCCGCAACGCCCACGCCTGGCCGCCTTGCAGCAGCGCATGCTCCTCGTTCGGATTGTAGCCGGGCTGGCCGGGGTCGTTCTGGAAATACAGCGCGCCCTTGGCTTCGAGGCTGGTCAGCGCCTCGCTGCCGGCGTTGCTGGCGAGGATGATTTCACGGGCGAGCGGGTGGTTGGTCGGCCAGAGGACCGTGTGGCGCGCGATGGTCGAGGGCCAGTAGGTCTTCACGAAGCCGTTCACCTCGTCGGGCTGGTTGCCGCGATACCACCAGACCTCGAGGTTCGCGTTGTTGTTGCTGGCCGTGATGGGAATGATCGCCCCCGAGGAAGCCTCGGAGAAGCCGTTCACGAAGGGATCCTTGTAGGCGGTCACGCTGAAGCCCGTGCCCTGGTTCGTCCGCACGAAGCCGGCGAGATAGACCGCCGTGGCGTTCGCCGCCGGCTCGCCATCCGGGGCGATGGTGATGGTCGTGGCCTCGCCCGCGGGCGCCGTCAGCCGCTGGCCGACCCACGCGGTGGTGTTCACCACGCGCGGCGCCTTCACCGGGTCGGTGAAGTTGAACGCGCCGCTGCCCGCGTTCCACGCGGACAACTCCGTCGCCACCGAGCCGGCGAAGTTCGTCGTCCGCAAATTCACATCCAGCCAGGAGAAGACGCGCTCGAAGGCGACGCGGTCGCCCGAGGTGTAGCGGATCAACGTCCGCAGCGCCGGGTGGCTGGAATCGAGATACGTGTAAAATTTCAGGTCCGCCGTCAGCTTGGAGCGGATGATGTCGCTGGGATCCTCGTATTCGATGGTCGGCGAGTTCTCCACCGGCACGGTGACCGCCGTGGCCTGAGCGGACGGCTCGTCGCTGACCGTTGGGCGCACGTAGTGGCTGTAGCGCGCCACGTCCGCCGGCCAGACCTGCTTGTAACGGACGAACCGGGCCGGCCACCAGAGGCCGGCGATGCCCTGCTCCAGCCAGTGGGCCTTGGAGGAATTCAGTTCCGGCGTCACGCGTGTGGCATACAGCTCCAGCGCGCCGTCGGTTCCGACATACCGCTGATACACGTAGTTCGGCCCGGTCAGGTTGATGATCGGCGCAGGCCGCAGGCTGGCATCCGAGGGCGAGTTGTTCGGATAGGCCGTGAGCCGCTCGCCCAGCTCGGTGGTCACGTCCTCGACGAGCGGCTCGCGCGTCACGTCCACCAGCTCGTAGCCGAGGTGCTCACGCGCGCCGTTGGTCAGCGAGTTGCCCAGCAGCTCCACAAACAGGCGGCCCTCCTTGTTGTTGGCGTTGATGTAGCCGTTCTCCGCCCAGACCGTGCGCGTGTCGAGCAGCACCGAATTCGTCCCCAGCGGACTGGAAGAACCGCTGGCCGCGAACACCTCGTTGCTCGCCACATACTGCGGGAAGGTCGCGTTGTAGCCGAACCGGAGGTCCTTCACCACCGCCGGCGGCACGGCGACGCGCTGGCCGGTGGTCAGGAAGATGCCCTCGGTCCAATACAGCTTGCGGGTCAGCTTGACCGCGCCTTCCGAGGCCGTCTGCTGCGTGGGCAGCAACTGGTAATACAGCCCGCCGAGGAACGCATACTTCACGTTCTCGTTGCCCGCGAAGTCCGCCGGCTGGCCGGCGAGCGCCGCGCTGCGCCGCCAGACGACGCGCACGTCGCCCGGCTGGATGGCGAAGACCTTGCCCGCGTGCGGGCTGTAGTAGTAGGCCGCGCCCGCGTGGTTGTTCGTGCTGAACGGCTCCGCCGCCCAGTAGCTCGTCAGCGCCGCGCCGGTGAGAGTGTTGCCATCGAGGTCCGTGTCCGGCGGCGGGACGACGGCCCCGAAGAGCAGCGAGGATTCCTGGCTGACCCAATACGCGCCGGCCTGCGCACGCAGGATGAGCTTCACCGTTGCGCCGTCCTTCGCGCGGGGGAAATCAATCGCGTCCGCGTTCGCCGCAAAGCTGCCCGCGCCGAGTGCCGCCGGATTCGCAGCCACCGTCACCGCACCGTAGCTCACGATGCCCTGGAACTGGCCGGGCGTGGCCGTGGGCTGGCCGAGCGGGATGCGACCATCCGAGCCGGCGGGCGTGCCGACGGTGCCGGAGAGCGGCACGCCGCGTTGCGACTGGAGGTTGACGCCGCGCTGGAAGTCGTTCGTGGTGACATGGAGCAGCGCGGACGGCACGTCCGAGAGCGACTGTCCCCGCGCCACGGCCGCAAAGGCCAGCAGCGCGGTCACGCCAGAGAGGAGGCGGTTCAGGTGTTTCATAACGGTTTGAGAGCGGTGGAAAGGGTCGGCGAACTCCGGTGGCAGAAATTTGACGCAAGGGCGCAAAGACGCAGGGACGCAAAGAACTGGGAGCTTCTTGGACTGCGGTGGCAGAGCGCAGCGGCGACACCGCTTTGGTTTCCCGCGGAGCGGAAGCCTTCCGCCGCGCGACGACTGCTCCGCAGAATGGAAAAGCGGCGTGGCGCTTCGCTTCCCGCCGCAGTCCAAACTGCGTCTCTGCGCCTTTGCGTCTTTGCGTTGAATGTGGCCTCGAGGTTCATGGATTTGTCCGCGCCTGCGCGGTCAGCCAGTCATCGAAACTCAGCCGCGAAATCTCCACGGCCTGCACCGTGAGCGCTTCGCCGGTGCGGCTGGCGGCCACGTAAAGGGTGAAGCTCTCGTCCGAGCCGAAGACCGCGCTCACGTCGCCGGGCTTCTGCAACTGCGCGGCGAGCACCTTCTGCATGTCGGCGTGCAGGTCGGAGAAATACGCCTTGGGCATTGCCGCTCCGAGCGACGGGCGCGCGGAGGCAAGGTCCGTCTTGGGCTTCGCGCCGAGCTGCCACGTCACCTCGCGCACATCGTTGCGGCTCTTGAGCAAGGCGGCGCGCTCGTCCGCCTTCGCCGCGAGCAACTGCGCCCGCAGTTTCTCCGCCTCAGCGCGCTTGCCGGCCTGCTGCGCCGCGTCCGCCTCGAAGCGGGCGCGCAGCACGCGGTCCACCACCAGCGGCTTGGCCACGCTGCGGGCGAAGCGCTCGGGGTTGTTCGCCAGCGACAGCTTGATCTGCGCGAGCATGTCGCCCGCCATCGTGGAACGCTCGATGCGCGCGACTTCCTCCGCCACGAGCTTCGGGGTGATTTCGAGGCGATAGACATTCTTGAGCACGCGCTCCTTGAGCAGTTCCTGCTGCACGCGCCGCTCGATGACCGAGCGCGACACGGCCTGCTCGAACGGAGCCTTGGCCCCGACCTGCTTCGCGTAATAAACCCGCTCGACCGCGAGCCGGTCATCCACCAACTCGCCCACGGAGGCGGCGAAGGCGGGCAGGGCGAGGGCGAGCAACGCGATGAGGAGCGCGGCCCTCCGGGCCGCAGCGGCAACTTGCGCAGCGGGGCGGACAGATGCCCGAGGCATTTCGGTGTCGGGGTGGCCGCTGCGGGCGGGACGCCCGCGCTCCGGGACGGCCACGAACTCAGACGGCTGGCCGACATCGCCGATGGCAGGCATCTGCGCGAAGCGTCTGGAGTGCGGACGCTTCAGCGCCGCTGTCCGAACCGTGCTGACCACAGGGACGCCTCCAAAAGCGGTGCTGAAGCCACCGCAGTCCAGACGCTCCGCGACGCCGTGGCCCAGTGCGCGTCCAGCAGCGCCTTCGCGGGTAGCCGCCGACGTGAGGAGGCTCTGGCTGTCGTTCCGCGTTCCGCATTCCGCGTTCCGCATTGGCAACAGAGCCTTCTTACGTCGGCTGCTACCGGGGTTCAATTGTTCGTTCCGGCGCGTCATTGCTTCACGTATTGGTAGGCCTCGATGGGCGGCTGGTAGCTGATGACCGACTGGTCGGTGTCGGGGAGCCAGCCACTGAAAATGAGAAGCTCCTTGCCAGTCCAGGTGAAGGGCTGGTGAGGGGTTTGCTTGGGCACGTTGGGCATACGCGTCCACTTGCTGGTCGCCGGATTGAAGCGGGCACACTCGCCGCGGACGCTGCTGCCATCCCAGCCGCCGACGATGAGCCACTCCGTGCCCGTCCAAGCGGCCTGATGATACACCTTGCCGGTGCCGTCGTTCGGGAGTCCGGGCTTGGCGGTCTGAATGGCGCTCCAGGTGTTGGACACCGGGCTGTAGCGGGCATACCGCATGTCCGAGCTGCCATGACCGAAGCCGTAGAGATACTCCGTGCCCGTCCACGCGGAGCTCGATCCAGCAAAGCTGAACGGGATGTCCGGCATCGGGGTCCAGTTGTCCAGCACCGGGTTGTAGCGCGCCGCCTTGTTGATGCCGGTGGTGGCGGTGACCGTATCGTGCCCGCCAGCGATGATCATCTCCGTCCCCGTCCACGCGAAGCAGTGGTCGCCGAAGCCGCCGCGCTGCGGGTTGGAAGCCATCGAGCGCCACGTGTCCGTCGCCGGGTTGTAGCGCGCGCCGGTGTTCACCCAGGTCGAGCTGCCAAAACCGCCAAAGACGATGATCTCCGTGCCGGTCCAACACGCGCTAAACCGCGCTCGGGCACCCGCGCTGTTGGCCGAATTGATGCTGGTCCACTGGTCGGTGGTCGGGTTGTAAAAAAAGCCGTTCCCTGTCCCATTCGGGCCGCGATCTCCGCCGTTGTAGCCACCGTAGAGCCACATCCGGTCACCCAGCCAGATGCACTGGAATTCATGCCGGGCGGATGGCGCGTTCTGCGTCGAAATGGGCGTCCAAGTGTTCAGCACGGGATCAAACATCGCTCCGGTTCCGAGGAAGGTGCTCTCATTCGCGTTCAAGCCACCCCAAACAATCCATTTCGTGCCGGTCCAACAGGTCTCCTGCGCCCGCATGTCGGCACTGCCCTGATTGTAATTCCGGTTCACCGGTGCGTTGGGCGTCACTTCGCTCGCCTTCACCGTCCAGCGGTCGCCGCCGATGCGACGGCTGCCCACGTTCACGAAGCCTAGGCTCGTGAGCGACGCGTTGGTTGGACTCAGCGAGAACACCCCGCCGCCCGCGCCCACGCCGCCGGCCTGGCTCAGGATCAGATTGAGCGCGTCGCTGGTCAGCTTGTTGGTCTCCAGCGAGCCGTTGGCCAGCGCGCTGCCGGGCACCGTGCCGGGCACGAGCTTGGCCACCGTGATCGCGCCGTCCGCGATCTGCGCGCCGGAGAGCGTGCCCACGAGGCTCGCCACCGTCGTGGTCACGTTCGAGAGGCCCGTGCCGCTGCCTTGGAAGGCCGTCGCGCGCACCGTGCCGCCCACGTCCACCGTGGCGGTCGGGTTGTTCGTCAGGTTCACGCCCAGCCCCGCCGGGCCGACGCGGATGAGCAGGTTGCCGTCCGGTCCCGTCAACCCCGCCGCCGCGCGGCTGGCGTGGACAAACGGGCTGGCCATGAACTGCACGCGCGGCGAAAGCTCCGCACCGCCGCCCAGACGCACTCCCAGGTAGCGCTCCGAGACATCCGGCCCGAGGAAGACGCCGGTGAGGTTGTTCGTGAACTTGCCGGCATCCGTGGCCTGACCCGTAGGGCTGCCGCTGCCGAGCGTGACGCTGTAGTGGCCGCGATCCACCGTGACGATCTGCGTCTCTGCCCAGACGACATCCGCCGCCGTGGTGCCGCCGGCGCTGCGGTAGATGCGGAAGGTGACGGTGGCGTTCACCGGAGCCGCCGCACCGAGCGGGATGCCGGCGGTGTCCGTGAGGAAGCCCTGGTAGCTGATGCGGCCGGGCGGAAGGGAGTCTGCGGCGAGGGCGGGGAGGGTGAAGGCGAGCAGGAGCGCGGCGAGGAACCCGAGCGGCGACGGGCTGATCCGGGTGGAACGGGCCACCGGCCCGTTGCGGCGAGCGACCCGCTCGCCGCTCGTGCTGCGCCGGGAAAACTCCAAACAATTCGAGAGCGGGCAGTGCCGAAGCTCGGCGGCAGGTTGCCGCCGAGCACGGCCAGGTTGGCCGTTCCACCCGGCCCCATCAGGCTGCCATTGCAGGACGCCGCCGACCCGGTATGGGGGGAGGTTTGAAGAGGTTCGTTTCATGGTCGCGCTTGGATAACAGTTCACGGCTTGGCGTAGAGGTAGGCGGGGCGGGGCGGGCGGTAGGAATAGACGGCGTTGTTGCCGCCGTCGTTCCAGAAGCCCATCCACATGAACTCGCTGCCGGTCCAGGTGTAGAAGATGTCGTGCAGGCGGCCGCCGCCGCCGGGGTTGGTGCCAACGAAGTTGTTGCCCGTCGCCAAGGGCGTCCAGGTGTCCGTCACGGGGTTGTAGCGCACACCATCACTCAGGCCGGTGGCCCCGTTGCCGCCGCCCCAGATGATCATCTCGTGGCCCGTCCACGCCACGAGCGGGCGGTAGCGCGCCGAGAGGGTGGCGGTGCCGGGGCTGATGAGTTTCCAAGTGTTGCTGACCGGGTTGTAGCGCGCGCCGCCATGCACGTTGCCGCCGTCATAGCCGCCGTAGATGATCATCTCCGTGCCGGTCCAGACGGCACCTTGGAAATTCGCCTTGCCGTTGGGGTGGAACGGTATCGGTGTCCAGGTGTCGGTCGCCGGGTTGTAGCGGGCACCATCGTCGAAATAGGTGCTACCCGTGTTGACACCGCCCTGAATGATCATCTCCGTTCCAGTCCAGACAGCGCAGGGATCATGACGGCCCGCAAGTGGACTGGCAGCTAGCAAACGCCAAGTGTCCGTGCTGGGATTGTAAGCCGCTCCATCATTCCACGAGATCCCTCCTGACGTCCCGCCCCAAACGATGAACTCGGTGCCGGTCCAGATGCTGGCGAAGCGGGTGCGATTGTCCGTGTATCCCGGCAGGGTGATCGCGGCCATGTTCGACCATTTGTCCGTGGCCGGGTCATAAAGCTTGCCGTCGCCCAGCGTGACGCTGCTAAACCCGCCCCAAACAATGACCTTGCTGCCTGTCCAAGCGGTTTGCATCTCACGGCGTGCACTTGGGGCATTGACGCTCGACATCACCGACCAAGTCCCCAGCGCCGGGTCGAAGATGCGGCCATCGTTGTAGTTGGCCGTGGCCCCCGCCGTGGTGCCACCCCAGATGATCCACTTGCTGCCCGTCCACGCCGACTGGCGGGCCTGTGATTCGCCGCTCCCAGCAATGGCGAAGCGCACGCCCGGCGCATTGGGCGCGCCGACGAACGCCTTAACCTGGTAGGTGTCGCCGTCCAGCGTGGCCGGGCCGAGGTTCACGAAGCCCAGTGCGGTGAGTGTCGGGTTGTTCGCGTTGGTCGAGACCACGATGGCGCCGGAGCCGACGCCGCCGACCGTGGCCGCCAATGTGTTGACCGCGTTGGCGCTGATGGCCGAAGAGCCGACGGAGCCGTCCGCCAGCTCCGCCGTGGTGAGCGGCGCGGCGAGCTTCGCGCCCGTGAGCGCGCCGTCCGTGATCTGCGCCGCCGTGATGGTGCCGGTGAGCCGCACTGCCGAGACGGAGACGCCCGTGAGCTGCGCGCCGCTGCCGACGAAGTTGGTGGCCTTGAGCGTGCCGGAGATTTCCAGCGGGAAGGCCGGCGTGTTGGTGAGGTTCACGCCGAGGTTCGTGCCGGAGGCATTGACGAGGGACGTGCCGCCCGCGCCCACGAGCATCGTGGCCGCACCGCTGAACTGCGCGAAGGGCGACGCGAAGAACTGGATGCGCGGGCGAAGCTCCGCGCCCGTGCCCACCGTCACGCCGAGGAAGCGGTCCGAGGCGTCCGCGCCGGTGAAGACGGTGGCGAGGTGGTTGGTGAACGGCTCCGCGCCCACCGACGCGCCGCCGCCCAGCAGCACGGTGTATTGCCCCTGCTCCACGACGACGGTCTGCGACTCGGCCCAGACGATGTCGCCGGACGTGGTGCCGGTGGCGTTGCGGTAGATGCGGAAGGTGAGGTTGGTCTTGAGCGGACTGGCGAGGCCGAGCGGCTGGCCGGCGGCGTCCGAGAGGAAGCCCTGGAAGGCCATCTTGCCGGGAGGCGTGGGCGTGGCGGCGAAGGCGGGGAGGGTGAGGGTGAGGAACACGGCAAGGAGCGCGGCCCTCCGGGCCGCAGCCGCAACTTGCGCAGAGAGGCAGGCGGATGTCCGAAGCCATTCTGTGCCGGGGTGGCCGCTGCGGGCGGGACGCCCGCGCTCCTGGTAGGGCGCGTCTGTCCCCAGCGCGCCGCTGAACCATTCGGACACCCAACCGGCGCGCTGGGACAGACGCGCCCTACCAGCTTCGGGGTGAGGGAGAGCGGCAACGAACTCAGACGGCTGGCCGGCATCGCCAAGGGCAGGAGTCTGCGCGGAGCGTCTGGAGTGCGGACGCTTCAGCGCCGCTGTGGGAACCGTGCTGGCCACAGGAACGCCTCCAAAAGCGGTGCTAAAGCCACCGCAGTCCAGACGCTTCGCGACTCCGTTGCCTGGCGCGCGTTCCGCTCTGCGGGAAACCAAAGCGGTGTCGCCGCTGCGCTCTGCCACCGCAGTCCAAGACGGTTTGGTGAATTCGTTGCTCATGTTCGGACGGGGTTGCGGGAAGTTCATGGCGCGTCAGGGCTGGTAGGAGAGCACAGTGCGGTCGAGGGCATCCTCCCACGAACCGAAGGTGAGGAGCTGGGTGCCGGTCCAGGTGAAGGGCATGTTGCGCTGCTGGATAGGCGCAACGGGCAATGTGCCCACGATGCCGGTGACGGGATCGTAGGTGATGCCCCCTTTGCCGCTGCGATTGACCATCCCGACCGCGTTGATGCCGCCGGCCCAGATGACCTTGGAGCCGGTCCACACGGCGGTGGCTTCCTGCGACCAAGTATATTGGCCGGTGTTGAAGGTGGTCCATGTGTCGGTCGCGGGGTTGTAGCGTCCGCCGGTGTTGAGGTCGGAACTGAGGTTGGTGTGGCCGAGGTAGCCGCCCCAGACAATCATCTCCGTGCCCGTCCAGACAGCGAGGGCCAAGCCGCGGCCAACCGGCGCGTTGACTGAACTCATCGGCGTCCAAGTGTTACTGGTGGGGTTGTAGCGCGCGCCGTCTGCGCGCGGTGTGCCAAAAATGCTGGCATTGGTGGTGCCACCCCAGACCAGCATCTCCGTGCCGGTCCAGACGGCGAGGTGGTCAGCCCGGTTGGTGAAGCCCACGGGCACGGCGGCCATCGCGGTCCAAGTGTCGGTCGCCGGGTTGTAGCGCGCCCCGTTGTTGGTCACGGTCATGCCGGTGGCGATGGCCCCGCCCCAAACGAGCATCTCCGTGCCGGTCCAGACCGCCGTGTGCCGGCAGCGGGCCGACAGCGCGCCGGTGGCGGTGATGTTGCTCCAAGTGTTGTTCGCCGGGAAGTAGCGCTTCCCGTCGCCGATGAAGTTGTTGGTGTAGCCGCCCCAGTAGATGGCCTGGTCGCCCGCCCACACTGCGGAGAACTGAGTGCGCGGGCTGGGCGCGTTGGTCGGCGACATCGGCTGCCAACTGTTGTTCGCCGGGTCGAAGGCGGCACCAGTGTTCAAAGCGATAAAAGGGCTGATGTAAGGAGCGGCAATCCCCCCCCAGACCAGCCACTTTGAGCCCGTCCAGACCGACCGGTGCGGCGTGCCACTGTAGTCGAAAACACTCGGCAGCGGTGCGTTGGGCGTGTCCTTGGTGGCGCGGATGGTCCAGTTGTCGGTGGGCGGGGTGGTCTTGGCGTAGAAATAACTTTCCGTCTCGGGCTTGAAGGAGAGCACCGTGCGGTCGTTGCCGTCGCGGAAGGTGGCGAAGGTCAGCAGCTCGGTGCCGGTCCAGGTGAACGGCATCCACGTCTGGGTGATGGGGGCGGCCGGGATGTAGTCGAATTTGTTGTTGGCGGGGTCGAAGCTGAAGCCACTGGTGTTACCGCCATCGTTGGGATAGCCACTGCTGTTCCGGCCCTGGAGAAAATAGGCTTTGGAACCGCTCCAAAAGGCCGCGCCTTCAATCCCTTGATTGAAGTTTGCAGTGTTGAACGGAATCCAGGTGTCCGAGGCCACGTCATAACGGCCGCCATCGGTGTTCCACCCGCCACCAAACCCACCCCACACGATCAACTCCGTGCCAGTCCATACTGCGGCTGCCCCCTCGCGTGCAGAAGGCGCGCTGAAACTGCTCATGGAACGCCAAGTGTTGCTGACTGGGTTGTAAAGCGCCCCGTCCCGCTGGTAGACCCCTGCCGCCACGCCGCCCCAGACGAGAACCTCGGTGCCAGTCCAGAAGGCGTTGTAGTCACGCCGGCCCGCGATGGGCGCGGCGGGCAGCGCGCGCCAGCCATTGGTCGCGAGGCTGTAGAGGCCGCCGTTGTTGGGGTTGTTGTTGATGTTGTTCACCAGTTCGCCGCCCCAGACGAACAGCTCGGAGCCGGTCCACACGCTGCGGTGCCGGTTGCGCGCCTGCGGCTCGTTCACGGTGCCCATGGGCGACCAAGTGTTCGCAACGGGGTCGTAAATCCTGCCATCAGCGTAGGGATTACCATCGTGGCCGCCCCAAAAAAGGCCCTTCGTGCCGGTCCAGATGAAGTTGATCTCGTTGCGCGGGGTCGGCGCGCCGACGGTGGAAATGGGTGTCCATGAGTTGAGCGCCGGGTCGAAGATACCTCCATCCGTGGCGTAGCCACCAACGATGGAATCTCCCGAATACAGGATCCATTTGCTGCCGGTCCAAATCGTGGCGGCGGCGCGATGGTCGCTGCCGCCGATGCTGTTGATGCGCGACACGGGCGCGTTGGGCGTGTCCTTCGTGGCACGGATGGTCCACTTGGGGCCGTCGAAGTTCGCGCGGCCGATGTTGACGTAGCCCATGTTGTGCAGCACGGGGTCGAGCTTCTTGGTGGAGACAATGACGCCGCCGTTGGGCACGCCGCCGGCCTGCGCGGCGAGGGCGAGGGCGGCGTCCGGCGCGAGCTTGGCGGCGGTGACGGCCTGGTTCGCCACGAGCGACGCGGCGATGGAGTTCGTGGCGAACTTCGCGCCCGTCACCGTGGCGTCCGCGAGGCGCGAGGCGTCGAAGGTGCCGGTGACATTCGCCGCCTGCACGGGCACGCCGGTGAGGCCCGAGCCATCGCCGATTAGCGCGGTGGCCTTCGCGGTGCCGCCCACGTCGAGCGTCGCGCCGGGCGCACCGGGCGTGTTGACGCCGACCGCGCCGGGCGCGGTGTTGAAGACGGGCTGGCCGCTGTTGTTGAGCAGGTTCGCCGTGGTGCGCGCGAGGTGCGCGAACGGCGAGGACAGGAACTGCATGCGCGGCGCAATCTCCGCGCCCTGCCCCACGACCGTGATGCCGAGGAAGCGGTCGGAGGCGTCCGAACCGAGGAAGAGGCTGGCAAGGTTGTTGGTGAAGAACTCACCCGCGACGCCGGTGGCGTTGCCCGCGCCGAGCAGCGCGTTGAAGAAGCCGCGCGTGACCTTCACGGTCTGCTTTTCCGCCCAGACCAAGTCGCCTGGCGTGGTCCCGGCCGCGCTGCGCCAGAGGCGGAATTGCACCTGCACGTTCGTCGTTGCCGTCTGCCCGAGCGGCACGCCGGCGGCATCGGTGAGGTGGCCCTGGAAGGTGAGGCGGCCCGGCGGGAACTGGTCGGCAGCGGAGGCGGTGAGCGTCGCTGCCGCCAGCAACGCGAGCAGCAGACCATGCGTCCGCGTGGTGGAGCGCAGGTGTCCAACCTGCGCGATGAGGCCCAACAGCAACGCGCAGGTGGGACACCTGCGCTCCGGCGAATTGCAGCCGCCCCGACGGGCGGTGGGAAGGAGATACGTTTCCATAGGTCGGTGAAAGTTCGCGCGGTTCATGCGTCAGGGCACGCTGAGGTGGTCAATGGTGCTGATGCGGTTGAGGATGAAGGTGCCGCGCGTGGAGACGGTGCGCGTCTCATTGGTCGTCACCGCGCCGAGCACGTAGGCGCGGCCGATGAACGAGATGGTCTCCTCGTAGCTGCCCGTCACGCGCGTGCTGCCGGAGGTGAGGCTGTTGTATTCCACGGACGGCTCCGTGAAGGTCAGGATCATCTCCCGTTTCACGCCGAGCGACTCGACCCCGACGGGCTGCACGCCGTTGAACAGCGCGTTGAGGTTGTCGTGGTCCGGGTGGTAGGTGTGGAGGAAGGGGTTCGAGGCGTGGTCGTTGTAGTTCAGGACGATGGTGTTGGTCAGGCTGCGCCCGGTCTGGAACGCGCCCACGCCGGTCCAGGTGGTGTTGTTCGGCGACCAGGGCAGGTGCGCCGCGCTGATGCGGCGGGCGGAGGCGAGGCGGGTGGGGTCGAGCTGCTGCTCGGTCAGCGTGAGGGCGGCGTTGGTGCCGCGGTCCCAGCCGTTATAGACGCGCTGGAGGAGCCGGACGACGTCGTTGGTGTCGCTGTGCAGGATCAGCCGGAGGTTGAACGGCGAGGGCACCGCGCCCCACGAGGTGTCAATGCCGGTGATGACGAAGGGCGCGCCGTTGGTGGTGAGCGGGCCGACGACCGGCTGCCCGGCGGCGTCCTTCTGGTAGGCCTTGAGATAATGGCGGACCTGGTTGACGGAGGCGTTGCCGATCCACAGGCCGCGATTGGAGGTCTTGACGGCGGTGACGGGAAGTTCGAGCTGCGTGTAGCCCAGCGAGTCGTTCAGGCGGAAGATGCCGGCATAGAAATCGCCGGGCTGGTTCGGCGCGTTGGTCATCGCGGCGCGGTTGAGGCCGATGACCAGCTCCGCGTCGGAACCGGGCGTGCCGGCGGGCGCGAGGGTGATGACCTGCGGCGTGGAGAAGTCGGTGAAGGTGAAGCTCTGGTTGGAGGCGTTGATCGCGCCGCGCAGGAGCAACGGGACCGTGGCCACGATGGGCGTGCCCTGCGGCGGCGGCGTGGCGGAGGCGACGAGCGAATTCGTCACCCGGATGGTGCCGGCGGTGAGGTTGCGCACGCGCAGGCTGTATTGGCCCAGCTCGACGCCGAAGTGGATGCCCTCGGAGTCCTGTGGGACGATTTGCAGCGGGCCAAAATAATTGTTGTGCAGGTTGTTCGCCCGGATCCAGAAGGCCTGCCCGCGCTTGAGCGGCGTGGAGAACAGCGCGAACAACTGCGCGGTGGCGGGCGGCGCGCCGGCCAGCTCGTTGCCGGGGTAGTGGAAGATTTCCGCCTGGCTCTGGAAGGCCGGCACCGGGCTGAGAAACGTGTCCACCACCGGCGGGTTGACGGGCGGCGTGGGGAACCCGAGGAAGTTCACGCCCTGCGCGGTCCACGAGTAGTTCGGCGGGACGGGGCGGCCCACGATGTTCCAGGTGTAGCTGCCCGCGCCGCCGTTGCGGACGAGGTAGGCGTTGTTGGCCCGGAGCGTGGTGAGCGTGCCGGTGAGGGCGGGCGTGCGGTTCCAGGAAGACCAGTCATTGTTCACCACCGTGGGCACCTGCGGGTTGTTGATGAAGCGGCCCGGGGCGACGATGGGCTGCCACTGCCAGATCTCCGTGATGGGGTTGCCCCCGTCGCCGGTGATGGAGCCGTCGAGGTTCGTGTGCGTGGCGTCCACATGCAGATACACGGCGTTCCAGCCGGGCTTGAGCGTGATGGACTGGGTGGTCCACTGGGCGTGCACTGACATCGCGAGCGCGAGAGTGAGCAGGAACGCCAGCGTCCAGGGCGTGCTCCGTGTGGCGTGTTCCGTGTCCAGCGCGCGGGCGGCCGGAGGCACGGCACGCAACACGCAACACGCAGCTTGTAGCACGGCCTGGCCGGCGACTCCGATTGAAGTGGTCTTGGTTCTCATGGCTTGCGGAAAAAGTAGAAGGCGGGCTGCGGGGTGAGGCGCTGCAGCGTGGCGATGGGCGTGCCGCCGGACTGCCCGCCGAAGATGACGAGCTGCGAGCCGGACCAGACGGCCGTCGAGAGCGTGCGGGCCACCGCGCCGGTCGCGGTGTCGAGGGTGCGCCACTTGTTCTTCACCGGGTCGTAAGCTGCGCCGGACGAAAGCGAGCCGGTGTTGTCCTCGCCGCCGTAGATGAGCATCTCCGTGCCAGTCCAGACGGCGACGTGGTTCGCCCGCGCGACCGGTGCGCCCGTGCCGGGCAGCGCGGTCCAGGTGTCCGTCGCCGGATTGTAAGCCGCGCCGTTGCCGAGGAACGCGCCGCTCTGCTGGCCGCCCCAGACAATCATGTTCGTGCCTGTCCAGACGGCGGTGTGCCGGCTGCGAGCCGAAGGCGCGCCGGTGGGGCTGACCGCCGTCCACGACTGCGGCACGCCAGCGGTGCATTCCAGGCGCGCGCCGGTCGCCAGTTCACCGCTGTCGCCCTGGCCGCCCCAGATGATGGCGTTCGTGCCCGTCCAGATGGCGGTGGTGAACCGCCGGGCCGCCGGAGCGCCGGTCGTGGGCAGCGCGGTCCACGCGTTGCCCGTGGGGTCGTAGGCTCCGCCGTCGGCGAGCAGACCGGTGTTGTTCAGCCCGCCGAAGACGACCATGCGCGTGCCGGTCCAAAGGGCCACGTGCGAGCTGCGCATGGCCGGCATCCCGCTGGTGGTGACGGCGGACCATTCGCCGTTGCCGAGGTGATACTTGCTGTTCGTCGTGGCCTGCCCCGCCGCGCCGGAGCCGCCGAAGACGACCATCTCCGTGCCGGTCCAGACGGCCGTGTGGCCCGCGCGCGCGGAGGGTGCCTGGAAGGAACTGAACGTCGTCCACGAGTCCGACGCCGTGGCATACGCGCCGCCGCTGGAGCTGTAGGAAGCCCCGCCGAGATCACCGCCCCACACGAGGAGCTGCTGGCCGGTCCACACAGCCGAGTGCCCGGAGCGACCCGAGGGCACGCCCGTGGCAGTGCCGTTGACCCACGGCGGCGCGGGCACCGTCTGGAAAAGCTGCAACCCCTGTCCGAGGAACGCCGGATCCGACGCGTCCGCCGAGACGACCGGGACACCCACCGGGATGTTCGTGGCGAAGTGGTTGGAGAACGTCGCCAGTTGCGTGGTCAGCGCGGTGATTTGCGCCGCGAGCGCGTCGGTGTTTGCCAGCACCGCGTAAGGCACCGGCGAGACCGGCGTGCGGGGCGCCAGCACGGTGTGGGCGGAGGCGGAGCCATTCGTGCGCGCGCCAATTTCCAGCCAGCGGGCCGCGCCGGTGAAGACACCCGCGCCGAAGTCCAGCGTGACGTTGAAGAGGCCATTGGTGACGCCCACGGGATTCAGCGTGAGCGTGCTGCCGACCGCGTTGCCGGCGGTGAGCGCGTCGCGCACGCCGAACTGAAAGTCATACAGGCCATTGGCCGGCACGCCGCCGTCGGTGAGGCGGCCTTGGAAGGTGAAGCTGGTGCCTTGGGCATGGGCGGCCGGCGGCTGCCCCAGCAGCAGCGCCCCGGCGAGGAGTGACAGCAGTGGCGGGCACCACCGTGCGACGCTGGTGGCGAGGGGCCGCAGCCAATTGGCGATTGCCGTGGTCTGTTTCATGACTTGCCCAAAATCCGCGCTGCCCTGGTGTCCCCGCCAAACAACCGGCGGGCACAACCCGGCAAGGGAGGGTTCGCGCGGGGCGAACCTCTTCTTGCAGGTTATCTTAGAATTCTGCGGGCAGTTCCGTAGCAAAAAACACCGGGCAATGCCAATGTGAATTCGGACAATTGCCCAAAGAATTTCGGACGAGCATGACCGCTTCCTTGAAAGAAACCCGGCTGCCGGACGAAGCAGCCCGCCTGAACGACTGCGGCGGGAAGACGGAAGCCATCCGCTTTGGCGCGGAGCTGCACCGTCTGCTGGCGCTCCTCGGAGTGAAACGCTCCACCTTTGGCGACCAGGGCTACACCTACTCGCTCCACAAGCAAATCTGCCGGGGCGAGCGTCCCCCCCAGCGCCCGGGCGCTGGCCTGCCTGGAAAAACTGCTGAACCACCGGCTGGCCGTGGCGCTGGCCGCCGCCCGCCGCGACGCCGCGAAGCTGGACCGGCTGGAGGGGCAGCTTGAGACGTTCACCTGGCTGCGCAGAAACAGCCGGGCCGGTCACTGGGTTGCGGATGTTTCAGTGCTGGGACGGCTCTGGCGGCACCGGCAGCCGCCCGGCCACGAAAACGGCCTGCCCATCCTGATTGAAGGCACCCTGATCGAACCCAAAATCGCGCGGGCAACCAACGCCCCCTTGCCGCGCCTCCGGCTGAAACACAAGCGGCTCATCCTGACGACCACTGAAAGCGGGGAAACGCACCTGACCGCGATTCTTTCCCCGGCTGGGGCGGAACGGCTGCGCCGGGCGTTGGCGGGCGAGTGAACTGTGACCCGCCGCGCCTCCCGCTGATCAACGGGGGAGCGCGACTGGCTCCGGCCCGCACACGCTTTCGGAGCCAGAGCCGCCTTCCTCCGTCCCTGCCGAGGCACGGGTTGGGATGCGCGTTGGACGTTGATCGTTTCCCCGGCACTTCCTACCGTCGCCGCGTGTCCGTTCAGTTCACCATCCTCGGCAGCGGTTCCGGCGGCAACTGCGCCTATCTGGAGACGCCCGAGGTGCGTCTGCTCATTGACGCCGGGTTCAGCGGCCGGCAAATCCGCGAGCGGCTCGCGTCCATCCGCCGCACGCCCGAGACGCTCACCGGCATCCTGCTCACCCACGAGCATCAGGACCACACGCAGGGACTGACCGTGCTCGCCGCAAAGCTGCGCATCCCGGTGTATTGCAACCGCCTCACCCAGGAGGCCACGGAGCGGCAGCTCGAAACGCGCTTCGAGGGGCGGCACTTCGTCACCGGCGCGAGCTTCGACCTCGGCGACGTGACGGTGGACACCTTCAGCGTGCCGCATGACGCGCAAGACCCGGTCGGCTTCCTGTTGCGCACACGCGCGGGCAACATCGGTTTCCTCACCGACCTCGGCCATGCGACGAAGCTGGTGCTTGAGCGCGTCCGCCCCGCACACCTGCTCGTGCTGGAGGCGAACCACGACTTGAAGCTGCTGCAGGACGACACGAAGCGCCCGTGGAGCACGAAGCAGCGCATCCTCAGCCGGCACGGGCACTTGTCGAACGACGCGGCGGCAAGCGTCGCCGAGCAGGTCGCCTCCGCCACGCTGGCGCGGATTTACCTCGGCCACCTGAGCCGCGACTGCAACCGGCCCGAACTGGCGATGGCGGCCGTTGCCGGCCGCTTGCACGGCGCGGGCGCAACGCACATCCGCATCGAGTCCACTTCGCAAGACGCGCCCAGCCCGACCGTGACGCTCTGAGCGGCGGTCACAAGCTCACCGTCAGGCTCGCGGCCGCCCCGCTCGGGGCGGCGACGCCCTTGAGCTCCTTCGCCTTCCCCGTTTCCGGATCGCTCACGCGCAACGTGTATTTGCCCGGCGCGAAAACCGGCGGGCGGAAGCCGCTGGCCGGGATGCGCAGACTATAAAGCACTTCCCTCCCGGCCTCGTCGAGCACCCGCACAACGGGAGCCTTCGCGCCCGTCACGTTGAGCGCAGGCAGGTGCGCGACGGCCTTGCGACCGTAGTTGGCCAGCACGTCAATGGTCTGCGGCCAGCCGGGCATCTGCGTGCCGGGCTGGGTCACGTCGGCGAGGTAGGGCCAGCACTCGATGGTGATCTGGCGCTTCGCCTTGTGGAAGCGCACGAGGCCAAGGCCGCTGGTCTTGGCGTGAACGTTGTCCAAGGAACCCTTGGGCAGCTCGGCGGGCATGTTGTTGACTGCGAGCACCGTGAGCGGGTGGCCGAAGCTGTCGCGGAAGTCGCCGAGCAGCCCCTGCCCTTCCTTGCGGTGGTTGGTCTTCGCGTTTGGTTCCCACCAGCGCGGGTAGCCCACGTTCACCGCCGGGCCGGCGAAGGCCACGCCCGCGTCCTGATGCGACTCGATGCCGTAGTGGACCAGCGCGGGCAGGTGCTGGTCTCCGGCGAGGTGAAACGCGAAGCACCGCCGCAGCTCGCGCAGCGCGCGGTTGCGCGCCGTCTGCGGCCACGCGTTCGTATCGTAGTCGGCGACGAGCCGGCCCACGCCGCCGTGCGTCGTGGCCATCGCGGTGAAGATGGTCTGCGAAATCACGGCCTTGAGGTCCGCGCCGCGCCAGTCCAGCGCCCACTCGCGGAGGAACTGCTCCTGTTTCGCGCCGAGCAGTTGCAGGCCGGGCACGTCGGCGGTCTTCGGGTCGAAGTTCTCGTCCTTCACATGGTCACCGCGGTTGCTGCCGGTCGGCGGGACTTTGCCCTCCGGGCCGGACTTGTATTGCCGGTCCGCCAGCAGCGCGAAGCTGACGCGCCCATAAGTCATCGCGCCGAACCAGTTCATCGTGCCGCGCGCGCCGGGCTTCGGGTCATAGGCGTCCGGGTGATGCGAGGTCTGCGTGCGATGAACGACGTTCACCCAGTCGGCCGGCATGTCGTAGCCGCCGGCTTCCTGCGTGGTCGCACGGCCCACCCCGCCCTCGCCCCAGAGGTTGCCCTGATAGACATCGTGGTCGTCGGGAATCGAGACGCTCGGCCGGTCACGCATCAACTCGCGCCAGGTCCAGCCGTGGAAAAACCACTTGCGGAGGTAATCCAAAATCGCCGGCTCCAGCGGCTGCCGCTGCACGCCGTAGCCGCCCGTGCTCTCGTAGAACTGGTCGCCGGTGAACGCCAGCAGGTCGGGGTTCAGCTTGGCCGTGCTGCGGACGATGGGCACGTTCGGGAAGACCGAGTGGATGTTGCACGAGAGGTCCGCGACGCTGAGTTCCGGCCTGTCCACCGGGTCGCGGCGGATGGTGCCGGGCCAGAGATGCTCGGCGCTGCCGGACTTGGACTTGAGCCGGTAGCTGACGCGGTAGGCCGTGTCCTTTGTGTCATCCCACTTCGCGACGCGGAAGGTAGCCGTGCGCGCCTGCGGGTGAATCTTCTCCTCGCCAACGGTCTGCCACGCGCCGCCGCGTTGGACTTGCAGGCGAACCGTCTGCTCGTCCTCCGTGCCCAGCGGCGGCATCTGCGCGGTAAGCTTCAGCACGCCGCCGCTCAAGGTGTATTGGGTCCAGAGAATCGGCCCGAACGTGTGCGACTCGTCCGCCACGACCTTGCTGCCGCTGATGCGCCAGTCGCTGAACCAGAACTGCCCGAGGCCGGGATTCGGCCCGGCGGGCGCGGCTTTCTCCTTCGCCTTGGCCTTGCCCTTCGCGTTGGCCGCGCCGGGGCCGGGGAAGTTGCACACGAGCGCGACGTTGCCGACGAGCTGATTGGCGGGCACGGAGCCGACGGCCTGCGCGAGCTGCCGGCCGGACTTCGCGTCCAGCGCGGTGAGCGTGACCGTGGAGCTGTCGCCCTTCGCCTCGGCCACAAGGCGCAGATCAATTTCGCGTTCCGCGAGGTCGAGCTTCACCTTCGCCGCGTCTGCCATTGCGCCGACGAACAGCCCGCCGTCCGCCGTGACGCCCGCGTTGAAGCCGCCGCCGGGCGCGGGCCAGAGGTTGTTGCGGTGGTCGTGGTGCGCCGGGTAATCGCGCAACGTGCCGAGGATGCCGAGCCGGAACCCGAACGAGCCTTTGCCCGCGAGCGGCCC